>NZ_JBHLWM010000001.1:0-855623 GCF_042432815.1 Rhodopseudomonas telluris
CTATGATGTGTCGACTATGTCTCCGAACACCTGTCGGTCATGTCTCCGGGCTGAACATCAAGCCCGGCAATGACGGCGGGGGAGCGGAGGGGCTTTACGACAAACCCGCTGGACGCAGATCTGACGCAAAAACTCGCCCCAAAAAGAAGCGTCATGCGCGGGCTTGACCCGCGCATCCATCATCTTCGCAAGAACGCAATCCGTCGCGGAAGGATAACTACGGCGCCGTCTCCGCCACCACCATGTAGTTCACGTCCATGTCGGGCGAGAGTTTCCAGCGGTCGGCGAGCGGGTTGTAGACCATGCCGGACTGTTCGGTGACGACTAGCTGCATGCCGTTGAGGTGCTGCTCGAGTTCGGCCGGGGTGACGAACTTGTCCCATTGATGGGTGCCGCGCGGCAGCCAGCGCATCACATATTCGGCGCCGACGATCGCCAGCGCGAAGCTCTTCCAATTGCGGTTGAGGGTGGCGACCACCATCATGCCGGTCGGCTTCATCAGCGCCGCGCAGCGCGACAGGAAGGCGCCGACGTCGGTGACGTGTTCGATCACCTCCATCGCCAGCACGATGTCGAAGCGCTCGCGCGGGTCGATCTCCTCGACCATGATGTTGCGATAGTCGATCGCCAGATGCGACTTGTCGGCGTGCAGCTTGGCGGCCGCGATGTTGGTGGCCGAGGGGTCGATGCCGATCACCTGGGCGCCGAGCCGGGTAAACGGCTCGCACAGCAGACCGGCGCCGCAGCCAATGTCCAGCATCCGCAGCCCGGACAGGCAGCTCAGGCTCTTGGCGTTGCGGTCGAACTTGCGGCAGGCGGCATCGCGGATGAAGCTGATCCGCAGCGGGTTGATCCGGTGCAGCGGCGCCATCTTGCCGGTCGGGTCCCACCATTCGGCCGACAGTTTGGAGAATTTGGCGATCTCGGCGGGGTCGACGGTCGACGTCGGCGCGCCGGAGGTCTCGTTTTGCAATGCCATAGCGATACGCCGTGCTCCCAGAATGCGTGGCCCGCGCCATGCCGCGGGCACCCCAACCCTGCCCCGGTTCCGCCCGGCCCGTTCGGTTGCTTGCCCGAAACCGCGCCGCTGTGTATACGCGCCACGCGGCTGCCGACTGGCGGATTCCGCGCCATCCATACTCGTTGTCTGCAGGGATTGCACTATTCGTCATGGGCCGGCTGGTGATGAAATTCGGCGGCACGTCCGTCGCCAATATCGAGCGCATCCAGAACGTCGCGCGCCATGTGAAACGCGAGGTCGACGCGGGCCATGAGGTCGCCGTGGTGGTGTCGGCCATGGCCGGCAAGACCAACGAGCTGGTCGCCTGGTGCACCGAAGCCTCTCCGATGCACGACGCTCGCGAATACGACGCGGTGGTGGCGTCCGGCGAGCAGGTGACGTCGGGACTTCTCGCGATCGCCCTGCAGGCGTTGGGTATCCAGGCACGGTCCTGGCAGGGCTGGCAGCTCCCGATCCGCACCAGCGACGCTCATGCGTCCGCCCGGATCGTCGACATCGACGGCAGCGAGATCATCAAGCGGTTCGATGAACGCAAGGAAGTGGCGGTGATCGCCGGCTTCCAGGGCATCAATGCCGAGACCAATCGCATCACCACGCTCGGCCGCGGCGGCTCCGACACCTCGGCGGTGGCGATCGCGGCGGCGCTGAAGGCGGATCGCTGCGACATCTACACCGACGTCGATGGCGTCTACACCACCGACCCGCGGGTGGTGCCGAAAGCCAAGCGGCTCGACAAGGTGGCGTTCGAGGAGATGCTGGAGCTCGCCTCGCAGGGCGCCAAGGTGCTCCAGGTCCGCTCGGTCGAACTCGGCATGGTCTACAACGTGCCGATCTTCGTGCGCTCTTCCTTCGACAAACCCGAAGATATCGATCCGCACGGCACGCCGCCGGGCACGCTGATCTGCAGCGAGGAGAAAATCATGGAGAACCACGTCGTCACCGGCATCGCCTTCTCGAAGGACGAGGCCCAGATCTCGGTCCGCCGGATCGAGGACAAGCCGGGGGTGGCGGCGTCGATCTTCGGGCCGCTGGCGGATGCCAACATCAACGTCGACATGATCGTCCAGAACGTGTCGGAAGACGGCAAGACCACCGACCTGACCTTCACAGTGCCGGCCGCCGATTTCGCCCGCGCCAAGCAGACCATCACCTCGGCACAGGACAAGATCGGCTACGCCCGCTTCGACTCAGAGACCGACGTCGCCAAGGTGTCGGTGATCGGCTCGGGGATGCGGAGCCATGCCGGCGTCGCAGCCCAGGCTTTCGCGGCGCTGGCGGCGCGCAACATCAACATTCGTGCGATCACGACCTCGGAGATCAAGTTCTCGGTGCTGATCGATGCGGCCTATACCGAGCTCGCGGTTCGGACGTTGCATACGTTGTATGGATTGGATCAAGTTTAGAACAATTTTGTAGTGATTTAAGGCGGCGCGCGGCGCGGCTCGCGGCCGCCCGTGGCAGGCGTTTTGCTTGGCAAATCAAGCCTCAATTCGCTATACGGCCTGAAGGGCGTGCGGCGTCGGCGATGCGGCTAAAGAGTCGGTTTGTGTTGCGTTGCGAAGGCCGGTCGGCGGGCGGTGAAGCGGCCTGCTCCGGCTAGCGTCGGGACCGGCGGACTCGCTGCCGGTCACGTTGGCGGCGAAAGGGATTGTCGTCGGCGCCGTTATCGGCGGCGGTGAGTCATTTCAGGGGAGATGTCGGCACATGCGGAGCACGTCGGGCGGCCCCCGCGTCTTGCTGAGACGGCTCCGTGAAACCATGGCGGAGCAAGTCTCCGCGCAGGAACGGCTGGACAAGATCGTCGTCCTGATCGCCGCCAACATGGTGGCGGAGGTGTGCTCCACCTACGTGCTGCGCGTCGACAACACGCTCGAACTCTACGCCACCGAAGGTCTGAACCGCGAAGCTGTGCACCAGACCGTGCTGAGCGCCCATGAGGGCCTGGTCGGCCTGGTGGCGTCCGAAGCGACGCCGCTGAATCTCTCCGACGCGCAGAGCCATCCGGCGTTCTCGTTCCGCCCGGAAACCGGCGAAGAAATCTATCACTCGTTCCTCGGCGTGCCGATCCTGCGCGCCGGCAACACGCTCGGCGTGCTGGTGGTGCAGAACCGCGCCAAGCGCACTTACGTCGAGGAAGAAGTCGAGGCGCTGCAGACCACCGCGATGGTGCTGGCCGAGATGATCGCGTCGGGCGAACTCTCGGCGCTGGCGCAGCCCGGCGCCGAGCCCGCGGCGCGGCACTCGATTCACAAGACCGGCGCGGTGCTGTCCGACGGCATCGCGCTCGGCCACGTCGTGCTGCACGAGCCGCGGGTCGTCATCACCAACTACATCGCCGAGGATCTGCCGAAGGAGATCAAGCGACTCGATACCGCGCTCGCCAATCTGCGCTCGGATCTCGACCGCATGCTGGAGCGCGGCGACGTCGCCGACGGCGGCGAGCATCGCGACGTGCTCGAAGCCTATCGGATGTTCGCCAACGACCACGGCTGGTCGCACAAGTTGCACGAAGCGGTGGCGACCGGCCTCACCGCCGAAGCCGCGGTCGAGCGCGTGCAGTCGGATACGCGCGCGCGGATGCTGCGGTCGACCGATCCGTATTTGCGCGAGCGGCTGCACGATCTCGAGGATCTCGGCCATCGGCTGATGCGCCAGCTGGTCGGCCAGAACCACGCGCCGTCGCGCGAGCAACTGCCCGAGAACGCCATCCTGATCGCGCGCTCGATGGGCCCCGCGGCGCTGCTCGACTATGACCGCAAGCGGCTGCGCGGCCTCGTGCTCGAGGAGGGCACCGCCAATTCGCACGTCGCGATCGTGGCGCGCGCGCTGGGCATCGCCGCGGTCGGCGAAGTGCCGAACGCGCCGGGCATCGCCGACCCGGGCGACGGGATCATCGTCGACGCAACATCCGGCTCGATCTATGTGCGGCCATCGGCCGAAATCGAAGCCGCCTATGCGGAGCGCGTGCGTTTTCGCGCCCGGCGGCAGGCGCAGTACTCGGCGCTGCGCGATCTGCCCTGCGTCACCAAGGACGGCCAGCCGGTCGATCTGATGATCAATGCGGGTCTGGCGATCGACCTGCCGCATATCGAGGACACGGGGTCGTCCGGCATCGGCCTGTTCCGCACCGAGCTGCAGTTCATGATCGGCCAGAGCCTGCCGCGGTCGAGCGACCAGCTCGCGTTGTATCGCGCCGTGCTCGACGCCGCCGGCAACAAGCCGGTGACGTTCCGCACGCTCGATATCGGCGGCGACAAGGCGCTGCCCTACATGGAAACGGTGGTCGAGGAGAATCCCGCGCTCGGCTGGCGCGCGATCCGGCTCGGGCTCGACCGCCCCGGCCTGCTGCGCAGCCAGATCCGCGCACTGCTGCGCGCCGGCGGCGGACGCTATCTGCGCATCATGTTCCCGATGGTCTCCGAGGTCGCCGAGTTCGACGCCGCCAAGTCGATCGTCGAGCGCGAACTGACCTATCTGCGCCAGCACGGCCATACGCTGCCGGAGCGCGTCGATGTCGGCACCATGGTCGAGGTGCCGGCGCTGCTGTATCAGCTCGACGAACTGCTCAAGAAAGTCGACTTCGTCTCGGTCGGCTCCAATGACCTGTTCCAGTTCCTGTTCGCGGTCGATCGCGGCAACTCCAAAGTGTCGGACCGGTTCGATACGTTGTCGGCGCCGATCCTGCGGGCGCTGCGCGACATCGTCCGCAAGGGTAAGGCGGCCAAGCGCTCGGTGTCGCTGTGCGGCGAGATGGCGTCACAGCCCCTGGCCGCGTTGGCGCTGATCGCGATCGGCTATCGTTCGCTGTCGGTGTCGGCGCTGTCGCATGGCCCGGTAAAGGCGATGATTCTCGAGCTCGACGCCGCCAAAGCCGAGGCGGCGATCTCGCCGCTGCTCGATCTGCCGGCCGGCAGCGTCTCGATCCGCGACAAGCTAGCGGAATTTGCCGAGGCGCACCGGCTTCCGTTGTAGCGACGCTGCTGTGTGACGACGCCGTCGTTCGCCGCTTTGCCGTATCCGTTCTTCGAGATCGATCCATGTCCCACCTGCCCGAAGCCAAGCTCGACGTTCTCCTCGCGCACCATGCCGCGCTCGAAGCGCAACTGATGGGCGGCGATGTCGGCGCTGCCGACTATGTACGGATCACCCGCGAGCTGTCCGAGCTCAACCCGCTGATCGAGGCGGTGAAGTCCTATCGCGAAGTCCGCGACGAACTCGGCGAGATGGACGAACTGCTCGAAGATCCGGACACCGAGCCGGAGATGCGCGCCATGGCCGAGGCCGAGCGCGACGCGCTCGACGCGCACCGGGACGAACTGATCCAGCAGATCCGCGTGGCGCTGCTGCCCAAGGACGCGATGGACGACCGCAACGTCATGCTGGAAATCCGCGCCGGTACCGGCGGCGACGAGGCGTCGCTGTTCGCCGGCGATCTGTTCCGGATGTACGAGAAGTTTGCCGCGCTGCAGGGCTGGACCGTCGAAGTGATTTCGGCGAGCGAAGGCACCGTCGGCGGCTTCAAGGAAATCATCGCCGAGGTGAAGGGCCGAGGCGCCTTCGCCAAGTTGAAGTTCGAGTCCGGCGTGCATCGCGTGCAGCGTGTGCCTGATACCGAGACGCAAGGGCGCATCCACACCTCGGCGGCGACCGTGGCGGTGCTGCCCGAGGTCGAGGAAGTCGACGTCGACATCAAGCCGGATGATCTCAAGATCGATACCATGCGGGCGCAGGGCGCCGGCGGTCAGCACGTCAACAAGACCGAATCGGCGATCCGGATCACCCACCTGCCGACCGGCATCGTGGTGATGATGCAGGACAGCCGCTCGCAGCATAAGAACCGCGCGTCGGCGATGAACATCCTGCGCTCGCGCATCTACGATGCCGAACAGCAACGGCTCGACGCGGCGCGCTCCGCCGAGCGCAAGGCCAAGGTCGGGTCCGGCGATCGCTCCGAGCGGATCCGCACCTACAACTTCCCGCAGGGCCGGGTGACCGACCATCGCATCAACTTGACGCTGTACAAGCTGCCGCAAGTCATCGCCGGCGAAGCGCTGGGCGAACTGATCGACGCGCTCACCACCGAGCACCAGGCCGCCCAGCTCGCGGCGCAAAGCGACGCCGCGTGACCAGCGGCGCCGATGCCCCGGCAAAGGCGGCCTCGGTGACGATTGCGCTCCAGGGCCTGACGCTGGCGGCGGCGCGCCGCGCGGTTGGAAAGCTGTTCAAGGATGCCGGCCTCGACTCTCCTGACCTCGATGCGCGGTTGCTGATTGGCGAGGTCACCGGCCTCGATCTCACCGGCCTGGTTTCGCAAGCCGATCGGCTGCTCACTCCGCCGGAGGCCGAGCGGCTCGCAGCCTTTGCGGCCCGGCGCCTTGCCGGGGAGCCGGTGGCGCGGATTCTGGGCACGCGCGAGTTCTGGGGACTGCCGCTGAAGCTTGGTCCCGACACGCTGGTGCCGCGCCCCGACACCGAGACCGTAGTCGAAGTGGCGCTGGAGTTCCTTCGCGCCGAAGCCCGCTCGCAGCCGCGTATTCTCGACATCGGCACCGGTTCCGGCGCCATCCTGCTGGCGTTGCTCAGCGAGTGCCGCGGTGCGACCGGCGTCGCGACCGATATCAACTTCGCAACGCTTCACATCGCCCGCGCCAACGCTGGCGCGCTCGGCCTTGCCGATCGCGCGGGCTTCGTGTCCTGTGACTACGTGTCGGCGCTCAGCGGCCCGTTCGACCTGATCGTCTCCAACCCGCCGTACATTCCGGCGGCCGACATCGCGGCGCTCGATACCGAGGTGCGGGACCACGATCCTCGCCGGGCGCTCGACGGCGGCCCCGATGGCCTCGAGGCCTATCGCCGGATCGCGCCCGAATCGGTGCGATTGCTGCGGCCGGGGGGCGCGCTGGTGGTCGAGATCGGGCAGGGCCAGAGCGACGACGTCGCCGCCCTGATGCGGGCTGCCGGGCTGACCGTTGTCGAGCCGCCGCGCGCGGATCTGGCAGGCGTTTTGCGGGTTGTCTCCGGCCGCAAATTGCCCGCTTAACGTCGGAATAGATTGCAAAAAACGCTTGGAAAATCGGTCGAGAGCGACTACGTTCCGACCAGCACATCAGGCCAAGCCTGACTGGTCCCGCGGGTCCGCGGTCATAGGCCAGAAAAGAACAGAGTTCTTATCGAGAACCCGGTTGCCGAGGGTTCCAAACCAGCGGATCGATTGAGCGCAGGGGCTTTGAACCAGCCGTGCTGCTCGCGACCGCGGAGCGAATGAAAGCCTGATTTTACGCTTGAAGAACTCACGCAAGCGAAGCTGAGCCTGCTGCGGCGGGTTCGTTGTTGGGTCCGGCCGGCGCGGCACGGCGCGCTCCGGAGTTGGGGAACGCGTCTTTGTTGAACGCGACACGCGGTGCTGACGATACCGAGCGGGTCACTGTTGCGGATAGGCCGCCTGCGCCGTGCATCGGTGGCCGGATATCCTTGCACGCCCTGGCGGTCAGCCGTGGGATGACGATCGGGCTCACGGCCCATTCAGGCTCCGAATTTGGCTTCAGGGCGATCAGAGGCCTTTGAAAATACTCAGCACCATCGGGACATATCGGACTCGGTAAAAAGGTAAGACATGAGAAACGGGCAGAACAATAAGCGGCTGCGGAACCGGAATAACGGCGGCAATAACAACAATAACAATCGGCGCGGCCAGAACCCGATGACCCGGGTGTTCGAATCCAACGGCCCCGATATCAAGATCCGCGGCACCGCCTCTCATGTCGCCGAGAAATACGTCCAGCTTGCTCGTGATGCGCGCTCGTCCGGAGATCCGGTTGCAGCGGAGAATTATTATCAGCATGCCGAGCACTACTTTCGTCTGATCGCTGCCGCGCAGGAGCAGTTCCGGCAGAACCAGCCGCAGCAGCAGCTGCCGCGGATCGACAACGACATGTCGGACGGCGAGGACGACGAGACCGATTACTCGAACTTCGGCGCCGAGCCGGGCCTCGTTCCGGCGCAGCCGCAGCCGCAATATCAACCCCGTGAACAGCCTCAGTTCCAGCCCCGCGAGCAGCCACAGCCGCGCGAGCATCGCCCGCAGCCGCAGTTCACCCCGCGTGCCGAGCAGCCGCAGCCGAGCATCGATGCCGGCGTCGACCGCCTGCCGTCGTTCATCACGGGACCGCAGCCGCAAGTGCCTCCCGCAGCGTTCGAAGGCGCGGGCGGCGGTGAACGCTTCCCGCCCCGCCGGCGGCGCCGTCCGCATACGCCGCGTGGCGAAGCCGCTGCCGCAGCGGCGCCTGCGCCGGCCGAGGACGCCTCGCGCGGCGAGTAACGCCGCGTTTTCCTACGATTGGTCCTAAGGGTCGCGCTTCGGCGCGGCCCTTTTGCGTTTCAGCGTGGCCGCAGTGGCAGGTCGGGATCGTCCGCTTGCATCGGGGACGGCACCAGCGACGGCTCGAGCGACGGGATCAGCCGGATGCGCTCGCGCTTGGCCGGCAGCGGCCGGACCACCTGCTTGGTGGCTTCCACCACATGCACCCCGGCCAGCGGCAGCGAGGTTGCGCCGCCGATTCGTTCCCAGGCCGGCGCCGATCGCATCAGCCAGCCCTGCTCCAGTGGCGGCACGAACAGTGCTTCGCTCCAGCCGACCGGCGTGAACCAGGTTCGGCGCAGCAGATCGGAAATCTGCGAGCGCGAATACGGTCGGCCGTGGCCGAACGGTGTGTTGTCGATCCGCGCCCAGACGCCGCGGCGATTCGGCACCACCGCCAGCAGTCGTCCCGACGGCGCCAGCACCCGCCACACTTCGCGCAGCAGCGCCTCCGGATCGTCGGACATCTCGAGCGAATGCACCAGCAGGATGCGGTCGACCGCGGCATCGGGCAGCGGCAGCGCGCGCTCTTCGACCAAAGTCGACAACGTGGCACGGGCCGTCGGCCACTTCAGCACGCCCTGGGCAGCCGGCATGAACGCGATACAGCGTTCGCAATTGTCACGAAACAGGCCGAGATACGGCGTCGGATAGCCGAGCCCGAGGACGCGCTGGCCCTTCGCGTCCTGCCATCGTTTCTGGATACCGCGGTTGATGAGGCGCCGCGCGACCACGCCGAGCCGGCTGGAGTAGAATTCGCGCAGGTTGACCACATCCATCGTCATGGACGGCTTTTACCATGCCGACATCGCGTCCGGCAAAGCGACGGTGTGCAGCGGGCTGCGGTGTGTCCCGCGTTTCATCCGCCTTGCCCTCCGTGATAGACTATCGTCGTGTTCGACCGACGACCGCCTGCCGCGCGGCGTCCGGTCCAATCCCGGGAGAATTCATGGCCGCCGACATCCGCATCGTTCCCTGTCTCTCCGACAATTTCGGCTATCTGGTGCACGATCCAGCGACCGGCGCCACCGCGTCGATCGACGCGCCGGAAGCCGCGCCGCTGATCGCGGCGCTCGAGAAGGAAGGCTGGAAGCTGACGGACATTCTCGTCACCCATCACCACGGCGATCATGTCGGCGGCATCGCCGAGCTGAAGCAGAAGTATCAGTGCCGCGTCGTCGCGCCGCACGACGCCAACGCCAAGATCGCCGATGTCGACCTGCGGGTCGAGGAGGGCGACGTCGTCAAGGTGGGCGGACTGTCCGCGCGCGTGTTCGAGACGCCGGGCCACACGCTCGATCACATTTCCTACGTGTTCGACGACGACCGCGTGCTGTTCGCTGCCGACACGCTGTTCTCGATCGGCTGCGGCCGGGTGTTCGAGGGCACCTATCCGATGATGTGGGAGTCGCTGCTCAAGCTGCGGGCTTTGCCGGACGACTACAAACTGTATTGCGGCCACGAATACACCGCCTCCAACGTCAAGTTCGCACTGACCATCGAGCCCGACAACGCCGCGCTGCAGGCGCGCGCCAAGCAGGTCGAGCAGCAGCGCGCGGCCGGCCAGCCGACTATTCCGGTGACGCTCGGCGAGGAGAAGCAGGCCAACGTATTCCTGCGCGCCGACGTGCCGTCGGTCGCGGCGGCGGTGGGTCTCGCGGGTGAAAGCGCCGCCGATGTGTTCGGCGAGATTCGCGAGCGCAAGAACAACTCGTGATCAGCTCGTCTCTGACCGCAGCCGAGGTGATTGATCGGCTGGATCTGCAGCCGCATCCCGAAGGCGGTCATTACCGCGAGACGTTTCGCGACCCGCGCTGCGACCCTGGTGGCCGCAGCTGCTCGACCGCGATCTACTTCCTGCTGGCGCGCGGCGAACGTTCGCACTGGCACCGCATCGATGCGGTCGAGATCTGGCACTACTACGCGGGCGCGCCGCTGACGCTCGAGATCGCCGACGACAACGGTGCCCGCGCGCTGACGCTGGGGCCGGATGTCGCCGCGGGCCAGCTGCCGCAAGCCATCGTGCCACCGCACGCTTGGCAGGCGGCCGCTGCCATCGGCGAGTGGACGCTGGTCGGCTGCACGGTGGCGCCAGGATTCCAGTTCGAGCATTTCGAGCTGGCGCCGCCGGGCTGGTCGCCAGAGGAGGCGTGACGTCGTCGGAGCTGGCGATCTGAAGCCGGACGCTCGCCCCTCTCACCATCGTCATCGCCCGACTTGATCGGGCGACCCAGTATCGCAGAGCGCTCGCTGATTGGCACTGCACCTGTCGCTAACGCTCTGGGATACTAGGTCCTCCGCTTTCGCGGAGGATGACGGCAGAGAATGTGGCTGGCTTGGCCACTGTCACTTCCGCCTTCGCAGGGGATAACGACGCACTTCTGGCACCCCCTCGCCCCCGTAAACGACGTCATGCGCGGGCTTGACCCGCGCATCCATCTCGCGCGCGCTGGGCAAAGAGTCTTTGTGAAGAGGATGGATTGCCGGGGCGAGCCCGGCAATGACGACTGTGGTCGTGAGCGTGCGTTCGCTCAGTCGCGTCCACGCTGATTACTTCGCCTTGTCGGCGAGAAACGCCTCGACTTCTGCCCGGCTCGGGCACGCAAATGCGCCTCCCGGCCGGGTGCATTTCAGCGCGGCGGCGGCCGAGGCGAAGCGCAGCGCGCTCGGGATGTCCTGGCCTTCGCTGAAGGCCACCGCGAAGCCGCCGTGGAAGATATCGCCGGCGCCGAGGGTGTCGACGACGTGCACCGGGTAGGCTGGCGTCTCCTGGAATTGCTGGTGGTCGTCGAGCCACAGCGTGCCTTTCGGGCCGCGGGTGACGGCGACGAAGGCGTGGGTCAGCGCCGCGACCTTCTTCAGCGCCGCCTCGTCGTCCTCGACGCCGGCGGTGGCATGCAGTGCTTCGGCCGAGAAGATCAGATGCGATGATGCCGTGAGCAAGCCCTGATTCAGCGACATCGCGCTGTCGATATCGACCACCACCGGAATGCCGCGCTTGCGCGCTTCGGCGCACAGCGGCGTCGCGAAGGCGCCACAGCGGCTCTCGATCATGATGGCGTCGCAGTCGGCCAGCAGCTCGTCGGCGGCCGGCAGCTCGACGTCCCACAGCTTCGGATCGCGAAAGGTGACGATGGTGCGCTCGCCGGTCGGATCGACCAGCACGGCGGAGATCGGCGTCACCAAACCCGGCATGTGGATCAGCCCGGAGGTCCCGATGCCTTCCTCTGCGAGCTTGTCGAAGATGAAGCGCGACGCCGCTTCGCCGGAATCGCCCATCGGGCCGCACATCCGCGCCGTGCCGCCGAGCCGGGCGATGCCGATGCCGGCATTGAGCGCGTTGCCGCCGCAGATTTCCTGATAGGCGCTCGCCGGCACCTTGTAGCCGCGACCCGGCACAGCCTCGATCCGGAAGGTGAGGTCGCGCACCGGGATGCCGATGCACAGGACGCGCGGATTGGACTTGGCGGTGAGGGTCATGAGTGTCCTTCCAGCCAGCGGCCGACGAGGTGATGCGCGATTGCGAACGGATGCGGTCCGGCCAGCCCGTCGGGGTGCTCGCGCTTGATCATCAGCGTGGCTTCTTCGCGCGAGAACCACCGCGCGTCTTCGAGTTCGGTGAGATCGACGGTGATGTCCTCGCTGGTGGCGATCGCAGTACAACCGATCATCAACGAAGATGGGTAAGGCCAGGGCTGCGTCATGTAGTAGCGCACGTCGCTGCAGCGGATGCCGGACTCCTCGAAGATCTCGCGGCGGACCGCGTCCTCGATCGTCTCGGCGGCCTCGACAAAGCCGGCGAGGCACGAATACATCCCGGGCGGAAACTGCTTCTGGCGGCCGAGCAGGCATTTTTCGCCGGCCGTCACCAGCATGATCACCACCGGGTCGGTGCGCGGGAAATGCTCGGCCTTGCAGCTCGGACAGTCGCGCTTCCAGCCGCCTTGCGACATCGACGTGCGGGCGCCGCAATTGGCGCAGAAGCCATGGCGCTGGTGCCAGTTGACCAGCGACTTCGCCACCGCGATGGCGGCGAGCTGGTCGGGCGGCAACACGCCCTGCATCGCCATGCCGCGCAGCTCGGCGAGGCCGGCGTCGGGCCGGCCGATCAGCTTCTCAGCCGCTGGCGCGCCGATGCCCATGCCGAACACCGCGGCGCCGTCGCGCAGGCCGAGAAAGATCGTGCCGGCATTGGCGCCGAGCGAAATCGCTTCCTTGATGGTCAAGAGCGCGCGGGTGCCGCCGTCCTCGTGCTTCACCAGCAGCGAATCGCGATGCACCACATAGGCGCGCGTGTCGCTCTTGTCCTCCATCGCCATCAGCTTGGCGTCGTTCATGCGCAGATGCGCGGCGCGGTCGAGCACATGGCTGACGAAGGCCGGCTGGCCGAGTGGGAAGGCGCTGCTCATCGGTTTACCCCAGCCAGATTTTGCGCCGGAGCGCGCTGATGAATTGTTGCACTTCTTCCGGATCGTGCGGCAGCGGCGGCATCACGCCCCAGACCGGGCGCGGCCAGGCCGCATCGCTGGAGCGCCGCGCGATGATGTGGACATGGAGCTGCGGCACCATGTTGCCGAGCGCGGCGATGTTCAGCTTGTCGCATTTGGTGATCTCCTTCAGCGCCCGTCCGACCCGGGAGATCTCGGTCATCAGCTGCGCCTGCTCGACTTCGTCGAGGTCGATGATCTCGACCGCGCCGGCCCGGCGCGGCACCAGCAGCAGCCACGGGTAATGCGCGTCCTTGATCACCAGGACGCGGCTGAGCGGCAGATCGCCGATGTTGATGGTGTCTTTTTCGAGCTGCGAGCTCAGCGACCAGTCGGAGGACATTGAGGTTCCATCGGCCCTTATGGGCGGGCTCTTGCGTGCGGGGAGGCGCGTCCGTCCGCATCCATACCAAGCCGGCTGCGGCGGCGGAAGCGGCGGGACGCGCCGGGAGCATCGTCTGGCGCATGCCGGCTGCGCGCCGATCCAGGCATCTTTGCCTCGGTTTAGCCGAAGGTCCAAAGCCGGGCGGAGCGGCTTGCATTCGGCCGGGTTTGGCTCCAAATAGGGACCGGGAGATTGGCGGTGGACGAGCCACTCGCCAACCGGGTCAGGTCCGGAAGGAAGCAGCCCTAACGAGGTCCGGATCGGGTCGCTCGTCAGTCTCCTACCTAATTTTTCGGCCGCCTGCCGGCCGCTCGAAGGTGGTGTTACCCCGGCGGAAGCCGGGTCTGCGTGGGGTGATCCGGTCAGCCGCATGAACCTGCCCCGCCGTCACCCCGCTCCGTTCCGCAATCCGGCCCCGACACTCACAGCATTGCGGACTGACCGATGAGCGATTCTGGCGTTCCCGCCGACAATCCGACGCCCTTGACGGCGACCGAGGCTGCCTCTCCGGCTGGCGCCTATCGGGTGCTGGCACGCAAATATCGTCCCAACAGCTTCGAAGATCTGATCGGCCAGGAAGCGGTGGTGCGCACCGTCTCCAACGCGTTCGACACCGGACGGATTCCGCAGGCCTGGATCCTCACCGGCGTCCGCGGGGTCGGCAAGACCACCACGGCGCGCATCCTGGCGCGGGCGCTGAACTATGAGATGGCGGACGGCTCGGTGAAGGGGCCGACCATCCACATGCCGGTGCACGGCGTGCACTGCAAGGCGATCATGGAAAGCCGGCACATGGACGTGCTGGAAATGGACGCCGCCTCGCACACCGGCGTCGACGATGTCCGCCAGATCAACGACAGCGTGCGCTACGCGCCGGCCAGCGCGCGCTACAAGGTCTACATCATCGACGAAGTCCACATGCTGTCGACGGCGGCGTTCAACGCCTTCCTGAAGACGCTTGAGGAGCCGCCGGAGCACGCCAAATTCGTGTTCGCCACCACCGAGATCCGCAAAGTCCCGGTGACGGTGCTGTCGCGCTGCCAGCGCTTCGACCTGCGCCGCGTGGAAGCCGACGTGCTGATGACGCATCTCGGCAATATCGCCCAGAAGGAAGGCGTCGAGGTCGAGCCGGAAGCGCTCGGCGTCATCGCCCGCGCGGCCGAAGGCTCGGTGCGCGATTCGCTGTCGTTGTTCGACCAGGCGATCGCTCACGCGGCGGGTCTGGTTCGTGCCGATGCGGTCCGCCAGATGCTCGGCCTTGCCGACCGCACGCGCGTGATCGAGCTGTTCGATGCGCTGGCGCGCGGCGACATTGCGGCGGCGTTCGCGGAATTTCGCGATCAGTACGACACCGGCGCCGATCCGGTGGTGGTGCTCAGCGATCTTGCCGAATTCGTCAATTTCGTCACCCGCGTGAAGATCGTGCCGGCGATCGCCGACAATGTCGCGTTCGGCGAGACCGAGCGACTGCGCGGCCGCGACTTCGCCGCCAAGCTGTCGATGCGGGTGCTGTCGCGGATGTGGCAGATGCTGCTCAAGGGCATCGCCGAGGTGCAGGGCGCGACGCGCCCGGCCGCGGCCGCCGAGATGGTGCTGGTGCGGATCGCCTATGCGGCCGATCTGCCGACACCGGACGAGGCGATCCGGATGATCGAGCAGGGCGGCGGCGGTTCGCTGCCGTCCAGCGGCAGTGCGCCGCGCGGCGCGCCGTCGGCTGCGCCCTCGTCGATGGCCTCCTCGACCCCGAACTATGCGGCGCCGGTTGCGATGATGTCGCGTGGCGGCGCGACGATGAGCCAGCCGTCGATGGCGCGGCCGCAGCCGAGCGCGCCTGCCGCGCCGCAACCCGACCCCGGGGTGCTGAAGATCACCAGCTTCCCGCAGCTCGTCGCGCTCGCCTCCGAGAAACGCGACGTGATGACCCGGATGGCGCTGGAAGCCGACGTCCGGCTGGTGCGGATCGAGGACGGCCGGCTCGAACTGGCGCTGGAGCGCACCGCCTCGCGCAGCCTGATCAGCGACCTCGGCCGCAAGCTGGAGCAATGGACCGGCCGGCGCTGGACCGTGGTGATTTCCAACGAGCCCGGCCAGCCGACGCTGCGATCGCAGAACGAGGCGA
Organism: Rhodopseudomonas telluris; assembly: GCF_042432815.1. Taxonomy (NCBI): domain Bacteria; kingdom Pseudomonadati; phylum Pseudomonadota; class Alphaproteobacteria; order Hyphomicrobiales; family Nitrobacteraceae; genus Rhodopseudomonas; species Rhodopseudomonas telluris. The sequence continues at coordinate 15,370 of NZ_JBHLWM010000001.1, forward strand.
TCAAGAACGAGCGCGAACGCGCCGCCGAGAACGATCCCCGGGTGCAGGAAGTGCTGGCGCGCTTTCCCGGCGCGAAGGTGTTGGAGGTGCGGCGGCTCGCCGCCGAGCCGGCAGAGACCGATGCTGCTATCGAAGGCGCGGTCGAGCCGGTCGAGGAAGACGACGACTTTTAAGTTTTCAAATCTGAGAAGGAACCGATCATGGCTGATTTTCTCGGCATGATGAAGCAGGCCGCGCAGCTGCAGTCGAAGATGAAGGCGATGCAGGACGAACTCGACCAGATCGAGGTCGAGGGTCTGTCCGGCGGCGGCCTCGTCAAGGTGCGGATGACCGCCAAGATGGAAGTGCGCGGAATCTCGATCGATCCTTCGCTGGTGAAGCCCGACGAGGTCGGCGTGCTGGAAGATCTGGTGATCGCCGCGCTCGGCGACGCCCATCGCAAGGCGGAAGCCGCGATGCAGGAGAAGATGAAGGCGCTGACCGGCGGCCTCGGCCTGCCGCCCGGGCTCGGTCTGGGCTAGTCTTCCGCACGACCGATTCGCAATCTCACGTCGCCGACCGGCAGTCGCCACCGCGTCTGCCGTCGCTTTGATTCACCGACACGAATGGTGCCGTCCCGATGGCGATTGCGGTCGCAGGTCCGGAGATCGAACGTCTGATCCAGTTGCTGGCGCGTCTGCCGGGCCTCGGCCCGCGTTCAGCGCGCCGCGCGGCGCTGCATCTGATCAAGAAGCGCGACGCGCTGATGGGCCCGCTCGCCGCGGCGCTCCAGGTCGCGATCGACAAGATCCAGGTGTGCAAGACCTGCGGCAACATCGACACGCAGAATCCCTGCACGGTGTGCACCGATCCGCGGCGCGATCCGTCGATCATCGTGGTGGTGGCCGACGTCGCCGATCTGTGGGCGCTCGAACGCGCTTCTGCCACGAACGGCCGCTACCACGTGCTCGGCGCGACGCTGTCCCCCCTCGACGGCGTCGGCCCCGACGATCTGACCATCGATGCGCTGGTGGCGCGCGCCCATGATCCTGCGGTCAGCGAGATCATTCTGGCGCTCAACGCCACCGTCGACGGCCAGACCACAGCACATTACGTCACCGACCTCCTGCAGGACGCCAACGTGAAAGTGACGCGGCTCGCCCACGGCGTGCCGGTCGGCGGCGAACTCGACTATCTCGACGAAGGCACGCTGTCGGCCGCGATGCGGCAGCGGACCCTGTTCTGAACGATGCGGAAGTGGACCCGATGATCGACCGACTGCTCAAGCCCTCGCTGATTCTCGCCGCGCTCGCCTGTCTTTCCACCTCGCCTGCGGCGGCGCAGGGCACCGACAGTCAGGCCTCGCTGCCGAAGCCGACCGCCATGAAGGCCGGCGACGTGCTCAGCGGCGAACTCTCCGCGATGCGCTCGCGAGCGAACGCCAAGGGCAAGAAGGTGCCGGTGTATCAGCTCGTCAGCGAGCCGCGCCGGCTGCCGCCGCCGGCCGGCCTGTGCAATCTCGAGAACGGCCCGGAGACGTTCCAGATCGTGCCGGCCGGCGACAGCCAGGCCGCGCAACTGAAATCTCATCTCGGCAAGCAGGTGTCGCTGAAGGTCGAAGCCGTCGCCTGCGCCGAGGAGGCGGGGCAATACAGCGAGGCGGTCGTCACCAAATGGAGCCTGGTGAAGTAAGCGCCATCGTATGACGCGTCATTGCGAGGAGGCGCAGCCGACGAAGCAATCCAGTCCCGTGTACCGAGCCCATGGATTGCTTCGCTTCGCTCGCAATGACGGTTGTCACAGCTCGCTTCAGACTCTCACCGGTCCCAATGTCGCGAAATGGGCGCGGCGTTGCAGCCAGGCGAGGAGCACGAGGCTCGGGGCCGCCACCGCGACGCTGATCATGAAGAACAGCGGCCAACCGGTCGCCTGCGCCACGTAGCCAGCGCCGGCCGACAGATAGGTCCGGCCCACGGCCGACAACGCGGTCAGTAGCGCGTATTGCGTGGCGGTGTGCAGCGGGTTCTGGCACAGCGCGGACAAGTACGCGACGAAGATCACGGTGCCGATCGCGCCGGTGAAATTCTCCACCGAGATCGCCAGCGCCAGCGCCCATTGATTGACGCCGACGGTCGCGAGCCAAGCGAACGCCAGGTTCGACACCGCTTGCAGCACCGCGCCGATCCACAAACTTGTCACCAGCGAATAGCGCCGTGCCAGATAGCCGCCGGCGAATCCGCCGATCAGCGTCGCGGCGAGGCCGACGCCCTTCACGATCGCCGCGTAGTCGTTGCGCGAAAAGCCGAGGTCGATCACGAACGGCGCCGTCATCGTGCCCGAGAACGCGTCGGTGAACTTGAACAGCACCACGAAGGCCAGCGCCGCCAGCGCATCCTTGCGGACGAGAAATTCCGAGAACGCCCCGACCGCGGCGCGCATCACGCGAGTGAAAGCGCTGTCGGCGCTGGTCGCGGCCTCGGCGCGGACCGAGGCTTCCGGCTCGGTCGCCAGCAGCGCGGTGACGGTGCCGATCAGCACCATCGCCGCCATGGTGACGTAGCCCCACATCCAGGCGGTCGCGCGCGTCACGCCCGTGCCTTCATAGGCGCTGACCAGGAACAGCACGCCCGCGGTCGAGATCAGCATGCCGATGCGATACGCCGCCACATAGGACGCCATGCCGGCGGCCTGCTCGTTCTCCGGCAGGCTCTCGACCCGGAACGCATCGACCACGATGTCCTGCGTGGCCGAAGCGGCCGCAACGAGAAGCGCACCGAGCGCGACGAACACCGGCGCGCGCGCCGGATCGGTCAGCGCCAGCAACAGGATCGCGGCGATCAGCAAGAGTTGCGTGGCGACCAACCAGCCGCGGCGGCGGCCGAACAGCCGCGACAGCAGCGGCACATGCAGCGCATCGACCAGTGGCGCCCAGATGAATTTCAGCGTGTAGGGCGTGCCGACCAGCGCGAACAGCCCGATGGTGCCGAGATCGACGCCCGACTCGCGCATCCACACCAGCAGCGTCGAGCCCGACAGCGCCAGCGGCAGCCCCGACGAGAAGCCGAGAAACAGCACGATCAGCACGCGCGGCTGCAGATAAACGGCAAACGCCTCGCGCCAGTTCGGCTTTGGCGCGTCGGGCGTGGCGACAGCGTCGGTCGGGGGAACAGAGGTCATGCCGAGGTCGTAGCAGATTCGAGGGCGGCCGGGCATTCGGCTCCGGCCCCGGCGTCGGCGTCGTGATTGGCGTCGGCATCTGCGGCTCGCGGCGATGTTGCCAAAGCCGTCACCACACCATCAACCGTCATCGCCCGCGAAGGCGGGCGACCCAGTAACCCGTTCTTCTATTGGGGCGCGGAGCGGATCCCGAGTCGGCTCCGTCGCTGAGCAACCGACGCTCTGCGATACTGGATCACCCGCATTCGCGGGTGATGACGGTGGTTGTTGGGGAGGGGCCTCAAGTCGATGCCACCTCATCGATCTTGAAGGCACGGGAGCCGAACAGCTCGGTGCGCTCGGGCGCAAGCGGCGCCTCGTGGCTGGGTGCCGGGACGGGCGCTTCGGGTGGCGCCGCCGCCTCCGGCGCCGCAAAATCCAGCTCCTCGATCCGCGCGGCGCGGCGTTCGATCTTGTCGGCTGAGACCAGGATCTGCCGGACGTCGTCGTTGACCTGACCGAAATGCGTCTGCAGCTTGGTGACGCGCTCGCGCAGCCGGGCGAGATCGTCGCCGAGGCTGAGCACCTCGGTGCGGATCTGGTCGGCGGCGTCGCGCATCCGCGCGTCCTTGAGGATCTGCTGCATCACCTGGATCGCCAGCATCAGCAGCGACGGCGACACCAGCACGACGCGGGCCCGATAGGCTTTCTGGATGACGTCGTCGAAGCCGTCGTGGATTTCGGCGTAGACCGATTCCGACGGCACGAACATCAGCGCGGTGTCCTGGGTCTCGCCGGGGATCAGATACTTGCCGGCGATATCGTCGACATGCCGCATCACGTCGATGCGCAGCCGCTGCGCTGCGGCCTTCTTCTGCTCGTCGCTGCGGGCCTCGCGCAGCGCCGTCACCGCTTCGAGCGGGAATTTGGCGTCGATGCACAGCGGCCGCTGGTCGGGCAGCAGCACGACGCAGTCCGGCCGCTTGCCGGTCGACAGCGTGTACTGGAACGCGTAGCCGCCCTTCGGCAGCCCGTCCTGCACGATCGACTCCATCCGCGCCTGGCCGAAGGCGCCGCGCGCCTGCTTGTTGGCGAGCACGTCGCGCAGCGTCGTCACCTGGTCGGTGAGTTCGGTGAGATTGTCGTGGGCACGGTCGATGATGCCGAGCCGCTCGTGCAGCGCCTGCAGGCTTTCCATCGTGTGCCGCGTCGATTGCGCCATCGACTGGCCGAAGCGATGACTGACGGTGTCGAGCCGCTCGCTCACGGCGCGGGCCAGCTCGGCCTGACGCCCGGCCAACACCCGGCCCATCGCGTCGACCCGGCCGTTCGCCTCGCTCTGATAGCGGATCAGATCGGACAGCCGCTGCTCCAGATCGGCGGCGCGGCGGGCCTGGGCGAGCGTGGCGGCGTTGCCGCCCTGCAGCCCGCGCGCGATCACCGCGACGATCGCCAGCAGGACCAGCAGCGCCAGCGCTGCCATCGCGACCAGCGCTGCACCGACGCTGACCGACGCATCTCCCAGCACAAACAACACTTCGTTCATGGCCAGACCCTAGCAGATGCAAACGTCTCCGCGAACGAAGAGAGAACATTAAACTGAATAGAGTTTTAAGCGTCTGCCGCGCCGAAAGTGGCAGTCCCTCCGGTCCGCCCCGGATTGACCGGGCCGTGACTGCGCCTTAAATCGCCGCTATGGCCCTGCGCGAAATCATCATTCTGCCGGATAAGCGGCTCCGTGAAATCTCCAAGCCCGTCGCCGAGGTGACGCCGGAGATCCGCAAGCTCGCGGACGATATGTTCGAGAGCATGTACGACGCCCCCGGCATCGGGCTGGCGGCGATCCAGATCGCCGAGCCGGTGCGGCTGATCACGATGGATCTGGTCCGCAAGGAGGGCAACGGCGCCAGCGAGCCGCGCGCCTTCATCAATCCGGAGATCATCGGCTCGTCGGCGGAACTGAACGTCTACGAGGAAGGCTGCCTGTCGATTCCCGAATACTACGCCGAGGTCGAGCGCCCGAAGGTGGTGCGGATCCGCTACACCGATCTCGACGGCAACGTGAACGAAGAGGACGCCGACGGCCTGTTCGCGACCTGCATCCAGCACGAGATCGACCACCTCAACGGCGTGCTGTTCGTCGACCATTTGTCGAAGCTGAAAAAGGCGATGGTCGTCCGCAAGTTTGAGAAGGCCGCCAAGCGCGGTATCAAATACGTCTGAACGCCCGCGCAGGTGACCGGCCGGCGCGTCGCTGCGCTTGGCCCTCCGTCGGCGCAGACCTGTCCGGGACTCTCACGCCATGCCGCTTCGCCTCGTTTTTATGGGCACGCCCGACTTCGCGGTGCCGACGCTGATGGCGCTGGCCGCGCATGGGCACGACATGGCGGCGGTCTATACGCGCGAGCCGAAGCCGGCCGGGCGCGGGATGAAACTGCAGGAAAGTCCGGTGGCGCTCGCAGCGCACCGGCTGCAGGCGCCGGTGCTGACACCGAAGACGCTGAGGACCGACGAGGCGCTCGCCAATTTCCGCGCCCACGAGGCCGATGCCGCCGTTGTGGTCGCCTACGGGATGATCCTGCCGCAGCCGATCCTCGATGCGCCGCCGCTCGGTTGCTACAATCTGCACGGCTCGCTGCTGCCGCGCTGGCGCGGCGCCGCGCCGCTGAACCGCGCCATCATGGCGGGCGACGCCGAGTCGGGCGTGATGGTGATGAAGATGGACGCCGGGCTCGACACCGGCGACGTCGCGATGGCCGAGCGCATCGCCATCACCGATGCGATGACCGTCACCGACCTGCACGATGCGCTGGCGCAGCTCGGCGCCGACCTTATGGTGCGGGCGATGGCGGCGCTGGAGCGCGGCCGGTTGCAGCTCACCCAACAGCCCGAGGACGGCGTCACCTACGCGGTCAAGATCGACAAGGCCGAAGCCAAGATCAATTTCGCCCAACCGGCGCGCGCGGTGCTGCGCCATATCCACGGCCTGTCGCCGTTTCCGGGCGCGTGGTGCGAACTGCCGATCGAAGGCGAAGCGGTGCGGATCAAGGTGCTGCGCTGCGCGCTGGCGGACGGCACCGGCACGCCGGGCGAAGTTCTGGACGATCAGCTCACCATCGCCTGCGAAGGTGGCGCGATCCGCGTGCTGCAGTTGCAGCGCGCCGGCAAGCAGCCGATGAGCGCGAACGAATTTTTGCGCGGCACGCCCATCGCGAAGGGCGTGCGGGTAAGTTAGGACTGAGCGCGCGCCTCAGCGGATCCGAGGCGCTGCTCCATCCGCAGCCGTCACCACCCGCGAAAGCGGGTGGCCCAGTATCCCAGAGCGCTCGTGATTGATAACCAGCGCTCTGCAATACTGGGGCGCCCGATCGAGCCGGGCGATGACGTGGTGGTGTGGGGCTGCCCGCTCCGCACGTGACCGCTGAAACAAGAGAAGTATGCCCCGCTACAAACTCACCATCGAATATGACGGCGCGCCGTATTGCGGCTGGCAGTTGCAGCCGAATCTGCCGTCGGTGCAGGGCGCGCTGGAGGCGGCGGCGCTGGCGACCTGCGGCGAGGCGGTGCGGGTGCACGGCGCCGGCCGCACCGATGCGGGTGTGCACGCGCTCGGGCAGGTGGCGCATGTCGATATTCCGAAGCCGTTCCGCGCCGACAAGCTGCGCGACGCGCTGAACGCGCACCTGCGGCCGAACCCGATCGCGGTGCTGGCGGCCGAGATCGTGCCGGATACGTTCGAGGCGCGGTTCTCGGCGATCCGGCGGCACTATCGCTATCGCATCGCTAACCGCCGTTCCAATCTGGCGCTCGATCTCGGCAAGGTCTGGCGGGTACCGAAGCGGCTCGACACCGACGCGATGCACCGCGCCGCGCAGGTGCTGATCGGCAAGCACGACTTCACGACCTTTCGCGACACCGAGTGCCAGGCCGCCTCGCCGGAGAAGACGCTCGACGTGCTCGACGTCGTCCGCGACGGCGACGCCGTCGATATCGTCACCAATGCCCGCTCCTATCTGCACAGCCAGGTGCGCTCGATGGTCGGCTCGCTGGTGTGGGTCGGCGAAGGTCGCTGGACGGCGGACGATCTCGCGGCTGCGCTAGAGGCGCGGAAACGCTCAGCCTGCGGCCCGGTGGCTCCGCCGGAGGGGCTGTATCTGATGCGGGTGGATTACTAAGCCACGCGGAGCGAGGGCCTCTCGTTCGTCAGTCCGGGATGGGCCGCGCAACGGCACAGGCCCGGAATCCATAATCCCAATCGGTGAGGATGGATTCCGGCGTCGCGCTACGCGCGCCCCGGAATGACGAAAGTGAGGGTGCCGTTCAGGCGAAATATCGCTCCAGCACGCCGCGATAGATCGCGGTCAGCTGGTCGAGATCGCTCACCGGCGTGCGTTCGTCGATCTGGTGCATGGTCTGGCCGACCAGGCCGAATTCGACCACCGGGCAGTACTTGGCGATGAACCGTGCGTCCGAGGTGCCGCCGCCGGTGTTGAGGTCGGGCGTGCGGCCGGTGACCTCGGCAATGGACGCCGACACCACGTCGGTGAACGCGCCGGGCTTGGTGACGAACACGTCGGCGTTCGACGGCAGCCATTCGATCCGCGCGCGGATGCGATTGCCGCAGGCAGCGGCGAGCCGCTGTTCGACCAGCGACTTCAGCGAGTCTTGGGTGTGGTGATCGTTGAAGCGGATGTTGAACTTGGCGCGCGCCTGCGCCGGGATCACATTGGTGGCCGGATTGCCGACGTCCACCGAGGTGAATTCCAGGTTCGACGGCTGAAACTGCGCCGAGCCGGCGTCGAGCGGTTCGTCGTTCAGCGCGGTGATCAATCTGGCGATATCCGGCACCGGGTTCGACGCGCGGTGCGGATAGGCGACGTGGCCCTGCTGACCGTCGACGATCAGCACGCCGGACTGCGAGCCGCGGCGGCCGATCTTGATGGTGTCGCCGATCGCCTCGACATTGCTGGGCTCGCCGACGATGCAGTGATCGAAGGTCTCGCCGCGCTCGGCTGCCCATTGCAGCAGCTTGACGGTGCCGTTGACGGCGACGTCTTCCTCGTCGCCGGTGATCAGGAACGAGATCGAGCCTTTCGGCCTGCCGCCATTCGCCGCGAGATAATCCAGCGTCGCCGCGACCGCACAGGCGATGCCGCCCTTCATGTCGACCGCGCCGCGGCCGTACAGCAGACCTTCCGCGACATCGCCCGCAAATGCGCCGTGACTCCACGCGCTCGCTTCCCCGGGCGGCACCACATCGGTGTGGCCGGCGAAGCAGAGATGCGGCGCGGCATCGCCGATCCGCGCGTAGAGATTGTCGATGTCGGCCGTGCCCGGTTCGCTGAAGGTGACGCGATGCGTGGTGAAGCCCGCATCCTTCAGCAGCGTTTCCAGTACGCCGAGCGCGCCGGCGTCTGCCGGAGTCACCGACGGGCAGCGCAGCAGGTCCTGCGCGATCGAAAGAGCAGTCGGAGTGGTCATGCGTAGGTCGCGCCCTGCGGCTCCAGAGGATCGGGGCCGTATTGGTTCGGCCCGCGCGTGCCGCGCAGGCAGCCGAGTTCGACGAAGCCCCAGATCGCGATGCCGAGGCCGATCAGCGACAACGCCAGATTGGCGCCGCTGTCGGCCATCGCCGAATTCGAGCCGCCGGTCAGGCCCGGTCCGAACCAGAACAACAGGATCCACCAGCCGCTCTTGTCGCGATCGTGCAGCCGCTTCACGCCGGTCGCGAGAAACGCCCAGGTGCCCGCGATGCTGAGCGCGATCGCCACCGCCCAGATCAGCAGCGCGCCGCCGGCGAGCCGGAACAGATTGTCCGGGTCGAGGCCGCCGAGCCAGATCAGGGCGATGCCGCCGAATACGATCCAGGCGGCGACGTTGAGCAGGCCGACCAGCCAGTACTTGGCCCGGTTGATCCGACCGCGGAAGCTGAACAGCAGTGTGGTCCAGTCCATCGTCGCCCCCTGTGTGGCGGAGTGATTAGTCCCGCAGCAATTCGTTGATCGAGGTCTTGGAGCGGGTGCGCTCGTCGACGCGCTTGACGATCACCGCGCAGGCGGTGGCGGGGCCGGGATTGCCGTTCTTCAGCGGCCTGCCGGGCAGCGTGCCGGGCACCAGCACGGCGTATTCGGGCACTTCGCCGATGAAGGTCTCGCCGGTCTCGCGGTCGACGATCTTGGTCGAGGCGCCGAGGAACACGCCCATCGCCAGCACCGCGCCCTTGCGGACGATCACCCCCTCGGCGACTTCCGAGCGCGCGCCGATGAAGCAGTCGTCCTCGATGATCACCGGCCCGGCCTGCAGCGGCTCGAGCACGCCGCCGATGCCGACGCCGCCGGAGATGTGCACGCGCTTGCCGATCTGGGCGCAGGAGCCGACCGTCGACCAGGTGTCGACCATCGTAGCCTCGTCGACGTAGGCGCCGAGATTGACGAAGGACGGCATCAGCACGGCGTTCTTGGCGATGAAGGCGGAGCGGCGCACGATCGCGCCCGGCACCGCGCGGAAGCCGGCTTCGCGGAAGCGGTTCTCGCCCCAGCCCTCGAACTTCGACGGCACCTTGTCCCACCAATTGGCGCCGCCGGGGCCGCCCGCGATGGTGCTCATGTCGTTGAGCCGGAACGACAGCAGCACCGCCTTCTTCAGCCACTGATTGACCTTCCAGCCGCCGGATGCCTCGCGCTCGGCGACCCGCGCCTCGCCCTTGTCGAGCAGATCGAGCGCCTGCTCGACCGCATCCCGAACCTCACCCTTGGTCGAGGCGCCGATCGTCTCGCGCGCATCGAAGGCGGCATTGATGGTGGATTCCAGGGCAGTGAGCGACATCGGGAGCGTCCTTGGGAGCCAGATTCGGGAGGATTTTGCCGGGTGTTGTCCGGATTCGGCCCGTGAGAGTCAAGGCGCTCCCGCACGTCCCCTGGTCATCGCCCGGCTTGACCGGGCGACCCAGTATCCCAGAGCATGTGGGCCGGAGACGGCCGATGCAGAAGCAGTTCTATGTTTACATCCTGGCCAGCCGGATTGGCGGAACGTTATACGTCGGTGTCACCAACGATCTCGTGCGCCGTGTCGCCGAGCATAAGTCGAAAGAGGTGCCAGGCTTCACCAAACGCTACGAGGTCGAGCGCTTGGTGTATTTCGAAGTCTTCGAGGATGTCGAAGCCGCCATCCACCGCGAGAAGCGCCTCAAGAAATGGTCGCGCGAATGGAAGGTGAAGTTGATCGAAGAGCATAACCCGCATTGGAGCGATCTGTACCCGGGATTGCGGGAGTGCAGTAGCCGGCGCTCTGGGATACTGGGTCGCCCGCTTTCGCGGGCGATGACGGTCGATAGGGCGGATAGGCTTCCTGCCTCACCCCGCAGCTCTCAGCGCCGCCAGAAAGCCCGTCAGATCATCGGTGACATGATCGACATGTACCGCGTCGCGGCCTTCGAGTTCCCAGTCTTCGCGGATGACCTGCTGGCTGCCGTCGGGCACCACCAGCACGGTGGTCATCCCGAGCTGGTGCGGGACGACGAGGTTGCGGGCAAGGTCTTCGAACATTGCGGCCTTGGCCGGGTCGACGCCGTGCAGCGTCAGGAAGCGCTGATAGGTCTGCGCCGCTGGCTTCGGCTCGAGCTCGGCGGCGACGATGTCGAACACCGCTTCGAAATGATGGCCGATACCGAGTCGCTCCAGCACCTTGCCGGCGTCGGCGACGGAGCCATTGGTCAGGATCAGCTTGCGGCCGGGGAGACGCGCAATCGCTTCGCCCATCGCCGGGTTCGGCTCCAGCGGCGAATGATCGATCGCGTGGACGTAAGCGAGGTAGTCGTCGGCGCTGACGCCGTGCTCGGTCATCATCCCGCGCATCGTGGTGCCGTAGCGCTTGTAGTAATCCTTCTGGATCTTGAACGCTTCCTCCGGCGTCACCTTCAGCCAGTCGGCGACGAAGTCGCGGATGCGGACGTCGACCTGCTGCCACAGATTGACGTGGTGCGGATACAGCGTGTTGTCGAGGTCGAACACCCAGGTTTCGACGTGATCGAAGCCGCGTGGGCCGAGCTGTGTCATGGGGTGTTGAACCTTATGGTTTGTCCGCCGCGGCTGAGGTCGACCGGTGCGAAGCCGACGGCGTTCAGCCCGCGCGCCGAACAGTCGCCCTGCTCGCTGATTTCGAATTTGCTGTCGCGGGTGCACAGCAGCGTCGCGCCGCCCCAGTTGAGCGCCTTGCCCTTGATCAGCACCGGGCGGGCATTGTCGTCGACCGCTTCGGCGAAGCTGAACACGCGCTTCGGCTGCGCGGAGATATCGGGGCGCAGGCATTTGCCGGCTTCGATCCGGTACCAGCCGCGGCTGGTGATGGTCTTACCGTCGTCTTCGGCGACCGCCGCCATCACCCGGCTCTTGGTGTCGTTGCACCAGGTCAGCCCGGTCGCGGACGGCGACTCCACCGCCTTGATCAACGTGTCGAAGAAGTCCGGCGCGCTGGCGGCGTCCGTCTTGAGACCGCTCTTGCGCAGGAAGGTCGCGAGCGCGCCTTGCGTCTTCGGGCCGTCGACGCCGTCGATCGGCGTGATATCGTAGCCGGCGATGGCGAGCAGGCGCTGAATGCCGGCAAGCCGCGCCTGTTCGTCGTCGTACTCGCTGTCCTCGGCCAGATAGGCGACGAGGTCGCCGTCGTCATTCTGGCTCGGCTTGATCTCCGTGAAGGCCGCGAGGGTCTGGCCGCTGCGGCACTGTCGCGCGGCCGCAATGACGAAATTCTCGGTAGCGACGCAAAGCCGGTCCGTTCCGTTCTGCGGGATCGGCGACGCGCCGTACAGCGCCAGCGCGCGGGCGTGCAGCATCAGGCGGTCGGCGCTGAGTGCGCCCTGCAGCACGACGCGGCATTGCGCCGGATCGATCTTGAACCAGCCGCGCGTCGCGGTGCTCGTCTTGTCGTCGATCCCGATCGCAGCCTCGATCACGTAACTCATGCGGTTGCAGAGCTTGAGGTCGGCGTGGGCGGCGGTGGTACCAACCAAGAGGGCGAAGAGTGTTGCGACGAAAAGACGAGCGTGCCCCGGATGCTGCGCAGCGCGCCGCTCTTCGCGGCGTGGTGCGCAGCTGATCCGGGGCCCCGGCGTATGTGGCTGAGCCGAAGCGGGGTCCCGGGTCTGCGGTGCAGCACTCCGTGCTGCGCCGCGCCCGGGACACGAGCTGGTGGCCTTTATGCCCGCCATCACTTGTGGATCAGCGTGCCGGTGCCCTGGTTGGTGAAGAGTTCGAGCAGCACGGCGTGCGGGACCTTGCCGTCGAGGATGACGACGCCCTCTACGCCCTGTTCGAGCGCGTAGATGCAGGTCTCGACCTTGGGGATCATGCCGCCCGAGATGGTGCCGTCGGCGATCAGCTTGCGGGCGTCCTTGATCGACAGTTCGGGGATCAGCTTCTTGTTCTGGTCGAGCACGCCGGGCACGTCGGTCAGCAGCAGCAGGCGCTTGGCCTTCAGCGCGCCGGCGACAGCGCCCGCGAAGGTGTCGGCGTTGACGTTGAAGGTCTGGCCTTCGGAGGAGGTCGCGAGCGGCGCCAGCACCGGGATCAGTTCGTGGCCGATCAGCTGGTTGAGCAGCGTCAGGTCGACCTTCTCGGGTTCGCCGACGAAGCCGAGATCGATCACTTCCTCGATGCGCGAATCCGGATCGACCATGGTCCGGGTCGCCTTGGTGGCGGTGACCATGTTGCCGTCCTTGCCGCACAGGCCGACGGCCTTGCCGCCGGCTTCGTTGATGTAGCCGACCAGCTGCTTGTTGATCGAACCGGCCAGCACCATCTCGACGATCTCGATGGTGGCGCCGTCGGTGATGCGCAGGCCGGCGGCGAATTCGGACTTGATGCCGAGCCGCTTCAGCATGGTGGCGATCTGCGGGCCGCCGCCGTGCACCACCACCGGGTTCACCGCGGTCTGCTCGAGCAGCACGATGTCACGGGCGAATGCCTTGGCGGTGTCCTCGGCGCCCATGGCGTGGCCGCCGTATTTGATCACGATGGTTTCCTCGTCGTAGCGCTGCATGTGCGGCAGCGCCTCGGACAGGATCCGGGCCTGTTCGAGCGGGCTGATGACGGCGTCGGTCATTGAGCGGAACTCTCGGGATGATTCTGGACGGGCTGATTCTGGGACTGGGCGGCGCGACGAACCGCTAGCATTTCGGCGCGGCCGATCCTAGAGCGGACCTATGCGCGTCGCGCTCCCGGCTCAGCGGCGGGGCGCCAGGGCACCGGCGATTCCCAGCAACAGCCAGCTGCCGATCAGCAGCGTGCCGCCGGTCGGGGCGGCCATCGGGAACAGTCCATGACCGGCAAACTGGCGCAGCGTCAGGTCCCCGGCGAACAATGCGGTGCCCACAACCAGGCCGAAAATCGCCGCGAGGCCGGGAATGCGGTGGACCAGCCCGCGCTCGGCCAGCAGGGTCGCAGCCAGCACCGCGCTGGCGTGAAACAACAGCATCGACGAGGCGGGACCGAGTCGGCCGGCATCCGGCACATGCGCGGCGGCGGCCGCCAGGGCGACGCCAGCGGCGCCGAATACGCCGGCGATGACGATCAGCACGCGGGTCACAGCGGTCATCAGCGGCGCTCGTCGAGCAGGCGGATCATCGCGGCGCGCAGGTCCGGCATGCCGGCGCCGGTGCGCGACGAGGTCGCGAGGATCTCCGGGAATGCGGCCGGATGCTTGGCCAGTGCCGTCTGGGTTTCGGCGATGCGCTGGGCGAGCTCTGCTGCTTTGATCTGGTCAGCCTTGGTCAGCACGATCTGGTAGCTCACCGCGGATTTGTCGAGCGTCTTCAGGATGTCGAGGTCGACGTCCTTGAGGCCGTGGCGGCCGTCGATCAGCACATAGACCCGCGCCAGCGTGGCGCGGCCCTGCAGGAATTTGTGGATCAGCGTGGTCCACGACGCCACCTTGGCCTTGGAAGCGGCAGCATAGCCGTAGCCCGGCATGTCGACCAGCCGCAGCCCGGCGTTGGGCGGACCCTCGAAGAAGATCAGCTCCTGGGTGCGGCCTGGCGTATGCGAGGTGCGGGCCAGCGCGTTGCGGCCGGTCAGCGCGTTGATCAGGCTGGACTTGCCGACATTGGAGCGGCCCGCGAAGGCGACCTCCATGCTGCCCATCGGCGGCAGCGTCTCGATCGACGGCGACGCCCAGATGAAATGCCAGTCGCCGGCAAACATCTTGCGGCCGCGTTCGATCAGGTCGGGATCGATGGTGTCGGTCATGCGGCTTCGCTCTGATTCTGTCGGATGATGCTATGCCCAAAAACGTGGATGGCCGGGACGAGCCCGGCCATGACGTGGTGTTGCTGCGCTGTCGGACACGCGGCGACCTAAGCGGTCTTCTTTTTCTTGCTGAACGACGATTTGAGGTTGTCGAACAGCTCCACCTTCACGCCGTTGCGGCGCATGATGTAGGCCTGCTGCGCCACCGACAGGGTGTTGTTCCAGGCCCAGTAGATCACCAGACCGGCCGGGAAGTGCGCCAGCATGAAGGTGAAGATCACCGGCATCCAGGCGAAGATCATCTGCTGGGTCGGATCCGGCGGCTGCGGATTGAGCTTCATCTGGAACCACATGGTGAAGCCCATCACCAGCGGCCAGGCGCCGAGCACCAGATAGTGGCCGAGCACCGGGATCGAAGTCGGATCGAACGGGATCAGGCCGAACAGGTTGAACAGATTGGTCGGGTCGGCCGCCGAGAGGTCCTGGATCCAGCCGAAGAACGGCGCGTGCCGCATTTCGATGGTGACGAACAGAACCTTGTACAGCGAGAAGAACACCGGGATCTGCAGCAGGACGGGAAGACAGCCGGCGACCGGATTGATCTTCTCCTTGCGGTAGATCTCCATCATCTCCTGCTGCTGCTTCATCTTGTCGTCGGGATGACGCTCCTTCAGCGCAGCGAGCTGCGGCTGGATCGCCTTCATCTTCGCCATCGAGGCGTAGGATTTGTTGGCGAGCGGCAGGAAGATCAGCTTGACCAGCACCGTCACCAGCAAAATGGCGACGCCGAAATTCCCGACCAGATGGAAGAAGAAGTCGAGCGCCAGGAACATCGGCTTGGTGATGAAGTAGAACCAGCCCCAGTCGATCAGCAGGTCGAAGTGGTTGAGGCCGAGCTGCTGATTGTAGCCGCCGAGGCCTGCGAACGGGAAGTTGATGCCGACGACGCGAGCTTCCTTGGCCCCCGCGAACAGCCGCGCGGTGGCGGTCGCGGTGCCACCGATCGGAACGGTCTTGGCGTCTTCGAGATAATCGGTCTGGTAGGTGCGGGTCGCGCCGACCTGGTTCGACGAGAAGCGCGCCTGCAGCTGCGCGCTGGTGTCGGGCAGCAGCGCCGACGCCCAGTATTTGTCGGTGATGCCGAGCCAGCCGTTGGTGACGTTCTTGAAGTCCACCACCTTGGCTTCGTCGATCTTGGCGTAGGTCTTTTCCTGCAGGCCCTGGTCGCCGAGATAGCCGATCAGGCCTTCATGCAGGATGTAGTAGCCCTCGACATGCGGCGTGCCGTGGCGCGAGATCAGAGCGAACGGATACAGCGTCACCGCGGCGCCGCCGGTGTTGGTGACGTCGTCCTTCACGGTGAACAGGTAGCGGTCGTCCACCGCGATCTGCCGGCGGAACGTCAGGCCTTCGCCATTGTCCCACTTCAGCGTCACCGGGCTCGACGGCGTCAGCGCGCCGGAGCCTTCCTGCTCCCAGACCGTGTTCTGGTTCGGCAGCTTCAGGTTGGCGCCGGCGGAACCTACCCAGCCGAACTCGGCGTAATACGGATTCGCGCTGCCCGACGGCGAGAACAGGTGAATCGGGGGCGACTTCGGATCGACGGTTTCGCGGAACTGGTTCAGCGCCAGATCGTCGATGCGGGCGCCCTTCAGCGACAGCGAGCCTGACAGGCGCGGAGTTTCGACCTTGATCCGCGGAGCGGCCGCGATGGCGGCGTCGCGGCTGAGCGTCGGGGCATTGGCGGCCGGTGCCGTGGCGGCGCCCGGCGCGCTGGGCGCTCCCGGTGCGGCTGCCGGAGCTTCGGGCGCGCCGGGCGTGGTCGCGGCCGGCGGCGTCTGCGCCTGCTTGGCGGCCGCTTCCTGCTGCTGCTGCGCCTGCTGGGCGGCGCGCTGCTTTTCCATCTGCGGAATGTTGAAGAAGTACTGCCAGCCGAGCAACACGAGGCCCGACAGGATGACGGCGAGGATGGTGTTGCGATTGTCGCTCATCGGCTCAGGTCTCGCTTCAATCCGGTTTCGACGACCGCCGCGCAATGCGGTCGAGCGCGGAGCGGAGATCGCCGAGCATGACAGCAAAGTCGCGGCTTAGCGCCGCGCGGCGGCCGACCAGGACATAATCGCTGTTCGGCATCAGGGAGCTGTGGTCCGTGCGTCGGACCACTTCGCGCAATCGGCGTCGAATGCGGTTTCGCTCGGTCGCGGTGCCAATTTTCTTGGTCACCGTAAAGCCGACGCGTATCGGACCATCGTCGTCGCGGCGTCGGCTTTGGAGTACGAAGGCAGGCCCGCTGATCCGCGGCCCGTTGGCAACGGCGAGGAAGTCCGCCCGTTGCCGTAACCGGTCCACGATCTGATCTCGGGAGGACCCGCTCAGGCGCTCAGACGCTTGCGTCCGCGGGCGCGGCGCGCTGCCAGCACCTTGCGGCCACCGGCGGTGGCGAGACGGGCGCGAAAGCCGTGGCGGCGCTTGCGCACCAGTTTGCTGGGTTGATAAGTCCGCTTCACGGCAAGTTCTCCGCTGACCCGGTAAGTGCTTCAGAAGGTTGAGATAAGCCCGACAATGGGGCTCACGGATGAGCCGACCGCAGCCCATAATGAACCGCCCCGGGCGAGCCGGGCCATCGCGGACAGTTGGCGCGGCTTATACGGGAGCGACCTGTTCTCGTCAATTGCGCCGGATCGCGCTTTTGCCATATCCGGGCCGGGAGTTTTGCCGCGGGCGGCGGCTGAAACGCCGCGGCGCCCGGCGCGTAGATGGTCAAACGGTAATTTGACCTGACGCGAACGCGGGCGCATCTTGACTTATATCATATGTGCGCGATCGGCACGACGATGGAGGCGGCGGCGGCGGTGCAGCCAGCGGATCAGAAGCCTGAAACGCATGTTTGGCGACGTGGCCTGGAGCCGAAGATCGGCTTGTCGGGAAAATTGCTGCTGCTCACGATTCCGCTGATCCTGATCGCCGAAATCCTGATCTATGTGCCGTCGATCGCCAATTTCCGTCTGAACCGCCTCAACGATCGGCTGGCGGCCGCCAATACGGCCGCGCTGGTGCTGGACGCCTCGCCGTCGGGAATGGTGCCGGACACGCTGGCCCGCCAGGTGCTGGACAGCATCGACGCCCGCGCGGTGGCGATCAAGATGGGCCAGCAGCGCCGGCTGCTGGCGAGTTCCAACCTGCCAACCACGGTCGACCATGTGGTCGACATGCGCAACGTCACGCCTTGGGATGCGATCATCGACGCCTTCGTGGTGATGCTGGAGAGCGGCAACCAGACCATCCGGGTGATGGGACCGGCCGAGGGCAACGCCCAGTTCATCGAGGTGGTGATCGACGAGGCGCCGCTGCGGGTCGCGATGTATCGCTTCTCCAGCAATCTGCTGCTGGTATCGCTGACCATCACCAGCCTGACCACGGCGCTGATCTATCTGGCGCTGCATTTCCTGTTCGTGCGGCCGATGCGGCGGCTGACCGCCAATATGGTGAATTTCCGCCGCGATCCGGAAAGCCCGGCTTCGATCGTGATTCCCGGGCCGCGCGGCGACGAGATCGGTCTCGCCGAGCGCGAACTGTCCGACATGCAGCGCGATCTCGTGTCGATGCTGCATCAGAAAAGCCGGCTGGCCGCGCTCGGTCTCGCCGTGTCGAAGATCAATCACGATTTGCGCAACCTGTTGGCGTCGTCGCAGCTGCTGTCGGACCAGCTCTCCAGCGTGCCGGATCCGCGGGTGCAGCGCTTCGCGCCGAAGCTGGTGCGCTCGCTGGAGCGCGCGATCGCGTTCTGCCAGTCGACGCTGTCCTACGGCCGCGCCCAGGAGGCGGCGCCGGACCGCCGCCTGATCCTGATCGAGCCGGTGGTCAACGAGGTGCGCGAGACCGCGGGCCTCGCCACCGACGGCGGCGTCAGCAGCATCACCTGGGTCACGGCGATCGAGCGCGGGCTGACCATGGATGCCGATCCGGACCAGCTGTTCCGCGTCCTGCTCAATCTGGTGCGCAACGCCGCGCAGGCGCTGGAGAGCCAGCCGCGCAGCGACGCCGCGCTTCAGCAGATCCGAATCACCGGCCGCCGCGAGGGTTCGGTGACGATCCTCGAAGTCTCGGACACCGGCCCCGGCGTGCCGCAGAAGGCCCGCGACCATCTGTTCGAGGCGTTTCACGGCTCGGTGCGGGCAGGCGGCTCGGGCCTCGGCCTCGCCATCGCGGCCGAACTGGTCCGCGCCCATGGCGGCGAGATCAACCTGGTCGAGGGCACGCTGGGCGCGACGTTCCGGATTTCGATCCCGGATCGCCCGGTGGACCTGCACAGCCTCCGCAACGAACGCGCCCGGGCCTGATCGGCTGCCGCTGCTGCGCCCGTCCGCCCCGCTATTGATCGCCGCCCGCCGGCGAGCCGGCACCGGATGATCCACCGACATGAAAAATGGGTGACAAAAAGAGCCATCCCGGCGCTTGCCAAGCCGGAGCGGAGCCGCTAGCTATGGCGGCCTTCGCAGCGGACACCGCTGCGGATCGTCGGCGGCTCCGGGTTTACCCTGCGAGACCCGCGGCAAACGCGCCCGTAGCTCAGCTGGATAGAGCACCAGACTACGAATCTGGGGGTCAGAGGTTCGAATCCTTTCGGGCGCGCCATTTGCGATACTGTTTCGAACAGTCCAGCGACGACATCTTCACGCGCCAGCCTCAGCATAACGGACAGCAGCCTCGGCCGGCGCTTGCCGGGCGGGTTGCGGCGGCGTCAAATGGTGGCGTCGATTCCGGTTCGTTGACGCCGCATGCCAGACACTCTGCTGAATCAGCCAGTCCGTGAAGATCCCGATCGCTGGTACTGCAGCAACATGGTGGGCGTGCCGGTCGGGCTGATCGGCTCGACGGCGTTCAACCGGTGCCTGCGGCGGATGTCGATCCACGGCACGCGCGAGACCCATCCGGGGCTGTTTCGCCTGCTGGGACGTTGCGAGACGCAGGCTGCGGCCGCGGAAGTCTTCGCGCACTATATGCAGATCGAATTCGGGCTCGATCAGGATCGCGACGACGCCTCGCGTCGGCGCGCCACCAGCTATCTCGAGCTGCTGCGCGGATGGGGCGTCGACTCCAATTGCCCGAAGGCGGCCGTGCTCAAGGGCTGGGTCGAGAGCCGGTTCGGGCTGGTGCCGATCTTTCACAGGCAGCGGCTCGGTTTGTTTCCATCGCCGGGCTGGTCGGCTTACTTGCAGGACAAGACCGACAGTCGCTTCCACACCAACTGCATCTATCAGCAGTTCGATCTGCTGTACGAATACTGCCAATGGAGCATCCGGCATTTCAAGGCGCCGGGGCCGCGCTTCGTCCGGCTGTGGCGTGGTACCAACGCGATCGAGGAACAGCTCGTCGAAGGCGATGCGCGGCAGCTTCTGTGCACGGTGCGGCTCAACAATCTGGTGTCGTTCAGCGACTCCAGGGAGCGCGCCGACGAATTCGGTGACTGGGTGCTGGAAACCGAGGTGCCCACCGTCAAGCTGCTGTTCTTCCCCGGCCTGCTCAGCGGCCATGTGCTGGGCTATGAAGGCGAGTATCTGGTGATCGGCGGACGCTACAAGGTCCGCGCGCATCACGGGTGGTTCTGAAAAGCAGCTTTCTCCACGGTCATTCCGGGTTCGTGGCCTGGGCCGCGCTCCGGAATGACGTGCGTGAGTGCGCAGAGCGAGGGCAATGCGGGGCGGGCGCAGCGCCTTGCTACTCGGTCTCGCCCGGCTCTTCGGGGCGTGGATCGCCGAAGCCGTAGGCTTTGCCCTTGATGCTGTCGATGTCGATCCGGATCACCTTGGTGATGCCGAGCTTCTCGAGCGGATAGTCGAATGTGCGATCGGTGAAGCGGCTGACGATCAGATCGAGCGCCTTCACTTTTTCCGCCGGGTCATCGACGAAGGCGGCGCGGCCGAAGCCGATCACCGTGCGGTGCCGGGCCTCGAAGTCGCAGGCGGCGTCGGCGGTGACGACGCCGTGCTCGGTCGTCACTTCAAAGCAGACGCGGTTGTTCTGTTTCAGGATCTCGATCTTGGTGCCGGCGCTGGCGGAGTGGAAATACAACGCCGCGCCGTCGAAGCCGTAAAACACCGGCACCAGAAACGGCACGTTGTCCCGCGCCAGTGCCAGGTGCATCACCTTGTCGCCGGCAAGGATCGCGTCGATCTCGGTGCGGTCTGTGATCTCGCGGCTGCGCCGCCGCATCGGCCGGGTGAGGATCGCGCTGGCAGGGTCGGTCATTGGAATCTCCTGGAGGGGCGGACAGCACCGTGCCGTCCGCATGAGAGGTGATCAGCAGGCGCAGCTGAGCTTGGAGGCGAGTGCCTTGATGTCGGCGTGCGCCATCGGCACCGGATAGCTGGGCGGGACCGACTCGATCGCGCCGAGCATCTCGATGTGATCGCCGGGCAGGCCACGGGCGCGCGCGCCGGCGACGATAAAGTCGAGATAGTCCCGGCTCGGTGGTCGCGGCGGACCCATCTCGGTCTTGCGATGAAACAGCACGTCGAAGGTCGTGCCGTCGGCGGCAATCACTTCGGCCGGATAGTGGAAGTAGGAGCCGCCGCCGTCGAGCTTGACTCCCTGCCAGGCATCGAAGCGATCGAGCTCGGTCGGCGACAGCTGGTAGACGACGCCCCAGGTCTCCGCGCCGGGCTGATCGACCAGGGTTTCCTGTCCGCTGTCCCAGATCGCCGAATAGCCGTGGAAGCCGAGCGAAAAATCGGCGAGACGCGCGACCGCGACCGGCTTCGGCTGGCACAGCCGGACCATGATGTGCTCCGGGTTGAGCGTCGCCCCGTAGGCGAACAGCAGCGTGGTCGGACGGCGGGCCGGCTTGGCGCGCGGCGCGGTCGGGAGCGGCGTGGTGAGCGTGCGGGTCATGTCGCCTCAGCCTGTTGTTTCGGGGTGATGGTGGCGGCGACGCCGAGGCCTGGCAGCTCCATGATCTCGGCGTCCATGCCGAGCGCGCGCATCGCGCGGGAGAACCAGCGCGGGATGTGATCGCAGACGAGGTCGAGTTGCCGGAACGGCGTGCCGGTGAGGAACGGGATCAGGATGTCCCAGGAATTGAGCCCGGGATCGTCCTGCAGCAGCCGCACCAGATCGAGCCGGAAATGACCACTGTCGTCATCGCCGACCAGCACCGGCTTGATATTGTCGAGCGCGCTGCCGGCGCCGTCCTGGTGATGGCGTCGCCGAAGCGCGCGTCGCTCGGCGCGGGATGCCTTGGCGGATTGCTGCGCGCGTTCGTTCTCCTTGCGGGCGATGGTTTCGAGCTGGGCGAACAGCGGGCCGTGCGACTGCCAGGTCTGAATGCCCATTTCCTGCAGCAGCGAATTGACGACGCCGCGCACGCTCCTGGAGAGGAACAGACGGCAGTCTTCCAGCTCGGGGAGCATCGCGGCGAGCGAGGCGTGGATCTCCGCGAGACCATCCTCCGGCCGCACCGCGAAGCGGATGCTCTTGCGGACCTTCCAGACTTGGCCCTGCCGCTCGAACAGCAGGATCACGCCCTTGTCCGAGATCTTGGCGACCTCGCCCTCGGCGTCGACGTAAGCTGCGATCTTCATTCGTTGATCCCGCGGCGTCAGTAGGAGAGGAGTCCGGCGACGGACATGGCAAACCGCCGCCGGACCAGATCTTGAGCGTGGTCACCACACGTTCAGGATCCATTCGCGGTTCTTCTTGACCTCCATGTCGTTGAACAGCGTGTTGGCCATCTGTTCGGCGAGCCAGGTCGCGCCGGCGTAGCCGACGACGGGGTAGCGATACAGGCCGGCGCGGTCGTAGGTCGGGAAGCCGACCCGCAGCATCGGGATGTTGTAGTCGATCGCAACGAACCGCCCCTTGGAGTGGCCGAGGATCAGATCGAGTTCGAGGCCGTTCTTGATGCGGTCTTCGAGTTCGAACAGGTCGGCGTTGGTGATGATCTCCATCGGGTAGTCGACATTGTCCTTGAGCGCCGCGATCCGCGGGTCGCTCGCGTAGCCGGCGTTCTCGTCGCCGAGCAGCAGCAGCACCGGCTTCATTTCCAGGTCGAGGCAGTACTCGGCGAGGCCGAGGACGAGATCCGGATTGCCGTAGATCGCCACCTTCTTGTCGGCGAGGAACATGTGGGCGAGGTCGGTGATGGCGTCGAGCGCGATGCCGCGTTCCTTGACCAGCAATTCCGGGATCGGCTTGCCGGTCATCTCCTTGACGTTGCGCAGGAAGGTGTCGGTGTTGCGGATCCCGATCGGGGTCGGTCCGATCACCGCCGGCACGTCCCAGCGGGTCTGCAGCCAGGTGGCGGCGAGGCCACCTTCGTAGCGGTTGAGTGCGATGGTGCCCTGCGCATCCGCGGTCGCGGTCAGATCCGCGATCGTGGTCGAGCCGTGCGACACCGCGCTCTTGTCGGGCATCAGCGGACTATCGAAGCTCTCGATCTCGAACAGCACGTTGGCTTCGACCTGCATCTCGGCCAGCAGATGCTTGAGCTCCTTGACGTCGCCCGGATTGACCCAGCCGGTGATCAGATTGATCTTCAGGCTCGGCTTGTCCTTCTTGGAGAAGTGCTTGACGAAGTCGCGCACGGCGACGTCGTAGCCCGTCACCATGCTGCCGACGAAGCTCGGGCAGTGGATCGGGATCAAGTGGACCTCGCGGTCCGGATACTTCACGTCGAGCAGCTCTTCCTGCAGTTTGGTGACGACCCCGTCCACGTCGTCGCCGATCACTTCGGTGGAGCAGGTGGTGATGATCGGCACCACCTTGACGTGCGGATAGCGCATCAACAGCACGTCGACCGCTTCCTCGACGCGGTCGAGCGCGCCGAACACCGCGCCGTCCTCATGCACCGAGGAGGAGGCGATCTCGAAGCTCTCCTTGAGGTGCTGCGAGATCAGGAGGCGGACGAACATCACGCAGCCCTGGCCGCCGTGGACGATGCCGATGCAGTCCTTGATGCCGATCGAGGCGTATTGGGCGCCGGCCGGCTGGCAGGTGAAGATCGGATTGATGGTGCCGATCCGATCCTTCGGCTTGAATTGACAGTTCATGGCGGGGTCCAATCAGTAGTGCTTGTCGGTGAGCTCTTCGTTGAGCGAGCCGGTGACGGTGAGATAGTCGACGCGGGCGTGCAGCTCTTTCATCAGCGCCTTGATGTCGTCCTTGGACATCGAGGCGAGCCACGGACAGGTCGCCTGATAGGCGCGCTGCAGCGTCACCGAATCGACCCAGTAGCAGCGGTCTTCCGGCGTCTGTGGCGTGAACGGTTCGCCGGCGAGCAGCTTGGCGGCGATGCCGAGGATGCCCTCGTTCTGCCGCTTGCGGTCCCACGCCCGCGAGTGGAACTGCCAGAGACAGTTCTTCATGATCCAGTCGACCATCTGGTCGACGCGGGCTTTGGTGACGTCGTCGAGCGCCTCATAGGCGGCGAGCGAGGCGGCCGCCGCTGCGGCGTCGGCGGGGAACGGATGTTCCGAGGCGACTTTGTAGGTGATCTTGGTCATGGGGCTCTCGTCTCACTCGGCCGCTTCGGCTTTGACGATCGGGGTGAAGTAGGGCGCGTTCTTCTTGCGCAGGTCGGAGATGATGTCGTCCTTGCCGGTGTAGCGCCGCAGCGTCTCCGACTTGGCGATCTCCTCCGGCAGCTTCGTGTCCGACAGCATGCGCTGTGTGACGAAGCCGCGATCGGCCGGGATCTCGTCCTTGCTGATGTCCAGCCCGGAGAGCTGGTGCATCGGCGAGTAGATGCCGTTGTAGATGTCGCGGGCGAACCGCACCCAGCCTTCGAAGCCCTTGTAGGGGCCGTTGTGATAAGCGTGGGCGTTGAGGTAGGGGACGCGCACCTTCTTGGCGACTTCGCCGGGACGCTTGCCGGTGAAGATGATGTCCGGCTGCAGCTTCTCTAGCGCCTCGAGGCCTTCGAGTTCGTTGGGATCGTCGATCGCCAGCGCATCCTCGCCGCAGCGCGCGATACCCTTCTCCATGTCGCCCTGGTGGCCGAACTTGGTGTAGACCGAGACGACCTTGACGCCCATCTCCTCTTCGATGGCGTGCGCCCAGTGCCACAGCTTGGAGCCGCCCGGCCACAGGCAGACCTTCTTGCCCTTCAGCCGTTCCTTGTACCAGTCGAGCTCCGGCTTCCAGCGCGCGGTCTCCTCGGCGATGATCGCTTCGGCGCGGTCTTCGATGCCGAAGAACATGCCGATCTTGCGCAGCGACTGCGACAACGGTTCGAAGCCGAAGCCGTCGATGTCGAGTCGCGGAATGCCGTAGCGCACGCGCAGCTCGTTGCAGATGTATTCGGCCGAACGGGCGCATTCGAGCACGTTGAGATGCGCGCGGTGCATCGCCCGGAGGCCGTCATAGGTGCCGTTGCCGGTGAAGGTCGACAGCACCTGGATGCCCATCCGGGTGAAGTAGTCGAGCATCACCTCCTGGTCGCCCTGGATGTTGTATTCGCCCACATAGTTGATGACGTAATCCGACGTGATCTGCGGCTCGACGGTGCCGACCTTGTCGTTGATCCAGGCGATGTTGATCTTGTGGTGGCCGCCGGACTGGCTGGGGCCGCCGAAGCCGGGCGAGTTGCAGGTGAAGATGTCGACGTCCGGCATCTCCTCCATCACCTCGGCGGCGACCGCGTTGATGTCGTCGCCGATCAGCGCGGTGGCGCAGGTCTGGTAGATCGTCATCCGCTTGATGTCGGGGCAGGCCTTGAACGCCTCGACGATATTCTGCTTCAACAGGCCTTCGGCACCGAACACGATGTGCTTCTCGCGGACGTCGGTAGCGAAGGTGTATTTGAGCTGGAAGTTGTTGTTGTCGGAGATGTAGCGCTTGGTCTGCCAGGTGTCGTAGGTGCAGCCGACCGGGCCGTGACTCATGTGAATCACGTCCTTCATCGGCGTGCCGATCACGTGCTTGGCGCCGCAATAGGCGCAGCCGCGCTCCGAGATCGATCCCGGGATGGTGTTGAGATAACCGAGCGGCAGCGCGGTGGCGAGGTTATCGCCGGCGCCCTTGGTGACGGCGTGCTTCTGGCGTTCGGGCAGACATTTCGAACAGTCGAATTCGTGATATGGCATCGTATCGTCCTCGTGCGGGAAGTACGCCGTCAGGCGCGGGGTGCGCAGGTCAGTCCATCAGGCCGTACTTCACGACCATCGCTTCGAGCTGATCCATCGTCAGCGGCTTCGGAATCACGAAGTCCGTGTTGTCGATGATGGCGGCGCCGAGCTGCTTGTACTCATGGGCCTGTTCGGCGGCGGGATCGAATTCGGTGACGGTCTTCTTGTTGAATTCGGCCTTCTGCACGATGTTGTCGCGCGGCACGAAGTGGATCATCTTGGTGCCGATCGCCGCGGTGAACTCTTCGAGGAATTCGCGCTCGCCATCGACCTTGCGGCTGTTGCAGATGATGCCGCCGAGCCGCACGCCGCTCTGCTTGGCGTATTTGACGAGGCCCTTGCAGATGTTGTTAGCCGCGTAGATCGCCATCATCTCGCCGGAGGCGACGATGTAGACTTCCTGCGCCTTGCCGTCGCGGATGGGCATCGCGAAGCCGCCGCACACCACGTCGCCGAGCACGTCGAAGAAGATGAAGTCGAGATCGTCGGTGTAGGCCTTGTTGGCCTCCATCAGATCGATCGCGGTGATGACGCCGCGGCCGGCGCAGCCGACGCCCGGCTCGGGCCCGCCGGATTCGACGCAGCGGATATCCTTGAAGCCGCTCTTCACGACGTTTTCGAGCGTCACCTTCTCGGCGCCGAGCGTGCGCAGCGTGTCCATCACGGTGTCCTGCGGCTTGCCGCCGAGGATCAGGCGCGTCGAGTCCGCCTTGGGATCGCAGCCGTGAATGAAGACGTTCTTGTCGTGATAGAACGCGAGTGCTGCCGCCGTGTTCTGCGTGGTCGTCGACTTGCCGATGCCACCCTTGCCGTAGATCGCCACCTTGCGGGTCATGGTCCGAAGCTCCTGCGATGAATTGACCGGGACGATGAGTGATCCATCGCCTCGGCATCAGGAACAGCAACGACCGTGCCAGAGCCGGCTCGTTGTGATCGGATTCTCGAAACTAACAATTCGGTTCGGAATTACTCCGCGACGACGCGCGAGCGGTCTGCAGAGCATGAAGAGCGAGTGAGCGTCGCGCGGACGTGTGATCGCGCAGGCCGCGAGTGGATTCGTTGACGAATCTCCCTGGCGGTCGCCGGAGATGATAAGTTAGTTCGTCTCCGCGCGAGGGCGCCGGGCGGACGAGAATGTTCGATCGTGTTCGTTCCGGACTGAGAAGCGACGTCGCGGTCACTTCGGGCGACGACGCGCGTCTGCACGCCGAGTGCACGGATCGGTCGTTTTCACCGACCGGAAAAGTTCGTGCGCGTGCGATTTATGATTTCATTCAGAGTATAGCGGTGTCCCGCCTGATGCGACTGCCTTGCAGTTCGGCTGCGATCGGAAAACCGAAGCGCGAAGTGGAGTTGTGCTGGTTGCCCGCGCTGCATACTGCCGAGGTCGGACATCGGACAATGTCGTTTTGTCCGTTTTCGAACAATAACGCTCTTCATAAGAATCAATGAGTTGGCATTTTCCAGTGATGGCCTCGATATTGCTACGTTCCAGCTGTGCAGCCGAGGCGATTGCGATGAGCCGGAACGAAGCGGTCCAAGTCGAGGTCGATGACCTGTCCGAAGAATTCAGCCACTGCTTCACCGGCGAGTGTCGGGTCAACGTGCTGCCGATGCTGTGCCGCGTCAGCAAGATCATCACCGAGTGCGAGGATCTGGCGAAGACGCTGAAGCTGATCCTGTCGATCATGCGAACGCAGCTTCGGGTCCATCGCGGCGTGATCACGCTGTACGATCGGGAGTCGCAGACCATCTTCATCCATCAGAGCTTCGGACTCTCGGAGGATCAGAAGGCGCGCGGCATCTACGCGCCGGGCGAGGGCATCACCGGTCAGGTGGTCGCGTCCGGCAAGACCATCATCGTGCCGCATCTGCGCGACGATGCGCGCTTTCTCGACCGCACGCGTGCGCACAGTGACAGCTCGGCCAACACCGCCTTCGTCTGCGTGCCGATCGTGCACGCCGGCAAGGTGCTCGGCACGATCGGGGCCGAACGCAGCTACCGCAATCGGCGCCTCCTGAAACAGGATGTCGACGTGCTGTCGACGATCTCCTCGATGATCGCCTCGGCGGTCGAGCTGTATCTGTTGGAGAACGTCGACAAGGTCCGGTTGGAGAATGAGAATCTCCGGCTGCAGGGCGAACTGAAGGAGCGCTTCAAGCCGTCCAACATCATCGGCAATTCGAAGCCGATGCAGGCGGTGTACGACCTGATCCAGAAGGTGGCGGCGACCAAGACGACGGTGCTGATCCTCGGCGAGAGTGGCGTCGGCAAGGAACTGGCGGCGAACGCGATCCACTACAACAGCGCCAGCGCCGACGGGCCGTTCGTCAAGTTCAACTGCGCGGCGCTGCCGGAGACCATCGTCGAGAGCGAGCTGTTCGGCCACGAGAAGGGATCGTTCACCGGCGCGGTCGGCATGCGCAAGGGGCGCTTCGAACTGGCCGATGGCGGCACGATCTTTCTCGACGAGGTCGGTGAGCTCAGCTTGTCGATGCAGGCCAAGCTGCTGCGGGTGCTGCAGGAACGCACCTTCGAGCGGGTCGGCGGCGACAAGCCCGTGAAGGTCGATCTGCGGATCATCGCCGCCACCAACCGCGATCTGCTCGACATGGTGTCGAAGGGCACGTTCCGCGAGGATCTGTACTACCGGCTCAACGTGTTCCCGATCACTATGCCGCCGCTGCGCGATCGCGGCAGCGACGTCATCCTGCTGGCGGATCATTTCGTCGCGCGCAGCGCGGTCGCGGCAGGCAAGGAGGTCAAGCGGATCTCGACGCCCGCGCTCAACATGCTGATGGCCTATCACTGGCCCGGCAACGTGCGCGAACTCGAAAACGTCATCGAGCGGTCGGTGATCATGTCGGACGACGGCGTAATCCACGGCTACAACCTGCCGCCGTCGCTGCAAACCTCGGGCGAGACCGGCACCAATTTCGGCTGCAGCCTGGAGGCCAAGGTCGAGGCGGTCGAGTACGAGATGATCATCGACGCGCTGAAGACGCATCACGGCAATACGACCGAGGCGGCCAAGGAGCTCGGGCTGACCCGCCGCGTGCTCGGACTCCGGCTCGACCGCTACGGCATCGATTATCGGATGTATCGGCGCTCCTATCTGGCCAGGCAGGCCGCCCGGGCGAAGCCGTGACGGCGATCCTGTTAGCCGAAATGAGCAGGGACCGGCGACGCGGCGCTGCCGCATCATCTGCTGGCGATGGGATGGACTCGCCGCCGTTGCGGGAGTGGAGGACGCGATGACGGACAAGACCGACCTGAGCCTGCAGCTCCGCATCGTGCCGATCATCGGTCCGGGCAAGGTGCAGCTGCTCGAAGCGATCGAGCGCTTCGGCTCGATCTCCGGTGCGGCGCGCAGCATGGGGATGGCCTATCCCAACGCCTGGAAGCTGATCGACGATCTCAACAGCCATTTCCGCGAGCCGCTGGTCGATCGCATCGTCGGCGGCAAGCGCGGCGGCGGCGCTGCGCTCACCGACAACGGCCGCGCGGTGCTGAGCATCTTCCGGTCGATGCAGGCGAAGGCGCGGATCCTGCTAGCGTCCGATCTGGAAGCGCTCAGCTATCTGCTCGGGCCGAGTACCGCGGAGGCCGGATGTCCGATCGTCGAGCGCGCGCTCGAGCCCGCGGACTGCGGCGGCGATCCGGATGCGGCAGAGCCGGTTCAGCTCCGATCGCGCCGCTACTGATAGGCCGCGACGATGTCGGACACGGCGCGTTCCAGTTGTTTGGCCGTGGCGCATTGCCGGACGACGTTGCAGAACGGGGCGTAGCGCGGCATTTCGGAATCGCCCCAGCCCCAGCCCATGCGGCCTTCGGGATTGAGCCAGACGACGCGCTTGGCGCGGTCGGAGATCTGGCGCAGCAGGTCGGTGCGCGGATCCAGATTGTTGGTGCGGGCATCGCCGAGCACGATCACGGTGGTCTTCGGCGTGACGCTGCGCAGATAGCGCTTTTCGAAATCGGCGAAGGAATTGCCGTAGTCGGACGAGCCGAAGCCGACCTTGGACATGATCTCGCGCATCGCCGTTTCCGGCTCCTGGCGGTCGAGGATGTCGCTGACTTCGATCAGGTGGCCGGAGAACGCGAAGGAGCGGACGTCGTCGACCACTTCGTGCAGGCTGTGGATCAGCAGCAGGAAGAAGTCGGAGACCTGCGCCACCGAGCCCGAGACGTCGCAGATCGCCACGATCTTCGGCCGGTCGCGGTGGCGGCGCTTCCACGCGGTGAGGAACGGCACGCTGCCCCAGGCGGCATTCTTGCGGATGGTGCGGCGGACGTCGAGATGGCCGCGGCGCTGTCGCTTGCGCGGCTTGGAATAGCGCTCGCGCAGCCGCCGCGCGATGGCGCGGATCAGTGCCTTCATCTGCTCGACCTGGCGCCGTTCCAGCCGCGCCAGAGGCGCGTTGCGCAGGATCTCGTTGCGCAAATTCTCGGTCTCTTCGCGGCCGTACAGCACCAGCGCCTGCGACACCATCTCGCGCACGCTGTCGCGAAGTCCGTCGAGCGCCGCGGCGAGCTTCTCGGCTTCGGCCGGATTGGCGCCCTTCAGCGCGTCGAGATCGTCGCGCAGCCGGCCGATGCCGAGCGCGTCCATCATCCGGGTCTGAAACAGGCCGCGCTGGGTGAAGTAACGGATGTTGGACAGCTCGGCCGCGGCGGCGGCGCCGGACAGCGCCGCGGCGACCGCGCTGCGGTCCTGCCCGAGCAGCATCTGCGCCAGCTCGCCGAGCTCCGGCTGCGCCGAGCCGTCGCCGTCGCCCTGGCCGGGCGATCCGGGGGCGCTGTTTTGCGCCTGCGACTCGGAGCCCTCGTTGGACGATGACTCCTCGTTCTCGTCCGGCGGCGGCTTCGGCTCGGGGCGGCTGAAGAACAGATCGAAGCATTCGGCGAGCGCCTGCTTCTCCTCCTGGCTCTTGGCCAGCGTCACCAGCAGCGTGTCGCGTAGCAGGCCGCGATCGGCGAAGCCGACTTGCGTCACCGCGCGCATCGCGTCGATGCTTTCGGCCGGCGAGACGCGCACGCCGGCGCCGCGCGCCGCCCGGAAGAAGCGGTGCAGTTCCTCGCGCATCAGCCGAAGGTGCCGGAACGTCCGGCCTTGGCGACGAAGCCGGCGACCTGCGGAATCGCGGTCTCGATATCGGCTTCGTACTTCAGCAGGACGTTGAGCGTGTCCTTGACGGTTTGATGGTCGAGCTCGGTCGATTGCAGCAGCACCAGCACGCGCGCCCAGTCGATCGTCTCGCTGACCGACGGCAGCTTCTTCAGGTCCAGCGCACGGACCTGGTTGATGAAGCCCACCAGTTGCTTGCGCAGCGTCTCCGAGGCGCCCGGCACACGGCTCTCGACGATCCGCTCTTCGAGCTTCTGCTCCGGAAAGCCGATATGCAGATGCAGGCAGCGCCGCTTCAGCGCGTCCGACAGATCGCGCTCGCCGTTCGAGGTCAGCAGCACCAGCGGCTTGACGGTGGCGCTGATGGTTCCGAGTTCGGGAATCGAGACCTGATAGTCCGACAGGATTTCGAGCAGCAGCGACTCGAACTCGGCGTCCGACTTGTCGATCTCGTCCACCAGCAGCACGCAGCCCTTCGGCTGCTCCAGCGCCTGCAGCAGCGGCCGCGGCTCGACGAATTCCTTGGAGAAGAACACGTCGCCGAAATCATGCAGCTTGTCGAGCGCGGCCGTCAGCGACTGCGCGTCGCCGAGCACTTCGCCGAGCTTGTCCTTGAGGATCTGGGTGTAGAGCAGCTGCTTGGCGTATTTCCATTCGTACAGCGCCTTGGCCTCGTCGAGGCCTTCGTAGCACTGCATCCGGATCATCTTCAGGCCGCGCCAGGCGGCGAGAGATTTGGCGAGTTCGGTCTTGCCGACGCCGGCCGGACCTTCGACCAGGATCGGCTTCTCGATCCGCTCGGCCAGATAGATCGCGGTGGCGATCTGACGGCTGGCGATATAGCCCACCGATGCGAGGCCCGCAGTGACGGCGTCGATGGATTCGATCGGCAGGTCGTTACTCATTCTTGGGGTTCGCTCCAGAGGGATTGGCCGAGGCTGATCTGTCGCTGCTTGCGCGGCTCGCGCGCGACATTCGCCAACACGTCGTAAGCCGCCAGCGCGCGGCTGAGTCGTTCGTCGGCGCGCGCGACGGCGAGATGGGCGCGGATGTCGTCGACGATGCCGGCGGCAAGCGCCCGCACGCCGATCAGCCGCGCCGGGATCGGCGGCGTGCCGTCGTCGAGCGCGGCCACTGCTGCGCGGCTGGTATCAGCGGCGAGCGACACCAGGCCGGCGAGACGGCCGAGCCGCAACGCATGATCCTCATTGAGTTCGATGTGAGAGGCCGCGGCGCGCAGCAGCCAGGCGAGAAAGCCCGCCATGCTGGCGCTGCCGAGCGTGTCCTCGATATCGCGGAACGGCAGCGCCATCGCCGGATAGGCGTCCGGCATATCACCTATCTGTGACGAGGCGGGCACGGTGCAGTTCTCGAGGGCGAGTTCGCAATGCGACGCCGGCTTCAGCACGTCGAGCGACGGCATCGGCGTCATCGTCAGCCCGGCCGTGTCGCGCGGCACCGCGAACAGGCCGTAGCGCTTGCGGCCCTCTTCGGTGCCGGTGATCGCCAGCACCAGGAAGATATCGGCAACCGGTCCGTTGGTGATCCAGGCCTTGCGGCCGTTGATCACCACGTCGTCGCCGTGGCGCTCCGCCTTGGTCTGCAGATGCTTCGGATGCGCGCCGGCGCCGGGCTCGGAGATTGCCACCGCGGCCCAGCAGCCGCCGGCGGCGATCCGCGGCAGCAGGTCGTTGCGCTGCGCCTTGCTGGCAAACTTTCCGATGAAGAAACGCGCGATCAGTTGCCGCCCCGCGAAGGCCGTGGCGAGGCCGAGATCGCCGCTGGCAGCCACGATCGCCTGCTCGGCCTCGGCGATCGCCGCATAG
The DNA here is from genome assembly GCF_042432815.1 of Rhodopseudomonas telluris. NCBI lineage: Bacteria > Pseudomonadati > Pseudomonadota > Alphaproteobacteria > Hyphomicrobiales > Nitrobacteraceae > Rhodopseudomonas > Rhodopseudomonas telluris. The sequence goes on from NZ_JBHLWM010000001.1 coordinate 47,823, forward strand.
CTGTCGAGCGCGCCGTCGCCGCCGGGCAATCCGATATCGAACAGGCCGGCCGCGCCCAGCGCCTCGAATGGCGCGCGGCTGCGTTCCGCCGCGTCGATCGCGCGCCAGCGGTCGATGCGCTGGCTCACTTGGTCGCTGGTTCGTTGCAGCATGCGTTGATCGCGTCCTCAGGTCCCTGCTGGTTGTCTAGAATAACCGCGCCGAGGCCGCGAGCGGATTTTTTCCATTCCGTCGAGCGGAATGGAGCAACAAAGCGCGATCTGCAGCGGCTCAGTCGATCTCTTTCATCACCTGCGCATACGCCAGCAGCGCAAACAGCGCGGTGCCGCCGACAATGTTGCCGAGCAGCGCAGGCAGCAGGAAGCCCGTCGTCACGTCGAGCGGACCCGCCACGCCGTTCAGCACCAGCATGAACGCCTCCATACTGCCGGCGATGATATGGGCGAAGCCGCCGACCGAGATCAGCCAGGTCATCATCACGATGACACCGAGCTGACCGCTCTCAGCGCTCGGCAGCAGCCACACCATCGTGGCCATCAGAAAACCTGCCACCACGCCCTTGAACAACGTGTCGAGCGCGCCGTGGCTGAGGATGACCCGGCTGATCTCGATCGCCTCGGCTTTCAGTTCCGGCGTCAGCGCCGGCGTCAGGCTGCAGAATGCCGCCGCGAACGAGGTGCCAGCCAGATTGGCGATCAGCACGATCGCCCATAGCCGCGCTGCGCGGCCGACAGTCCCGGCGCTCGGCTCAGCCATCACCGGCAGGATCACCGTGATGGTGTTCTCGGTGAACAGCTGCTGACGCGCCAGCACCACCATGACGAAGCCGACCGAGTAGCCGAAGCTGGTGATCAGCGGACGCCATGGCGCATCGGGAATATAGTGCTGCAGGATCGCCTGCGCGAGCAGCGAGAAGCTGATCGACAGGCCAGCGGCGAGGCCCGACCACCACAGCGAGGTGAGCGGGCGCGCCATCTCTTCTTCGCCGGAGCGCCGGACGATTTCGTAGATCACCGGCGTGCGCGGACTGGAGCGCGCCTCGACGTCTTCGACTTCCCGGTTCGAAATATTCGCCCGCGATGCAGACATCTCTGCATCGCGGGCCTCGGCCGCCTGATCGGCGGCGTGGTCGGGACGGTTGCTCATCGGCCTAGCGGAGCGGGCTTAGACCGCATGGACCTTCGGCTCGCGCTCCCAGAATCGGAGTTGCGTGCACAGTTCGAGGAAGCGTTCGGCGTCCTTGGCGCCGCCAAGGCTCATCACGCCGCCATCGGGTTCGACGCCGGCCTTCTCCAGCAGCGGCGCCGCCTCTTTGGTCGTGGCGATGAACTTGGCATGCGCGAACGCATCGGCGACGAAGTCGCGCGCAGTGGCTTCCTGCTGCAATTGCAGCGCGCCTTCTTCCGACAGCAGGATCGCGACGGCGTCGTACAGCACCGAGGGGCCGCCATTCACCTTCTGCTTCGCGGGCCTCAGCTTGCCGTCGGAGGCGGTGAAGCCACCGACCTTCGGGGCGATCAGTTCGACCAGCGCGCCGTGTTGCTTGGCCGCCGTTTCGAGCGCCGCGAGCAGTTTGGCGTCGGCGCCGTCGCTGACCAGAATGCCGAGCTTGCGGCCCTTGAAGCTGTCCGGGGCATTCTTGATGATGCTGAGCGCGGGCGACGGCGGCAGGTCGGTGATGATCTTGCGGGCCGGCTCGGCAGCCGCCGGCAGCTTCATGCCGAGACCATCGGCCACCAACTCGGCGAGCGCCTTGTCGACATTGACCAGATGCGACACCACGCGAGCGCGGATCGTCGGGGTTTCGACCTTGCTGAGCTCGAACACGAACGCGTCCTTGATGTGGGTCTGCTCGGTCTCGCTCTGGCTGACGTAGAACTGTCGGGCCTGGCTGTAGTGATCGGCGAACAATTCGCCGCGCGCGCGGCGCCGCTCGCCGGGCTCCTCGGCCGGGAAGCTGCGGAAGCCTTTCGGCGTCTCGCGCGGACCGCCATCGACGGCCCAGGAGTTGGGCTCGTAATTGACGCGGCCGCGCAGATTGTTCAGCGTCATGTGCCCGTCCTGCTGCAGCGTGTGGAACGGGCATTTCGGCGCGTTGATCGGCAGGTCGTTGAAGTTCGGGCTGCCGAGCCGCTTCAGCTGGGTGTCGAGATAGGAGAAGTTGCGGCCCTGCAGCAGCGGATCGTTGGTGAAGTCGATGCCCGGGACGATGTTGCCGGTCTGGAACGCGACCTGCTCGGTCTCGGCGAAGAAGTTGTCCACCGTGCGGTCGAGCACCAGCCGGCCGACAATGCGGATCGGCACGCGTTCTTCAGGAATGATCTTGGTGGCGTCCAGGATGTCGAATTCGAATTCGTCCGCGAAGGCGTCGTCGAACAGCTGCAGGCCGAGCTCCCATTCCGGATAGTCGCCGGCCTGGATCGCATCCCACATGTCGCGGCGATGGAAATCCGGATCGGCGCCGTTGAGCTTGACGGCCTCGTTCCACACCACTGACTGCATGCCGAGCTTCGGCTTCCAGTGGAATTTGACGTAGGTCGATTTGCCCTCGGCATTGATCAGCCGGAAGGTGTGGACGCCGAAGCCCTCCATGAAGCGCAGCGAGCGCGGGATGGTGCGATCGGACATGATCCACAGCGCCATGTTGATCGATTCCGGCATCAGCGAGATGAAGTCCCAGAAATTGTCATGCGCGGTCTGCGCCTGCGGAAAGCCGCGGTCCGGCTCCTGCTTGGCGGCGTGGATCAGGTCGGGAAACTTGATGGCGTCCTGGATGAAGAACACCGGGATGTTGTTGCCGACCAGATCCCAGTTGCCCTGCTTGGTGTAAAATTTCACCGCGAAACCGCGGACGTCACGCGCCAGATCGGGCGAGCCCTTGTTGCCGGCGACGGTAGAGAAGCGCGCGAACACCGGCGTCTTCTCGCCGGAGCGCTGGAACAGATCGGCCGCGGTGACATCCGCCAGTGACTCGTAGGCCTCGAAGAAGCCGTGGGCGCCGAAGCCGCGGGCATGCACGACCCGCTCGGGAATCCGCTCGTGGTCGAAGTGAAAGATCTTCTCGCGGAAGTGAAAGTCTTCCATCAGCGTCGGACCGCGAGCGCCGATCTTCAGGCTGTTCTGATCGTCGCTGACCGGCACGCCCTGCCGCGTCGTCAGCACCGGGTTGTCCTTGCCGGCGACCTGATGCGTCTCGCCGCCGGGACCGCGATGGATCGAGGCGTCGGCCAGCTTTGCGGATTTCAATTCGGGATGCTTGTCGGCCATGGGGAACCTCGTGCGCAGGGGGATAAACAATGGCGAGCGTCCGCGCGGCGATCGACGCCGTCGCCGCCGTGAGCCGATCCAACCGATGCGCGAGACTCGTCCGCCGCCGTGATGACGGCGGGGCCGCGGTTTGGTTCCTACTGAGATAAGATCGGGGCTGGGAAATGCCGCGCTCAAGCGGTCGATCGATGCATGGCCCGAAAAGACCTATCCATGAGCACTGACTCCTCATCCTGAGGAGCCCGGCGTTAGCCGGGCGTCTCGAAGGATGAGGGGCCACGCGCCTTGCGGCCCATGGTTCGAGACGGCGCTGCGCGCCTCCTCACCATGAGGCTGTGCCTGCTGCGGGCGCCCCGGCGACTGTATTGGATCCGGCCGAAGCCAGCTAATTCAAATGCGCCAGATAATGCGCCAGCGCGTAGATCTCTTCCTCGCTGAGCGGATAGGCGACGTCGGCCATGGCGGCCATCGAGCCGCCGGAGCGCTGGCCGGATTTGAACTCGTTGAGCGCCTTGATCAGATATTCCTCGCGCTGGCCGGCGAGCCGCGCGGTGCCCTTGATGCCGGCGTAATTGTCGGTGTGGCAGGAGGCGCAGCGCCGACCGACGGCGGCTTCGGCGCCCTTGCGCGACAGCTCTGGATTTTCATCGGGCTTGGGGTTTTTCATCGGCTGCAGCGACGCGTAGTAGGCGCCGAGATTGCGGATGTCCTCGTTGCTGAGATCTTCGACCACCGACGTCATGTTGGCGTTCTGCCGCGTGCCGGCGCGGAAGAACACAAGCTGCCACTGGATGTAGAGGTCGGGCTGACCGGCGAGCGACGGGGTGTACTCCATCTGCGAGTTGCCGTCGGCGCCGTGGCAGAAGCCGCAGATGACGGCTTTCTGCCGGCCGGCCTCGATGTCGCCGGCGAGGAGCGGTGTGGCGAGCAGTGCGAAGCCGAGGGTCAGCGACAACGTCGGAAGTAGGCGAGGCATGCGTGGTCTCTCTGTTGGCTCAGAGGGTGGGGTTGGGGAACGTCTTGGCGTGATCCGGGCCGGCGCCGCCGGTGCGACACGCAAGATCCAATCATCCTGGCGAGAACCGGAGTCCAGGCGCGCCCGCTCGCGCGAGCCGCCCGGATTGACGAGGGTGGGCTGCCGTCAGCCTACTTGCCGTAGCTGATGCGATAGATCGCGCCGGCCCAGTCGTCGGCGATCAGCATCGAGCCGTCCTTGGCCAGCACGATGTCGGCGGGGCGGCCGAGATAGCCCTGGTCACCTTCGATGAAGCCGGTGGCGAAGTCTTCCTGCTTGGCGTTCTTGCCATCCGGATCGACGGTCACCCGCTTGATCAGCGCGCCCTGGTACTTGTGTCGGTTCCACGAGCCGTGTTCGGCGATGAAGATGTTGTTCTTGTATTCGGCGGGGAATTGATCGCCGGTGTAGAACTTCATCCCGAGCGGCGCGACGTGGGCGCCGAGATTGAGCACCGGCGGGGTGAATTCCGAGCACTGGTGGCCCATCGCGAATTTCGGATCCGGCATGTCGCCCTGGTGGCAATGCGGATAGCCGAAATGCTCGCCGAGCCTGGTGATCATGTTGAGCTTGTCGCTCGGCATGTCGTCACTGATCCAGTCGCGGGCGTTCTCGGTGAACCAGTATTTGCCGGTGCGCGGATCGACGTCGCCGCCGACCGAGTTGCGCACGCCGAGCGCGACGATCTCGGCATTGCCGGTCTTCGGATCGACGCGGCGGATCTGCGACAGCGAGGTCGGCGGGATGCCGATGTTGAAGGGCGGGCCGAACGGGATGTAGAACCAGCCGTCCTTGTCGGCGACCAGATACTTCCAGCCGTGCGCCACATAGGACGGCATGTCGTCATACACGACCTTGCCCTGGCCGAGATTGTCGAGATTGGCCTCGGCGTTGTCGTAGCGGATCAGCTTGTCGATATCGACCACGTAGAGCGCGCCGTTCTGGAACGCCAGCCCGGTCGGCATCTTCAGGCCCTTCAGCACGGTCTTGACCTGCTTCTTGCCGTCCTTGTCGGTGATCGCATAGACGTTGCCGAGCCCGAACGAGCCGACGAACAACGTGCCGTTGTCGCCCCAGGCCATCTGCCGTGCCGCGAGCACGCCGGAGGCATAGACCTCGATCTTGAAGCCGGGCGGCAGCTTGATCTTCTTGAGCGTGGCGGCGAGTTCGGCGTCGGACGCGCCGGTCGGCGGACCGGACGGCGGGGCGAGGCCCTTCTGCGCCTCGGTTTCGTCGCCGAGGAACCAGTCGGGCGGCGGATTGGTCCAGAATTCCTTGGTGCCGGATTCGTACTTCTTGAGCCCCTGCGCGCCGGCCTGTTGCACCGCCCCGATCGCCAGGACGGCCGCGCACGCAACAACGGATCGTGTGAAGATCGACTTCATCGCGTTCACTCCCTCGCCACGGCCATCGTTGCAGCCGCTGTGTTGTTTTGCGACGTCTGGTGCGTCGTCAGCGGCGTTCGTGCGCCGGCCACGAAGGCTAGCATAACCGCGGCGGGAGAGAAGATGATTGATGATGAATCGCAACAGGCGCGGACTAATAAGTTCGCTGCGCTGCAATCGATGCACTGCAGTGCGTCGCAGAATGTGACAGGCGCGAATTTATTTGTGCGACACGCTGTGGTCGAAAGCAAAAGGCGGCGCGATGGCGCCGCCTTTCTTGATCAGTCCGAAGATCAGAAGATCTTCGCGGCGTTCTGCAGCGTGATCCACACACCCCAGGCGAGCGGGATGCCGACAAAGGCCCAGAAGGCGGCGGCGCGGGCGTCGAGGCCACCCTTGCCGATGCCGTAGGAGCCGCCGCCGGAGGTCGCGGCGACGCCCTTGGCCTGCAGCGCCGCGACTTCCTCCGGCTTCATGAACCACTTGTCCGCGAGCGGCCGCACCAGTGCGTTGCAGATCAGGCCGAGCACCAGCATGCCGGCCAGGATGTACATGGTGAAGTCGTACACCTGCGCGCGCGGCACGCCGGCGGCGATCTGCGCCTCGCGGATGTAGTTCACCACCACCGGGCCGATGATGCCGGCGGTCGCCCAGGCGGTCAGCAGCCGGCCGTGGATGGCGCCGACGAACTGCGTGCCGAAGATGTCGGCGAGATACGCCGGCACCGTGGCGAAGCCGCCGCCATACATCGACAGGATGATGCCGAAGGCGAGCACGAACATCACCTTGCTACCCATCGCCGCCAGCGTCGGCACCAGCGCGTAGAGCACGATGCCGAGGATGAAGAACACGTAGTAGGTGTTCTTGCGGCCGATCTTGTCCGACAGCGACGCCCAGAAGAACCGGCCGGCGATGTTGAACAGCGACAGCAGCCCCGCGAAGCCGGCGGCGATGCCGGCGATCAGCGTCTTCTGCTCGGCCGAGAGCTGGTTGAACGACAGGTCAGGCAGGCCGATCAGCTTGCCGCTGAAGATTTCCTGCAGCATCGGCGACGCCATGCCGATGACGCCGATGCCGGCCGAGACGTTGAGGCACAGCACCGCCCAGATCAGCCAGAACTGCTTGGTCTTGTGCGCGTCCTTGAGGTGAACGTGGTGCGCGGTGATCATGGTGTTGGCCTGCGCCGGCGGCGTCCAGCCGTCGGGCCGCCAGTTCGGCGGGGTGATGCGGTAGGCGAAGGCGCCGATCGTCATGAACACGAAGTAGATCAGCCCCATCACCAGGAAGGTCTGCCAGACGCCGACGTCGGTCGGGGTCTTGAAGTAGTTCATCAGCATGTTGGCCAGCGGTGCGCCGATCATCGCGCCGCCGCCGAAGCCCATGATGGCCATGCCGGTCGCCATGCCGCGGCGGTCCGGGAACCACTTCACAAGCGTCGACACCGGCGAGATGTAGCCGAGCCCGAGGCCGATGCCGCCGATCACGCCGGAGCCCAGCCACAGCAGCCACAGTTGATGCGTGTAGATGCCGATGGCGCCGAGGACGAGACCGCCCGACCAGCACACGGCCGAGACGAAGCCGGCCTTGCGCGGTCCCACGCGCTCGAGCCAGCCGCCCCAGATCGCCGCCGAGGCGCCGAGCAGCACGAAGAACAGCGTGTACATCCAGCCCATGCTGGCGACGCGCCAGTCGCAGGTGGTGGTGAACAGCTCCTGGAAGATCGTCATGTCGCCGCAGACTTTCGGCGCGGACAGGCCGACGGCGCGCGACAGCGGCAGCCAGAACACGCTGAAGCCGTAGGCCATGCCGATGCACAGATGGATGCACAGCGCGGCCGGCGGCACCAGCCAGCGATTGAAGCCGGCGGACGCGATGATGCGTTCGCGATCGAGAATGCCCGGCCGTACGCCGGACAGCCGTCCGGCTCCTTCCAAGGTTGCCATGTTGTTTCCTTCCCCTTTGAGCGCCCGATTCTTCGGGCTGCAAATATCTCCGGCCTTGCTACTTGGCCGGCCGTAGCGCCTCCACCGCAGCCCGCACCTCGGGCTCCAGACCCTCGCCGCCCGCGTCGAGATGCGCGATGATCGCGCTGCGCATCCGCGGCTCCCAGAATTTCTTCAGATGTTCGGCAATGCCCGGCACCGCCTTGTCGGCGCCCTGGCTGCGAAAGAACGCGCCGATCTGATTGGCCATGTAGACGAGCCGGTCAGGCGACATCGGCGGCTCCCTTGCTGTGGGTGTCGATCCGGTGCGGATGCGTGAAGATCTCGAAGCCGTCGGAGCGTGCGATCGCCGCCAGCGTGATGCCGGCGGCCTCGGCCATCCGCACCGCCAGCGCGGTCGGCGCCGACACGGCGACCAGCACAGTCGCGCCGATCGCCGCGGTCTTCTGCACCATCTCCACCGAGACGCGGCTGGTCAGCAGCACCAGGCCGTCCGTCGTGTCGATCTGCTGCCGCGCGAGCGCGCCGGCGAGCTTGTCGAGCGCGTTGTGGCGGCCGACGTCTTCGCGCAGCGCCACCACGCCGCGCGTCGGCGTGCTGTAGGCCGCGGCGTGCACGGCACGGGTCTCGACGTTCAGCTTCTGCAGCGGCGGCATCGCATCGATCGCCGCGATGATCTGCTGCGGCGTGAATGTGCGGCCCTTGCCCACGATCGCAACTGGCCGCACCGCCTCGGCAATCGAATCGACGCCGCATAGGCCGCAACCGGTCGGGCCGGCGATATGCCGGCGGCGTTGCTGCAGTCGCTCGGCAACGGCGCCGTCCAGCCACATCCGCAGTTCGACGCCGTCGTCGTGCGGCACGATCTCGAAGCTGTCGATCTGCGAGGCCGCCGTGACCACGCCTTCGCTCAAGCTGAAGCCGATCGCGAAATCCTCGAGGTCGGCCGGCGTCGCCATCATCACCGCCTGGGTCGAGCCATTGTAGCTGATCGCGACCGGCACCTCTTCGGGGATGGCGCGGGCGCCGTCCTGCATCCGGCCGTTGCGCCAGACCTTGGTGGCGGCGGTGTGGACCGTCGGCTTCATCGTCACTCCGCAGCCTCGGCCGGCGTCGCGATCCGCCGCGCGGCGGTCGCCTGCTCCTCATAGGCGCGCTGCCATTCGGAAGGGCCGTTCGACGGCGCGACCTGCACGGCGGTCACCTTGTATTCGGGGCAATTGGTGGCCCAATCCGAATACTCGGTGGTGACGACGTTGGCCTGCGTGTCCGGGTGATGGAACGTGGTGTAGACGACGCCCGGTGCGACGCGGTCGGTGATCAGCGCGCGCAGCGTGGTCTCGCCGGCGCGGCTGGCGAGACGCACCCAATCGCCGTCGCGCACGCCGCGCTGCTCGGCGTCGTGCGGATGGATCTCCAGCCGGTCTTCCTCGTGCCAGACGGTGTTGGCGGTGCGCCGTGTCTGCGCGCCGACATTGTACTGCGACAGGATGCGGCCGGTGGTGAGCAGCAGCGGGAAGCGAGGCCCGGTGCGCTCATCGGTCGCCACATATTCGGTGATGACGAACTTGCCCTTGCCGCGCACGAAAGCATCGATGTGCATCACCGGCGTGCCGTCCGGCGCCCGTTCGTTGCACGGCCACTGGATCGAGCCGAGTTCTTCGAGCCGGTCGTAGGACACGCCCGCGAAGGTCGGCGTCAGCGCCGCGATCTCGTCCATGATCTGCGACGGATGGGTGTAGTTCATCTTGTAACCGACCGCCTCGGACAACCTCAGCGTCACTTCCCAGTCTTCCAGGCCGTTCTTCGGCGTCATCACCTTGCGGACGCGCTGGATGCGGCGTTCGGCATTGGTGAAGGTGCCGTTCTTCTCAAGAAAGGTCGAGCCCGGCAGAAAGACGTGGGCGTAGTTGGCTGTCTCGTTGAGGAACAGGTCGTGGACGATGACGCATTCCATCGCAGCCAGGCCGGCGGCGACGTGCTTCGTATTTGGGTCAGACTGCAGGATGTCCTCGCCCTGCACGTACAGCGCCTTGAACGAGCCATCGACCGCGGCGTCGAGCATGTTGGGAATGCGCAGGCCCGGCTCGTTGTCGAGCTTGACGTTCCACAGCGCCTCGAAGCTCTCGCGCACCGCATCGGTCGAGATGTGCCGATAGCCGGGCAGTTCGTGCGGGAACGAGCCCATGTCGCACGAGCCCTGCACGTTGTTCTGGCCGCGCAGCGGATTCACGCCGACGCCGGGGCGGCCGAGATTGCCGGTGGCCATGGCGAGGTTGGCGATCGCCATCACGGTGGTCGAGCCCTGGCTGTGCTCGGTGACGCCGAGGCCGTAATAGATCGCGCCGTTGCCGCCGGTGGCGTAGAGCCGCGCGGCTTCGCGCAGCGCCTGCGGGTCGACGCCGGTGAAGGCCGCGGTCGCTTCCGGGCTGTGACGCTCGTCGGACACGAACGCCGCCCAGTGCTCGTATTCGCTCCAGTCGCAGCGCTCGCGCACGAAGGCTTCGTTGGCGAGGCCCTCGGTGACGATGACGTGCGCCAGCGCGGTCAGCACCGCCACGTTGGTGCCGGGCTTCAGCGGCAGGTGCTGCGCGGCCTCGATATGCGCGGAGCGCACGAGATCGATGCGGCGCGGATCGACCACGATCAGCTTGGCGCCCTGGCGCAGCCGCTTCTTCAGGCGCGAGCCGAACACCGGGTGGCCGTCGGTCGGGTTGGCGCCGATGATCATCACCACGTCGGCGTGCTCGACCGAGTCGAAATCCTGCGTGCCGGCCGAGGTGCCGAACGCGGTGGAGAGGCCGTAGCCGGTCGGCGAGTGGCAGACGCGGGCGCAGGTATCGACATTGTTGTTGCCGAAGCCGGCGCGGATCAGCTTCTGCACCAGGAAGGTCTCTTCATTGGTGCAGCGCGACGAGGTGATGCCGCCGATCGAGTCGCGGCCATACTTCGCCTGGATGCGCTTCAGCTCGGACGCCGCGTAGGCGAAGGCTTCGTCCCAGCTTACTTCGCGCCACGGCTCGCTGATGCTGGCGCGGATCATCGGATTGAGGATACGCTCCTTGTGGTTGGCATAGCCCCAGGCGAAGCGGCCTTTGACGCAGGAATGGCCGCGATTGGCCTTGCCGTCCTTGTAGGGCACCATGCGGACCAGCTCTTCGCCGCGCATCTCGGCCTTGAAGGTGCAGCCGACGCCGCAATACGCGCACGTCGTCACCACCGAGCGCTCCGGCGTGCCGATCTCGATCACGCTCTTCTCGTTCAGCGTCGCGGTCGGGCAGGCCTGAACGCAGGCGCCGCAGGACACGCATTCGGAGCCGAGGAAGCTTTCCTGCATGCCGGGCGACACCACCGAGTCGAAGCCGCGGCCGGCGATCGTCAGCGCGAAGGTGCCTTGCACTTCCTCGCAGGCGCGGACGCAGCGCGAGCAGACGATGCACTTTGACGCATCATAGGTGAAGTACGGATTGCTTTCGTCGAGGCCGGGATTGGGATGCTTCTCGCCGGAGTAACCGTAACGCACGTCGCGCAGGCCGACCGCGCCGGCCATGTCCTGCAGCTCGCAATCGCCGTTGGCCGAGCAGGTCAGACAGTCGAGCGGATGATCGGAGATGTACAGCTCCATCACGCCCTTGCGGATCTGCTTCAGCCGCTCGGTCTGGGTGTGAACGACGAGGCCGTCGGCGACCGGCGTGGTGCACGATGCCGGCGTGCCGCTGCGGCCGTCGATCTCGATCAGGCACAGCCGGCACGAGCCGAATGCGTCGACCATGTCGGTGGCGCAGAGCTTCGGGATCGCGGTGCCGATCTCCATCGCGGCGCGCATGATCGAGGTGCCCTCGGGCACGCTGACGCTGCGGCCGTCGATCGTCAGCGTCACCATCTTTTCGGAAGGCGAGCGCGGCGTGCCGAAATCGGTTTCGTGAACCAGGGCCATATCGTCGTCCTTTATTCCGCGGCCTGCAGGCGGCGCGGCGCGAGGCCGAAATCTTCGGGGAAATGCGTCAGCGCGGACAGCACCGGATAGGGCGTCAGTCCGCCGAGCGCGCACAGCGAGCCGAACTTCATCGTGTTGCAGAGGTCTTCGAGCACGGCGATGTTCGCGGCGGGCTTGTCGCCGGCGATGATCTTGTCCACGGTTTCGGCGCCGCGCGTCGAGCCGATCCGGCACGGCGTGCACTTGCCACAGGATTCGTGCGCGCAGAATTCCATCGCGAACCGCGCCTGCTTGGCCATGTCGACGGTGTCGTCGAACACCACGACGCCGCCATGCCCGACCATGCCGCTTCGTGCAGCAAAGGCCTCGTAGTCGAACGGCGTATCGAACAGCGCGCGCGGGAAGTAAGCGCCGAGCGGACCACCGACCTGCACGGCGCGCACCGGCCGGCCGCTCAGCGTGCCGCCGCCGATGTCGTCGATCAGTTCGCCGAGCGTGATGCCGAACGCCACCTCGAACAGTCCGCCGTGCTTGATGTTGCCGGCAAGCTGGATCGGCTTGGTGCCGCGCGACCGGCCCATGCCGCAATCGGCGTAAGCCTGCGCGCCGCCATCGAGAATGTACGGCACCGCCGAAAACGTCAGCACGTTGTTGATCACGGTCGGCCGGCCGAACAGGCCGTGATGCGCCGGCAGCGGCGGCTTGGCCCGCACCGTGCCGCGCTTGCCCTCGAGACTCTCCAGCATCGAGGTCTCTTCGCCGCAGATATAAGCGCCGGCGCCGACCCGGACTTCGATGTCGAACGAATCGGTCGAGTGGCAGATGTTGTCGCCGAGGAAGCCGGTCCGCCGCGCGCAGTCGATCGCGGCGTTCATGGTCTCGATGGCGTGCGGGTATTCGGAGCGGATGTAGATGTACCCCTTGGTCGCCCCGACGGCGATACCGGCGATCGTCATGCCCTCGATGATCATGAAGGGATCGCCCTCCATCAGCATCCGGTCGGCGAAGGTACCACTGTCGCCCTCGTCGGCGTTGCAGCAGATGTATTTCTGGCCGCGGCCGGCCTGGGCGACGGTCCGCCATTTGATGCCGGTCGGAAATCCGGCGCCGCCGCGGCCGCGCAGCCCCGACTTTGCCACATCATCGATGATGGCTTCGGAGTTCATTTTCAGCGCGCGTTCGAGCCCGCGATAGCCGCCATGCGCGCGGTAGTCGTCGATCGAGCGCGGATCGACGATGCCGCAGCGGACGAAGGTCAATCGCGTCTGCCGCTTCAGCCAGGGAATCTCTTCCGTCAGCCCCTGCTTCAGCGGATGCGGAGTATCGTTGATCATCGCATCGAGGATGGTCGGCACATCCTCCGGCGTCACCGGTCCGAACGCCACGCGCCCCGCCGGCGTTTCGACTTCCAGCATCGGCTCCAGCCAATACAGCCCGCGCGAGCCGGGCCGCACCAGATCGAGCCCCAGTTCGCGCTCGTGCGCCACGCGGCCGAGCTCCGCGGCAACTTCGTCAGCGCCGACGGCCAAAGCCCCGGAATCCCGCGGGATAAACACACGGAGCGTCATCGCTGCGCCTCCGCCATCAGCCGGTCGAGCCGCTTGGTATCAAGCCGGCCGACCACGCGATCGTTGAGCATCGCAGCCGGCGCGGTGGCGCACAGTCCGAGGCAATACACCGGCTCCAGGGTCACCGAGCCATCCGCGCAAGTGCCGCCGAACGCGACGCCGAGCCGCGTTTCCGCATGCACCGCCAGCGCATCGCCGCCCGCGGCCTGGCACGCTTCGGCGCGGCACAACTTCAGCACGTGCCGGCCCGGCGGCTCGCGGCGGAAGTCGGGATAGAAGGTGAGCACGCCATGCACCTCGGCGCGCGACAGGTTCAGCGCCTGCGCCACCATCGGCACGGCCGCCTCCGGCACATAGCCGAACGCCTCCTGCAAGGCATGCAGGATGACCAGCGTCGGTCCTTCCTTGTGCGCCAGCGCGGCGATGATCTCGCTCGCGCGTGTTGGATCCCAAGCTTCATGGCGCATCGGCGTTTCTTCCCGGCTTTGTTCGGGACCGATGAAAATAAGAATCGTTCAAGGAATCAATAAAGCTGTCGCATGCTGCGATAAGGAAACGGTATCGAGAGAGGGGACGGAACCCTCAGACATCGCTCTCGAGCGAGGGTGCGACTTCCCGCGCCACCTGCATCAACGCTGCAACCAGCGGCGTGTAGGGCTCCCGCGGCGGCACGACCAGGCCAATGCTGTAGGACACCACCGGATCGATGATCGGGATGGTGCGAACGCCGTCGCCGAGGCCCAGCGTTTCGGCGAGCTTGGCCGGCATGACGCTGGCCCAGCGGCCGGTTTTCACGTGAGTATAGAGGACGATGATCGAATTCGACGTCAGCGTCGGATGCGCGATGGTGCCGGCGGCGCGCAGCGCGCGGTCGATAATGCGGCGGTTCTGCATGTTCGGCGTCAGCAGGCACAGCGGAACCTGGCCGACTTCTTGCCAAGTCACTTGCTCGCGATCGCCGAACAGGCCGTCCGGCGAGGTGATCAGCCGGTAGCTCTCCTGATACAGTGGAACGCTGCGGACTTTGCCGAGTGGCTCGTTCTCGATGTAGGTCAGCCCCGCGTCGGCCTCGAGGTTCTCGAGCAGGCCGAGGACCTCCGAAGACGTGCAGGACAGGATGCTGAAGCGCACATTGGGATGCCGCGCGCGGAACGGCGTGGTCAGTTGCGCCACCATGCCGAGCACGGTCGGGATCGCGGCGATCCGCAACTCGCCCGACAGCTCGCCCTTCAACGCGCCGATGTCCTGGCGCATCGCACGGGCGTCGCCGACGATGCGACGGGCCCATTCCAGCGTGCGCTCGCCTTCCGGGGTGAAACCGAGAAAGCGCGAGCCACGCTGCACCAGCATGACGCCGAGGATCTCCTCGAGTTGCTTGATGCTGGTCGACATCGTCGGCTGGGTTACGCCGCAGGCTTCGGCGGCGCGGCCGAAATGCCGTTCCTTGGCGAGCGCAAGCAGCAGCTCGAGCTTGTCGATCAAGTCCGTCCCTCGGAAATTCTTGAAGAGGAGGGACTTTTGCCCCAATGGGCGGCCGCCGGCAAGGTCGGCGGGAACGGCGGACGGCGCGCGCTGCGCGACGTCTCGTAGATAAAACCCCGCCTCCCGATTGCGGCATCGGAAGTGCGGGGCCAGTCAGGGGAGAGACGAAGCCCCGCGCGCAACGAACAATAGCATCGCGCCAAGCATCGTCAGGTATCTAAGTAGCCGATTATGACAGTTCCGGATTGAGCTGAATCAAACCGGGTGCCTCTTTCGGGTCATGTCCGCGGCGGTCAGGCGACACTCGCGGACCGGCGTGCGTAGCAATGGAAGCCGCCGTAGATGCCCGAGCGGTCGCGGTCGAAGCCGATCGCGCTGCGTTCCGCGTCGCGGTGCCAGACCTGCTGCAGCGGCGACAAGGCTTCGGTCTCGAGCGGTGACTCCGCTCCGGCGGTGCGGAAGATCACCCGCACCGAATCCTTGCCGGACCGATCGATCGCGTCCCACAGCGCGCGGATTTCCTCGGGCGCCATCCAGTCCTGCGAGTCCAGCAGCACGACGGCGTCGATCTGTCGGGCCGGCAGGCTTTCGAGAAAGACACGCAGGTTTTCGTGCACCGGAATGATCAGCCCGGCGCCGGAGCGCATCCGCGCGTAGCGGCTGCGCTGCAGATACAGCGGAAGGCAATCGTCACCGGGGCCCGGATAGCGCCGGCTCAGCGCCTGCCAGGCGAAGTAATTGGTCTCGTTCGGATAGACGTTGATCAGGCGCAGCAGGCGCTGATGCAGCACTTCGTTGAGCGGCTGATTGCCGCCGAGCAGGTCGCGCTGCTGCGGCGGAATGCCGAGGCTGAACAGCAGCGCCGGCGTGCGTGTCAACAGCCGCGCGAATCCCGAATGGAACAGTCGGTCGACGCGCTGCAACGCATCCTGCCGCTCCAACGAATCCGGCGCCGCTTCGAGAAGCGCCTTCAGGTCGATCTTGGCGAATTTCGCCAGCAGATGCGCGAAGCCGATGAAGCTGCCGAGCGCGCCGTGCCGATAGAAGCCGTCGGTGAAGTAACGATAGCGCGGCCGGCCGCGGAAGTCGCGTTCGTCCCAGTAGCTGCGCGCATCGCGGTCGAGTTGCGGCCGCAGGCGCTGGCGATACAGGTCGGCGTTGTCGTCGGCTTCGCCTTCGCCGAAGAAGCGCCAGAACTGGTCGTAGTCCGGCAGCGCGCGCAGCCCTGCGAGCTTCAACTTCAGCAGCGCCAGATGCGCCTCGTTGAGATCGACCGCGAACACCTGCGCCGGCTTGGCGGTGAGGTAGGACAGCGCGTTACAGCCGCCCGACGATATTGTCACGATGGTGGAGCCGATCGGCAGTTGCAGCGCAGCAAGATCCGCCTCGGGGTCTTCCCAGATCTGGGTGTAGACCAGCCGTCGGAACCAGATCGAAAACAGTCGGTCCCAGATCGTTGACTCGCTGCGATCCTTGCTGTTGCGGACCGCGTCCGCGATGAGTTGCTGCGTATTCATACCGTCCTCGACTCGGTCATCGGTCGAGAATAGCCGCGTAGCAATGCAGTTTTGCGACAGTCGGCAGGTCTGGAGCAGGAGTTGAAACAGGTCCTGGAACTGCCGGCTGTCATCACCCTGTCGTCGCAAAATCGGATGGAGAGCGGACGATTCCACCTGCGCGAGGGTGCATTCCATGACGATGGTCCGGTCTGAACTCACAGTCGATCCGTCCTGGCCGGTCGACGCGACGACGCGGATGAACCGGATGTATCGCTATCAGCGGCACATCTACGATATCACCCGTCGGTACTATCTTCTTGGTCGCAACGAGCTGATCAGCAGCCTGGCGCCGCCCGCCGGCGGCCATGTGCTCGAAATCGGCTGCGGCACCGGCCGCAATCTGGTCGCCGCTGCCCTGCGCTACCCCGAGGCGCGGTTCTACGGCTTCGACGTCTCGACCGAGATGCTGACCTCGGCGATCGGCGCCATCGCGCGTGCTGGCCTCAATGGCCGAGCCAAGGTGGCGCATGGCGATGCGACTAACTTCACCGCGCAAGGCGTGTTTGGCCAGCCGGTGGCGTTCGATCGGGTGATGATCTCCTACAGCCTGTCGATGATTCCGGATTGGGTTGCGGTGATCGAACATGCGATCGCGAGCCTGAAGCCGGGCGGACAATTGCATATCGTCGATTTCGGCGATCAGTCCGGGTTGCCTGGTTTCGCCCGCCACGCGCTGCAGCATTGGCTGGCGCTGTTCGGCGTCACCCCGCGCGATCAGCTCGAGGCGACGCTGGCACAGATCGCGGTGCGCACTGGCGCCGGACTGAGCTTCGACCGGCCGTATCGCGGCTACGCCCAGGCCGCGGTGCTGACGCTGCCGACGCGACGCCCTGCATGACCGGGTGGCTCGCGCTGCTTGCCGCGGGCCTGATGGAGATCGTCTGGGCGCTAGGACTAAAGCACTCGGACGGCTTCACGAAGCTCTGGCCCGCGCTCGGCACGCTGGTGGCGATCGCCGCCAGCTTCGGCCTGATGAGTATCGCGCTGAAGTCGCTGCCGTTCGGCACCGCCTATGCGGTGTGGACCGGCATCGGCGCCGCCGGCAGCATCGTGGTCGGCATGGCGCTGTATGGCGAGCCCGCCAATGCGCTGCGCGTGCTGTGCCTGTCGATGATCGTTGCCGGCATGATCGGCCTCAAGCTCAGCACGCCGGCCTGACCCCACCGCGCCCAGACCAAGGCGGCGATTGACAAAGCAGGTCCGCCCGCCTTTGATCGTTCCGTTCAGGTGTGCCGGGAATCGTCCGGCACAGGGAAGCCGGTGCAGACGCCTTTTGGGGTGTCTCAAGCCGGCGCTGCGCCCGCAACTGTAGGCGGCGAGCGATCCTTCATCATGCCACTGACCCAAGCGAGGGCCGGGAAGGCGAGGGATTGCGACGACCCGCGAGCCAGGAGACCGGCCTGAGCCACGTCATCTTCCAGCGTGCGGTGCGCGCGGCTGGGGCGGTCCGCCGCATGGGTGACAGGAAGCTGCTCACCGTTCGGGGACTCTCATGTCAGACATACTCGCTCCTCCCACAGTCGCTGTCGCTCGTCCGGACGGATTCCGCGTCCGGCTGGTCGCCGTGCTCGGCGGCCTGGTGATCGCCAATATCGCCGCCTGGGCCTGGGCCCTCACCGCCTTCGCCGGCCAGCCGGTGCTGATCGGCACCGCCGTGCTGGCCTACAGCCTCGGCCTGCGCCACGCGCTCGACGCCGATCACATCGCGGCGATCGACAACGTCACCCGCAAGCTGATGCAGGAGGGCAAACGCCCGGTCGCGGTCGGCTTCTTCTTCGCTCTCGGTCACTCCACCGTGGTGCTGGTGGCGTCGCTGGCGATCGCGGTGGCGGCCAATTCGCTCACCGAACGGTTCGCCGGCTACCGCGAGATCGGTGGCATCATCGGCACCTCGGCCTCGGCGCTGTTCCTGTTCGCGATTGCTCTGGCCAATCTGTCGGTGCTGAGCGGCGTCTACCGCGCGTTCAAAAAGGTGCGGGCTGGCGAGGTCGTGCACGATGACGACATCGATCATCTGCTGCAGCAGCGCGGCTGGCTGGCGCGGCTGTTTCGGCCGCTGTTTCGCTTCGTCTCGAAGAGCTGGCAGCTCTATCCGATCGGCCTGCTGTTCGCGCTCGGCTTCGAGACCGCCAGTGAGATCAGCCTGTTCGGCCTCGCCGCCAACAATGCGGGCACCATCTCGCATTGGTCGATCCTGATCTTCCCGGCGCTGTTCGCTGCCGGCATGACGCTGGTCGATACGCTCGACGGCGTGCTGATGCTCGGCGCCTATGGCTGGGCCTATCGCAATCCGGTGCGCAAGCTGTACTACAACATGACCATCACCTCGGTGTCGGTGCTGGTCGCCATCGTGATCGGCGGCATCGAGACGCTCGGCCTGCTGGCCGGCCGGCTGCATCTCGAAGGCGCGTTCTGGGAATGGATCACCGAGCTCAACGAGAATTTCGGCGCGCTCGGCTACGGCATCGTCGCGCTGTTCGTCGCCAGCTGGATCATCTCCACCATCATCTATCGGCTGAACGGCTATCACCGGCTCGACGCGCGCGTCTCGGGCGCACGGGAATGAGCGTTTGATCGCCATCGTTTCGCATCGCTCCTCGCGCGCGGCGGTCGTCACCGCCGCGTTGCTGTTCGTCGTCGCCGTGCTGGCGATCGGCTCGCTCGGCGTCGGCCCGGTGAAGCTGTCGCCGCTCGCGGTGATCGACGGCCTGATCGGCCGCGGCGGTGATGTGCAGCAGATCATCGTGCAGCAGATCCGGCTGCCCCGCGCCATCCTGGCGCTGGCGATCGGCGCGATCCTCGGGCTGTCGGGCGCTGCGCTGCAGGGGCTGCTGCGCAATCCGCTGGCGTCGCCATCGCTGTTCGGCGCGCCGCAATCGGCGGCGTTCGGCGCGGTGCTGATCATCGCGCTGGGCTGGGCGGATGTGCGCTCCTATGCGCTGCCGGTCGCGGCGATCAGCATGGCGTTCGTCTCGGTGTTCGCGCTACTCGCTGTCGCAGGACGCGGCGCCAGCCTGTTGCTGCTGATCCTGGCAGGTCTCGCGATCTCCAGCCTCGCCGGCGCTGCGACTGCGCTGGTGATGAACCTGTCGCGTAATCCATTCGCCAGTCTCGAGATCGCGTTCTGGCTGCTCGGCTCGCTGGAAGACCGCAGTTTCCGCCACGTCATGCTGGCACTGCCGTTCATCGTGGTCGGTGGGGCGCTGCTGCTGACTCAACGCGCGGCCTTCCGGGCGCTGAGCTTGGGTGAGGAAACCGCGCAGAGCCTCGGCGTCGATGTCGCGCGGTTGCGGCTGATCGTGATCATCGGCGTCGCGCTCGGTGTCGGCGGCGCGGTCTCGGTGTCGGGGACGATCGGCTTCATCGGCCTGGTGGCGCCGCATCTGGTGCGTCCGCTGATCGGCCACGATCCGGCACGGCTGCTGATCCCGAGCGCGCTCGCGGGCGCGGCGCTGCTGCTCGCCGCCGATATCGCGGTGCGGATCATTCCAGCCACCACGGATATCAAGGTCGGCGTGCTGACCTCGATCATCGGCGTGCCGTTCTTCCTGTATCTGATCGTGCGCGAACGACGGTCGCTGGGCGGAGGGCTTGGATGACCGCCTTTCTTACCGCACGCGATCTGCGCGTCGCGCTGTCCAGCCGCCCCGTGCTGCACGGCGTCTCGCTCGAGCTGACGAAAGGCCATCTGGTGGCGCTGGTCGGCCCCAATGGCGCCGGCAAGACCACGCTGCTGCGTGCGCTGGCCGGGCTGATCGAGGCCGAGGGCGATGTCCGTATCGCTGGCGATTTGCTATCGGCGCTGCCGCTGCGCGAACGCGCGCGGCGGTTTGGATATCTGCCGCAGGGCCATCTGGTGCATTGGCCGCTGCCGGTGCGCGACGTCGTCGCGCTCGGTCGCTTCCCGCACGGAGCCACGGATCCGGCGCGGTTGTCGCCCTTGGATGCCGACGCGGTCGCGCGCGCGATGGCGGCGACCGACGTCGCGCCGTTTGCCGATCGCGTCGTCACCGAACTGTCCGGCGGCGAGCGTAGCCGTGTCGCGCTGGCGCGCGTGCTGGCGGTCGAAGCACCGGTGGTGCTGGCCGACGAGCCGACGGCCTCGCTCGATCCGCGCTATCAACTCGACGTGATGCAGACGCTGCGCAAGGCCGCCGATGCCGGCACGCTGGTGATCGTGGTGACGCACGATCTCGGTCTGGCCGCGCGCTTTGCCGATACGGTGCTGGTGATGGCGTCGGGGCGGCTCGCCGCACAGGGAACGCCGCACGAGGCGTTGTCGGACGAGGTGCTCCAACAAGTGTTCCGCGTCAGCGCCTATCGGGCCGACTATCAGGATAGCGGCGTGATCCTGCCGTGGGCGGGAGTCTGATGTGAGCGCGTGGCGCGGGCTCGTCGTCGTTGCGTCGCTGGCGGCCGGTCTGCCATGGGCTGCGCATGCCGCGCCGTTGCCGCGCATCGCCTCGATCAATGTCTGCACCGATCAGCTGCTGATGACGCTCGCCGATCCGGAGCAAATCCTCGGCCTCAGCCCTTATGCCCGCGACGAAGCGCGGTCGTTTCTTGCGAGCCAAGCGGCCAGCTTCCCGAAACTATCCGGCGAGGCCGAGGACGTGCTGATGCTGAAGCCGGACATCATCGTCATGGGCCGCTTCACCAAACGCGCGACCCGCGAGCTGCTGCAGCAGCAGGGCCAGCGTGTCGTCACGTTCGACGCGGCCCGCACGCTCGACGAGGTCAAGGCGCAGATCCGCAAGATGGGCGACCTCGTCGGCAATCCCGACCGCGCCGACGCCGCCAATGCGCGGATCGATGCCGCGGTCGCGCGTGCACGGAAAGCCGCGTCCGACAAGCCGTTTCGTGTGTTGCCGCTGGAGCGACGTGGCTGGGTGTCGGGCAGCGATAGTTTGATCAACTCGCTGCTCAATACAGTCGGCCTCGTCAATGCCGCTGGCGCGCTCGGCATCAAATACGGCGGCTTCGCCACCCTCGAAGCCGTGGTGGCGTTGCAGCCGGATTATCTGCTGATTTCCGAAGACAGCGACTTCGCCGAGGACGAAGGCCGCGCCTTCGTGCTGCATCCCGCGCTGGAAAAGGTCTATCCTGCGTCGAAGCGCATCGCGATTGCCGAGAAGCTGACGGTGTGCGGTGGGCCGATGCTCGCCGATGCGCTCGATCGCCTCACCGACGAACTCTCGCGCGTGGAGCGCTGACATGCTGATCGATACTCATGCCTTGCTGATCGTGCTGGTCGCGCTGCTCATCGACGCGCTGATCGGCGACCCCAACTGGCTGTGGAAGCGGATGGCGCATCCGGTCGTGCTGATGGGTGCGCTGATCGGCCGGCTCGATCGCACGCTAAATCGTGATACGTGGTCCGAGGGGCGGCGGAAGCTGGCCGGTATTCTGGTGGTGGTTTTGCTCGTCGTGCTGTCGGGTGCGATCGGCTTTTTGCTGCAGGTACCCTTGAGGCAAAGTTGGGGCAGCTGGATCGCGCTCGGCGTACTGGCCTCGACGCTGATCGCGCAGCGGAGTCTGTACGAGCACGTCGCCCGGGTCCGCGATGCGTTCGCCCAAGGCGGGCTCGAGGCGGCACGGGAAAAGGTGTCGCTGATCGTCGGTCGCGATCCGCAGGTGCTGGACGAGGCGGGGGTGTGCCGCGCGGCGATCGAATCCTGCGCGGAGAACTTTTCCGATGGCGTGGTGGCGCCGGTGTTCTGGCTGGCGCTGTTCGGATTGCCGGGTCTGCTGATCTACAAGATGGTCAACACCGCGGACTCGATGATCGGTCATCTGACTCCGACGCATCGCTCGTTCGGCTGGGCGGCGGCGCGGCTCGACGATGTGCTGAATCTGATCCCGGCGCGATTATCAGGTCTGCTGATCGCCGCAGTGGCGCCGGTGGTGGGCGGATCGATCAAGCTGGCCTTCGCGGTGATGCGCCGCGACGCAAGCAAGCATCGCTCGCCGAATGCCGGCTGGCCGGAATCGGCGACCGCCGGCGCGCTCGGCGTGGCGCTGGCGGGGCCGCGGGTCTATGGCGGGCAAGTGGTGGATGATCTGCCGCTCAATGCCGAGGGACGTAGTTCGGCAACGCCGGCTGATATCGGCCGTGCGCTGCGCCTGCTGTTCGCTGCCTGCGCGCTGCAGGCGCTGATCTACGCGGCGCTCGCGTTGGTGCTGTGACGCGTCCGTGCGATCGCCAGCATCGCGTCGATATCGAGATGCGCTTCGAGATGATCGGCCAGCGCGTCGAGCGCGCTCTCTATCTGTGAGTCGTAAGCGAGTTGCGACGCGATGCCGAGGCCGGCGAGCCAGGCCTTGCGAAACGCGTCGCCCGTGAACAGCCCGTGCAGATAGGTGCCTTGCACGCGGCCATCAGCCGAGATCGCGCCGTCGGGCCTGCCGGCGATGGTGACGACGGGACGGGCGCAGTCGGCGCCGGCGGTGCGGCCGAGGTGGATCTCGTAGCCTTCGACCGGCGCGCCGGTGGCGCTGTGAGTGCCGCTCACCAGCGTGGTCGATTTGTCGCCCTGCATGATCGTCGTGATGTCAAGGAATCCGAGGCCATCGACCGTGCCGGGCGCGCCGTCGACGCCGTCGGGGTCGGCGATCGTGCGGCCGAGCATCTGATAGCCGCCGCACAGCCCGAGCAGATGTCCGCCCCGGCGGACATGCGCGGCGATATCGATGTCCCAGCCCTGCGCGCGCAGGAAGGCGAGATCGCCCAGCGTCGATTTGCTGCCCGGGATGATCACCACGTCGGCCTCCGCCGGGATAGGCGAACCGGGCGGCACGAACACCAGCTTCACGCCGGGCTCGAGGCCGAGCGGATCGAGGTCGTCGAAATTGGCGATGCGCGCCAGCATCGGTACGGCGATGATGCGCTTGGCTTCCGAGGCACGGGCGCGATCGAGATCGACGGCATCTTCGGCTGGTAGCAGTGCGGCCGACGGCAGCCACGGCACCACGCCGAGCGAAGGCCAACCGGTCAGCTCGGTGATGGCGACGAGGCCGTTGTCGAACAGGCTGACGTCGCCGCGGAATTTGTTGATCAGATAGCCGCGCACCAGCGCGCGCTCGCTATCGTCGAGCACCAGATGCGTGCCGGCGAGGCTGGCGATCACGCCGCCGCGTTCGATGTCGCCGGCGATCACCACCGGCACATTGGCGGCCTGCGCGAAGCCCATATTGGCGATGTCGCCGGCGCGCAGATTGATCTCGGCCGGCGAGCCGGCGCCTTCGATCAGCACGATGTCGGCGTCACGCGCCAGCCGCGCGAAGCTGTCGAGCACGTGCGGCAGCAGCGCCGCCTTCTTGTCCAAGAAATTTTTCGCGCCGAGCCGTCCGAAGCGCTGGCCCTGCACGATCACCTGCGCGCCGGTGTCGGTCTCGGGCTTCAGCAGCACCGGGTTCATATGCACGGTCGGCGAGCGTCGTGCGGCGCGTGCCTGCACCGCCTGCGCCCGCCCGATCTCGCCGCCGTCGACGGTGACGGCGGCGTTGTTCGACATGTTCTGCGGCTTGAACGGCGCCACGCGCAGCCCCCGCCGCACCAGCACCCGGCACAACCCCGCCACCAGCGTCGACTTGCCGGCATTGGAGCAGGTGCCCTGGATCATCAGCGCGGGGGTGGGGGTGGTCATTGCAAGATTCGCCCGTGCAGCGTTCGCGTAAGCGGCGGTGCGCCTGGCCGCGCACGAAGATCACCCTCCCCTGGAGGGGGAGGGTCGCTCGCGCAGCGAGCGGGGTGGGGTGGCGAAGAGTTCATCCGCCGTGCGCGCGGCTCACCCCACCCCGCCGGGCACCGCGCTTCGCGCGCTACCCGCCGACCCTCCCCCTCCAGGGGAGGGTGACGCGAGCACCCCGGAATGACGAACGCTAAGGCAGACATCAAAACTCCACGCCCTTCTGCGCTTTCACGCCGCTGCGGAATGGGTGTTTCACCAGGGTCATCTCCGTCACCAGATCGGCGATCTCGATCAGGGCCGGGTTGGCGTTGCGGCCGGTGATGACGACGTGTTTGTCGGCCGGCTTTTCGTCGAGCAGGAAGGCGATCACTTCGGGCATCGGCAGATAGTCGTAGCGCAGCACGATGTTGAGTTCGTCGAGCAGCACCATGCGATGGCGGTCGTCGCGGATCAATTCCTTGGCGCGTTCCCAGCCGGCGCGGGCGGCGGCGATGTCGCGTTCGCGGTCCTGGGTTTCCCAGGTGAAGCCTTCGCCCATGATGTGCAGCGTCACCAGCTCGGGAAACTTCGCCAGCAGCTTGGCCTCGCCGGTGTTCCACTTCTCCGACTTGGTGAACTGCACCACCGCGACCGGCATGTCGTGGCCGATGTGGCGGAACACCATGCCGAGCGCCGCCGAGGTCTTGCCCTTGCCGGTGCCGGTGTGGACGATGAGCAGGCCCTTGTCGTCCGACATGCCCTCGAGCTTCTTGTTGTGCGCGGCCTTGCGCTTCTTCGCCTTCTCGGCGTGGCGGGCGTTGTCGTCGCGCTCGGGGGCGGCGTCGGTCATGCGGGTTCCTTGGTCATGAGTTCGGCGAGCAAATCGGGCGCGCGGTTGGAGCGCGGCGTCCACAGCCCGCGACGGATCGCTTCGGCGAAGCGCTCGGCGATGTCGCGCAGCGCCGCCGGATTGGCGTCGCGCAGAAAGTCGCGCACCGTCTCGTCCTCGAGATAGGCGGCGAACAGCTGATCGAAGTGATGTGGCGCGACCGCATCGGTCGAGGCGGCGAAGCCGAACAGATAGTCGACCGTGGCGGCGATCTCGAACGCCCCCTTGTAGCCGTGGCGCATCACGCCCGCGATCCATTTCGGATTGGCGGCGCGGCCGCGCACCACGCGGGAGATCTCGTGCGCCAGCGTGCGCGGCAGCGGCGCCTCGGGGCGCGAGGTGTCGACATGGGCGATGCGCGGCGCTTGCCCGCGCAACATCTCGACCGTCGCGGCGAGGCCGCCGATGAACTGATAGTAATCGTCGGAGTCCAGAATATCGTGCTCGCGATTGTCCTGCGCCTGCGCGACGAGCTGCGTGGTCTGCAGCCGCGCCGCGAAACCATCGCGCGCCTCCGTGCCGTCGCGACCGGAGCCGTAGGCGTAGCCGCCCCACGCCAGATAAGCGTCGGCGAGGTCGCTACGCGTCTGCCAAGCGCCTTCGTCGATCAGCGCCTGCAAGCCTGCCCCATAGGCGCCGGGCTTGGCGCCGAACACCCGATCGGCGGCCTGCTGCTGCGCGCGGTCGGGAGCGACGCCCGCGCGCGTGAGTTCGG
Source organism: Rhodopseudomonas telluris (assembly GCF_042432815.1). Taxonomy (NCBI): domain Bacteria; kingdom Pseudomonadati; phylum Pseudomonadota; class Alphaproteobacteria; order Hyphomicrobiales; family Nitrobacteraceae; genus Rhodopseudomonas; species Rhodopseudomonas telluris. The sequence continues at coordinate 73,253 of NZ_JBHLWM010000001.1, forward strand.
CGGCGCGGGCGCGGACATGCGCGGCGATCGGATTGGCGTCGTCCGGCTCGTCGAGCGCCGCGATCGCGGCGATTGCGCTGGCGATCAGATCCATCTGGGTCGGAAAGGCGTCGCGGAACAGACCGGAGACGCGGAAGGTGACGTCGACGCGCGGCCGCTTCAGGTCGGATAGCGGCACGATCGCGAAGCCGGTGACGCGGCCGGTGGCGTCCTCCCAGGTCGGGCGCGCGCCGATCAGCGCCAGCGCCTGCGCGACGTCGTCGCCGCCGGTGCGCATGTTGGCGGTGCCCCACGCCGACAGCGCGATCGAGCGCGGCCACTCGCCGGCCTCCTGCCAATAGCCCTCGACCAGCCGCTCGGCCGCCAGCGCACCGATCCGCCACGCCGAGGGCGTTGGCACCGCGCGGACATCGACCGCGAAGAAATTGCGGCCGGTCGGGAGGACATCCGGCCGCCCGCGCGTCGGCGCGCCGGACGGACCGGGCCGCACGAAGCGACCGCCGAGGCCGCGGAGCAGCGCGGCGCGCTCGGCATCGCCGGAGGCGTCGATCGCCGGGCGCAGCGTGGCAGCGATCCAGTCGAGCACCGGCTGGGCGTGCGGCCACGATGCCTCTTCACCCGGCACCGATGGCGTCGGTGCCACCCTCTCCCACACGGGGAGAGGGCTGGGGGTTGCTCGTGGAAGAGCCGAGACCAAACGAGATGCAAGGAACTCGATGCGTTCGACGGTGTCGCCATTGGTGCGCCATGGCCGGTCACTCAGCGTGGCCAGGAGCGTCGGATGGGGGCCGACGTAGTCCGCCGCAAGGTCGCGCGTCAGCGGATCGAACGCGCCGCCGTTTGCGTCGGTGAGTCCAAGGTCCAGCGCCAGCGCGCGGTGCAGCGAGGCGTCCTGTGGTTTCAGATCGGACCGCGGCAGCCGGGCGATGGAAACTAACAGCTCGTCGCGCTGCGCGGGAAGCGGCGTGCGGCCGAAGATGTGCAGGCCGTCGCGGATCTGCATTTCCTTGAGGTCGCACAGATGCGCATCGATGGCGCGCAAGGCATCCAGCGTCGGCGTGTCGCGATCGATCGCCACATCCGCGTCGAGCCGGGTGGCGCGGGCCAGCGACAGGATGTCGTCGGCGATGGCGTCGGCGCGTTTCGGATCGAGATCGGCGGCGAGGGCGTATTCGTCGACCAGGCCTTCCAGCCGCGCCATCTCGTCGTGCAGTTCGGCGCGGGTCAGCGGCGGCGTCAGATGATCGACGATCACCGCGGCGGTGCGGCGCTTGGCCTGGATGCCTTCGCCGGGATCGTTGACGATGAACGGATAGAGATGCGGCAGCGGGCCGAGCAGCGCGCTCGGAAAACAGTCGCGCGACAGCCCGGCGCTCTTGCCCGGCAGCCATTCGAGATTGCCGTGCTTGCCGAGATGGATCACCGCATGGGCGTCGAACGCGCGGCGCAGCCACAGATAGAACGCGAGATAATGATGCGGCGGCGGCAGGTCAGGATCGTGGAAGCTGGATTTCAGATCGATGGCGTAGCCACGCGCCGGCTGCACGCCGACCAGGATGGCGCCGAAGCGGTGCAGCGCTAATCGAAAGCTGCCGTCCACGATATACGGATCGGCTTCGGGCCGGCCCCAGCGGGTCTCGACGGCGCGGCGTACGGCCTGCGGCAGCGTCGCGAACGCGGCCTTGTAGTCGGCGACCGGCCAGCTCACGCCACCGCTGCGTTGTTCGCGCGCCGCGAGTTCGTTGGTCGGGCCGCTTTGCAGCGTCTGCATCAGTTCGGCGGTGTCGGCCGGCAGCGCGCCGGTGTCGTAGCCTTCTTCGCGTAGCGCGTAGAGCAGATCGTGCAGCGACTGCGGGGTATCGAGCCCGACGCCGTTGCCGAGCCGGCCGTCGCGGTTCGGGTAGTTGGCCAGCACGATGCCGACGCGCCGCTTGCGCAGCGGCAGCCGGCGCAGCCGCACCCAGGCCTTGGCGAGATCGGCGGCGGCGTCGATCCGGTCGTCGAGCGGCTGATACACGGTCGGCGCGTAGTTGGCGTCGTCGCCGCCGCGCTGCTTGAACGCGACCGCGCCGGCGAAGATACGGCCGTCGACCTCCGGCAGCACCACATGCATCGCCAGATCGCGCGGGTTGAGGCCGCGGCTGGATTGCTCCCAGCTGTCGCGGCTGACGCCGGCCTGGGCGATCTGCAGGATCGGGCAATCCGCCGAGGCGAGGATGCCGGAATCGTCGGCCGCGGTCGCGGTGGCGAAGGCGGTGGCGTTGATGATCACGTCCGGCGGATCGGCGGCGAGCGCGCTGTTCAGGAACGCGATCGAGCGCGCGTCCTTGAGGCTGGTGACGTAGAGGCACGACGCGTCGAGCCCGCGCGCCTCCAGCGCCGCGCGCATCGCATCGATTGCGGCGGTGTCGCCGCTCGCGACCAGCGCCCGGTAGAAGATGATCAGCGCCCGGCTGCGTTTCGCGGCGAGCGGCTCGTCGGGCCAGTAGCCGGCCGCCGGCATCGGCCGCGGCGGCGGCGGCGGGTCGTCGCGCAGGATCATCCAGGCGGCGTAGCGCAGCGCCAGCCGCAGATTGTCGACGCCGCCTTCGGTGCAGTAGCGCCACAGCGCGTGGGCATCGTCGAGATCGGCATTGCCGCGCGCCGCGAGGTGGGCGTTCCAGTGCAGTTCGCCCGGGATGCAGACGAACAGCGCGCCGCGCGCGAACGCATCGCGGCGCAGGCTCTCGACGCCGTGCGGCCAGTAGGCCTCGCCGCCGAGCATGCGCAGGATCACGATCTTGGCCTTGGCGAGCGTGCGCTCGACATAGAGATCGACCGACGCCGGATGGCCGAGCGCCAGCAGATTGGTCAGGCGCAGGCTCGGGAAGTCATCGGGGAGTTCGGCGCGCGCCGCCGCGAATGCCGCGAGGTCGGTGTCGGCCGCCGACAGCACCACGATCTCGGCCGGCGCCTGCCCCAGATCGCGGGCAACGTCGCCGTCGTCGATGCTGGCGCTGGCGTCGAGCTTCAGGTGCATGGGATGCACCTCGTCGCTTCAACGCATACCAGCGTCATCCTGAGGCGCGCGCACGCAAGTGCGCGCCTCGAAGGATGGCCGCGTGTCCGTGCCCCCGCCATCCTTCGAGGCACGCCGAAGTCGGCGTGCACCTCAGGATGACGAACGCGAGGACTTATCATCGTGTCAGGCGCCAGCCAGCGCGCGCCGCGCGGCGTCGGTGTCGAAGCCTTTGAGGCCGATTACCACCAGGTGGTCGGCGCGGGCGGCGTCGGGGCGGGCGAAAGCGAGGTCGATTCGGGTGCCGACGGCCTGCACCACGACCGGCGCGGGCTTGCCGGCAACCCGGCCGTGGCCCTTGACGCGCAGCACGCCGTCGAGCCCGAGCGCCGCATCGACGCGGCTGCGCATCGCGTCGAGCGTGTCGGCCGGCTGCGGCGTCACCACGATCGAGTCGAAATCGTCGTGGTCGTGTTCCTCGCCCTCGGGATGATGACCGACGCGCGATGCGAGGTCGTCCTCGGCGGCGGAATCGAGACCGATCAGCACCGACGGCGCCAGCGTGCCGTGCGAGCGGATGATGCGGACGTTCGGCCGTAGCCGGCTTGCCAGCTTCGCTTCGAGCGCGTCGAGCTGATCGGGCGAAACGAGGTCGCTCTTCGACAGCACCACGAGATCGGCGCAGGCGAGCTGATCCTCGAACACTTCCTCGACCGGATCGTCATGGGTGGCGTCGCGCTTCGCCTTGGTGGCGTCGTCGTCGAGCGGGATGCGGTTCTCGCTGAGCGCCAGCGCGTCCACCACGGTGACGACGCCGTCGGCGGTGGCGCGGGTCTTCACCGCCGGCCACGCGAACGCCTTCAGCAGCGGCTGCGGCAAGGCGAGGCCCGAGGTCTCGATCACGATCGCGTCGAGCGGGCGGTCACGGTTCAGCAGCTTCTCCATTGTCGGAATGAAATCGTCCGCCACCGTGCAGCAGATGCAGCCATTGGTGAGTTCGACGATGTCATCCGGCGCGCAGGCGGCGTCGCCGCAATCCTCGATCAGGCCGCCGTCGAAGCCGGCGTCGCCGAATTCGTTGACGATCACCGCGATGCGGCGGCCATTCGACTGCGTCAGCAGCGACCGCAGCAGCGTGGTCTTGCCGGCGCCGAGAAAGCCGGTCAGCACGGTGACGGGAATGCGGGCGGACATGTTAGTTCTCCTGCTTCAGCCACAGCGGCAGGCCGGCTGCGACGAACACGACTTGGGGGACGGTGGCGGCGACGATCTGGTTGAGGCGGCCCTGCGCGTCGCGGAAGGCGCGGCCGAGCGGCGTCTCCGGCACCAGGCCGAGGCCGACCTCGTTGGACACCATCACGATCGGCGCGGTGGCGACACCGAGATAGCGGGTCAGCCGCTTGGCCTCGACCTCGGGATCGCGGCCGGCCTCCATCAGGTTGAACAGCCACAGTGTCAGGCAGTCGACCAACACGGCGCGGCCGCGGCCGGCCTCGCGGGTCAGCGCATCGACCAGCGCGAGCGGCTCCTCGACGGTGGTCCAGCCGGAAAAGCCGCGGCGATTGCGGTGATGCGCGATGCGCTCGGCCATCTCGTCGTCGCTGCGCGTTGCGGTGGCGAGATAGATCTTGGTGAGGCCGCTGCCGGCGACCAGCTTCTCGCCGAACACCGACTTGCCGGAGCGGGCACCGCCGAGCACCAGCGTGGAGACGAGCGCGGTCATGTCGGCGCGCGTCCGTCGTCGGGCGACCAGCCGAGCGGCGGCAGCCGGCTCACCATGCCCTTGCGCAGCACCTCGGCGCGCTGCCGCCACGGCACCAGGCCGTAAGGGCTGTCACGATAGGATGCCGCGAACGACGCGATGGCTTCGGCGGCCGTCTCGGGGACGAGATCGCCGAACACGAAATTGTAGCCGTCCGCGCTCGACACCGCGACGGTGGTGGGGCGCTTGCACACGCTGAGGCATTGCACCGGGCGCACGCGGACGTCGGCGGCGTCGCCGAGCGCGGCGCGCATCGCGTCCAGCATCGGCGTGCCGGCGTTGGCGCCGTCGGCGGATTTGCAGGAGACGCAGACGCTGATCACCACAGGTCCGGTCGGCCGCGGTGTTCCGTCGGCATTGCCGGCAACAGCCGTGATGATGGGTTGGTCGGTGGGGCGGCTCACCATGCCCTCGCTCGCGGCTGCGCCGTCGGCGCCTGACAGCTTCGAGCTTTGTCGGACCGCGCGAGGTGACGAAGGATGCGTCACCGTGCTGCTTTCCGTCCGGTGCACCCCGCCCCGACGCCTCCAAAGCACTGTTCGCGATGGCAGGTCTCCTGGCTCGCGAGTCGCTGCCCTGTCGCCGCCTTCCCAGGCTCCTGTCGTCAGGAGTGTCCCAGTGGCAGAGGCGCGGGCTCGTCGCTTACAGTTGCGGGGGCAGCACCGGGATTGAGCCGACCAACGTCGCTCGCACCGGATTCCCTTTTCACCTTCCTTGCGGAAGGACCATCATCGGTCACGGTATCTGCGGCCACCGCCGGGGTCAACCGCGCGGAAGGTGGTGTTGACGTACGCGCCGACTTCCGCCACTTGCGCAGGTTCACGATACACAGAGGCCGACCATGCCGACAGACACTCTCGTTGCCTGGCAGCCGCCGACGATCGCGCCGGTGGACCGCGCGACCGAAACCGCGCTGCGCGCGCGAATCGACGGCAAGGCCAAGCCGCCGGGCTCGCTCGGCCGCATCGAGGACCTGGCGGTCGCGCTCGGCGCGATACGGCATCCGGCGGAGCCGCGGTGCGACAATGCAGTGCTGATGGTGTTCGCCGGCGACCATGGCCTCACTGCCGAGGGCGTGTCGCAATATCCCTCCGCCGTTACGGTGGCGATGGTGATGACCTATCTGGCCGGCAAGGCTTGCGCCAACGCGTTCGCGGCCGGCAGTCATGTCGACGTCCGGGTGATCGACGCCGGCGTCGCCGCCGAACTGCCGAATCATCCCGACCTGATCGACGCCAAGGTGCGGATGGGCACCGGCAACGCCGCGCGCGAGCCGGCGATGACGCCGGACGAGGCGGCGCTGGCGCTGAATCGCGGTGCCGAGCTGGCGATCGCGGAGATCAAGGCCGGCGCCGAGATCATCGCGCTCGGCGAGATGGGGATCGGCAACACCGCGTCGTCGTCGCTGCTGCTGCACCGCCTGGGGCCGGCGCCGCTCGATGCCTGTATCGGCGTCGGCGCCGGGCAGGACGCGCCCGGCATGGCGAAGAAGCGGGCCGCGATCGAGATGGCGGCCGCGCGCAGCGCGGCGACCGCGCCGTTCGAGGTGCTGTGCGAATTCGGCGGTCTGGAAATCGCCATGATGGCGGGCGCCATCCTCGGCGCGGCATCGCAGCGCCGGCCGGTGATCGTCGATGGCTTCATCGCCACCGCGGCCGCGCTGCTCGCGGTGCGGCTGGCGCCGGCGGCGCGCGGCTACTGCGTGTTCGCGCATCGCTCCGCCGAGCGCGGCCACGATCTCGCGCTTCAGGCGCTCGAAGCCAGGCCCCTGCTGGATCTCGAGCTGCGGCTCGGCGAAGGCACCGGCGCGATCCTCGCGATCCCGCTGCTGCGCGCTGCGGCGCGGCTGATGACCGATGTGGCGGACCTGTCCGATGTCCTGGCGGGCAAACTGTAAGGCGATCAGGAGAGCAGCATGAGCGTGGATCACGACGTCGCCAGGCTCAATGCGGAGCCGCCGGTATTCGATGCTGTGTTTCAGCAGAAGCTGGCCGAGCTGATCGCGTGGCGGCGCGACGTGCGCCGCTTCAAGCCTGATCCGGTCGATCCGGCGCTGGTCGAGCATCTGCTCGATCTCGCCCAGCTCTCGCCGTCGGTCGGCAACAGCCAGCCGTGGCGCTGGGTCAGCGTCGACAGCGCGCCGATGCGCGCCAGGATGCGCGACAATTTTGTCCGCTGCAACGAGATGGCGGCAAGCGTCTATCGCGGCCAGCGCGCCGCGCAGTATGCGCAGCTCAAGCTCGAAGGCATGGACGTCGCGCCGCGGCAATTCGCGCTGTTCTGCGACCGCGCGACGCCGCAGGGGCTCGGCGTCGGCCGCCAGACCATGCCGGAAGCGCTGGATTACTCGGTGGTGACGATGATCGAGACGTTCTGGCTGGCAGCACGCGCGCTCGGTCTCGGCGTCGGCTGGGTCTCGATCCTCGATCCGGGGTCGGCGACGGCCGATCTGGATGTGCCGGCGGACTGGAAGTTCATCGCCTATCTGTGCGTCGGCTGGCCGGTCGAGGAGCACGTCGACCCCGAACTCGTCCGCCTCCATTGGCAGGACCGCACCTCGGTCGGGCGCGGCGTGCTGTATCGCTGAAGCGTTAGTACGCGATCGTACTGATCGCGGCGGGTTTTTAACAGTCGTTAAGCAAAGCGGCTGTCCGCTCCCGGCTTTTGCAAGAAGTTGTCACAATTTGTCTGAATAGTCCGGCCCGTTCCGACAATGGAGGACCGGACATGATCTTTTCACGCCTACCCCGCATCGGCATTGCCACCCTGGCTGCGACCACACTGCTGTCCGCGTCGGCCATGGCCAACAATCAAGGCCAGCAGCGCAACGCCGCCGAGGCGACGTCGAACGGCTGCAGCTCCTACATGAAGGCGCCGGACGGAAGCTGGACGCCCATTCCCTGCAGCGAAGCCGGCGCCAGCGCATCCGCGGCGCGTCGCACCAACACCCGGACGACCGAAAAGGCCGACTAGCTGTCGGCGAGATCAGGCGCTGTCGGACTGATCACCGGGGCGACGCCATGGTGAGGGGGCGGGTACCGCCGCCTCGAACCATTGCGCACTGCACCGCGTCTCAGTGCCTTCTAGAGCGCGTCGTATGCGCATAGCTTCTGTCGTGCCCGGCTCATCCCAGCCTCTACGGTCGTCTCGCGTTTCGGCTGCAACACGTCGATGCCCGGCACAAGGCCGGGCATGACGGGTGGAAACGGGGCTAGCTGATTGCAAAGCCTCTCAGCCGATGAAGCGCCTAGGTGCGCTTGGTTCGCTCTTCGGTGCGCTTCGGGCTCGGACGGATCAGCAGCGGGAAGCCGGAAAAGAACGTATCGGAATCGATCAGTTCCGGGATTCCGAGCAACTGCGACAGCGTGCGTGGGCCGGTTCTGACGCCTTCATGCGAGCCGTTGCGGTGAGGCGGGGTCGGCTTGGCAGTGGCCTCGGGAGGCGCGCTGCGCGCTGCCGCGGGTGATACGGTCGGAGGCGCCTCGGCGACCGCCGGCTTCGCAGCTGCGGCCGACCTGCCCGACGGTGGTCCGCTGCGGGCGTGGCGGTTCAGGATCTCCTCGGCCCGCAGCCCGGTGCCGAACGCAGGCTCGAGCCGTAGCGTGGTGCCGCCCTGGCCGTTCGGGCCCGGGACAAGCTCCGCATTGCTGAAGCCTTGGGCCTTCAATTCGTCGAGCGCGGCCTGCGCGCGGCCAGGACTGTCGAATACGCGGGTGACGTGCGCCATCTGCTTTGCTGCCGTTTGAGGAAAGAGTTCAGCGGGCAGAACGGCGAAAGTCGCGCGTCGTTCCGCGCCGGGGCCTTCGCACGGCGACGCAGGCCGCCGCAGGCGCAGCGGCCCTAGGCGCAGAGATCCGGCATGCAACGCCCGCATCCGCCGGCGCCGTCGCACATCGGCACGTCCGGACCGGCTTTGGCCGGCTTGGCGATCAGCGACAATTGCTGGTCGAGGTCGGTGCTTTCACAGGTCGGGCAGGCAGCGGTCTCGTTCGCGTACAGCAGCGTTTCGAAGCGGTGCCCGCATTTGTTACAGACATAACCGTAGATCGGCATGACGATCTCCTGGGCGGAACGGCGGATCGGGCTGCGTTAGCAAACAACCAAGTCCACCCGCAACGCGCGGGGGCTACGCCAATAGGAGGATAACGGCGATGGATCAGGCTGACGCCTGCGTGGTGATGGTAACTGCTCCCAACAAGGAGGAGGCGGAGCGATTAGCAATCGCAACACTCGAAGCCCGGCACGCCGCCTGTGTCCAGATCCAGGCGATCACCAGCCATTATTGGTGGGACGGCAAGATCACCAGCGAGGGCGAGCAGTTGCTGTTGTTCAAGACGGTTCCGGAGAAATTCGCGGCGCTGCGCGACCTGATCGTCTCGCTGCATTCCTACGATACGCCCGAGATCATCCAGCTCCCGGTCACGGCCGGGGCCGACAAGTATCTCGGCTGGCTGCGGCAGGAGGTGGCGGCGAAGTAACCAAGGTCGTCACCCACAACGGGCGCGCCGCGCCGGCGGCCAACGCCTTTATGATGGTCGATCGCGCGATGCGCCGCGGCCAGTGCAGCAGGTGGCTGCGGCAGCTCGGGCAGTCGCTGGCGCCGAAACCGGCGATCGGGGCGTGCAGAAAGCCGAGCCGGCGGACGAGTTCGCACTCATTGCCCCGCGGGATCGCCCAGGCGCCCAACACCTCGCCCGCCGTGGTGAGCTGATCGATATGCCAGCGGATCGATTTGTCGCGGCGAAAGTGGCGGCCGAGCCGGGCGCGCAAGCCGCCGGGGCCGTAAGCCGAGCCGCAATACAGATAGCGACCGGCCGCAACGGTGATCGGGGTGGCCTGGCCAAGTCGCACGCGGGGCGGCGCCGCGAGCGACAGCGCCACCACATAGGCGCCGCCAGCGTCGGGACAGGACTCGAGTGATGACCGCTGCATCGCCGCAGTGTTGCACGGCGCGGCGCACGGTCAAGCGAGGCAAGGCCTCAGTGCTTGGTCGGCACCTGGCTCGTCAGCATCCGCTTCAGCTTGGCGCGCGCCTGCATCTCGGTGGCGGATTTCATCACCAGGTCTTTGGGCGCGTCAGGCAGCGCCTTTGCCTGCGCCCATTCGATCGCTGCGAGCCGTTCCAGTTCGTCGGCCGACAGATCGCGAAACTGTCCAGTGTCCCGGGCCTTCATCGTCGCTCGTCCCATCCCGTCCGGAGCTGCGCTGGAACCGGAGCTGTTGTCTTGACCATCAGCTTATCGCGAAGCGGGCTGCGCGCAATGCCGATGCGGGGTGGTCGTCGCAATTTGCTGCGGCGGTCATGCCGAAGACGTCAGTGGGTAACATCATCTGTGCCGGCGCGAGCGCCGGACGTGTTTCGCGCGATGTCGGCACGCGGATGGTGAGGCGTTGACTGCGGCGGTGCGATGGCGGCAGTTTGCAGTGCACCTTTCCGTTTCTCCGACCCATGATTTGTCTCATGCGCGAAGGTCTGCGCGATTATCGGGCGCCGTGGTGGCTGCCGGGCGGCCATCTGCAGACGATCTGGCCGGCATTGTTTGCGAAGCCGCGGCCGAGCGAGGCCTTGCGGCTCGATCGCGAACGCTGGCGCGCGCCGGATGGTGACTTCATCGACGTCGATCATCTCGCAGGCGCTGAAGGTGCGCCGTGGCTGGTGCTGTTTCACGGCCTCGAAGGCTCGTCGTCGAGCCGCTACGCGATCGCCTTCGCGCAGGCGGCTGAGCAGCGTGGCTGGCGCTTCAGCGTGCCGCATTTTCGCGGCTGCTCCGGCGAGCCCAATCTGGCGCCGCGCTCCTATCACTCCGGTGACTTCGAGGAGATCGGCTGGATGCTCGGCCGGCTGCGCGAACGGGCCGGCGCGCCGGTGATCGCCGCCGGCGTCTCGCTCGGCGGCAACGCGCTGCTGCGCTGGACCGAGGAAGCGGGCGAGAGCGCGGCGCAGACGGTGCGCGCGGTGGCGGCGATCTCGGCGCCGCTCGACCTGCTCGCCGCTGGCGCCGCAATCGATAGCGGTCTGAACTGCCAGATCTACACCCGCAATTTCCTGCGCACCATGAAGCCGCGTGCGCTGGCGAAATGGCAGCAGCATCCCGGTCTGTTCGATCGCGACACGATGCTCGCCGCGACCACGCTGCGCGCGTTCGACGATGCGTTCACGGCGCCGTTGCACGGCTTCGCCGACGTCGATGATTACTGGACACGGGCGTCGGCGAAACCGCATCTGCACAGGATCCGTGTGCCGGCGCTGGTGCTGAACGCCCGCAACGATCCGTTCGTCCCCGGCGCCTCGCTGCCGGCGCCGCACCAGGTCGGCGACCACGTCACGCTGGTGCAGCCGAACCACGGCGGCCACGTCGGCTTCGCCACGGGGCCGTTTCCGGGGTATGTGCGGGCGATGCCGGAAGCGGTGTGCGCGTGGCTGGGGGCTGTGTAGTTTGCCTCTCCCCGCCGGTAGCGCGCCCCCTCTCCCGCTTGCGGGAGAGGGTTGGGGTGAGGGAGTCCTAGGCAGTGAGTCTATGACTCGCGGAGAGGAGTGCCCTCACCCGGATCGCTACGCGATCCGACCTCTCCCGCAAGCGGGAGAGGTTGCGCCGTGCCGGACCGATCAGCAGTACCCTACTCCTTCGCCTGGTCGGTGATGATGTCGCCGTAGCGTTCCCATTTTTCGCCGTCGAACTTGGCCATCTGGAACTGCTTGTTGACGCGGTAGTCGGTCGGCGTGGTGGTGACGGTGATGCCGGGCAGCAGCATGTCGAGCGGGACGTTGGTGAGGTTGCTGGCCTGGCGCATGACGTTGTCGCGCGTCAGGTCGTCGCCGCATTGCTTCAGCACCTGCACCAGCAGCTGCGCGGTGATGTAGCCGTAGACGTTGAAGCTCGAATTGCGGTCGCCGTCCGGATAGTACTTCGCCATGAAGTCGAGATAGCGCTTGTTGCCCTCGTCATTGGCCCATTGCGGATCGTCCGGCTCCTTGACGTAGCCGACGCTGATCACGCCCTTGGAGGCCTCCAGCCCGGCCGGCTTCAGCACCGCGCCGATCGAGCCGGCGTTGATGTCGATGATGTGGATCGGATGCCAGCCGATCTCGTACAGCTTCTTGATCGCCTGCGCGGCCTGCTTCGGCGTCGCGGCGCTGAACAACAGGTCGGCGCCGGAGTCGCGGATCTTGAGGATCTGCGAGTCGATGGTCGGCTCGGACAGTTCGTAGGACGCTTCGGCGACGATCATCTTGGCCGCCTTGTCGCCGAGCCCGGCCTTGATGCCGGCCAGATAGTCCTTGCCGAGGTCGTCGTTCTGCCACAGCACGCCGACCTTGGCGTTCGGATGTTCCTTGAGAATGAACTGGCCGTAGATCCGACCCTCGACGAAGTAGCTCGGGTTGAAGCCCATCGTCCAGGGGAAGTTCTTCGGATCGGTGAAACGCGCCGCGCCGGTGGCGGCGAACAGCTGCGGCACCTTCTTGGCGTTGAGATATTTTAGCACTGCGGCGTTGGGCGCGGTGCCGATGATCTGGAACGTCAGCAGCACCTCGTCGCCCTCGACCAGCTTGCGCACCTGCTCCACCGTCTTGGGCGGCGAGTAGGCATCGTCGTACTGGATCAGGTTGATCTTGCGGCCACCAACGCCGCCCCGCTCGTTGACCATCCGCATATAGGCGGCCTGGGTCTTGGCGATCGACGAATAGGCCGATGCGGGACCTGACAGCGGCACGGTCTGGCCGACCTTGATCTCGCTGTCGGTGGCGCCCGTATCGTATTTCTTCTGCGCGTGGGCGGCCGGTGCGGCGCACGCGATGGCCATCGCGGCGGCGAGGCCGACGGCTAGTTTCCTCATGGCGTTCCTCGTTTTATGATGGTCGACGTGTTGTTGTTGTCCGCCGGCGACCGGCGGATCTTTACTGCTGCCCTTTCAGGCCGGCCTCTTCGATCACCTTGCTCCATTTGCTGGTTTCGTCGTCGATGAAGCGTGCGAAGTCGGCGCCGCTGCGGCCGCTGGCCTCGAGTCCCTGATCGCGCAGCTTCTGCTTGACCGCGTCGTCATCGAGCGCGCGCAGCACCAGGCTCTCCAGCTTGGCGACGATCGGCGCCGGGGTCGCGGCCGGCGCCATGAAGCCGTACCAGCCGGCGGCGACGATCTGCGGGAAGCCTTGTTCGACCAGCGTCGGCGCGTCCGGATAGATCGTGCTGCGTGTCGCCGAGGCGACGCCGAGTACGCGGAAGTTGCCGGCCTGGATGTGCGGCAGCGCCGAACTGATCGCCGTGAAGGTGGCGTCGACACGGCCGGCGAGCAGTTCGGTGTAGGAAGCGGAGTCGCCGCGGAACGGGATGTTGAGGCCCTTGACGCCGGCGGTCTTGAACAGCAGCTCGGCGGCGAGGTGCGGCTGCGAGCCGGGACCGGGCGACGCGAAGGTCAGGCCGTCTGTCTTCGCCTTGCCGTAGGCGATCAGCTCGGGCAGCGTCTTGTAGTCGGACTTGGCGTTGATGATCAGGAAGATCGGCGCCGTCACCGCCATGGCGACCGGCACGAGCTCCTTGCGTTCGTAGCCGAGCCTGCCGAACAGCGCCTCCGCGGTGGCGTAGGGTGCGGCGACGTAGAGGAAGGTGCTGCCGTCGGGCGCCGCCTTGGCGACCATCTCGTTGGCGATGCGGGTGCCGGCGCCGGGCTTGTTCTCGACGATGAACTGCTGCCTCAGCTCGCGCTCGAAGTACGCGTTGAAGATCCGCAGCGAAATGTCGTTGGCGCCGCCGGCGCCGTAAGGCGAGATCATCCGCACCAGCCGCGTCGGCCATTCCGCGTCGGCGAAAGCGGGCGGCGCCGGAGCGGCGGCGAATGCGGCGGCCGCAGCGAGCAGCGTGCGTCGAGTCAGGGGCATGTCGTCCTCCTGGTGTCTCCGGTCCGCTCGTTGCGCTGGCGGCCCTGGCGTTGTTCGATCGACGTCGCCGCAGAATTCAGGGTGCGGGCCGGCCCGTGCGTGGCGGGATTTCAGGCTCCGGTTCGCCGACCAGCGCGCGAATGCTGGCGGCGAGCGCGCGCAGCCGCGGGCCGATCTCGGCCTCAAGCTGGCCCGGCTGCAGGCGGAATTCCGGAATGCCGCAATTGATCGCAAAGGTCCGCTGCAGCGACTTGGCGCGAAACAGCGGGGCCGCGACCGCGTGGATCGACGGCATGTATTCGCCGAAACAGGTGCAGAAGCCGCGCTCGGCGCACTGCGCCAGGCCGGAGCGATACAGCTCGGCGTAGCTTTCCCATATCGCCGGATCCGACGCGGCGAGACGTGTCGCCAGCGCGGTGGCGTCGTCATCCGGCAGCAACGCGGCGGCCGCTCGCCCCATCGCGGTGCGGACCACCGGGATCGGCAGGCCGATATCCGGACTATGCGGGCCGACATCGCCGGAGCGCGCGGTCTCGACATAGATGATCGACGGCCCTTCGAGCAGGCCGATCGAGACGGTGCCACGCACGCTGACGGCGAGATCCTGCATCAGCGGCCGCGCGATCTGGCGGAACGGCATATCGGCGAGCAGCGGACGGACGATCCGCAGCGCGCGGGTGCCGAGGCCGTATTTCGAAATCGCCGGGTCGTAGCGCAGGTAGCCGAGCTCGGCGAGCGTATGCGTCAGCCGCGCCACGGTCGGCCGCGGAATGCCGGTGCGCGCCGAGATCTGCATGTTGCCGAGCAGCGGAGCGGCGGCGTCGAACGCCTCCAGTACGATCAGCCCCTTGGCGAGCGTCGTGGCGAACGCCGCGTCGCCGGCGCTCTCCGCCAGCATGGCTTCCGCGGTCAGGAGTGGCGTGGCGTGCGGGTGGGACGGCGTGTCTTCAATCATGCGGCGCATTATGAAGACGAATATCGCGATGTCCAATTATTATCGAAATGATCGATAATACGTCCACTATGTGGACGATGAGCGGCCCGGCACCATTTCCAGCGATGCGCGTTGTTCCAGCAACCAGGCAGGAAAGGCGGAGGATAAGCGATGCCGGATCCAACAGGCGGAGATGAACTCGAGCCGGACGACTTTCCGGTTCACGCGGAGCGAAACGAGCTGAAAACGCAGGACGGCGAAAAGATCGCCGAGGCGAAGACCAAGCAACTCGCCGAGAACATTGCGCAGCGCCTCAACGAGCAAGCGCATCGCGAGGAAGAGGATCGCTGGTCGGCGTGAGCATTGCGGAACCGCGCACGAGCCTGATAAGCGCGCGGTTCCGCCGAGGCACGATGTCGCATCGTTGATCGCGTCGTGGTTCTCAGCAAAGGCGCGGAGGAAGCGCGCCGCGTAGTTTGAAACGATTCCAGGCGCGCAAGTCTGTACTCGGCGGCGTAACGCGTTAGAGCGGGTCAGAACGGTTCTGACCAGCGACGATGCGCCATGACACAGTCAGCTTTTCCTCGGCCAACTTTTCTGCCGCTCTTTCTCGTGTGCGGGACGAAGCCTCGTCCCGGGTGCAGTCCGGCTGTTGCCGTGCGCTCCAACGTCGGGAGCGACGCATGAGAGCGATCTTTGGACGCTTGCATCGCTGGGCCGGGCTGCTTACCGCCGCGTTCCTGTTCTTCTCCGGTGTGACCGGCGCGATCATCTCGTGGGACCACGAGATCGACGAGACCCTCAACGCCAAGTTCTACGATGTCACATCACCGGGGCCGGCGATTCCCTCGGTCGATCTCGCCGCCAAGATCGAACAGCGCGATCCGCGGGCGCGCGTCATCTTCTTTCCGATGACGCCGGAGCCGGGCCATTCGCTGGCGTTCTTCGTGCAGCCGCGGATCGACCCGGCGACTGGCAAGCGCTACACGCTCGACTATAACCAGATCTTCCTCGACCCCAATACCGGCACCGAATTGGGCCGGCGTTACTGGGGCGCGGTGTGGCCGGTCACCAGCGAGAACTTCGTCTCGTTTCTGTACAAGCTGCACTACACCATGCAGGTCCCCGAATTCTGGGGCAGCGACCGCTGGGGCGCGCGGCTGCTCGGCATCATCGCGATCATCTGGACGATCGACTGCTTCGTCGGCTTCTACCTGACGCTGCCGGCCCGCAAGCTGATGCGCGCCGGGCAGGCGCCGGCGGTGAAGCGCGAGCTCGGCAAGGGCTTCTGGGCGCGCTGGGCGCCGGCCTGGAAGATCAAGACCTCGGGCAGCGCCTACCGGATCAATTTCGACATTCACCGCGCCTTCAGCCTGTGGACCTGGGCGGTGCTGTTCGTGGTCGCCTTCACGGCGTTTTCGCTCAACCTGTATTTCGAGGTGTTTTCGCCGCTGATGAAGACGGTGTCGAACTACACGCCGACGCCGTTCGAGCAGCGGCCCTATCGCAGCCTCGACGATCCCATCGAGCCGAAGATGACGTTCGCCCAGATCGCCGAGCGTGCCGCCGCGGACGGCAAGGCGCGCGGGTTCACCGAGCCGGTCGGTTCGCTGTTCTACGGCCCGGCGCACGGCGTGTATGCGGCGGCGTTCTTCAAGCCGGGCGATGATCACGGCGCCGCCGGCGTCGGCCCGGCGCAGCTGTATTACGACAGCGAGGACGGCCGTCCGCTCGGCGACCGGCTGCCCTGGGTCGGCACGGCCGCCGACATCTTCGTGCAGATGCAGTTCCCGCTTCATTCCGGCCGGATCCTTGGCCTGCCGGGCCGCATCCTGATCTCGGCGATGGGTCTGGTGGTCGCGGCGCTGTCGGTGACCGGCGTGGTGATCTGGGCGCGCAAGCGGCGGGCGCGCCTGGCGTCCCGCCGTAGCGCCGCGACTACGTCGTCTCCAGGGCGCACACCAGATCCCCGGCGCGCAGGGTCTGCCCCGGCTTGACGTTCACGCTGCGGACGACGCCCTGCACCGTCGCGGGAATCGCGATCTCCATCTTCATGGATTCGATCACCGCGATGGTCTGCCCGGCCTCGACCGTCGCGCCTTCCGCCACCGTGAGCTTCCAGACATTGCCCGGCACTTCGGAGAACACGCCGACGTGGCCGTCCGGAATGTCCTCGCTCGGCCCTTCGGCGAGGTCGGCATCGTCGGCGACCTGATCGAGCCGCAGCTCCTTCCAGCGCTGGCGCTCGGCTTCGAACGCCGCCTGCTGCGTCGTCTTGAAGGCGGTGATCGACGCGGCGTTGTCCTGCAGGCTTTTGGCGTAGTCG
The DNA here is from genome assembly GCF_042432815.1 of Rhodopseudomonas telluris. Classification (NCBI taxonomy): domain Bacteria; kingdom Pseudomonadati; phylum Pseudomonadota; class Alphaproteobacteria; order Hyphomicrobiales; family Nitrobacteraceae; genus Rhodopseudomonas; species Rhodopseudomonas telluris. The sequence continues at coordinate 90,148 of NZ_JBHLWM010000001.1, forward strand.
GCTGCTGAGAACACAGTGTCTTCGATCTGCAGCGGATAGGCGCCGTGCGGAAACGCCTCGCGGGCGTCGAGCAGTTCCTCGGCGCTCACCGGGAAGAACCGGATCTGGTCGAAGAACCGCAGCAGCCAGGGATGGCCCGGCTTGAACTCCGGCGTCGAGCGCCAGGCGTTCCACATCTGGATGGTGCGGCCGAACAGCTGATAGCCGCCGGGGCCTTCCATGCCGTAGATGCACATATAGGCGCCGCCGATGCCGACGGCGTTCTCCGGCGTCCAGGTCCGGGCCGGATTGTACTTCGTCGTCACCAGCCGATGCCGCGGATCGACCGGGGTCGCCACCGGCGCGCCGAGATAAACGTCGCCGAGGCCGAGCACCAGATAGCTGGCGTCGAACACGATGCGCTGGACCGCGTCCTCGTCGGGCAGGCCGTTGATGCGACGGATGAACTCGATGTTGGACGGACACCACGGCGCATCCGGCCGCACCAGCTCCTGATACTTGCGCATCGCCAGCACCGCCTGCGGATCGTTCCACGACAGCGGCAGATGCACGATGCGGCTCGGCACCTGCATGGCGTCGACCGCCGGCAGGTCGCGTTCGAGTTCGCCGAGCACATTGAGCAGCTTGCGGCGCGAGAGCTGCGTGCTGTCGTAGTGGATCTGCAGCGAGCGGATGCCGGGCGTCAGATCGATCAGTCCGGGCAGCCTGGCCTGCGCCACCGCCTCGGCCAGCACATGCACGCGCAGCCGCAGCGCGATGTCGAGCTCCATCGGGCCGTATTCGATCAACAAATTGTCGTCGCCGGCGCGGCGATACACCACCGGAATCGCCTGATCGTCGCGGCGGCCGACGATCGCCGAGCCGAGCTCGGGCGACGCGCGCAGCACCGTCGGCCCCGCCACCGGATCCTCGGCGCGGGCGATCGGCACGAAGCGCAGCTTGTCGCCCGGGCGAAGCTGGCCGACCTTCCACAGCTCCTCGCGGGCCACCACGGCCGGGCAGACGAAGCCGCCGAGGCTCGGGCCATCGGGGCCGAGGATGATCGGCATGTCGCCGGTGAAGTCGATCGAGCCGATCGCGTAGGCATTGTCGTGGATGTTGGAGGGATGCAGCCCGGCCTCGCCGCCGTCGGTGCGCGCCCATTGCGGCTTCGGGCCGATCAGCCGCACGCCGGTGCGCGCCGAATTGAAGTGCACCTCGTAGGTCGCGTCGAACAGCGTCGCGATGTCGTCGTCGCGGAAGAAGTCCGGCGCGCCGTGCGGGCCGTAGATCACGCCGATCCGCCAGTCGCGGGTGAGCGGCGGGATCTCCTCCGCCGTCGCGGCGCGCGGCGTCGGAAGCGGCGCGGCGGGCGCCGCGACGTGCAGCACGTCGCCGGCCTTCAGCACGCCGGTGGCGTGGCCGCCGAACGCGCCGAGCATGAACACCGCGCGCGAGCCGAGGATCTTTGGCGCGTCGAAGCCGCCGCGCACCGCCAGGTAGCAGCGCTGGCCCGATCCTTCGACCTTGCCGATCGCCAGCGTCTGGCCGGCTTTCACGGCGATCGGCGCATGATGGCCGACCTCGCCGCCGTCGAGCCGCGCCACCATATGGGCGCCGGCCAGCGCCACCACCGCATCGGTGTTGAAGCGCAGCGTCGGGCCGTTGACGGTGAGTTCGAGCGCCGCGGTGGTCTCTGGATTGCCGGCCAGGCGATTGGCCAGCCGGAACGAGCGCTCGTCCATCGGGCCGCTCGGCGGCACGCCGACATGCCACAGATGCAGCCGCCCCGGCAGTTCCTGCAGGCCGGACTGCGCGCCGGGCGCCAGCACGTCGATGGTGCTCGGTGCAAACGCAAAGCTCGCCAGCACATTGGTGGCGACGCGGCCGCTGTGAAACACTTCCGCCTGGGCGATCGCCCGCAAGTAGTCGAGATTGGTTTCGATGCCGGCGACGGCCGTGTCGCGCAACGCGTCGATTAGCTTGGCGATCGCGCGGGGCCGGTCCTCGGCATGGACGATGATCTTCGCCAGCATCGGATCGTAGAACGGCGTCACCTCGACGCCGGTCTCGATCCAGCCGTCGATCCGCGCGCTATCGGGAAACGCCACTTGCGTCAGCCGGCCGGCGGAGGGGCGGAAGCCGGCGTTGGGATTTTCCGCATACAGCCGCACTTCGATCGCCGCGCCCTGCGGTGCGCGGGGCGTATAGGTTGCCAGCGGGCTGTCGCCGGCGGCCTGCCGCACCATCCATTCGACGAGGTCGACGCCGAACACCGCCTCGGTGACCGGATGCTCGACCTGCAGGCGCGTGTTGACTTCGAGGAAGTAGAAATCCTCGCGATCGACGTCGTAGATGAACTCGACGGTGCCGGCGGATTCGTAGTTCACGCTCTGGCCGAGCGCGACCGCGGCCCGATGCAGCCGCGTGCGCATCGCCTCGGAGATGCCCGGCGCCGGGGTTTCCTCGACGACCTTCTGGTTGCGCCGCTGCAGCGAGCAGTCGCGTTCGCCGAGCGCGATCACGCCGCCTTGGCCGTCGCCGAAGATCTGCACCTCGATGTGCCGCGCCACCGCGACGAAGCGCTCGAGATAGACCCGGGCATCGCCGAACGAGGCACGCGCGGTGCGCTGCACGGTGGCGAAGCGGTCGCGCAGCGTCGCCTCGTCGTGGCAGAGCTGCATGCCGATGCCGCCGCCGCCCGCGGTGCTCTTCAGCATCAGCGGGAAGCCGATCCGCGCCGCCTCGGTCAGCGCCTCGTCGATCGTCTCCAAAAGGCCCGATCCCGGCAGCAACGGCACGTTGCTTTGCTGCGCGATCTCACGCGCCTTGTGCTTCAGGCCGAAGGCGTCGAGATGCTCCGGCCGCGGGCCGATGAAGGCGATGCCGTGCTGCGCCAGCCGCTCGGCGAAGCCGCGGTTTTCCGACAGGAAGCCATAGCCGGGGTGCACCGCCTGCGCGCCGGTGGCGAGGCAGGCCGCAATGATCGCGTCGACATTGAGATAGCTCTCGGCCGCCGGCGCGGGACCGACGCGGACGGCTTCGTCGGCGTCCAGCACCGCGCGGGTGAAGCGGTCGGCGTCGGAATAGACCGCCACCGAGCGGATGCCCATGCGGCGCAGCGTGCGGCCGATCCGCGAGGCGATTTCGCCGCGGTTGGCAATCAGGACCTTATCGAACATGATCAGTCCTCGCCCGCCTCGTAGATCACCACCTGCACCGGCGTCGGGAAGAAGCCGTTGCAGGGGTTGTTGACCTGCGGGCAGTTCGAGATCAGGCACAGCACGTCCATCTCGGCGACCATCTCGACGTAGTCGCCGGGCTTCGACACGCCGTCGACCACGGTGAAATTGCCGGATGGATCGATCGGCACGTTCATGAAGAAGTTCAGGTTCGGCACGATGTCGCGCTTCGACAGGCCATGCTTGGCGGCTTCGATGATGAAGTTCTCGCGGCAGGCGTGCAGGTACTTGGTCTGGTGGCCGAACCGCACGGTGTTGCTCTCGCACGAACAGGCGCCGGCCGAGGTGTCGTGCAGGCCGCAGCTGTCCGCGACCATGCGCAGCATGGTGCGGCCTTCGGTCGACATGATGCGCGTGCCGGTCGACACATAGGCCGAGCCCTGCGCGCGCAACGTATCCTGACCGCTGTAGCGCTCGCCGTGATCATCGGCGGCGTAGAACAGCGTATCGACCGCCTGCTGGCCGTGGCTGTCGACGATGCGGAGCGTCTGGCCCTTGCGGATGATCGCCGACCACGGCACGCGGGCGGGAATCGTGGTGTCGAGCACGATGCGGGCGGAGGCGGGAATCGCGGTCATGCTCACGCCCTCCCTGCAACGCCGGAGGCGAGATAGAACGCGTTGTTCTCGAACGCGCGCTTGGCTTCGAGCGAGACCGTGCGGCACAGATCGTCGGCGGCGGGCTCGGGGGCCTGATAGCGGATGATCTCGACATCGCCGGGCGCGTAGGTCGGTGACGGATCGAGCGGATGCGGACAGTTCGACAGCGCCACCAGCAGGTCGAGCTCGGCGCGCAGGTCGACGAAGTCGCCCTTGGTACGGCGCTCGCCATGCCATTCGAACCGCCCCTGTGCGTCGACATTCACCGGCGCGAACAGCGAGACGCACGGGTGCAGGTCGCGGCGGTCGAGCCCGAGCTTGCCGGCGGCGAGCACGAAGTTGTCACGGGTGTTGCGGAAGTTCTTGGCGCCGTAGCGCGCCGCGTTGGTGGCAGCGTTGGAGCCGCCCACCATGGTGTCGTGCGCGCCGCTGGTGTCCTGCACGATCGACAGCAGCGCCCGGCCCATATCGGACAGGATCACGCGGCCTTTGCGCAGGCTCGCCGCCCATTGCACCTTGATGGTGTCGGCGTGGTTCAGCCGCTCGCTCGGGTCGTGCGCATTCCAGGCCTGCAGGCTGACGCAGGCGGTGCCGCTGGCATTGACGATGCGCAGCGCCTCGCCGCGCGCGAGCTTCGTGACCCAGTACCAGCCGCCCGGCACGGTCTCGCGATGGATGATCGCGTCCTCGGCGATCGGCGCGCCGTCGCGCGGCGTCGGCGGCGGCAGCGCCTTCGGCGCCTGCTGCTGGCCGAGCGCCTTGTGGTGTTCGTAGCGCTGGCGGTTGGCCTCGACTTCGGCCTTCTCGTGCTCTGTCAGGATCATGGTTGTCTTCCCATCAGACAAACGCCGGGTCGTCCCGGCTCATGCTCCCTGTTCGGCCGGGTCGTCCCGGCCGGAGCGGTTCGGATGCACCAGCCGCGGCTGCGCGACGCGCCGCGGATAGATTTCGAGGTCGCGCGAGATCGTCGCGCCGTAACGTTCACGTTCTTCGGGGCGGTCGCGGTGGCGCTCGAACGCGATCACCCGCGTCGCCAGCCGGAACGCTTCCGACAGATCGTGCGTCACCATCACCACGGTGAGTTCGGTCTCGTTCCACAGCCGCTTCATCAGTTCGTGAATCTCGGCGCGGATACCCGGATCGAGCGCGCCGAACGGCTCGTCGAGCAGCAGGATTTTTGGTCCGCGCATGATCGCCTGCGCCAGCGCGAGGCGCTGCTGCATGCCGCCGGACAGCGCCGCCGGATATTTCGACTCGTGGCCCTTCAGCCCGACCTCGTCGAGCAGCGCCATCGCCTGCTCGGTCGCTGCCCGCATGGCCGCGCCGAACAGCCGGCCGAGCAGCTTCGACTGCTGCAGCTCGCGGCCGAGCAGCACGTTCTGCAGCACGGTGAGATGCGGAAACACCGAGTAGCGCTGAAACACCACGCCGCGATCGGCGTCGGGCTCGGGCTTCAGCGGCGCGCCGTCGACCAGGATGCGGCCGCGGCTCGGCGTCTCCTCGCCGAGCAGCATCCGCAGGAAGGTGGTCTTGCCGCAGCCCGACGGTCCGACCAAAGCGAGAAAGGCGCGCGGCGCGACGTCGAGCGTGATGCGCTCGAGCACGATGTGATCGCCGTATTCCTTCCAGACATCCTCGAAGCGGATCGCGCTCATTCCGCCCTCACCGATGCAAACCACGGGAAGGCCTTGCGCTGTAGCAGCCGCAGCGCGAAGTCCATGGCGAAGGCGAGCAGCGTGATCCAGATGACGTAAGGGATGATGATGTCCATCGCCAGATAACGCCGCACCAGGAAGATCCGATAGCCGAGGCCGGAGTCCGAGGCGATCGCCTCGGCGGCGATCAGGAACAGCCAGGCGGGGCCGAGCTGCAGCCGCAGCGAGTCGATCAGCCGCGGCAGGATCTGCGGCAGCACGACGCGGAGCGCGATCTGCCAGGTCGAGCCGCCGAGGGTCTGCGCCTTGATCAGTTGCTCGCGCGGCAGCTCCTGCACCTTCATCGACAGGTCGCGGATGATGCAGGGCAGCGTGCCGATCACGATCAGCGCGATTTTGGAATTCTCGCCGAGCCCCATCACGATGAACAGGATCGGCAGCAGCGCCAGCGGCGGCACCATCGAGGTGACCGAAACGAACGGGCCGAGCAGCGCGTTCGCGCTCGGCAGCAGGCCGATAACGATGCCGAGTAGCAGCGCCGCCGCGGTCGAGATCGCCAGCGCCGACACCAGCCGGATCACGCTGGCGATCGTGTCGGTCCACATCAGATAGTTGCCGGTGCGGGCGTCGACCTGAAACGCCATCTGCTTGACCGCCTGCATCATGCTGGTCAGCGCCGGCAGCAGCTTGTCGTTGGGGTTCTCCGCCAGCCGCGCCTCGGAGCCGACGAAGTAAGCGATCGCCACCAGCACGAACGGCAGCGCGGCCATGTAGAAGGCCAGTTGCCGTCCGGGTCTGATGTTGATGAGGCGCATCGTCGAGTTCCGAGATTGCTGGAGAGCGGCTGCTTACAGCTTGCCCTGCGCGGCCATGTCCATGTAGCTGGCGTCGAAGCGCAGCTTCACGTTGGACTTGTCGCCCAGCACGGTCTTGTCGGCGAGCTCGATGCCGACCGCGTCGGCCGACTTCGCGCCCTTGCCGAGCAGATCCTTCTCGAACAGGAATTTGCGGACGCGGTCCATCGTGGCGCCGACCGTGGCGCTCTTGGTGAAGGCCTCGGCGTCGGCGGCCTTGTCGAACAGCTTGGTCGAGGCGAGCTGGCTGTCGAAGCCGGCGAGATCGGTGCCGGAGGCCTTCGCCATCGCTTCCTTGGCGGCTTTGCCTTCGGCGCCGGCCGCCTGCATCTTGCTGATCGTCTCGTACCAGATCCCGACCAGCGCCTTGGCGAAGTTCGGATTGTCCTTTACGACGCCGGTGTTGGCGACCATCAGGTCCATGATCTCACCGGGAATCTGCGAGGAGTCGAACACCTTCTTGGCGTCCGGCGCGGACAGGATTTCGGAGACGATCGGATTCCAGGTCACGACCGCCGTGACTTCCGGCGTCTTGTAGGCGGCGGCGAGGTCGGCGTCGGAAGTGTTGACGACCTTGATGTCCTTCTCGCTGAGACCCTTGGTCTCCAGCGCGCGCGCCAGCAGATAATGCGACACCGAGAACTCGACGAGATTGACCTTCTGCCCTTTGATGGCGGCGAGGTCGGTCTTGTTCTTCAGGATCACCGCGTCGTTGCCGTTGGAGAAGTCGCCCATCACCACCGCGGTGGTATCGACGCCGCCCGCGGCCGGGATCGACAGCGCGTCCATGTTGGTGATCGTCACCGCGTCGTAGCCGCCGGCGGTGTACTGGTTGATCGACTCGACGTAGTCGTTGAACTGCTTCACCTCGATGGTGATGCCGTATTTGTCGGCCCATTTCTTGACGATGCCGGTGTCGGCCGCATAGCCCCAGGGCATCCAGCCGACATAGATCGACCAAGCGACCTTGAAGTCCTTTTTCGGCGCGGCGGAGGCTCCGGCGACGCTGAGCGCCACGATCGAGCCGGCGAGAATCAGGGAAGACAGGAAACGTGTTGTCCGCATCGGTCAGTTCCTCACATCAAGACACAATGAGGAATTGAAACGGACCATCGTTTGCCAATTCCTCGGCTTACGAGGCCTCCCGGGCTTTTATCCCGCCGTGCGTCCGAGGGATGTCTCCCCTCGGGGGGCAGCTCTCGGACCAGCACCTTGCGAACAAGGCCGGAACCCTAGCCACCAACTCTGCGGCCGAGTTAACGTCGAGTCCGTGCGGTTGAAAAGATGCCGCAGGCACAAACAATGTGCAGCGGCTGCGGTTTCTTGCGCCAGCCTGCCGCGCGTGAGGTCGTTGCAGGTATTAGATTGTACCGAATTGACCGGTTCGACGATCAAGGCCCGGCAGGCCATGAAGCCGTGCCCGATCATGTCCTTCGGCAGATCTCGGCCGATCAGCGTCGGCGCTACTGATGCCAGGTGACCAGCGGCAGGTAGTGATGCGGCAGGCGCATCACGATCAGATCCTTGCGCCGCACCACATTGGTCGGGTACGGGGTGTCCAGATTGCTGGTGTCGATCCGGACGCTGGCGCTCTCTTCGCCGTCGAGGATCGCCGACTCCTGACGCGGAAACGCGAAGGTGTCGGGACCGAATACGGCGCTGGCGCCGAGGAAGCCGCGCCCCGGATCGACCACATTGGCGAACGCCAGATAGATGTTGTTCTCGCCGCTCCGGGTGCGGAAGGCGTGCCAGTGATACGGGTCGGCGCCCTTCGGGATCGGGTAATTGTGCGGGATCGCGGTCCCGGCATGCGCGCCGGTGAACACGCCGGCGATCGCCGCCGGGCAGGCGACGATGTCGCAGCCGCGCAGCGCCAGCGCGCGGATCGCCTCCGGATACAGCGCGTCGTGGCCGATCGCGAGGCCGACCCGGCCGATCGCAAGATCGAACACCTTCCACTTGTCGCCCGCCGTCGCCCAGTCGGCATCGGCATTGCCGAGATGGATCTTGCGATAGCTGCCGACCAGTCCCTCCGGCCCCGCCAGCAGCGCGGTGTTGTACACGGCCGTGCCTTCGCGTTCGGCGATGCCGGCGACCAGATAGGTCCGCAGCTTCATGGCCAGCCTCGTGAACGCCGTGACGGTCGGTCCTTCAAGGGCTTCGGCGCAGGCGGCCGGATCGGTGAGGCCGGTGAGGGCGAGTTCGGGAAACACGATCATCTCGGGCGTGCCACGCGCCATCAGATCGCGGGCATGCCGTTCGATCGTCGCGAGATTCGCGGATGGATCGTCGGCGGGTGCGAACTGCACCACCGCGATTTCCGAAACCTTGCCCTTGGGGATCGGCTGATAGCCATACAGCCGGAAGAAATCGCCCGGATTCCAGGTGAAGCTGTTGCTCATCAGCTCCGCGTAGAGTTCGGGCCGCCGCTTGGCGAACACCTGCTCGCCGAGCACCTCGCGTTTGCGCACGGTGCCAGGATCGATCTGGGCGTAAGCCACGCCGTCGCCGCTGTCGATCGACGCCGCAATGCTGCCATCCGGCGCGATCACGCAACTGCCGCCGGAGAACTGCACGGTGCGCTCCAGCCCCCAGCGATTGGCCTCGATCACGTAGCAGGAGTTCTCGAACGCGCGACTGATCCAGTACGGCGCGGGGGTGCGCTCCGCCAGCCAGTTGGAGATGTGGCAGATTACGTCGGCGCCGGCGACCGCTTCGAGGCGCGCGGTTTCGAAGAAGTGCAGGTCCATGCACACCAGCAGGCCGATGCGCCCCAGCTCGGTGTCGAACACCTGATGGGCGATGTCGCCGTTCGCGGCCCATTTCGGTTCGGCAATGTAGGGATGCGATTTGCGATGCTTGCCGACCACGCCCTGCGGGCCGATCAGCACCGCGGTGTTGTAGAACAGGTCGGTGGCGGAATCGACTTCCGGCATGCCCAGCACGATGTAGCAATGATGCGCTTCGCAGATCTGCTGGAAACGGTCGGTCGATGCTCCGGGGACGGTTTCGACGAACGGTCGCATCTCGTCGCGGTCGTACCAGCAATAGCCGGTGGTCCCCATCTCGGGGGTCACGATCAGGCGTGCGCCGCCGGCCGCGGCTTCCTCGCACAACGCCACCAGCCGCGCGATGTTGCGCTCCTTCTCGTACATCGTCGGTTCGAACTGAACAGTCGCAGCGCGATAGCTCGGGGTGGTGGTCATGAACGGCTCCCAGCCGGCCGCCATCGGCCGGTCCATGATGAACGCGTCGATCGCGCGCCGCCGAGCGGCGAGAGACGCTGCGCATGTCGGTGAGCTGACGGCCCTGTCAGCAGGCAACAAAAAACCCGCACCATCCTCCGGCCGGAGGATCGAGCGGGCTGCATCGCCATGGCATGACGCGCTGGCGCGTCACGCACCTGAAGCATGGCCTCGCGATCGAGGGGATGCGCTCAGGTCCGTCTGTTTCAGACGAAGCTAAATACAAGCATCGTTCTTGAGACCGCGCAAGAGCGTTTCGGAATCGATGATCGCCTTGGCGATCTGATCGATCGGGATGCGCTGCGCCATCGCGGTCTCGCGCAACCGGGTGTACGCGTCCTGCTCGCTGATCTTGTTTGTCGCCATCAGGATGGCCTTGGCGCGGGCCACGGTCTGGCCGCCCAGCACCTTGCGCTTGTATTTGCGCGCTTCCTTTTGCAGGCGCTGGTGCTGCAGCCAAAGCTTGCGTGCGATCGCCAGATTGGTGAGCAGGCCGAACGGCCGGATCGGCCGCTCGATCACCGACAGCGCGCCGCTTTCCAGCACCATCTGCAGCATCGCAGGATTCTCGTAGCTCACCACCGCCAGGATCGTCGGCGGCGGATTCGGCAGCGCCTTGAGCAGTCGCCCGATTTCCTCGCGCGCCTCCGCCTCCATGGCGAGGAAGACGACGTCGCAGCTGTTCGGCAGCGTCGCCGGCACCGGCCAGACGATGTGCGCCGTGCAGCCGATCCGGCGCAGATGCTCGACCAACCGCTCGCCGTCCGGATCGAGCGGATGAATCACCGTGACGTCGAGGTGGCGGAGATCCTTCAGCAGCGCGAAGGACATGTCGCGGCCCGCCCCGGTCACGACGACAGCACCCAGTCGCTTGCCGGCTCGTGCCGGGCGCGGCTTTCGAGCATGAATGGATCGGGCGGCTCGCGAACCAGCGCATCGTGCACGATCCGGTAGCGGCCCGCCGCGTCGAGGCGGGCGACCCGCGGCCACAGATGCGTATGATTGGTGCCGCGGTCGATCCGGACGCGGCCCTGCGGCGCGTCGTATTCGACCTGCCACAACGCCGGCAGCAGATCGTCGAGGTGGTCGCTGCCGCATTGCTCCAGCGCGGCGGCAAACAGGTACATCTGGAAATAGGCGGCTTCTGCCGGCGCCGTTACCGGCTGAGCGGCGCCATAGCGCGCCTGATAGGCCGCGACGAAGCGGCGCGCCGCCGGCGTGTCGAGGCTCTGGAAGAACGGCGCGGCGGTGACGTGACCCTCGGCGACGTCGGGGCGCATCTGCACGAAGTCCGCCTCGCTGGTAGACTGGCTGGCGATCGGCAAGCGGCGCCCGTCGAAGCCTGCGTCCTTGAATGCGGTGAAGAACGGCACGATGCCGGCGCCGACGATGGTGGAGTAGATCACCTCGGGCGCCGTCGCGGAAATCCGGTCGAGAATCTTCCCGATATGGTCGGCGGTGAGATCGAGCGGCACATACATCTCTTCGACCGCGCGGCCCCCGGCGGCGGCGAACAGGTCGGCGATGATGCGGTTGGATTCGTAGGGATAGACGTAGTTCGAGCCGACCAGGAATACACGCTTGCCGTGGTGCCGCGTCAGATAGTCGACCAGTTGCACGGAGTTCTGGTTCGGCGCGGCTCCGGTGTAGATGCAGTGGCGCGAATATTCGAACCCCTCATAGAGCGTCGGGTAGAACAGCAATGCGCCACGGGCTTCCACCAGTGGCAGCATCGCCTTGCGCGTGCTCGACATGTGGCCGCCGAACAGAACCCGCACGCCGTCCTCGTCGATCAATCGCGCGGTCAGTTGTGCATAGCGCGCGGGCGTCGACGCCGGATCGTACACCACGGGCTCGATCGGACGGCCGCGGACGCCGCCGGTGCCGTTGATCTCCTCGATCGCCAGCAATGTCGCATGGCGCTGTGTGCGTTCGATCGCCTCGGTCACGCCGGTCTGCGAAAACAGCACGCCAACCCGCCAGGGCTCAACTCGCATTCCTGCCACCTACCAACGCCGTCGCTGAAGACCGGCGGAACCACACGTCTCGCTGCGCCCAGATTCGAGAGGGGAGCAACATCGTGACGCTTCCGCCTTTGCTTCAATGAAAGGGGCCGACTTCCGAAGCGCCGATTGTCTGCGGGCTTCGCCGCGGTTTCAAGCCAGCGGTGGATCGCGAGGCGCCAAAGAGGAGAACCTCAGCACAGTGTGAGTCGATCTGCTCGTGGCTGCGTGGCTGCGGCGATGCGAACTCATCATGTCTCGACATCGTGGGTCGCGATTGGTCGCGATGACCTATCGCGGCGCCTAGATGCTGTGCAGGCGCGTCCGAAAAATCGGCAGGCGATCTCATTCGAGAACGGGCGCGCTGGTGTCCTGGTTGGCGTTGCGATCGACGATACGCTGCATCATCGCGATGAGCTGCGTGCGCTCGCGGTCGGAAAGCCCTTGTAATGTCGCTTCGTGTGCGTCCCGCGCTGCGCCTTCGATCCTGGCGAGTAAGGCCGCGCCCGACCGCGTCAACCGGCACAGCCGCGCACGCCGATCCGCGGTGTTGATCGGGCGCTCGATCAGATTGCGGGCTTCGAGCCGTTTCAGCGCGCCCGTCGTGGTGGTGCGGTCGAGCGCGATATCGGCCGCCAACGTGGTCTGATCCGCCGTTTTCCGGGCCGCCAGCGCCGACAGCAGGCTGTATTGCAGCGGGGTGACTTCAAATTGACCACACGCTTGCTGAAACAGCGCGACGTGAATCTGGTGGAGCCGCCGGATCAAAAAGCCGGGGCGCTGGGCGAGCGGCCACGGCTCGTGAGTGGTCTCGCTGACGCGCGAATGCCTCTGCCGCAAGCTGTTCTCTCCATCTTTGCACGCCGGGCCAGCCGAAGCCGTTTAGCGGAACTGAGTAGCGCGATTCGCTACGTCCTTCGTCTCTTAGACTTTGGCATAAGGCTTGCTAGATGCAAATGCGAAGCATGCTTCGTAATTTGATCCGGGTCTTCGAAGGAGAGCGTTCCGATGTCGGTCAGTGCCAGCTTTGATCTTCTGTTGCGTGGCGGGCGGGTGATCTGTCCCGCGTCCGGCATCGATGGTGCGTTCGATGTCGCGGTGCGCAGCGGAAAGATCGCGGCCGTACAGAAGGACATTCTGCCGTCGAGCGCCAAAGAAGTAGTCGATGTTGCCGGGCAGTTGGTGCTGCCCGGATTGATCGATACGCACGCGCATATCTATCAATATGTCTCCGGCCGCTTCGGCATGAACCCCGACATGGTCGGCGTCCGATCGGGCGTCACCGCGCTGATCGATCAGGGCGGTCCGTCCTGCATGACGCTGCCGGGCTTCCGTCACTTCATCGCCGAGCCGGCCAAGTCGCGCGTCTACGCCTTCCTGTCGGCCTATCTGGTCGGCGGCCTCGAGGGTCATTACTACCCGCAGCTCTACAGCCCGGAGGGCGTCGATATCGACGCCACCGTGAAGGCGGCCCGCGCCAATCCGGACATCGTGCGCGGCATCAAGGCCCATGCGGAAATCGGCGGCTTCGCGCGCTGGGGCATTCGCGTCATTGAGATGGCGGCGGAGATCGGCCGGCAGGCGGACCTGCCGGTCTACGTGCATTTCGGCCAGCTCTGGGGCCTGCCCGAGAGCGGTGCCAATGGTGAGGATGCCGACACCATCCTGACCCGCGTCATTCCGCTGCTCAAGGAAGGCGACGTGCTGGCGCATCCGTTCACGCGGCACCCCGGCGGCTTCATCAATCGCGAGGGCGTGGTGCATCCGGTGATTCAGGCGGCGCTCGACCGCGGCCTCAGGGTCGATGTCGGCCACGGCAGTCACTTCTCCTATCGGCTCGCCAAGATGGCGATCGCTGGCGGCATCGTGCCGACCACGCTCGGCGCCGATATTCACGGCTACAATACGCATGTGCCGGCGCCGGCCGGCACGCCCGATCAGCACGAGGACGAAGAGAATCATCCGTTCGCCGGGCAGGCCAAGTTCAGCCTGGTACAGGCGATGAGCTCGATGATGGCGCTCGGCCTGTCGCTCGAGCAGGTCGTACCGATGGTCACCGCCAATCCGGCCAAGATGATCGCGCGCTCGGACGAGATCGGAGCGTTGAAGGTCGGCATGGCAGCCGACGTGTCGGTGCTGACGCAGCGCCCCGGCCGCTTCGTGCTGCGCGACAACGAGAATACCGAAGTGATCGCCGACAGCCTGCTGCAGCCGGCGTTCTGCCTGCGCGCCGGTGTTCGCTACGACGCCGACGCGTCGATCCTCCCCGAAGCCGTCGCGGCCTGAGGAGAACGTGGTGCACGGACGGATCGACCAGCATCAGGGTGGCGGGCAGGGGGTCGGCGCGCGGCTGACGCGCAAGGAGGACGATCGCCTGATGCGCGGTCGCGGCCAGTATGTGGCCGACATCCGCCTGGCCGGCATGCAGGACGTCGCCTTCGTGCGGAGTCCGCTGGCCCATGCCCGGATCCGCGGCATCCATGTGCCCGAGATCTATCGGGATCGGGTGTTCACTGCCGCGGATCTGGTCGGCGTGAATCCGATCCGCGCGGTGTCCGGTCTGCCGGGGTTCAAGATCTCCGAACAGCCCGTGCTGGCAAGCGGCAAGGTTCGCCAGGTCGGCGAGATGATCGCGATGTGCGTTTCGCCGACCCGGGCGGAGGCCGAGGACATCGCGGCTGCGGTGGTGCTCGATCTCGAAGAACTGCCGGCCGTGCACGACATGTTGCAGGCGCGCGCGCCCGGCGCGCCGCTGATCCACGAGCATTGGGGCGACAACGTCTTCCTCGAGACCAATTTCGAGGTCGATATCTCGGCGGCGCTGGACGCGCCCATCAAGGTGTCGCGCGAGATCACCACAGCGCGGCAGTGCATGGCGCCGCTCGAAGGGCGCGGTGCGGTGGCGACGTTCGATCACCGGCTCGACCAGCTCACGGTCTACACCGCGGCGCAGATGCCGCACATCAATCGCACCGGGCTCTCCGAGTGTCTCGGCATGGACCAGGGCCGCATCCGCGTGGTTTCGCCTGATGTCGGCGGCGGGTTCGGCCAGAAGGGCATCCTGTTGCCCGAAGAAGTCTGCCTGTCGTGGCTGACGATGCGGCTCGGCCATCCGGTGCGCTGGATCGAGGACCGCCGCGAAAATCTCACCGCAAGCGCAAATTGCCGGGAGCATCACTACAAGATCACCTTGTACGCGGATCGCGACGGCAGACTGCGCGGCATCGACTGCGAGGCCACGGTCGATTCCGGCGCGTACTCGTCCTATCCGTTCTCCGCCTGCCTGGAAGCGGCGCAGGTCGCCAGCATCCTGCCCGGACCGTATGTGATGCCGGCCTATCGCTGCCGCACCTACTCGGTCGCGACCAACAAATGCCCGATCCTGCCGTATCGCGGCGTGGCGCGGACCGGCGTCTGCTTCGCGCTGGAATTGATGCTCGATCTCGTCGCGGTCGAGGCCGGGCTGGAGCCGAGCGAAGTGCGGCTGCGCAATCTGGTGCAGCCCGAGCAGATGCCGTTCGACAATATCACCAACAAGCATTTCGACAGCGGCGACTATCCGCAGGCGGTGCAGCGCGCGCTCGCCGCTATTGATCTTGAAGCCGTGCGCGCACGCCAGCTGCGCGGCGAGCCGGACGGCCGCCGCATCGGTCTCGGCCTCTCGATCTATTGCGAGCAGGCAGCGCATGGCACGTCCGTGTATTCCGGCTGGGGCATCCCGATGGTGCCCGGCCACGAGCAGGCGACCGCGCGGCTGACGCCGGACGGGGGGCTCGAACTGCGCGTCGGCGTGCATTCGCACGGCCAGAGCATGGAAACCACGCTGGCGCAGGTCGCGCACGAGATGCTCGGTATCGATGCCGGGAAGGTGCGCATCATCCTTGGCGACACGGCGATGACGCCGTATTCGACCGGCACCTGGGGCTCGCGCTGCGCGGTGATGGCGGGCGGCGCGGTCGCGACCGCCTGCGGTGATCTTGGTGATCGCATCAAGCGGATCGGCGCCAAGCTGCTGCAGCAGGAGGTCGCCGATGTCGAGCTGCGCGACGGCGAGGTGCGCGGCCCCAACGGCAGCGTGACGCTGCGCGAGATCGCCCACACCTGGTATCGCCGCCCGCAGGACCTGCCGAAGGATGTCGATCCCGGCGGTCTCGAAGTCACCTCGGGCTACAAGCCGCAGCGCGACAGCGGCACCTTCAGCTACGCGGCGCATGCCGCCGTCGTTGCGGTCGACCCCGATCTCGGCACGGTCGAAATCCTCGACTACGTCATCGTCGAGGACGGCGGCGTCCTGATCAATCCGATGGTGGTCGACGGCCAGATTTTCGGCGGCCTCGCGCAGGGCATCGGCACCGCGCTCTATGAGGAGATGCCGTTCGACGCCGCGGGCCAGCCGTTGGCGACGACTTTCGCCGACTATCTGCTGCCGGGCCCGACCGAAGTGCCGGCACCGCGGCTCGACCACATGGAGACGCCGTCGCCCTATACGCGGTTCGGCGTCAAGGGCATCGGCGAGGGCGGCGCCATCGCGCCACCCGCCGCGATCGCCAATGCCGTCAATGATGCGCTGAGGCCCGTTGGCGCCGAGCTGATGCGCTCGCCGATCTCGCCGCATCGCGTCGTCGAGGCGGTGATCGCGGCGCAGGGCGCCGGGAGGGCGGCCGCATGAAGCCGGCTCCGTTCGACTACGCACGCCCGCGCGACCTCGCCGCCGCCTTGGCGCTGCTCGGCAGCAACGCGAGCGCAAAGGTGATGGCCGGCGGTCAGTCGCTGGGCCCGATGCTGAACCTGCGGCTGGCGCAGCCGGAGCAGATCGTTGACATCACCGCGATCGACGAGCTGAAGCAGGCCGAGATCAGCGGCGATGAGTTGGTGCTTGGCGCCTGCGTCACCCACGCCGATATCGAAGACGGCCGAGTGCCAGATGTCACAAGCGGTGCCATGCGCAGCGTCGCTGGCAATATCGCCTATCGCGCCGTGCGCAACCGCGGCACGCTCGGTGGCTCGCTCAGCCATGCCGATCCGGCGGCCGATTGGGTGTCGGTGCTGACCGCGCTCGGCGCCCGGCTGACGCTGCGAAGTGCGTCCGGAACGCGGCAGGTCACGCTGTCCGACTTCATTGTCGGCGCGCTGCAGAGCTGTTTGCAGCCCGGCGAACTGGTCGCCGCGATCCATATTCCGAAACGTTCAGCATCGTCTCATTGGGGCTACGTCAAGACCTGCCGCAAGACCGGCGAGTTCGCCCACGGCCAATGCGCGTTACTGATCGATGGGGACGCAGGCAGCGCACGGATTGTGATCGGCGCGCTCGACGCGGCTCCGATCCTGATCGCGGAGCCGGCGGAATTGTTCGGCGGTCGCATCGGCGCCGACTACAAGACGCGGTTCGATCCGGGCGTTGCTGACCGACTGCTCGTCGCCGCCGGCGTCACCGATGCCGTGCATCGCCACATTCATCTCACCGTGCTGAAGCGCGCGCTGCAGGAGGCCGCATGAGTTCGCTGGCGCTCACGATCAATCGTCGCGCGGTCGATCTCGCCGCCGAACCACGCACCAGCCTCGCCGACGTGGTACGCGATCATCTCGATCTCACCGGCACGCATCTCGGCTGCGAGCACGGCGTCTGCGGCGCTTGCACGGTGCTGATCGACGGCGTGCCGGCCCGGTCGTGCATCACGTTTGCAGCGGCGTGCGACGGCGCGGCCGTCACCACCATCGAGGGGCTCGACGACGACGAGATCGCCACCGAGCTGCGCGCCGCGTTCACGCGCGAACACGCGCTGCAATGCGGTTACTGCACCCCGGGCATGCTGGTGTCGGCGCGCGACCTGGTGCTCCGTCTGCCGGATGCGGACGAGCAGGCCATCCGCGTCGGCATGAGCGGGAATCTCTGCCGCTGCACCGGCTATGTCGGCATTGTCCGCGCGGTGATGTCGGTGATTGCGTCGCGTCGGACGCGCGGCATCCTGCCCGTGGCCGGTGGCGGTCGCACGACACTCGGGCCGGCAGGATCTGGACATGGTGCGACCAGGGCTGATCTGCGAGTCGCGACGGCGCCGACGATCGCGGGAGTGGTGACGTCAGCGGCGAACATCGCGATCTCCGATTTCGCGCCGGCTGCGACGATCGAGCAGGCGTTCGAGGTCCAGCATTCGCCGGAAGAAGTGGCCCTGCTGTTCAATGACGTGGCTGCAGTTGCTGCCTGCCTGCCGGGAGTCGTGCTGACCAGTGCTGCGGACCCGGCGCGGATCGAAGGTGAAATCCGCGTGCAGGTCGGGCCGATCGCCGCACAGTTTGCCGGCGTCGCCCGGATCGAGCGTGCTGCCGACGGCCTCTCGGGCCGGATCATCGGCACCGGCAATGACCGCCGCAGCCGGTCGTCGACGCAGGGCGAGATCCGCTATCGGCTGATGCCGGTGGGCGGTCGCCGTGCGACGCGGGTCGGCCTGACGATCGGCTACACGCTGACCGGTCTGCTGGCGCAGGTCGGGCGCAGCGGTCTGGTCCGCGATCTGGCGCGCCGGCTCGTCGAGCAGTTCGCCGCCAATCTCGAACGCAAGCTGTCCGGCCAGGCGGTCGGGCCTGCTGAAGCCGATCAACATCTCAACGGTCTTGCGCTGCTGCTGGGCCTGATCAGGGCGCGGCTGCCGCGCTGGCTGGGAGGGACGTCCCGCGATTAGCGGCGAGTGAAGTCGACTTGCGCCGGACGCCGGGGGCGGCGTCCACCGGAACAACAAACGATCACGGAGAAACGAGAATGATGCGACACTTGCGGACTGCTTCTCTCATCGCTGCGGCCACGGCGTTCCTGATGGGGTCGGCCTCGGCCGAGACCATCAAGATTGGCGTCAACGAACCGCTGACCGGCGCCTTCGCGGCGTCCGGCACCTACGTCGTCAACGGCGCCAAGATCGCCGCCGACGAGATCAACGCCAAGGGCGGCGTGCTCGGCAAGCAGATCGAGCTGGTGATCGAGGACAACAAGAGCAACCCGACGGAGGCGGCCGCGGTCGCCGAGAAGCTGATCACCCGCGACAAGACGCCGGTGATGATGGGCGCCTGGGGTTCGAGCTTGACGCTGGCGGTGATGCCGAAGCTGATGGAATACGAAGTGCCGATGGTGGTCGAGACTTCGTCGTCGGGCAAGATCACCACCACGGGCAATCCCTACATCTTCCGCATCTCTCCGCCGTCGGCGATCGAGGCTGCCGCGTTCGCCAAGATCGTCGACAAGCTCAGCCTGAAGAAGGTCGATTTCCTGGTCATCAACAACGACTGGGGCCGCGGCGCCGCCGAGGACTTCGGCAAGATGATGAAGGAGAAGGGCATCGGCGTCGGCCTGGTCGAGACCATGGACCAGGGCGCGCAGGACATGAGCGCGCAGCTCTCCAAGCTGAAGGGCTCGGACTCCGAGACGATCATCGTCACCGCTGCGGTCGATCAGCTCACGCTGCTGTTCAAGCAGGCTGCCGCGCTCGGCCTGAAGAAGCGGATCATCACCACCGGCGGCTCGCAGAATCCCGACCAGATCATCGCGCAGGCCGGCGCTGCCGCGAACGGCACGATGCACCTGACGACGTTCCTGCCGTGGTTCCCGGACAAGACGCCGAACCCGGAAGCGACCACGTACTTCGTCTCCGAATGGAAGAAGCGCGGCTTCGATTTCGCCGGCTGCACCGAGAGCTTCCGCGGCTACGACGGCATCCGCACCGCGGCGGCCGCGATCGAGAAGGCCGGCAAGGCCGAGCCGGCCGCGATCAAGGCGGCGCTTTGGGACATCAAGCTGAAGGGCCTCAACGGCGACATCGCGTTCCAGAAATCCGGTCCCGCCGGCAAGGAAAGCGGCCAGAGCCAGCCCAACGTGTACCTGATCGAGATCGCCGACGGCAAAGTCGGCATGAAGGATCTCTGATCGCACGACACGACGACCGACGAGGCGCGGCCCGCGCCTCGTCCTTCCCTGGCACGTGAGGATCGACCTTGGGTGAATTTCTTCAGCATCTCATCAACACGCTCGTGCTCGGCGGCACCTACGCGCTGCTCGGCATCGGCCTCACGCTGATCTTCGGCATCATGAATGTCGTGAATTTCACGCACGGCATTCTCTACACCTTCGGCGCCTATGTGATGTTCATCGTGGTGCAGAAGTTCGAACTGAACTTCTTCGTCGCCTTGCCGCTGGCGATCGCCAGTGGCTGGGCGCTCGGTGCTCTTGTGGAACTGACGCTGCTGCGGCCGCTGCGCGGCTCCGACATCGACACCACCATGCTGGTGATGATCGGCGCCTGGATCGCCATGCAGTCGGCGACGCTGTGGGTGTGGGGCGGCGTCGCCAAGTCGGTGCCGACGCCGTTTCCGGATGCGCCGCTGGAGATCGGTCCGGTTTCCGTATCGTGGCTGCGGCTGTTCGTGCTGATTGCCGCCGGCGCGCTGATCGTGCTGACCTACGTGCTGATCAACCGCACGCGTCTCGGCAGCGCGATGCGCGCCACGTTCCAGGATCAGGACACGGCGGCGCTGATGGGCGTCAACGTCAACCTGATCTACACCTCGACCTTCGCGATGGGCTCGAGCCTCGCTGCCGCGGCCGGTGCGCTGCTGGGCCCAGTCTATGTGGTCTATCCGGCGATGGGCGATCTCGCCGCCGTCAAGGCGTTCGCTATCGTCATTCTCGGCGGACTCGGCAACATCACCGGGGCGGTGATCGGCGGCTTCATCCTGGCGCTCGCCGAAGAACTGGGCGCCGGCTACATCTCGTCGGGCTATCGCGACGCGATGGGCTTCCTGATCATTATCGCGGTGCTGATCTTCCGCCCGACCGGGCTGTTTCCTCGTGCGGAGCGCGTCGGATGAAACTGCTGCTGTCGATCGTCATCATCGCCGCGCTCGTCGCCGTCCCGCTGTGGCTGAGCGATCCTTATCTGCTCAACGCGCTGATCACCACTGGGATCTTCGTGATCGGCGCGATGAGCCTCAATCTGCTGCTCGGCTTCACCGGCCAGCTCAGCCTCGGCCATATCGCGTTCTTCGGCATCGGCGCCTATGTCAGCGCGCTGACGTCGCTCGGCTTCGACGTTGCCCTGCCGTTCGGGCTCCGCGTCGTGCATGAACCGTGGCCGCCGCTCGCCGGCTTCGCGATCGCCGTGCTGGTGTCGGCGCTGTGCGGCTATCTGGTCGGGCGCCTGTCGTTCCGGGTGCGCGGGGCGTATTTCGTCATCGTCACCATCTCGTTCGCCGAGGTGGTGCGGCTGGTGGCGTTGAACTGGGTCGAGCTGACGCAGGGGCCGCTGGCGTTGACGAGCATTCCGCCGATGCAGGTGAGCTTTCCGGGGATCGGCGAGTTCACCTTCCGCACCAAGCTGCACAACTACTATCTGGTGCTCGGCATCGCCGTGCTCTGCTATCTGCTGATTGCGCGGCTGGTGCACTCGCATGTCGGGCGGGCGATGCGTGGCTTGATGGAGAACGAGACGCTGGCGGTGTCGATCGGCATCGACGTTACCAAGACGCTGACGCTCGCCGCGGTGGTGTCGGCCGGCATTTGCGGCGCGGCCGGCAGCCTCTACGCCCACTACATGAAGATCATCGATCCGGAGATCTTCACCTTCATCAACACGGTGACGATGGTGATCATGGTGATCACCGGCGGCAAGGGCACGCTCGCGGGGCCGGTCGTCGGCGGCCTGATCTTCGGCCTGATGCCGGTGGCGCTGCGGCCGGTGATGGCCCCGGAGGCGCAGTGGATCGCTTACGGCAGCGCGCTGATCGTCATCCTGTTCATCATGCCGCGCGGCATCGTGCCGGCGATCATGCAGTGGTTCCCGCGCATGAAGCCGGTGACTGCGCCGAGCTTCGCCAAGCGCGGCGTCGAGGAGAGCGCATGATGACCGCTGCAACGGCCGTGAAGCAGCCTGCGGTGCAGACCGCGCTCAGCGTCGACAAGGTCGCGATGCATTTCGGCGGCCTGGTGGCGATCTCCGACATGACGTTCTCGGTCGGCGAGGGCGAGATCGTCAGCCTGATCGGCCCGAACGGCGCCGGCAAGACCACGGCGTTCAACGTCGTCACCGGCTTTCTCACCCCGACGCACGGCGATGTCACCTATCGCGGCCGGTCGCTGCGCGGAATGAAGCCGCAGGCGATCGCCGATCTCGGCCTGATCCGCACCTTCCAGCGCACCAGCGTGTTTCCCAATGACACGGTGTACGACAACGTGCTGATCGGGCTGCATCGCCGCGGTCGCGTCGGCGTGCTGCCCTCGGTGTTGGGCCTGCCACGGGTGCGGCGTCTCGAGACCCAATTGAAGCAGCAGGCGGCCGAACTGGTCGACTATGTCGGTCTTGGCCGCCGCGCGGACGACCTGGCGGGCTCGCTGTCCTATGGCGAGCAGCGGCTGGTCGGCGTGGCGCTGGCGCTTGCCGCCGAGCCGTCAATGTTGCTGCTCGACGAGCCGGTGTCGGGCATGAACGCGTCGGAGACGCACACTTTCGTGCAACTGATCCGCAAGATCCGCGATCGCGGCATCACCATTCTGCTGGTCGAGCACGACATGCCGATGGTGATGAGCGTGTCGGACCGGATCGTCGTGCTGAACTACGGCCGGATCATCGCTGAGGGGACGCCGGAGGTGATCCGCAACGATCCTGCGGTGATCGAAGCCTATCTCGGCCAGGGTGTGAAGCATGCTTGAGCTCATCAATGCCGTGTGCGGCTATGGCGGCGTCACCGCGCTGCAGGGGATTACGTTCGAGGTCAAAGCCGGCCAGTTGGTCGCGCTGATCGGCGCCAACGGCGCCGGCAAGAGCACGACACTGCGGGCGATCTCCGGCCTGGTGCCGCTGCGCGCCGGCGCGCTGCGGTTCGACAACGAGGTGCTCACCGGCGCGCGGCCGCCGCGAATCCTCAAGGCCGGCATCGCGCATTGCCCGGAAGGTCGCCGCGTGTTTCCGCACATGACGGTCGAGGAGAACCTCGACATGGGTGCTTACTTGCGCAGCGACCGCTCCGAAGTGGCAGCTGATCGCGATCGAATCTATGGTGAGTTTCCGCGGCTCGCCGAGCGCCGCAAGCAGGCCGCCGGGACGCTGTCGGGCGGCGAGCAGCAGATGCTGGCGATCGGCCGCGCGCTGATGAGCCGGCCGCGACTGGTGATGTTCGACGAGCCGTCGCTTGGTCTCGCGCCCAACATCGTCGAGCGGACCTTCGCGATTATCCGCCGCATCCGCGACACCGGCACCACTGTGCTGCTGGTCGAGCAGAACGCCTTCGCGGCACTCGACATGTGCGACCATGCCTATCTGCTCGAAGGCGGCCGGATCGTGCTGTCGGGCAGCGGCGCCGAGCTGATCGCCAATCCGCATGTCCGCAAGGCCTATCTCGGTGCCTGACGACTGGACGACTGGAGCTGGACACACGCACGAGCAGTGGCTTCCGGTCTGCAGTCTGCCGCGCCTGACATCCGCCGGCATCGTGGCGGTGCGCGTTGCTGGCGTGGATTTGGCGTTGGTCGCCGATGGTGGTTTGGTGTCGGCCTGCGAGCGGGCTTGTCCGCATGAGCAGGCCGATCTGGCCTGCGGGCACATTGTCAACGGGCGGCTCGCCTGTCCGCGCCATGACGCGTCGTTCAGCCTGGTCGACGGCGCGATCTCGGATGGCTGGCCGAGCCGGCCGCTGCGGCTCTATCCGGTACGAGTCGAACGCGGCGAAGTGTTCATCAACGCCGCGTGTTTGAGATCCGGGCGCGAGGCCTAAGCCTTAACTGACCAGCTCACGCGCGGCTTTCACCAGCGCGCCGTCGGGCTTGCGCAGTTCGGCGAGGATCGAGAAGTGATCGTGGCCGGGAAGCGATAGCAATCGCCCGGGCGCACCCGCAGCTTCGCGCTGCGCGTGCAGATTCACCGAGTCCAGCACCAGCGCCGGCAATTCGTTGGCGCCGTACGCGAGATCGAGGCGCTTGTTAATGACCGGCAGACGGATCGGTGACAGCTTTTCGATCTCGTCATCGGTGAGTTGCAACGCCTTGTTCAGGCCGGTGTCGCGGATCGGGC
Organism: Rhodopseudomonas telluris; assembly: GCF_042432815.1. NCBI lineage: Bacteria > Pseudomonadati > Pseudomonadota > Alphaproteobacteria > Hyphomicrobiales > Nitrobacteraceae > Rhodopseudomonas > Rhodopseudomonas telluris. Next base: position 113,772 of record NZ_JBHLWM010000001.1, read on the forward strand.
CGAGATCGAACACGCCGGAGATCGACAGCCCCGCGGTGACCAGCGGATGGTCCAGCGTGATTGCCACCAGATGACCGCCGGCCGACCATCCCGACGTCACTACCGGACCGGCGACGCCGTGCTCGGGACCGTGCGCGGCGAGCCAGTCGAGAGCGGCGCGGCTCTCGTCGACGATGGTGGTCAGCGACACATCGGGCGCCAGCGAGTAGCCGAGAATCGCCATCGACCAGCCGTGCGCGGCGATGCCTTCGACCAGCATGGCGAACAGTTCGCGCGAGTTCTTCTGCCAATAGCCGCCATGCCAGAACACCAGGCACGGCGCATCGCGCTCGGCCGCGGGATAGAGGTCGATCTTGTTGTTCGGGCGCGGGCCATAGGGCAGGTCGAGCACCGACTTCAATGTGGCGCGCGCCTGCGCCGACGAGGAGTTGCGCTCGGCGATTAGCTCGGGGCTGTTCTTGACGGCGCTGTTATTGTCGTAGGCCGCGTCACGCTCGCTCTGCGATAGCTGCGCCCAGTTGGAGCGGGGATCGGCAGGGCGGTTGGTCGTCATCGCGCGTCATTCCTTGTTGGTGTGTTCTGATCGACCATGGCAGCAAAGCGCCGTACGTGTCGATTGCATTTTTGCGGCATCTGCCGTATCGCGCATCAGTCTTGCTACGCGTCGCAAATTGCATTCGGCTTGCTGCTGTGGCAATTCATCAGGATAGTTCAGCGGCGTCGAAGACCATGGCCGACAAACCCGGAGCGCCCGATCGCGGCGCGGTGATCTACAAGGCGCTGTGGCACGCCATCATCGAGCAGGCGCTGCAGCCCGGCGCCAAGCTGCCCGAGGATGCGATCGGCGAGAAGTTCGGCGCCAGCCGCACTATCGTGCGCGCGGCGTTGGCCCGGCTGGCGGCCGAAGGCCTGGTCGAGCTGCGCCGCAATCGCGGGGCGGCAGTGGCGACGCCGAGCTGGAACGAGGCGAGGGATATCTTCGACGTGAGGATCGGCCTCGAACGGCTGGTGGTCGCGCGGCTCGCCGGCAGGCTGACCCGCGAGCAGATCAAACAGCTCAAGCAGCATGTCGACGCCGAGGAAGAGGCGCGCGGCAGCAACGTGCCGCTGTCGATCCGGCTGGCGACGGACTTTCACATCAAGCTTGCGGGAATGACGGGCAATCCGGTGCTCGAGCGCTATGTCAGCGAAGTCGCGTCGCGCTGCGGCCTGATCCTGGCGCGGTTCAGCCGGCCGCATTCGTCGGATTGCGCCGTCAGCGAGCATCGCGCCTTGATCGCGGCGCTGTCGTCCAACGACGTTCCGGCGGCAATGACGCTGATGGATCACCATCTCGACGCGGTGGCGGACCGGGCGATGATCTTCGAACAGCCGCAGCCCGAGCGCGACATTCAGGACATCCTCGAGCCGTACGTGAAGGATGCCGCGCAGGTAAAGGGCAAGAAGGCTTCTTCGAGAAGGACGTAGTGCCTCTCAGTTCGTCATTGCGAGGAGGCGAAGCCGACGAAGCAATCCAGCGCCGTGCGCGGCATTTCTGGATTGCTTCGCCTTCGGCTCGCAATGACGAGGAGAGTTTCTCGTCCCACTCAACCGCATGCGTTCAACGTCGCTACGCTTCGATCCCCCGTTGCGTCAGCAGCCGTTCCGCGCTGTCGTTCCAGACGTCCATCTTGACGATCTTGCCGCCGCGAACGACGAAGCGGTCGACGTAGCGGTTGCCTTCGAAGGGCGTGCCATCGGGCCATTCGCCGTACAGCGTGCCGGTATTGTACACGACGGTCTCGCCGTCGCCCGGCGCGACGTCGGTCCGCTCCATCTTCTTCTTCACCCATTTGTAGCGCCTGGCGTTGAACGCCGTGGCGTCGCGCGGATGCGTGAATTTGCGACCGCCCGTGAAGGTGATGGCGACGTCCGGCGCCATGTAGGTCGCCGCCGTCTCGGGATCGGGAACCATCGAGGCGACCAGAAAGCGTTCGACCAGCGCGGCCGCCGCCGCGGTGTCGTTGGCCGTTGCGGGCGCCGAGACCGGGTGGACCTGGGACATGAAGTGATCTCCGTGACATTGTCTGACGTGCCGACCGAAGCAAGCCGGGTGCCAAAAATCGTATCCGTTCGTGGTCAAGATTGTATACGATTTGGGCGACCGCTGTCTGCATGTTGAGCAGCCTGATGCGCTGAAACTCCGATTTGACGGGGTTTCGCGCGACTCTGCCGCGATTCCGCACCACCGCCGTCTGGCACAGCGCTTGCTAGCTTCAGTCCGCATCCATTGGAGAGAGGGCTGTGAGCATGTTCGCATTGCCGAGAATTTCGCGCCGCTTGCTGATTGCCGCAGGCGCAACGTCGCTGGCGTTGGCCGCCGTGCCGGCCTGGGCCCAGGAGACCGTCAAGGTGGGGCTGGTCGCGGCGATGTCCGGACAGTCGGCCAAGTCGGGAGAGGCGATCGTTCGCGGGCTGTCGCTGGCGATCGACGACATCAACGCCAAGGGCGGCGTGCTCGGCAAGAAGGTCGAGCTGGTGGTGCGCGACGACGAAAGCAATCCCGCCAAGGGCGTGATCGCGGCGCGCGAACTCGTGCAGCGCGAGAAGGTGGTGGCGTATTTCGGCGGCATCGATACGCCGGTGTCGATGGCGATCGTGCCGTTCGCCAATCAGTCCAAGGTTCCGTTCATCGGCGTCTGGGCAGCCGGCACGCCGATTACTCGCAACGGCGCCGCCGAGAACTACGTGTTCCGCGTCTCCGCCGTGGATGCGCTGGTCGACGTCGCGCTGGTGGACTACGCGGTCAAGAAGTACGCGGCCAAGAAGCCGGGCATGATCCTGATCAACAACCCCTGGGGCGAATCCAACGAGGCGGGGCTGAAGGCGGCGCTCGCCACGAAGAATATGCCGAACGCCGGCGTGGAGAAATTCGAGACCGGCGACGTCGATCTGGTGCCGCAGCTCACCCGCCTGAAGGATGCCGGCGCCGATACGTTGTTCATGGTCGCCAACGTCGCGCCCTCCGCGCAGGTGGTGAAGTCGCTCGACCGGATGGGCTGGAACGTGCCGGTGGTGTCGCATTGGGGACCGGCCGGCGGCCGCTTCACCGAGCTCGCCGGGCCGAGCGCCGAGAAGGTCCACTTCATCCAGACCTTCAGCTTCTCCGGCAACACCAGCCCGAAGGCGGCGACCGTGTTCGAGGCGCTGAAGGCGAAATATCCGCAGATCAAATCCGCCGCCGATGTCACGCCCGCCGTCGGCATCGCCAACGCATACGACGCCATGCATCTGACCGCGCTGGCGATCGCCAAGGCCGGCTCGACCGACGGCACCAAGATCCGCGACGGCTTCTACGAGATCGGCGGCTACGACGGCCTAATCAAGACCTACAGCAAGCCGTTCACCAAGGACAACCACGACGCACTGTCGCCCTCGGACTACATCTTCACCTACTTCAAGGGCGACGAAATCCTGCCGCTGACGAATTGAGGTTCGGCAACAACGCCCACGTTCGTCATTCCGGGCCTGCCCCTGCGTCGGCGCAGCCGACGAAGGGGCAGGCCCGGAATCCATAACCCCCGAGCGTGCGTGTCGGCACAGCCGTCGTGACGGCTGCATTCACAACAAAGCACAGGGGTTATGGATTCCGGGCTCGCGCTTCGCGCGCCCCGGAATGACAAACGATAATTTGTAATTGCGACAACCCTTACGGACTACCATGCTCGCTTCCGCCATCATCTCGGGTATCGGCCTCGGCAGCATGTACGGGCTGATCGCGCTCGGCTTTCACATCACCTATGTGGTGTCGAGCACCGTCAACTTCGCGCAAGGCTCGGCGATGATGCTGGGGGCCGTGCTCGGCTACACGTTCGGCATCCGCTACGGCTGGCCGATGCCGCTGGCGGTGCTGGCGGCGCTGACGTGTTGTGCGCTGGTCGGGCTGGTGATCGAGCGCTTCCTGGTGCGGCCGTTCGTGGCGCGCGGCTCGAACGCCTGGCTGATGGCGACGGTCGCGGCCGGCATCGTGCTCGACAACATCGTGCTGTTCACCTTCGGCAAGGAGCCCCGCGGCTTTCCGTCGCCGCTCGCGAGTCAGCCGATCCGCATCTTCGGCGCCGGCGTCTATCCGCTGCAATTGTTGATCCCGCTGGTCGGCATCGGCTGCGCGCTGGCGCTGCATCTGCTGCTGCGCCATACAAGGCGCGGCAAGACGCTGCTCGCCGTGGTGCAGAATCCGGATGCGGCACGGCTGATGGGCATCAACGTCAATCGCACCATCGCGATCTCCTTCATGGTTTCGACCGCGCTCGCCGGCCTCGCCGGCATCCTGATCGCGCCGCTGTTCAGCGTCAGTTCGGAGATGGGCACGCTGTTCGGCATCAAGGCGTTCGCGGTCGCGATCCTTGGCGGCATGGGCTCGGCGTGGGGCGTGGTGATCGCCGGCCTTGTCTATGGGTTGATCGAAGCGCTGGTCACCTCGTTCCTCGGCTCGGTCTACACCCAGATCGTGGTGTTCTCGGTCGTCATCCTGGCGCTGGCGCTGATGCCGAACGGCCTGTTCGGCCGCGCAGCGATCAACAAGGTCTGACCATGCAGCCGCGATCACCTCTGCGCAATTACGCGACGCCCGCCGCCATTTTGCTGCTCACGCTCGTCGCCGCGCTGTACGCGGCGCGGGCGGAAGGTTACGCGCCGTTCGTGCTGGCGATGGTGGCGCTGACCTGCGTGGTCGGCGTCGGCCTCAACATCCTGGTCGGGCTGACCGGGCAGATCTCGCTCGGCCATGTCGGCTTCTACGCGATCGGTGCCTACACGGTCGCGATCCTGACGCTGCAGGGCATCAGCTTCTGGCTGGCGCTGCCGCTCGCCGGCCTGATCGCCGGCGCGATCGGTTTGCTGCTGTCGCTGCCGGCGCTGCGGGTCACGGGGCCGTATCTGGCGATGATCACCATCGCCTTCGCCTTCATCGTCCAGCATCTCACCATCGAGTGGCGCGGCGTCACCGGCGGCTCCAATGGCCTGATGGGACTGCCACCGCCCGCGATCGGCGGCCATGTCTTCACCGAACGCGAGATGGCGCTGCTGGCGATCGGCCTCGCCGGCGCGGCGACCTACTTCTTCCATCGGCTGGCTGGCTCGGCGTGGGGCAGGGCCATGGTCGCGGTGCGCGACGCCGAGGTCGCGGCGCGATCGATCGGGCTCAATCCGGTGACCGTCAAGGCGGCGGCGTTCATGCTGTCGGCGGTGTTCACCGGGCTCGCTGGCGGCATCTTCGCCTCGCTACTCGCTTTCGTGGCGCCGGACTCGTTTCCGTTCTCGCAGTCGATCCTGTTCCTGTTCGCCTGCATCGTCGGCGGCGCCGGTTGGGTGTTGGGTCCGGCGGTCGGCGCTGCGATCACCGTCGTGCTGCCGGAACTGTTGTCGCAACTCGCCGAGTATCGTCTGCTGTTCTTCGGCGCGCTGCTGCTCGCGGTGCTGTGGCTGGCGCCGGAAGGCGTGCTCGGCACGCTGGCGCGGCTGATGCGGCGGACCGACCCGCGGCCGGCGGCACCGGGCGATGTCGGTGCTTACTTAGCGAATGCCGGGCGCAGCGATCCGCTCGAGGTCGCGGACATCGGCATCAGCTTCGGCGGCATCAAGGCCGCGTCGAACGTGTCGTTCTCGGCGCAGCCTGGCCAGGTCACCAGCGTGATCGGCCCGAACGGCGCCGGCAAGACCACCGTGCTCAACATGATCGGCGGCTTCTATAAACCGGGCGCCGGGAGCATCCGCTTGGGCGGCGCGGAACTGGCCGGCGCGCCGGCCTGGCGCGTGGCGCGGGCCGGCATTGGCCGCACCTACCAGACGACCAAACTGTTCGACACGATGAGCGTCGTCGACAACGTGTTGATCGCGATGCACGGCGGCAAGCTCGGTTCGATGGTCAGCACCGCCGCAATAGCTGCTGATGAATCCGCCGCCGAAGCGCTGATCGCCTTCGTTGGCTATCGCGGACCGCTCGCCGCAACCGCCGGCGACCTGCCGCATGTCGATCGGCGACTCGTCGAGATCGCCCGCGCGCTGGCGATGCGGCCGCGCGTGCTGCTGCTCGATGAGCCGGCCGCCGGCCTGATGGCCTCCGACAAGGACGCGCTCAGCGGGCTTTTGAGGCGGATCGCTGATCTCGGCATCGCGGTCATTTTGGTCGAGCATGACATGCGGCTGGTGATGGGGATCTCCGACCACATCGTGGTGCTCGACGCCGGTACGCCGATCGCCGCCGGCACGCCGGACATGATCCGCCGCGATCCGAAAGTGCTTGCGGCTTATCTCGGCGGCGCCGAAATGCGGGCGCGTGGTCGCGACGCGCCGTGGGACGGTTCGCGCGACGCCGTGCTCACCGCGATCAATCTCGTTGCCGGCTATGGCGCCGCGCCGGTGTTGTCGGATCTCAATCTCGAAGTCCGGCCGGGCGAAATGGTCGCGGTGATCGGCGCCAATGGCGCCGGCAAGTCGACGATGATGCGCGCGCTGGCCGGCCTGCTGCGGCCGATCGACGGCGACGTGATCCTCGACGATCAGCGCATCGACAAGATCGCCGCGCACCGCATCGCCGCGCGCGGCCTCGCGCTGGTTCCGGAAGGGCGGCAGGTGTTTCCCGAGCTCAGCGTCTACGACAACCTCGAGCTCGGCGCCAATACGCGGCGCGATGTGGACTACGCGGCCGAGATCGAAGCTGTGCTGAAGCGGTTTCCCCGGCTGCGCGAGCGGCTGCACGGCCGGGCAGGGCTGCTGTCCGGTGGCGAGCAGCAGATGCTGGCGATCGCGCGCGGCATGATGGCCAAGCCGCGCATCCTGCTGCTCGACGAGCCGTCACTTGGCCTCGCGCCGGCGATGATCAACGAACTCTACGACGTGCTCGCCGATTTGCGCGACGAGGGCATCACGATTCTGCTGGTCGATCAGATCGCCGTGCTGGCGCTCGCGGTCGCGGACCGCGGCTACGTGATCGACAGCGGCAAGATCGTGCGTGACGACAGCGCCGCAGCGCTCGCCAGCGATCCAGAAGTCGAGGCTGCGTATCTCGGCCATGTCGACGCCGCGCCGGAGCGGCCGCTTCCCACCGCATCAGGAGTTTCGTCGTGACCTTCGATCTCATTCTCCGCAACGCCGCCATCGCTGACCGTCCGGGCCCGGCGGTCGACATCGGCATCCAGGCGGGGCGCTTTGCGGCGATCGAAGCCGGGCTGCCGGGTGACGGCGCGCCGGATCAGGATTGCGGCGGACGGCTGGTGGTGCCGGGCTTCGTCGAGACGCATATCCATCTCGACAAATCCTGTCTGCTCGGTCGTTGCAATTGCGAGATGGGCACGCTCGACGAGGCGATCGCCGAGGTCGTCAAGGCCAAGAAGGCGTTCACCGAAGAGGACGTGTACCGGCGCGCCTCGCAGACGCTGGAGAAAGCGATCAAGCACGGCACCAACCGGATGCGCACACATGTCGAGGTCGATCCGCGCGTGGGCCTGACGAGCTTCCGCGCGCTGAAGCAGCTCAAGGCGGATTACGCCTGGGCGGTCGATCTGCAGCTTTGTGTGTTTCCGCAAGAGGGGCTGCTCGATGATCCCGGCTGTGACGAGGTGATGTTGCAGGCGCTGCGCGAAGGCGCCGACGTGGTCGGCGGCGCGCCCTATATGGACAAGGACTCGCACGGCCAGATCGGCCGCATCTTCGAGATGGCCAAGGAGTTCGACGTCGACATCGACTTCCATCTCGATTTCGGTCTCGACCCGGCCCATCTCGATCTCGACGAAGTCTGCCGGATTGCGGATGCGACCGGGTGGGGCGGGCGCGTCGCGATCGGCCATGTCACCAAGCTGTCGGCGATGCTGACCGCTGCGTTCGAGGCGGCGGCGGATCGACTTGCATCGGCGGGTGTGGCCGTCACCGTGCTGCCGGCGACGGATTTGTTTCTGACCGGCCGCGACAGCGATCATAACGTGCCGCGCGGCGTGACGCCGGCGCATCGGCTGCGCGCGCGCGGCGTCAACGCCAACATCTCGACCAACAACGTGCTCAACCCGTTCACGCCGTTCGGTGACTGCTCGCTGATCCGGATGATCAATCTCTACGCCAACGTGGCGCAGGTCGGCGCCACCGCCGAACTCTCCGGCTGTCTCGACATGGTGACGTCGGCCTCGGCGCGGCTTTTGAATCTTGCGGACTACGGCATCGCGGTTGGCAACCCGGCCGATCTCGTCGTGCTGGACTGCGCCACCAAGGCGCAGGCGGTGTGCGAGATCGCGCAGCCGCTGTTCGGCCTCAAGCGCGGCATTCGGACATTCGACAAACCCGCAGCGATGTTGCACAAGCCGAACTGATTTCGCCGCGGCGACACCACCAATTGACGGAGACGAGATGCCGGTCGACGACACGCTGAACGCGTTCTGTGTGCATGGATTGATCGAACGACAGACGCATCAGCAGGGGCCTTTGGCCGGACTGACCTTCGCGGTGAAGGATTTTTTCGACGTCGCTGGCGTGCCGACTGGTGCCGGAAGCCCGGAATGGCTGACGACGCATCCGGTGCCCGAGCGTTCGGCGCCGGTGGTCGATCGCTTGCTCGATGCCGGCGGCAGGATGGTCGGCAAGACTCGCACCGACGAGATGGCGTGGAGCCTCAACGGCGAGAACGCGCATTATGGCACGCCGATCAATCCGGCCGCGCCGGGCCGCATTCCGGGGGGCTCGTCGAGCGGCTCGGCGGCGGCCACGGCCGGCAAGCTGGTCGACTTTGCGCTCGGCTCGGACACCGGTGGTTCGGTGCGGCTGCCGGCGAGCTATTGCGGCATCTACGGCATTCGCACCACGCACGGCCGCATCCCGCTGGATGGCGCCGTGCCGCTGGCGCCGAGCTACGACACGGTCGGCTGGTTCGCGCGAAGCGCCGAGCTGATGGCGACGATCGGCAACGTGTTGCTCGACAACGTCCACGCGCCGCGACGGCCGGCACGTGTCCTGATCGCGCAGGATCTGTTCGACGCAATCGAGCCGCGCGCTGTCGAGGCACTACAGCCTGGCCTGACCCGCCTGACCGCGCTGTTCGGGACGCCGCAGCCGGTGGAAGTTGCGGGTGACGAACGTGCGGCGTGGCGGAATACGTTCCGTGTTTTGCAGTCGCGCGATGCCTGGGCGGCGCATGGCGCTTGGGTGACCGAGGTGAAGCCGGCGTTCGGTCCCGGCGTGAAGGAGCGCTTCGCCGCTGCTGCCGTACTCGATCCGGCCGAAGTCGCGGATGCCGAGGCACTGCGCCAGCGTATCACCGCGAAGATGCTGCAACTGGTCGAAGACGCCGTGCTGATCGCGCCGACTGCGCCCGGCATTGCGCCGCTGCGCAACTCCTCGGGCGATGCGCTCGAAGCCTTCCGCGCCCGTTCGATCGAGTTGCTGTGCCCAGCCGGCCATGCCGGTCTGCCGCAACTGTCGCTGCCGCTCGCGACGCTGGACGGCTGTCCGCTCGGCCTGTCGCTGATCGGCGGCCGCGGCTGTGACGAGGATTTGCTGGCGCTCGCCGTGGAACTCGAGCGCGCGGTCTGAGACGCCTGCCACTCGTCCACGAGTCTGGCATTGATCGATGCCGATAAGCGAGGACTGACTGCCTCCTGCGCCGGGACGACGCAGCTGCGGATAGAGGGATCATTAACGTCGCGGTCCTAGGCTGGACGGTGCTTGAATAAGGTCGTGTAACGCTGCCGGATCGACGATGAGGGAACACCCTGCTGCCTCGGTTTTGTCGGACGAGGTACGCGCACGACTCTATGATCAAGCCCTGACTGCGGCACGCATCGGTGTCTGGGAGTGCGATGTCGAAACCGAGCGCCTGAGTTGGACCTCGGGTGTCTACGACATCTTCGGCTATCCGATGGGCAACCCGCTGCGGCGCGCCGCCATCGTCGATCTCTATATCGAGGAATCCCGGCGCAACATGGAGCTTGCCCGCGCCGAAGTGATCCGGAGCGGTCGCCCGGTCACGCTCGACGCCGAGATCCGCACCTGGCGCGGCGAAAGGCGCTGGATGCGTCTGTCGATCAACGCGGTGCAGGAGAACGGCCGGCCGGCGCGGATCTTCGGCGCCAAACAGGATGTCACCGCCGACCGGCAGGAGATCGAGCGCCTGCGGCAGCAGGCCGAAACCGATCCGCTCACCGGGCTTGCCAATCGGGCGATTTTCCAGGCTCGCTATCGCGAGGTCGTGGACGACAGCCTCAACTACGGCTTCGCATCGGCGCTCGTCCTGATCGATCTCGATGGCTTCAAGGAGCTCAACGACACGCTCGGCCATCTGGCCGGAGACGCCTGTCTGTGCGAGGTCGCGCAGCGTCTGCGGCGGGCTTTCCACAATGCCGGCCTGGTCGGCCGGCTTGGCGGCGACGAGTTCGCCATCATCCTGCGGTCACCGAGGACTCCGGCGCGGATCGCCGACGTGCTGCAGCAGACCATCATGATGCTCAGCCGGCCCCTGTTCTGGAACGGGCGCCGCATCGAGGTCAGCGCCTCGATCGGCGCGGTGCTGATCAATCGGCCGCATCGTCGGCGTATCGCCGACCTGTTCGAAGAAGCCGACTTCGCCCTCTACCAGGCCAAGGCCGCGGGACGGAATCGCGTCCACCTGATTGGCGATGAGGCCCAGAGCCGGGCGGCGTAGCGCGGAGCTGCTCGTGCTTCGCAGCGATCCCTGCACACAGCGCCGGGTAGCCCGCTGGCCTTTCCGCCAGCAATGCAACCGGAGCGTCGTGTCGCCAGAGCGCACGATCGGAACGGCGCGTCGCGGCCGAAGAAGTTGGGCACCATGCTCCGTCGTCGCGCTATCACGCAGCGGCCGCCGACGCGATGATCCGGCCGGATAACGAGCGATGGGCTGCGGTCTTGCGCTACGCCTCATCGGCGGCATCCTCTCGCTTCCGGGGCCGGTTACCCCTCGGCTTTGGCCATTTCGGTCGATCCCTGGGAATAGCCCAATGGGCCAGAAGGCGACTTTGGTGAGGAAGTGCGCGCGCGAGGCGTGACGCGGCTTAGTAGCGTTGGTGCCCACTCCGATCCCGCGGTGATCATATTCGCGCGGTCCGAGTTGGCTTTGTTCTTGAAGCCTAGATCTCGGCCTTCAAATTCCTGAAGGCGTCCTCGATGTACTTCGCGAGCGGACGCTTGCCGCCGTGTTCGAGCCAGCCATCGACGGCGAGCCGCAGGGCACCGATCGAGACCATGGCGACCAACCGCAAGCCGTCGCGGCGCTCTTTCTTCGGCCAAATCTCGATCAGAGCGTCGGCAACAGCTTGCTCGAATGTCAGATACCGGCCCTGACTGCGGATGCCCAAGAACGTGCTGCCCGACACCAGCCCAGCTGTCGCGATCGTTGTGCGATCGCCAAACTTGGACGCGAGCGTGAGCAATGCGTTGCGAACGACATCGATGGGCTCGCCGGCCGATGCGCTCTGGAGCACAGCCGCCCTCAGTTCGTCCGTGCGGCGGCCCAGGTAGGCGGTGAGAATGTCGTCCTTGCTCGCGAAATAATAGAAGAAAGTCCGGCGCGAGATGCCGGCGTTCTCGGCGATCTCATCCAGCGTCGTCGCATCAAAGCCCTTGTCCAGAAACAGCTCGAGCGCGACGTCGGAGATGCGCTGCGACGTCTCTCGCCGCTTTCGCTCGCGAAGGCCCTCCGGCTTTTGGGAAACGTCCTGTTTCGGCTGCAGGTCTCTCATGAGCACCTTTTCCCATCAATCGCGCCCGAAGTAAAATTACACTTGAGTGCGATAATTTCACAAAACGGCCGCACTTTAAAATTACACCCTAGTGTAATTATTCACCGTCCCTGGAAACCATCCTTATGGCCCCTCCCGCGCCGTCCCCTCGCCGTTCGGCCGACTTCACGTGTTGCACGGCGGTGGTGCTGTCGGGATTGCTGTCGGGATGTGCCACCGCGCCCCTGAACCGTGCCGGATCGCTCCACGACTATGCCGATCTCAGGCCGTCGGACGGGCTCGTGACCCGCTCACTCCTGAAGGTGAGCCGGGAAGACGTACTTGCAGCGAAGACGGTGCGGATTGTCCCGACGGCGTTTCCAGACCCCGAAGGCATCGCTCCGCTCACGGCTATACAGCGCAGCCTCGTCACGAATGCCGCCGACAGGACACTCTGTTACGGTTTGAGTGAGCGTTTTCGGGTCGTGAGCGCAGCGGAGCCGGCCGATCTCACCGTGCGCGCCGTCATCACCCACGTGACACCAACGAACGCCGTTGCGGTCGGCCTGTCGAAAGGCGCGTTCGTGGCGAAGACGGTGCTTCTTCCTGGCGTACCAGTCCCCATTCCTCGCATCCCGATCGGCCTAGGCAGCCTGTCGCTTGAGGCCGAAGCGACTGACGATCGCGGCAACCAAAAAGCCGCGATGATCTGGGGGCGCGGCGCTACAGCGCTCGATCCGGGTCGGGTGGCCGAGGAAGGCGATGCCTACGGTCTCGCGGCATCGTTCGGTGACGATTTCAGCAAGATGCTCGTGATCGGGAAGACGCCGTTCGGCGGCCTCCCTTCAGCTCCGTCGGCCAACGCGCTGATGGCTGCCCTCGGCGAGGCACCCAAATATCCAGCCTGCGAAGCCTTCGGAAGATTGCCGGGCCTCGTCGGCCTGATCGGAGACGGCATCGGCCTGCCGCCGGGCTGGACAGACAAGGGAGCCAAGCACCATTCCCCCCGCACCGACCAGGGAACAGTAACCCAGTGAAACGATTTCTTGCCGCCATCCTGCTCAGCACCCCGAGGCAGATTCTCACGATGCTGATTGTCCTCTCCGCATCCACCTACATGTCTGAATCGAAGGGCGCCGAGCTGACCGCTGACGGCATCTGGGAACTGGCCGACCATTCCGGCCGACCGCAGGGCTGGTTTCGGATTGCGGAGCAGAACGGCGTCTATGAAGGCCAAATCGTGAAGATGTTTCCGGACGCCGGAGAGGAGCCGGCGGCCGAACGTTGCATCAGATGCGAGGGAGACCAGAAGAACGCTCCGGTGCTAGGACTCGTCTTCATCAAGGGCATGCAGCGAAAGGGGCTCGCATACGAAGGCGGCCGCATTCTCAATCCGCGTGATGGTGCCGAGTACCGCGCGCGTATGGATCTGAGCGGCGACGGCAAGAGTCTCTCCGTGCGCGGCTATCTCGCGATTGAGACGTTCGGTCAGACCCAAGTCTGGCATCGCGTTCCTGCATCGGCCGAAACTGCAAAACTGCTCACGCGCAGTTTCGGCAAGGCAACTAACAAGGGCAACTAACATGCACGCGCTTCCGCATTCTCCGCGATGCCGCTCCAGAGAACGGACGACGCGCGGGGTGGCTGCCGCAGCGGAACCGCGGCAGTCGCTCTTTGTGGCCGATCAAAGCTGGCGCGGCACCAGCGGCGCCCGCGCGACCGCTTGCGAGGATGACGACTACGGCTTCTTGCTCGAACCCGGCTTCTGGCTCATGATTCTCGTCGCCTGTATGCCGATTGCGGCGGGGTGCGTGTACCTCTTGCTGACGGACGGATGAAGCGACCAGCGAGACCATCGCCGAGAGAACACAGTTCTGGGATGAGCTGAAGCGAGACCGATTATCTCAGGCGCAACAAAGCTGGACTATCATGCCGAGTAGCTCAACACCTGCGCGTGCTGATGTCCTGGTTGCTCCGGGAGGGCATTCGCGTCGGCTCTGCCTCGTCCGTCCTCGGGTCCACATTGACTATGCCGCACATTACCGGCCCAGAGCTGGTCGCGGATCTCAGCCGACGCCATCGAAACGGAGTCGCTGACGTCTCGAATCCGATGCTCAAAGAGCGCGTGACCGAGCTGAAGGCGGTTCGCTATCAGGCGCGCGCCGACACAGGCCGGGCCGACGGAGCGGTCGATCGAGCCGGACCCAGCATCGCACCGCGACGCTCAAGACGTTCGCCAGCCAGACCCGCAGACAGATGCGGACCGAGGCGGCGGCTACCGCCGCGCCCACCTCCGTGCGCTGGCCCAACGGGTCGAAGTGGACGCGAAAGAGCTTCGCACCATGGGGTCAAAAAGCATGGTCCTGCGCACGCTTATCGCCGCATCAAGCGCGAAACCGGCAGGTTTTGGAGTGCCCGGCTTTAACCGAAATGGCGCACCCGACACGATTCGAACGTGTGACCTTTGCCTTCGGAGGGCAACGCTCTATCCAGCTGAGCTACGGGTGCGTGTCCCGTTCCTGTAGCCGATTGGCGGCGGGTCGGCAACGGGTGAGACGGGTGGGGCGATACGTTCGCAGTGGCCGACAGGCTGGAGGACATACGGCGTCCGCCTGTCCTTAGAGAGCCAAAAACTGCCGCCCAAAGATTGGGTCATCGTCGGCGCCAGTTCTGCCGGCAGCCCTTCACTCCGCCGGGACGATGGCCTTGCCGATCGGCCACAGCGCGATGCCGGCGAGTTTGATGTGGGCCCAGGCGAACGGGATGCCGATGATGGTGACGGCGAGCAGGACGGCCGTAACCAGATGACCGAGCGCCAGCCACCAGCCGGCGAACACGAACCAGATGATGTTGCCGAGCAGGCCCAGCGGACCGGTGCCGACGTCGTCGCGTCCGGTGACCATGTCGCGCGGCACAGCCATGTAGCCGAACGGGAACAGCGTATAGGCCGCAATGCTGAACGATGCCCGCGCCCAGGGCAGTCCGATGATCGTGATCGCCATGATCACCGCGGCGAGCACCCAGCCCGCCGCCATCCAGAAGCCGCCGAGGGCGATCCAGAAGATGTTCAGAACCAGTGAGACCGGCGACATGGGGCATTTCTCCCAGACGAAGACGTGGCGGCGACTGTCGCTGAGTCGGGATGGCGCCGTCCACGATCTTGCGGCCGACGCGAACGATGATTCGTTTTTGCAGCGAACCATGCGTTTATTGGATATTTGAGCGGTTTTGCAGCGGGGCGCGGTCGTGCGGAACCCGGCGACCGGAACGGAACTGTCTCTGCAGCATTACCGATCCCGTGCCGCCGCTAAGGAGCCCCCACTGAATGTCCGACGATAAGCCTCACCGCGAACGCGCCGTTGTCGATCGCGGTGATGCCATCGATCTCAGTCATCAGAATCACGACATCTTTTTCGCGGCGGTCGAGACCACGCGGATGCCGATGATCGTGACCGACCCGCGGCAGCCCGACAATCCGATCATCTTCGGCAATCGCGCCTTCCTGGAGATGACGGGCTACGAACTGTCCGAGATCGTCGGCAGCAATTGCCGATTCCTGCAGGGACCGGAGACCGATCGGGACACCGTGGACATGGTGCGCGACGCGATCGCCAATCGTCGCGACATCGCGGTCGAGATCCTCAACTATCGCAAGAACGGCGCCGCATTCTGGAACGCGCTGTTCGTCAGCCCGGTGTACAACCGGGAGGGCGAGTTGGTTTACTTCTTCGGCTCGCAGCTCGACGTCTCGCGCCGCCGCGATGCCGAGACCTCGCTGGTGCAGGCGCAGAAGATGGAGGCGATCGGCCAGCTCACCGGCGGCATCGCCCATGACTTCAACAATTTGCTGCAGGTGATCATTGGCTACGCGGACACGCTGCAGTCGGCCGCCGACTCGATGGCGCCGCGGCATCAGCGCGCGGTGGAGAATATCCGTTCGGCGGCGACCCGCGCGGCGACGCTGACGCAGCAATTGTTGTCGTTTGCCCGCAAGCAGCGGCTCGACAGCCGGCCGATCAATCTGAACAACATGATCGAGACGCTGGTGCAACTCGCGCGCCGGACGTTCGGCGAAAACGTCGACGTGCAGGTGAAGACGCAGAGCGACCTCTGGAACAGCCGCATCGATCAGACCCAGGCCGAGGTCGCGCTGCTCAATCTGTTCGTGAATGCGCGCGACGCCATGCCGAACGGCGGCACGCTGACGATCCGTACCGAGAACAAGGAGATTGCCGAAGAGGACACGTTGCAATTCGGTGTGCCACGGGGCGGCCGCTATGTGGCGCTCAAGGTGACCGACACCGGCAACGGCATTGCGCCCGACATCCTCAAGCGTGTCACCGAGCCGTTCTTCACCACCAAGGAGGAAGGCAAGGGCACCGGCCTCGGCCTCGCCATGGTGTACGGATTCACGCGCCAGTCCGGCGGCAGCACGCATATCTATAGTGAAATCGGTCATGGCACGACCGTGCAGCTGCTGTTCCCAGCGACGACACAGGATCTGCCCAAGCCGTCGATCCGCGCCCCGATGGCGATGGATCGCGCCGGCAGCGAGCGCATTCTGGTGGTGGAGGATCGGCCCGAGGTCGCCGAGCTGGCGCGCTCCATTCTGGAGGATTTCGGCTATAGCACCGAGATGGCCAGCAATGCGCGCGAGGCTCTCGAACTGCTCGACGCCGAAACGCGGTTCGATCTGCTCTTCACCGACCTGGTGATGCCGGGCAGCATGAACGGCGCCGTGTTGGCGCGCGAGGCGCGCAAGCGTCAGCCCAAACTCAAGGTGCTGCTGACGACGGGCTACTCGGAGGCCGTGCTGGAACAGCACGACGCCTCGTCGGAAGAATTCGACATCATCAACAAGCCCTATCGCCGCACGGATCTGATTCGCCGCGTCCGCCATCTGCTCGATGGTCCCACCGGCGTGAGCTGACCGCCGCGGACGTCGCCACGCGCCCGCAGCTGCGAGTGGCGAGCTGCAATCATCCCACCTTGTGGAAATCGAGAACGCAAATTCGCCATCGTGGTGGCGAATTGCGGCCAAAGGCCTCGGCCAGTCTCCGGCGGCGACAACGACAAGGAATCGACGTTTGCCTTACACCGTCACGGCCATCCGCAACGACGAGAAGATGCAGAGCGTGCGCAGCAGCGCACTGATCGCGCTCGCCAAAGCGCGCGTGTGGGAAAGCGAAGGCTGGAGGGTTTCGATCGCCGATCCGGAGGGGCGCGAGCACGCCATCGCGCAGCTCGACGAACTGACATCGTTCAAGCCGGAAAAATTCAGGGCGCTGTCCGCGTTCCTGAAAAACAGTGAGCTGTCACGAAGCACGAAGACACCGCTTGCATCGGCATCCGGTCCGGATTTTTTCCTGCCGTCCGAGGAAGTGCACGGTCCGTGGCGCGCGGAGCCTCACGGCCCCTGGTTGGCCGACGCGCGCAGCAACGATGCGGAGAAGGCGCTGGCGCTCGCGTCTTCCTGAGCGATCACGTAATCGCAGTTCTCGCAGCGGAATACGGAGACGCGCCTGCGCGGCGGCAGGTTCGGCAGCGAGCCGATCAACAGCATCCGGCCCGAGCAAGTGGGGCATGGGGTCGCCAGCTTGTGCTCACGGCAGGTTTCGGGCATCGCGGTCGTTCACAGGGTGAGGCCGAGTGCGCGGCCGGGCGGAAACCTGTTTAGTCGAAGCTTGTAAAACGTCCGCGACAGGATCGCCACCAACTAGATCGCGATGATTACATCGGTCTTCATCTCTATGGTGTGTACGACTTCGTAGTTCGCGCAGGTGCCCACGTAGTTGTACGTGGTAACTGCGCGAAACTTGTTCTGACTTGCGGTCGCTCAGTTTTCGGCGACGGCGTCGCCCCATGGCTGAGCAATTTCGGTCACCCCGGAATTGCTGTCCCTTTCGCGCAGCACGACGCTGGGGCAGGCGAACTTCATCGGCACCGTCTGCACGCGCGCCTCCTCATAGGTGAAGCGCTGCGCCAGCGCCGTGCGCGTCGCATTTGGAAGGCGCACGTCGCCGATCACGACCGCGCCCTCGCTGGCGTCGATCCGCGGCTGATGAATCGCTGCATCGAGATCCATGCCGTAGTCCATCACGAACGACAGGATCTGTGCGACCGCCGGCAGGATGCGCCGCCCACCGGACGCGCCGAGCGCGAAGCGGCGACCGTCCGCCGCCTGCGCCACCACTGGCGTGTAGTTCGTCAGGCAGCGTTTGCCGGGGGCGAGTGAGTTGGGCCGGTTCGGCTCGGGGTCGAACCACATGATGCCGTTGTTCATCATGATGCCGGTCTGCGGCGTTTCGAATTTCGAGCCGAAGCTGGACAGCAGCGTCTGCGTCACGGCTGCCATGTTGCCGTCGCGATCGACGATCGAGAAATGCGTGGTGCAGGCCGGCGCCAGATGCTCGGCGCCGAGCGCGCGTCGGCCGTCGGCATCGCCCATGTCGGACAGCCGCTCTGCGTAAGCCGATTGCAGCGCGCGCGCATAGGCGGCATAGGCCTCGGTGCCGGGATCGCCGCCCTGCGGCTGCAGCTCCTGTGTCAGTACGCGCAGCGTGTGGGCGAGGGTGGGGCCGGCAGTCAGTTCGGGAGTCGCATAGACGGCGCCGCCGCGATACGGAATCCGCAACGGCTCGCGCACATGCGCGCGGAATGCTGCAAGATCGTCGACCGTCAGCGAGCCGCCGGCTGCGGCCATGTCGGCCGCGATGCTGTGAGCCAGATCGCCCTCATAGAAATCGCGCGGACCTTTCGCGGCGAGCTGCGCCATCGTCGCCTTGAGCCGTTCTTGCGACATACGCGTTTCGGACTGGATGCCCCACGGCGCCTGCGGCGGCAGGCCGTCGAGCAAATACGAGGCGGTGCTCGCCGCGTAGCGGCGCAGATCCGCCGCGGCGCTGCCGATCATCAGCGTGGTCCACCAGTCGACCGCGAGGCCTTCTCCGGCCAGCCTGATGCTCGGCGCAACCAGCTCTTTCCAGGGCATCCGCGCGTGGCGGCGATGCGCTTCTTCCATGCCGGCAACGACACCCGGCACGGCGACCGAGCCGGGGCCGTGCAGATTGCGGTCGTCCTTGACGCGCGGCCAGGGAAACAGATCGGATGCCGCGCCGGCGCCGGTCAGCGGATAGTCCGCGGTGCGCAGGCTGCCGGGCGTGCACATGCCGTAGTCGATCACTTCGTATTTGTCGTCGCGGGCGCGGTACAGCACCATCGCGCCGCCGCCGCCGATGCCGCTCATCCACGGCTCCAGCACGCCGAGCGCAAAGGTGGTGGCGATCACCGCGTCGATGCAGTCGCCGCCCGCCGCCAGCACCTGCGCTCCCACCTCCGCCGCACGGCGCGATTGCGCTGCGACGATGCCGCCCTTGGAGACGACCGCGCGCTTGCGGATCTGCTGCAGATTGCTGAACTGGTCGGCCATGTCGGACTGTGCTCTCGCTGCGTGCGTGGGAGATCGCCTGCGCGGACGCGCGGCGCGCCGCATCAAACCACACGCCGTCACGCCACGACAATCCTCGCGCACGGCATGCGGGTCTGCGTGCGGCGTCAGCCGGCCTCGCCGATCCGATAGCCGATGCCGGGCTCGGTGAGGATGATCTGCGGCGCGTCGGCGCGCGCTTCGATCTTCTGGCGCAGCTGGCCGATATACACGCGCAGATATTGCGTGTCGGAGGTGTGCGCCGGGCCCCACACCGCGGCGAGAATCTGGCGGTGGGTGACGACGCGTCCGGCATGGCGCACCAGGAAGGCGAGCAGTTCGAACTCCTTCGGCGTCAGCTTGATCTCCGTGCCGTCGCGGGTGACGCGATGACGCAGCACGTCGATCTCGATGCCGCCGACCGACAGCGTCACCGGTTCGGCCTTGCGCTGCATCCGGTGGCGCAGCGCGGCGCGCATCCGCGCCATCAGCTCGCCGGTGTTGAACGGCTTGTTGACGTAGTCGTCGGCGCCGAGATCGAGCGACTCGATCTTCTCGGCCTCGCGCTCGCGCGCCGACAGCACCAGGATCGGCAGGTCCGACCAGGCGCGCACCTGCCGGATCACCTCCTTGCCGTCGCCGTCGGCGAGGCCGAGGTCGAGCAGCACGATGTCGGGCGCATCCGCGGCGATCCGCTTGATCGCCTCGGCGACGGTCGCGGCATGCGCCACATCGTAGCCGTTGGCTTCCAGCGCCGGCTTCAGGAAGCGCAGGATCGCCGGTTCGTCGTCGACGACCAGTACGCGCGATTTGACGCTCATGGCTCGGGCGTCTCCTGTGTCCTGTCCCGCATGAAGGTGAGCACGAAGCGCGTGCCGTGCTGATCCGCCACCGGGCTGACTGCCGACACCGCGCCGCCATGCGCTTCCATGATTCCCTTGGTGATGGCGAGCCCCAATCCGACGCCCTGGCCGCGATCGGACGACGGCGAAGTGTCGCCCGAGCTGCGCACGAAACGTTCGAAGATATGCGGCAGGTCGGCCGCGGCAATGCCCGGGCCGTCGTCGGTGATGCGCAGCCGCACCGCGAAGTCGCTCGCCTCGGCATCGACGACGATGTGCGAGGTCGGCGGCGTGTGCGCCACCGCGTTGGCGACGATGTTGCCGAGCGCCTGCTCGACCAGCGCGGCGTCCGCCTGCACCAGCGGAATGTCGGTGGGCCAGTCGAGTTCGAGCCGCTGTGCGGCGCCGCGTCGCCGTGTCGCCTCGATCACGCGGGCGGCGATCTCGCGCAGATCGACCCAGTCGCGCCGCAGTTCGAGCGCGCCGGATTCGATCCGGGTGATCGACAACAGGTTGCGCACCATCTCGTCGAGGCCTTCGGCTTCCTCGCGGATATTCGCGAGCAGGTCCCGCGTCGCGGCCTCGTCGAGCTTGTCGCCATAGGTCGACAGGCTCGTGGCCGAGCCGAGGATCGACGACAGCGGGGTACGGAAATCGTGCGAGATCGAGGCGAGCAGCGTGTTGCGCACCCGCTCGGTCTCGGTAGCGGTGCGGGCGCTGACCATGTCGCGGGTCAGTGCCGCGCGCTCCAGGGCCGCCGCGGTCTGCTCGGTCAGCGTATCGAGCAGCGCCTGCGCCTCGGCGTCCAGTGCGGCACTGCCCTGCTGCTGCCTCACGCCGATCACCCCGTAGGTCGTGGTGCCGGTGCGGGCGGGGACGAAGCGCCACGGTACGATCGGCAGCGTGCCGGTTTCGAAGCCGGCCGGCTCGTTGTGGGTGAAAGCCCAGCGCGCCGCGGTCATCTCCGCTTCGTCCAGCGCATCTTCCGGCGGCCAGGCGGCGGCCAGCGCCAGATCGTCGCCGCGCGGCAGCAGCACCATCACCGGGCGGCCGAGGCTGGCGTGGATCTCGCTCGCGGCGCCCTCGGCTATGTCGTCGCTGGTGGCGAGGCCCGACAGCCGCCGGGTGAATTCGTACAGCCGCCGCATCGCGCGGACGCGGCCGGCCGAAATCCGCGCCTGCTCGCGCAGCCGGCCGGCGAGCGTCGCGGCCACGAAGGCGACCACCAGATACACCAGCAGCGCCAGCAGTTCGTAGGGTTCGGCGATGGTGAAGGTGTAGAGCGGGGCGATGAAGAAGAAATTGTAGGCCAGGAACGACAGCACCGAGGCGAAGATCGCCGGCCACACCCCGGACTTCACGGCGCTGAACAGCACCGCCATCAGGAACACGACGGACAGATTGGCGGCCGGAATGATTTGCCCAACGCCCTTGCCGACCAGCACCGCGCCGGCGACCGCGACGGCCGCATAGAGGAAATGGGCCGGGGTCGAGGCTTCGAACCGCGCCGCGAGCGACCGCGGCGGGCGTTCGCCGGTCTCGGCGTGCGGCGGGACGAGGTGAATGGCGATGTCGTTGGAGCGCCGCATCAGCTGCAGCGGCAGCGAGCGCGACAGCATCCGCCGCCATGTGGTGTCGCGTGGCCGGCCGATCACGATCTGGGTGACGTTCTCGAACCGCGCGAAGCGCAGCAGTTCGTCAGGAATGTCGGCGCCCGTCAGCGTGTGAATCTCGGCGCCGAGGCTCTCGGCCAGCTTCAACGCCTCGTCGATCTGCTTGCGGGCGGCGGTGTCCGGATTGACGCCGGAGCGCTCCACCGTCACGGCGATCCACGGCGCATCCATCAGGTCGGCGAGCCGCTTGGCGGTGCGCACCACGCCCGGTGAGCCACTGTCGGGTCCGACGCAAGCGAGAATGCGTTCGCCCGCCGCCCATGGCCCTTCGATGGCGTGGGCCTGCATCCGCTCGACCAGCGCGGCGTCGACCCGTTCGGCGGCGCGGCGCATCGCCAGCTCGCGCAGCGCGGTGAGGTTCTGCGGCTTGAAGAAGCTCTCCACCGCACGCGCGGCGGTGTCCTGCACATAGACCTTGCCCTGGGCGAGCCGCTTCAGCAGCTCGTCGGGCGGCAGGTCGACCAGCACGATCTCGTCGGCGCGGTCGAACGCCTTGTCGGGCACGGTTTCGCGCACCCGCACCTTGCTGATCTTCAGCACGACGTCGTTGAGGCTTTCGAGGTGCTGGATGTTCAGCGTGGTCCAGACGTCGATGCCGGCGGCGAGCAGTTCGTCGATGTCCTGCCAGCGCTTTGGATGGCGGCTGCCCGGAACATTCGTATGCGCGTATTCGTCGACCAGCAGCAGGCTCGGCTTGCGAGCCAGCGCGCCGTCGAGGTCGAATTCGCGCATCACCCGGTTGCGATAGACGATCGGGCGGCGCGGCAGCAGTTCGAGGCCCTGCAGCAACTGCTCGGTCTCGAGCCGGCCGTGGGTCTCGATCAGACCCGCCACCACGTCGCGGCCGCCGCTCTGCTCGCTTCGCGCGGCGGCGAGCATCGCAAAGGTCTTGCCGACGCCGGGAGCGGCGCCGACGAAGATCTTGAGCCGGCCGCGCCCTTCCTTGCTGGCGAGGGCCAGCAGGGCGTCGGGCGAGGCGCGTGCGGTGACGGTCGAGGTCGACAAATCAGGAACCCGGCTGCTTCGGAGCCCGCAGTCTATCCAGAGCGAGGTTTAATTTCAGTACGTTGACGCGCGGTTCGCCGAGCACGCCGAGGTTGCGGCCGTCGGTCTGTTTGTCGACCAGCGCCCGCAGCTGGGCTTCCGGCAGGTTGCGGGCCTTGGCGATACGCGGCACCTGGAACAGCGCCGCCTCCGGCGAGATGTCCGGGTCGAGGCCGCTGGCCGAGGTGGTGACCAGATCGACCGGTACCGGCTGGGCCGGATTTTCCTTTTCGAGCGCCGCGACGTCGTCCTTGAGCCGGTCCGCCAGCGCCTTGCTGGTCGGGCCGAGATTGGAGCCCATCGAGTTGGCGGCGTTGTAGGGCGCCGGCACGGTCTTGGTGGCGTCCTGCGGATCGGGCGCCGTGGTGGCCGAGGGCCGGCCGTGGAAGTAGTTCGGCGCGGTGAACGACTGGCCGATCAGGGCGGAGCCGATCACCTGGCCGTCCTTCTCGATCAGGCTGCCATTGGCCTGGCTCGGCAGCAATAACTGGGCGAGACCGGTCATCGCCAGCGGATAGATCAGGCCGGTGAGGCAGGCAAGGGCCGCGAAGGACACGATCGCCGGGCGGATTTCTTTCAACATGACGTCACCTTTCAGGCGAGATGGAGAGCGGTCACCGCAAGATCGATGACCTTGATTCCGACGAAGGGCAGCACCAGGCCGCCGAGGCCGTAGATCAGCAGATTGCGCCGCAGCAGCGCGGCCGCGCCGACCGGGCGATAGGTCACGCCCTTCAGCGCCAGCGGGATCAGCGCGATGATGATCAGCGCGTTGAAGATGATCGCGGACAGGATCGCGCTTTGCGGCGTCGACAGGCCCATGACGTTGAGTGCGCCGAGCTGCGGATAGAACGCCACGAACATCGCCGGGATGATGGCGAAGTACTTGGCGACGTCGTTGGCGATCGAGAACGTGGTCAGCGCGCCGCGGGTCATCAGCAGTTGCTTGCCGATGCCGACCACCTCGATCAGCTTGGTCGGATCGCTGTCGAGGTCGACCATGTTGCCGGCCTCGCGCGCCGCCTGCGTGCCGCTCTGCATCGCGACGCCGACGTCGGCCTGCGCGAGCGCCGGGGCGTCGTTGGTGCCGTCGCCGCACATCGCGATCAGCCGGCCGTTGGCCTGCTCGGTGCGGATATAGCGCAGCTTGTCCTCGGGAGTGGCCTGGGCGATGAAGTCGTCGACGCCCGCCTCCGAGGCGATCGAGGCGGCGGTCACCGGATTGTCGCCGGTGATCATCACCGTCTTGATGCCCATCCGCCGCAGCGCCGCGAAGCGCTCCTTGACATCCGGCTTCACCACGTCCTTGAGGTGGATGACGCCGAGCAGCCGGCCGCCCTCGGCGAGGCCGAGCGGCGTGCCGCCGGAGCGGGCGATGCGGTCGACCGCGGCGCGGAACGCCGACGGTTCGGCGACGTCGGCGCCGGAGGCATCGCGGACGAACTTCAGAATCGAGTCGACCGCGCCCTTGCGCAGCTTGCGGGAACCAATATCCACGCCGGACAGCCGCGTCGTCGCCGAAAAGGCGATGAACTGCGCACCGGCCGGGACTGCTTCGCCCGACACAGCATACTTCTCGCGCGCCAGCGCCACGATCGAACGGCCTTCGGCGGTCTCATCGGCTTCGCTGGCGAGCAGTGCGGCCTGCGCCGCCTCGGCGTCGCTGACGCCGGGCACCGGGATGATCTCCGAGGCCAGACGGTTGCCGAACGTGATGGTGCCGGTTTTGTCCAGCAGCAGCGTGTCGATGTCGCCGGCGGCTTCGACCGCGCGGCCGGACATCGCCAGCACGTTGAAGCGGACAAGCCG
This sequence comes from Rhodopseudomonas telluris, assembly GCF_042432815.1. Lineage (NCBI taxonomy): Bacteria > Pseudomonadati > Pseudomonadota > Alphaproteobacteria > Hyphomicrobiales > Nitrobacteraceae > Rhodopseudomonas > Rhodopseudomonas telluris. Next base: position 138,262 of record NZ_JBHLWM010000001.1, read on the forward strand.
GTCCATGCCGGCGATGCCGATCGCGGAGAGCAGCGCACCGATCGTGGTCGGGATCAGCGTCACGAACAGCGCCACCAGCACGATCACCGAGATCGAGCCGCCGGCGTAGGTGGCGAAGCTCGGGATCGTCACGGTGGCGAACACGAAGATGATGGTGAGGCCGACCAGCAAGATGTTGAGCGCGATTTCGTTCGGCGTCTTCTGTCGCTCGGCGCCTTCCACCAGTTTGATCATGCGGTCGAGAAACGACGAACCGACCGCCGAGGTGATCTTCACGATGATCCGGTCCGAGATCACCGTGGTGCCGCCGGTCACAGCCGAGCGGTCACCGCCGGATTCGCGGATCACCGGGGCGGATTCGCCGGTGACGGCCGCTTCGTTGACCGAGGCGATGCCTTCGATCACTTCGCCGTCACCCGGGATGGTGTCGCCCGCTTCGCACAGCACCAAATCGCCGACCTGGAGATGCTCGGCGGCGACGCCTTCGTACAGTTCGTGGTTGCCCTCCATCAGCAGTCGCTTGGCGACCGTCGAGGCGCGGGTGGCGCGCAGCGTGTCGGCCTGCGCCTTGCCGCGGCCTTCGGCGACGGCTTCGGCGAAATTGGCGAACAGCACCGTGAACCACAGCCAGATGGTGATCTGCAGTTCGAAGCCGATGTCACCCTGACCGATGACGAGGTCGCGGATCAGCAGCACGGTGGTGAGCGCGGTGACGATCTCGAGCACGAACATCACCGGGTTCTTGATCAGCGTGCGCGGATCGAGCTTGACGAAGGCCTGGCCGATCGCGGGCAGCAGCACCGCCGGATCGAGCATGGTCGACGCCTTGCTCCGCTTGCTTACTTTCGAGGCTTGCATGGGTGGAACTCCGGATTAGTACGCGGCGCCGTTCAGCATCGCGAGATGCTCGACGATCGGGCCGACAGCGAGTGCGGGGAAGAAGGTGAGACCGCCGACGATGACGATGACGCCGACGAGCAGGCCGACGAACAGCGGACCGTTGGTCGGGAAGGTGCCGGAGGTGGCGGCGACCTTCTTCTTGCCGGCGAGCGAACCGGCGATCGCCATGGCTGGCACGATCATCCAGAAACGACCGAAGAACATCGTCATCGCGCCGGTGAGGTTGTAGAACGGCGTGTTGCCGGTGAGGCCGCCGAACGCCGAGCCGTTGTTGGCGGCCTGTGAGGTGAAGGCGTACAGCACTTCCGAGAAGCCGTGCGGACCGGCATTGGCCATCGATGCCACGGCCGGCGGATACACCACGGCAATCGCCGTGAAGCCGAGCATGAAGAGCGGCAGCACCAGGATCGCCAGCATCGCCATCTTGACCTCGCGGGCCTCGATCTTCTTGCCGACATATTCGGGCGTGCGGCCGACCATCAGTCCGGCGAGGAAGATGGTGACGATGACGAACAGCAGCATGCCGTAGAGGCCGGCGCCGACGCCGCCGATCACGATCTCGCCGAGCTCCATGTTGATGATCGGGATCATGCCGCCGAGTGCGGTGAAGGAGTCGTGCATGGCGTTGACGGCGCCGCAGGACGCCGCGGTGGTGACCACGGCGAACAGTGCCGAGGCGACGATGCCGAAACGGACTTCCTTGCCTTCCATGTTGCCGCCGGCCAGGCCGAGCGACTGCAGGATCTGCGTGCCGTTGGCTTCGGCCCAGTAGCAGACCGCGACGCCGGCGATGAAAAGCGCGCCCATCGCGGCGAGGATCGCCCAGCCCTGGCGCTGGTCGCCCACCATGCGGCCGAAAACGTTGGTGAGCGCCGCGCCGAGCAGGAAGATCGACAGCATCTGCACGAAATTCGACAGCGCGGTCGGGTTCTCGAACGGATGGGCCGCATTGGCGTTGAAGAAGCCGCCGCCATTGGTGCCGAGCATCTTGATGGCGACCTGCGAGGCCACCGGGCCGACCGCCAGCGTCTGCTTGCCGCCTTCGAGCGTAGTGGCGTCCACGTAAGCGCCGAGCGTCTGCGGGATGCCCTGCCAGACCAGGAACAACGTGAAGATCACGCTGATCGGCAGCAGCACGTAGAGCGTGCAGCGGGTGACGTCGACCCAGAAATTGCCGACAGTCTTGGCCGAGGCGCGGGCGAAGCCGCGGATCAGCGCGACGGCCAGCACGATGCCGGTCGCTGCCGACAGGAAGTTCTGCACCGTCAGGCCGAGCATCTGCGACAGATACGACATCGTTGTCTCGCCGCCGTAGTTCTGCCAGTTGGTGTTGGTGAGAAACGACACCACGGTGTTGAAGGTGAGATCCGGCGCCACCGCGGACTGGTCCGCAGGGTTGAGCGGCAGCAGGCTCTGCAGTCGCAGCAGGCCGTACAGCAGCAGGAAGCCGGCGGCGTGAAACAGCAGCATCGCGACCGTGTAGGTCAGCCAATGCTGCTCGCGCTGCGGATCGACGCCGCAGAGCCGGTAAAGGCCGGCCTCGACCGGCCGAAATGCGAATGACAGCGGCGTGGTCTGGCCGTTGAAGACGCGGGTGAGATAGGCGCCGAACAGCGGCGTCAGCGCGACGATGATCGCGCAGAACAGCAAGATCTGGGTCCAACCGATGAGGGTCATCGCGATGCTCCTAGAACCGCTCGGGGCGCAGCAGCGCATAAACCAGGTAGATCAGCAGCAGGGCGCTGACCGACGCGGCGAACAGGTAGTCGAACGTCATGGGGCGCTCCTCAAATCCGTTCGCACGCATAGGCGTAGCCTATGGTGACGGCGAACAGGCCGAAGCCGGCGAGGAGCATGAGAAAGTCGAGCATCGAAGCCTCCTGATGATGGCTCCGATGCAGCTAGGCCCCGGCCCGTAAGGAAGCGATGCGGAAATGCCCGTGCGGGCATAAAGCCGGCATAAAGACCAGGGTGATCCGGCCGAACCGCAGACGAGCGTCAGGCGGCCCGGGTGTTGCGATGTTCGTCGAGCAGGGCCCGGAACTTGCGCGCCGGAACGGCCGGGCTGAACAGCCAGCCTTGCATCTGCGTGCAGCCGAGCGCGCGCAGGATGTCGCGCTGAGGCTCAGTCTCGACGCCTTCTGCGGTCGTCGTCATGCTGCGCGACGCCGCGATGTTGACGACGGCTTCGATGATTGCCTTCGATGTGTCGGTCCGATCGACGCTGTCGACGAAGGTGCGGTCGATCTTGATCTTGTCGAACGGGAATCGCTGCAGATAGCTCAGCGACGAATAGCCGGTCCCGAAATCATCCAGCGAGATCCGGACGCCAAGAGTGCGGAGCTGATTCAGAGTGGTCAGCGCCGCATCGTCGTCGTGTATCAGCACCGCTTCGGTGACTTCGAGTTCGAGACGCCGTGCCGGCAGCCCGGTCGATCCGAGCATCGAGGCGACCAGCAGCGCCAGCGTCTGTTGCCTGAACTGCACCGGTGAGATGTTGACCGCAAGCGTGATGTCGTCGTCCCACTGCGCTGCCTCGGCGCAGGCCGCCGCCAGGGTCCAGCCGCCGATCTCGTTGATCAGGCCGGTATCTTCGGCGATCGGAATGAATTCGGCCGGTGAGATCAGGCCGCGTGTCGGATGCCGCCAGCGCAGCAGCGCCTCGCAACCGGTGATGGCGTCGGTGCGCAGATCGATCACCGGCTGGTAGTGGATCTCGAAGCCGCCGCTCGAGATGGCGTGACGCAGATCGAATTCGAGTTCACGCCGGGAACGCGCGACGGCGTCCATTTCGGGCTCGAAGAACCGGAAGGTGCGCCGGCCGCCGGCCTTGGCGCCGTACATCGCGAGGTCGGCGTTCTTGATGAGCTGGTCGATGTCGGCGCCATCGCCGGGCGCGATCGCGATCCCGATCGAGGCGTCGGTCGACAGATGATGGCCGAGGCACTGATACGGAGCCCGGATCGCCCGGTGGATCTGCTCGGCCAGCACCGTTGCGCGATTGCTGTCGCCGGCATTGGCGGCAATGATCGCGAATTCGTCGCCACCGAGCCGGGCCACGAAGTCACCGGCATCGACGCAACCGCGCAGCCGGATCGCCACCTGCTTCAGCAGGTCGTCGCCGACCGGGTGCCCCAGCGTATCGTTGATACTCTTGAACTCGTCGATATCGATATACAGCAGCGCGAAGGTGCCGCCGCGCTGGCTGCGTTGCAGCTCGAGCTCGAGCCGCTGCCGGAACAGGCTGCGGTTCGGCAGATCCGTCAGACTGTCGTAATGCGCCAGATAGGCAATCCGCTCGCTGTCGCGGATCCGCTCGGTGATATCCTCGTGGGTCGAGACCCAGCCGCCGCCCGGCACCGGCACGCTGGAGATCTGGATCGAGCGATCGTCCGAGCCGTGCTTCGCGGTGGTCTTTTCCACCATCACCGCCTGAATGATGCGGCTGCAATATTCGTCGACGTCGCCCTTGAAGGACCCGACCGATTGGCGATGGGCGACGATGTCGCGGAAGCTGCAGCCCGGCTTCACGATCTCCGGCGACAGCCCGTACATCTCGATATAGCGCTGATTGCAGACCACCAGCCGGGCCTGCGCGTCGAACAGCAACAGGCCCTGGGACATGTTGTTGATCGCGGTGTTCAGCCGCTGCTTGTCCACCGCCAGCTTTACCTGCGTCGCCTCGTGCTGCTTGCTGACCTGACGGACGATCAGCAGCAGGATCACCGCGACGACCAGAGCCGAAACGGCGGCGGCGCCGATCAGCAGCCGTGTCTGCTTGCGCCAGGCAGCCAGTGCTTCGTCCGTGGTCGTGGCGGTGACCACGACGATCGGCAAGCCTCTGAGTGCATGCGACGATACCAGGCGGTCGCGTCCGTCGATCGGACTCGTCAGTTGAGCGTTGATGTTCGCTTCGAACAGCCTGGCCCGCTCGATCGCGCCCGCGCGTACATTATGGCCGATCTTGTCGTCGGCGTGCGGATAGCGCGCCATCAGCACGCCGTTCCGGTGGTGAATGGAGATGGCGGAATCTCCTCCGAGCGAAACCGAGGCGAGGAAGTGCTCGATGTAGGAGGGCGTCAGGGACCGGCTGACCACGCCGAGAAATTCCCCGTCGATGTTCACGAGTCGCTGCGCCATTACGATCATCCAGCCGCCGGCTAGCGTATTCTGGATCAGTTCGACGGTCACACGCGGCGCTTTGCCCGATTTAAGTGCCTTGAAGTAATCGCGATCGGCGATCGAAAGTTCGGAGACAGGCCAATGGGCCGAGCTGTTGATCAGAACGCCGCGGTGGTCGAAGATCGCCAGCTTGGAAATATCCGGGCCGGATTGGGTTTTGGCGCGCAGCATCTCATGGGTCGCCAGCGTCGCCATCTGGCCGCCGAAGCTGTCGGGCGAACTGAAGGGGGACTGCAGAGCCATCGCGACGACTTCTGACTGTGTGGTCAGAAAGTCTTCGAATTCGCGTTCGTAGTGATGGGAGAGAAGCATCGCGGTGTTGGCGAGCTCTCGTTCGCTGTTCTTCAGAGCCTTGCCGCGGAGATCTCCGACCATCGCGGCCGTCACGACGGCGATCAGCGCAATCAACAACGCGCCGCATCCCATCAACAGCACCACCGGGCGATGGTGTAGGATGTTACCGACTGTCGCGGTGGCCGCCAGGCTTGACGAAACCGAAGCGTCCCCGGCGTTGTGACGCGGGTCGATGTTCATTCTGACAGGAATAACTACCAGTGATGGAAACGGAGTTAGCAATCACGGTAATCAAACCTTAAAAGGAACTCCGAGCAGGTCGGGCTTCCGGTCGCGCCGTCGGAGCGGCCTCACGCCTCATTGGGGGCACCCGAGAATGCCGTTTCGGCAAGGAAAAAGGCCGGCACCCGGAGGGGCCGGCCTTGAAATTATTCGCAGATTTCGAACGAGCGGGTTTCGGTCGGATCAGTTGATCCGGGAGCCCGGCTGCGTCGTCGTCGAATTGTTGTTGCGGTACACTTCGAAAATGCCGAGCGCGATCGCCGCCACGTAAATAAAGACGACGAGGTTACGCGGCAGCAGCATCGAGACGGCGATCAGCGCGACTGCGATCGTGCACGCTTTCACCAGTTTCTGCTCATCCGCGAACAGGGCTTTGAACCGCTCGAGGTTCTCGGGCTTCCACAGCGGCGGGGTCAGGGTTTGCAGCCCGAACTTCTCCCACGCCTGCTTGAAGCCGAGCTCGCGCGCCCAGAGCAGGAAAAGAGCGATCACGAAGGCGAGCAGGGCGACCAGAGCGCCGGGCGGACCACCCGCGTAGCCGATCACGACGACGAGGGCGACGGCAAATGCAGCGAGCCAGAATTGCATGTGAGATACCTATGTTCACCCGGGATGGCGGGTGCCTTTTCAGGTTCGTCCACTCGGGTCCGTCCACGCGCGCGTCGCGGGGCCGGAAGGACAGATGAGTATGCACGCCAGCGCAGTCACGTCGGACTTCCAGACTGGACTCACGATCATGCCGACGGAGTGACCGGCGCGCGCCGATGCCAGTTTTGTTCAAATAAAACAAACCAGATACAGCCGCCAGTCAGGCGAATTGCTGACAGTGGCCATCCGACGAAAGTCATTCGCCGACGCTTAGGACGAGACCGGATGGTGCTGCTGGAGAGCGACGACGAAGCGCCGGCGGATTGGCCATCGTCGGTCTTGCCGCGCCGCCATCGGTATTCCTACGAGCCGGTAATTTAATCTCTGCGTAACGACGTTCCCCGAATAGTCGCCGCGATGGAGATCAGCACCATGATGACGCAGACACTGGAAACGACCGATGTGAAGGAAGCCCGCCGCTCGCGCATTGCGCAGTTCAGCGGCCGTGCGGCAACCCTGAAGGTCGGCGGCTCGTCCATCACCGGCATCGTTCGCGCAGTCAAGGAAGACAAGTCCGGCGAGACCCCCCGCTGGATCGTGACGGTGATCGAGAAGCCGCAGCGGGCCTAACCCAAAAGGGGGGCCGGCGGGACGAACTGACAGGCGTTGCGGCCGGCCTGTCCGCGGGCTCTGGCCAGCTCCGCCCGCGCCACGACGCGCAGATGCACCTCGTCCGGACCGTCCAGGAAGCGCATCGCCCGGCCCCAGGTCCAGAGATAGGCCAGCGGCGTATCCGGCGTCAGGCCCATCGCGCCGAACACCTGCATGGCGCGGTCGACGATCCGGGTCTGGAGCCGCGCCGCCACCAGTTTGATGGCCGAGACGTCGACCCGGGCGGCCGCATTGCCTTCACGATCCATCCGATGCGCCGCCTTCATCACCAGCAGCCGCGCCTGGTCGATCTCGAGCCGCGACTCGGCAATCCAGTCCTGGATGTTCGCGTAATCGGCCAGATACTTGCCGAAGGTCTTGCGCTCGAGCGCGCGTTCGCACATCAGCTCGAGCGCGACCTCGCATTGCCCGATGGTACGCATGCAGTGATGCACCCGGCCCGGCCCGAGACGATCCTGTGCCAGCCGGAAGCCTTTTCCCTCTTCGCCGAGCAGATTGGCCACTGACACGCGGACGTTGCGAAACAGCAGCTCGCAATGCCCTTCGGGCGAATGGTGGTGCATGATCGGAATGTCGCGGACCACGCTAAGCCCCGACGTGTCCATCGGCACCAGCAGCATCGAATGCCGCTCGGTCGAGGACGGGTCGAGATGCTCGCCGGTCAATCCCATCACGATTGCCAGCTTGCAGTTCGGATGCGCGGCGCCGGTGATGAACCATTTGCGGCCGTTGATCACGTAGTCGTCGCCGTCGCGGGTGATGGTGGTGCGGATGTTGCGGGCGTCGGACGAGGCGGCGTCGGGTTCGCTCATCGCGAAGCAGGAGCGGATCTCGCCGATCAGCAGCGGCTCGAGCCATCGCCTGCGCTGCTCCGGCGTCGCGGCGAGCTGTAGCAGCTCCATGTTGCCGGTGTCGGGCGCGTTGCAGTTGAAGACTTCGGACGCCCAGTGGATCCGGCCCATGATTTCGGCGAGCGGGGCGTATTCGAGATTGGAGAGGCGTTGACCGGGATCGTCGTCGCCGAGGCCCGGCAGAAACAGATTCCACAGGTCCTCCGAGAAGGCGCGCGACTTCAGCCGTTCGATCAGCGCCAGCGGATAGCGGCCGGCCGCGGTCTCCCGATGCCAGTCGATATTCACCGGCTCGACGTGAAACCGCATGAAATCGGACAGCTGCGCGCGGAGTCGGTCGACCTTCTCGCTGTATTCGAAATCCATGCTGCGGCCTAGAGGTGGGAAAGCCGCTGCGCGGCGCAAAGAAGGATCGTCAAGCGCGGCGGTCGGGCCGCCTCAGTTGCGCTTGAGGCTGAGGATGTAGCGCACGATCTCGTCGGCATCGCCGGGAGCGATGACGAAGTTCGGCATGTTGGTGTGGTTCGAGCGCAGGAAGACCTTGAGCGACAGTTCGGTCGCGGACGGCATGTCGGCGATGCGCTGAAACGCTGGTCCCTTGCCGCTCGTGCTGTCGCCGGGCTCGATCGCGTGGCACTCTTTGCACCAGCTCGCCGCCAGTCGATGCCCGGCCACGACGGCGTCGGACAAGGTGGTCGCGTCGGCGCGGTGCAGCCGAGGCATCAGCAGCACCGCGGTCAGGGCCAGAGCGGCGGTCGCAAGCGGACGGATCGCGCTTCGCGACATCGGCCGATCAGTGCCGCGCAGTCGAGGGCGCGGGAACGTGGACGTCGTCGCCGAGGGCGTCGATCGTCACCTTGTTGGCGCAATACGCCTGGTAGTGCTCGGCCAGCGAGCCGTCGGCGATGTCGTGATCGCATTCGGCCTTGTGGCGGCACAGCGCGCAAACGCGCTCGAGATCACGCAGCACCAGCGGCTGGGTTCGGGCGATGGCGTCTTCGTCGATGCCGAGCGCCTTGAGAAGCTGCGGCAGTTCCTCGACCTTGTGCGGGCCCTGGCGGACCAGCTCGTCGAGATCGGACGCGGTGACGCCGAGATCATGCGCGATGCGGCCGAATTCCGCGGCGTCGAACTGACACATCTCGGTGACTTCCCGGCGATGCTTGAGCCAGGCAGCGAAGGTGTCGATCAGGCGATCGACGAACGGATAGGGGCGGGTATGGGCAGGCATGGCGCCCTCCAGAGATTGTCCGGGAGTGGCGCGACAATCGCCGATGATCCGGTGTGTCACATTGCGTTAGATCAAGCTGGGGATACCACAATGCAAATCCCGCGCCTGCACCGCGCGGGTTCATTCGGATTCTGTACAAACTACGAGGGGCGTTGTCCCGACAGCGGGGCGGGCCGGGACGGTGCTACATCCGCCCGGCGTTTGAGCGCGGGACGAGCGTCCGCGCAGGTTCGATCTCGCGGCCCGCGGCGCGGGGACGTCCGCTGCCGATGGTGTGAACCGCGGGCTTCAACTCCTCCAGAAAGATCGGCTTGGAGAAGTAGTAACCCTGCGCGTAGCGGATATTGGTCGCGGCCTGCAGATAAGCGAGCTCCTCGAACGTCTCCAGGCCCTCGGCGATCACCGTCATGCCGAGGGCCTCGCTGAGCGATTCGATCGCCTTGAGGATGCCCTGGCTGCGCGGGCGTTTATGGATGTCGGTGATGAAGGAGCGGTCGATCTTGATTTCGTCGGCGGTGATATCGGCGAGAGCCGACAGCGACGAGTAGCCGATGCCGAAATCGTCGATCGAGATACCGACACCGATCTTGCGCAGCAGCGGCAGGATCTCGCCCTGAAAGTGGCTCTTGGCCACGAAGGCATCTTCGGTTACTTCGACCACGAAGCGCGACGGAAATCCCGTGGCGGCGAGCGCCGCCGCGAACGACTGCATGAACGCGAAATTGCCGGCCTGACGGGCGGCGACGTTGATGCTGATGTTGGCGCCGGCGCCGAACGCGGCGTCGATCAGGTCGATCGACCTGGTAATCTCGGCGAGCACCAGATGAGTCAGCTCGTCGATCAGACCCAGCTCGACCGCGAGGTCGACGAAGGTGCCGGGCGCCTGGATCACGCCATCGTCGTCGCGCAGCCGGACCAGGGCCTCGATGCCTTTGATCTCGCGGGTGCGGATATCGACCTTGGGCTGGAAGGCGCAGCAGAAGCGCTTGTCGAGGATCGCCTGGCGCAGCGACTGCTCGATGGCCATCCGCTCCAGCGCCTCGCGCTCCATCGCGACGTTGAACATCGCCGCGGAGCCCTTAGTGGCGCTCTTGACCCGGTACATCGCGATATCGGCGTTCTGGCGCAGCGCGTCGAAACTGCGGCCGTGCTCGGGATAGAGGCTGATGCCGGTCGAGGCCGAGGCGAACAGCTCGGTGCCGTCGATGTAGAACGGCGCCTTCAGCCGTTGCAGCAGGAAGTCGATATAGTCGGCGACTTCGTCCGGACTTCGGATCGGATTGAGCAGCAGCAGGAATTCGTCGCCGCTGATGCGCGACAGCATGTCGGTGTCGCGCAGCTCCATGCCGAGCCGCTTGGCGACGCCCACCAGCAACGCGTCCCCGACCGCATGGCCGTAGTAATCGTTGATGTGTTTGAAGTTATCGATATCGAGAAATGCCAGCGCGAACCGGCTGTCGGGGCCGTCGCGGCGCAGCAGCACGTCGGCCCGGCGTTCGATCACGCTGCGGTTCGGCAGGCCGGTCAGTTCGTCGAAATAGGCGCGCCGGAACAGCTGGTCCTCGGCGGCCTTTTGTTCGGTGATATCGAGCGAGGTCGACAGCAGCAGCCGCCGGCCGGCGATGTCGACCGGGCGGTGCGCGGTGAGCAAGGTGCGCGCGGCCGGCCCGTCGCCGATCTGCTCCTCGCCGATCGAGGCGCGGCCGGTCGCCAGCACGGCGAGGCCCTCGACGCGGCGGTGCTCGATCGCCGAATTCGCCTCTCCGGCTGTCGTCGCAGGCTGGCGCGTTGCCAGGTTCATTCGTGCGGCGGCACCGTCGCTGACGATCAGGAATTCGCCGCGCTCGTCCAGCACCGTGACAGCCCCCGGCAGCGCGCGCAGGATCTCGCGCAGCGCGGGCGCGTCGAGCCCATCCGCCACGCCGGGCGTTGCGGACTGTACCTCTCCCGCTGTTTCCGCGGCGGAAGACACATGTTCGGGGGAGACTGCACTGGACATGGCGCGCCATTGTGGCGCGGCCGGTTGTAGGTTTGGTTAAGTTCCACGTTCAAACGATGCCGCAGCCGGCCCGCCATGGAATTGGATTGCGGTGGCCCGATTTGTCATTAACAGAGAGTCAATGAACGAGCCGGCGGGGCATCAGACCTCGTCCAACAGGGAGGCGGCGCGATGGGACGGCTGAACGGCAAGGTAGCGGTAATCACCGGGGCGACCAGCGGCATCGGCCTGCGAACGGCCGAAGTCTTCGTTGCCGAGGGCGCCAAAGTGGTGATCGCGGGACGGCGGGCGCCGGAGGGAGAGGCGCTGGCGGAGCGGCTCGGCGAAGCCTGCATCTTCCGCCAGACGGACGTCACCGAAGAAGACCAGATAAAGGCGCTGATCGCTCAGGCGGTGGACTCGTTCGGCCGGATCGACTGCCTGTTCAACAATGCCGGCGGTCCGGCACAGACGGGCGGGATCGAGGGGCTGGAGGTCGACCGCTTCGACGCCGCGATGGCGACGCTGGTGCGCAGCGTGATGCTCGGCATGAAGCACGCCGCGCCGCATATGAAGAAGCAGGGCTCCGGCAGCATCATCAACAACGGCAGCATCGCCGGCCGGCTCGCCGGCTTTTCGTCGTCGCTGGTGTACGGCGCCGCCAAGGCGGCGGTGATCCATTTCACCAAATGCGTCGCAATGGAGCTCGGCGAGTCCGGCGTCCGCGTCAACAGCATCTCGCCCGGTGCGATCGCCACCGGCATCTTTGGCAAGGCGCTCGGTCTCACCACCGAGGCGGCGGAAAAGACCTCGGCGACGATGCGCGAGATCTACAAGACCGCGCAGCCGATCCAGCGCGCCGGCATTCCGGACGATATCGCGCAGGCCGCGGTGTTCCTCGCCAGCGACGAGTCGAGCTTCATCAACGGCCACGACCTGGTGATCGACGGCGGCATCACCGGCGGCCGCAACTGGACCCAGCAGCAGCAAGGCTACGTCGCCCTGCGCAAGGCTTTCGACCACAGCGAGGGGTAGGCGCTTTAAGCACAAGCTTATCCCCGTCATTGCGAGGAGCGTAGCGACGAAGCAATCCAGCCCCGTGCACTGCGCTGGATTGCTTCGCGGAGCCTGTCATCGGGCGGCGCTAAGCGCCGACCCGGTGGCTCGCAATGACGGGGTAGGCTCATCGAATAGTCGCGAATTTCGCTAAAGCCGGCGCTTACCTCACCGGCGCCACGTTCACCCGCAGCCCGTCCTTCGGCTTCGGGATCGGCCACATCTGCCAGTTCGACGTGTAGTTCGGCGGCAGACTGACGCTGACGTTCTGCAGCAGGTGCACGGCGAAGCATTTCGCCTGCATGTAGGCGAAGTGCAGGCCGAGGCACATATGCGCGCCGCCGCCGAACGGGATCCAGGCGAAGCGGTGGCGGCCGCGCTGGGCCTCGTCGGTGAAGCGCAGCGGATCGAACCGGTTCGGCTCGGGCCAGATCTCCGGCATGTGGTGCGTGAACAGCGGGTTCACCGCCACCATGGTGCCTGTCGGGATGGTGTAACCCCGGAACGTGAATTCACGCGTGGCGCGGCGCGGCAGCGACGGCACCGGCGGTCGCAGCCGCATCGCTTCCTTGAAGGCCATCTCGGTCAGCGGCAGCGCATCGAGCTGTTGAAAGCTGATGGCTTCGCCCGGCTTCAACCCGAGCCCGGCGATCTCCTCGCGCAATTTCTGCTGCCACTGCGGATTGTCGGCGAGCGCCGCGACGAAGGAGGTGAGCGAGGATGTCAGCGTGTCGTGCGCCGCCATCATCAGGAAGCTCATGTGATCGATGATGTCCTGCGTCGACAGCAGCGCGCCGTCCTCGTGGGTGGCGTGGCAGAGCTGCGAGAACAGATCGTCGCCGCCCTTGGCGCGGCGGATCGGGATCTGTTCGGAGAAGTAAGCGACGATGCGCTTGCGGCCGCGCACGCCGCGCGCCATCGCGGTGCCCGGCCACGGCTTGCGGATCGGCGCCACCGAGGCCGCCACCATGTCGACGAAGGCGGCGTTGATCTCCTCGGTCTCGGCTCCGATTTCGGTGCCGAGGAAAGATGTCGCGGCGAGGTCGAGGGTGAGCTGCTTCATCGCCGGATAGCACAGCATCTCGCCGGGTTTGCTTTGCCACTTGGCGATACGCCGGGCGATGCCGTCGTTGAGCGCGGCCAGATAGGATTGCATCGGCCCCGCCTTGAAGGCGACCGAGAGCGCGCGGCGGTGCAGGCGATGCTCGTCGAAATCGAGCATCATCAGGCCGCGCGGGAACAGCAGGTTGAGGATCGGTCCCCAGCCGTGACTGGATGAGAACAGCTTGGTGTTATCGAACAGCACGAACTCGTTGGCCTCGGGCCCGAGCAGGGTGATCGAGGTCTCGCCGAGCACGCGGCTGCGATACACCGGCCCGTAGTTGCGGGCCATCATCTCGACCTGGCCCTTCGGATCGGCGAGCACTTCGAAGGTGCGGCCAATCACCGGCCAGCCCTCGTCTCCGGGAATGTGCGCGAGGGCGCTGCGTTTCGGCGGCGGCAGCCGTGCGACGAGCGATGAGTCCGCGACCTGGATCGACATAGGGTTTCCTCGGCGTTTCCTGCAGCCTGCGCGGAGGTGATCCTCCGTCTTGCGGCTTTATTGCAGTTGAAAATAGGAGGCGCTTGATCGGCTTGGCAAGCGCTAACTCGGCGCGCGACCGGTCAGGACGCCGCGGTCTGCGGGCGAGCCGCCGCGGGCTCGTGGGGTGTCAGGATCGCCATCGGTGCTGCAACGCCGCGTAAGGGATGCTCGCCGAGCGGTTCCAGCGGTAAGCTGATATGACGCGCCGCAGCGGCGGTGATCAGGATGTTGTGGCCGAGAGTCTTTTGCAGCGCCTCGACGCGGCTGGCTTCATTGACGGCGGGACCGATCACGGTGAAGTCGAGCCGGTTCGGGGCGCCGATATTGCCGAAGAAGACTTCGCCCTCGTGCAGCGCGATGCCGGCGCGCAGGGGGCGCCAGCCTTCGACATCGGCGAGGCCGGGCGGTGGTTCGAGGTTGAGCCGCGTCAGCCCGGCCTGCGCAGCTTGGGCTGCAGCGAGCGCCGCGTTGCCGGCAGCGCAGCCCTCGTCGCTGAGCGGAAACACTGCCAGCAGACCGTCGCCGATGAATTTCAGCACCTCGCCACCCTGCGCCAGCACGGCGTCGACGAATACCTCGAAATAAGCGTTGAGCACCGTGATGGTGTCCCAGCCGCTGAGCCGGTCCGACAGGTCGGTGAAGCCGCGCATATCCGAGACCCAGATGATGGCGCGGATCGGCTCGCCGCTGCCGCGCTTGATGTCGCCGCTCAGCACCTTGGCGGCGGCCACCGGACCAAGATAAGCGCCGAGCGCATTGGTGGAGATCCGCGCCGCGATGTGGCGTTCGACATGCAGTGTGAACAGCACCAGCACGCGCCTGATCTCCGCCAGGTGCTCGTCGCCAAAGCCGCCCGGGCGTGTCGTCGCGAGGGTGACGGCGTGGCGGAAGCCTTCCCCGCCGAGCGGCAGCGCCAGATACTCGGTGTAACCGCTGGCCGCCAGATCGCGCATGATCGGGAATTCAGCCTGCGCAGCGGCGTCCTGCGGATCGCGGCGGATCGCTATGCCTTGCTCGAAGATCCAGCGCAGCGGGTTGAGCTTGAACGCGTCGGTCTCCGCAGTTGCTTGCGGCACCTGCACTTCGTCGCACAGCCCGTCCGATGAGCGCCAGTTCCACGCGAAGCCCAGCAGTTGCGGATGCAGCGTGCCGATATGCAGTGTGGCGCGATCGATCGGCAGCCCGGCCGCGTTCATCCGCCACATCAGCGCTTCGAACGTCAGCAGCAACTCGCGCTCGCCGGCCGCCTCGAGCAGCAGCCAGCGCTGCAATTCTTCGACCGTGCCGGCGGCAGGCGCGCAGCTGCGACCGCGCTGGCTGCGTTGAATGATGGTCACGCCCGGCGGATAGACGCGGACCGCGTCGCGCGGCGCGGCCAGGTCGGTGGCGGTTTCTGAAATGGCAGGATCGGTCACTGCGACAATCTGCCCCTTTGGGGCCGGCGTCGCAAGCCGCGACGCGCGGCCGCACGCGCCGATCTTGTTCGAAAGCAAAGAGTTACCCATCTCACGGATGCGTTATCCGCTCCTCCGGAGTGGGACGCAGGAGGAGGACCATGAGTTACTTCAAGACTGCGATGCTGCTCGCCGGGTTGACCGCGCTGTTCATGGGCGTCGGCTACCTGATCGGCGGTGCCAATGGCGCCCTGATCGCGCTGGTCGTCGCGGCGGCGATGAACATCTTCACCTACTGGAACTCCGACCGGATGGTGCTGTCGATGTACGGCGCCCAGGAGGTCGACGCGCGCACCGCGCCGGACCTGTATCGGATGGTCGCCGAGCTGGCCGGCCGCGCCTCGCTGCCGATGCCGCGCGTGTATATCATGGACAATCCGCAGCCCAACGCGTTCGCGACCGGCCGCAATCCGGAGAACGCCGCGGTGGCGGTGACCACCGGCCTGATGGGCCAGCTCAGCCGCGAGGAGCTGGCCGGTGTGGTGGCGCACGAGCTGGCGCACATCAAGCATCACGACACGCTGCTGATGACCATCACGGCGACCATCGCCGGTGCGATCTCGATGATCGCGCAGTTCGGCATGTTCTTCGGCGGTAACCGAAACAATAACGGCCCGGGCATCATCGGCTCGCTGGCGCTGATGATCCTCGCGCCGCTCGGCGCGATGCTGGTGCAGATGGCGATCAGCCGGACCCGCGAATACGCCGCCGACGAGATGGGCGCGCGGATCTGCGGCCAGCCGATGTGGCTCGCCTCGGCGCTGCGCCGGATCGAGGCCGCCGCGCATCAGGTGCCGAACTATGACGCCGAGCGGGCGCCCGCGACCGCGCATATGTTCATCATCAACCCGCTGTCGGGCCAGGGCATGGACAATCTGTTCGCCACCCATCCTTCAACCGACAACCGCGTCGCTGCGCTGCAGCGGCTCGCCGGCGAAATCGGCGGCGATGGCGCGAGCTTCGGCCGACCGGCTAGCCAGTCGCAGCGCGGCCCGTGGAGCGGTCAGCCGCGCGGCAGCGGCGCCTCGCGCAGCCCGTGGAGCGGCGGCTCGTCGCGCGGTCCCTGGGGGTAGTGCTTCCTCTTCATGCTGAGCGTCGAAGGCCCCGGTCCGCCGGGGCCTTTTTGTTGAGCACCACCTCTCCCCCGTCATTGCGAGGAGCGAAGCGACGAAGCAATCCAGCTCAGTGCACTGCGCTCTGGATTGCTTCGCTTCGCTCGCAATGACGGGGAGAGAGCACATAGCTCGGTCCAGCACCGCACGTGGTGCGATGCACAGTCCATTGACGGCTGGCGCGGCGCTCTGCACACTCGCTTGGTTTCGATTGACTTCATTGTCCGCCGTTGCGGATGCGCGTTGATTCTAAGTAATTGCGTGGCGCTGACCGGGCCGTTTGTGAACCCCGTCGACCAATACTGATTTCACTTACCTGTCGGGTAATCGACCCGACGACGACCGGCTGCGAGGCTGTGGCCCGTAGCTTGATTGCCCGGGATCGTCGCCATGCATTCCACGTCCGCTGCCGCCGTCACCGCTGCATCGTCTCGCCGCTGGCATGTGCTCGCGATCGTCGTCGCGGCGCAGTTCATGTTCGGAGTGGATTCCTTCATCGTCAACGTCGCGCTGCCGACCATCGCGGTCGAGCTGAACGCGTCGTCGTCGCAGCTCGGCGCGGTGATCGCGATCTATCTGATCGGCTATGCGACGCTGATCGTCACCGGTGGCCGGCTCGGCGACATCTACGGCACCAAGACGGTGTTTCTTCTTGGCGTCGCCGGCTTCACGCTGACGTCGCTGTGGTGCGGGCTGGCGCAGTCCGGCACCGAGCTGATCCTGGCGCGGCTGGCGCAGGGCACGACCGCGGCGCTGATGGTGCCGCAGGTACTTGCGACGCTGCACGTGCTGTTTCCCGATGCGGCCCGCACCAAGGCGTTCGCGATCTACGGCATCGTGCTCGGCCTCGCCGGCGCGGCCGGCTTCGCGCTCGGTGGCCTGCTGGTGACGCTCGATCTCGGCGGCTTCGGCTGGCGGGCGATTTTCTTCGTCAACGGCCCGATCGGGCTGATCATCATCGCGGCGGCCGCTCTGATCGTGCCGCAGGCGCCGCGCCGGCCCGGCACGCGGCTCGATCTGCCGGGTGCGGTGATCCTGTTCATCGGTCTGCTCAGTATTATTGGTCCGCTGCTGTTCGGCCAGGAACTCGGCTGGGCGCCATGGATCTGGCTGGCGATGGCCGGCGGCGGCGCGATCGTGGCGCTGTTCCTGCGCTACGAACGCGCGCTGGCCGCACGCGGCGGCATGCCGCTGATCGATCTTGGCCTGCTCGCCGATCCGGCCTTCATGCGCGGCCTCGGGGCGGTGTTCTGCTTCTTCTTCGCCAACCAGTCGTTCTATCTGGTGATCACGCTGTACATGCAGATGGCGCTGCAGATCCCGCCGCTGCCGGCCGGATTGGTGTTCCTGCCGCTGGCGCTGGCCTTCGTGATTGCGGCGCGGCACTCGGGTGCGCGCGCCAAGCGGCGCGGCACGCTGGTGCTGATCGAAGGCTGCCTGCTGCAGATCGCCGGGCTCGGGGTGATCGCGCTGACTGTGGCGAGCGTCGCCGCACCGTCGCCGGCCTTGGTGGCGCTGGTGTTGATCGTGGTCGGCTATGGGCAGGGGCTGGTGATGGCGCCGCTGTCCGGCGCGGTGCTGGCCAGCGTGCAGGCGCACAGCGCCGGCTCGGGCTCCGGCCTGTACGGAACGACGACCCAGATCTCCAGCGCCGCCGGCATTGCGGCCATCGGCTCGCTGTACTTCGCGCTGGCGGCGGTGTCGTCGGGGCGCTTCGCCCTGCTGGTCGCGCTCGCCGTGCTCGCGGTCTCGCTGGTTGGGTGCATCGTGCTGCTGCGCCGGATGCGACGGGCGGCTTTGGTCCCATCGTAGGGGATGTAACGTCGAACGGAGCTGCGTTAGCCTTTCGTCGCCGCGCGTCGGGGACCGCGCGGCCGGATCGGCTGGCGCCGCCGCCTGACGCCTGCGCGTCATTTCCCTTGAATTAAACGATCGGTTGGTGAATTTTACCAGCCTTAGCGAAACCGGGCCGCCAAGTGCCTGGATCGCGCCGGGGGAGGACGCGTGGACAGCACGATATTCCTGTTTCTTTTGCAGGACGGCATCATCAATGGTGCGGTCTATGCGCTCGTCGCCATCGCGCTGGTGCTGGTGTTCGCGGTCACGCGCGTCATTCTGGTGCCGCAGGGCGAATTCGTCGCGTTCACGGCGCTGACCATTGCGGCGCTGGAGAACGGCGTTGCGCCGGCGACGCCGTGGCTGCTGCTGGCGCTCGGCGTCCTCGCCGCGGCGTCCGGACTGATCCGGCATTTCAAAGATCTGACGCTGCGCCGCGTCGCTTTCATCGCGCTGTTCGATCTGGCGCTGCCGATCGCGCTGCTGCTGCTGACGCGCGCGGTGGCGCCGATGAAGATCGGGCAGGTCGGCAGCATCCTGCTGGCGATCGCGCTGATCACCCCGATGGGGCCGATGCTGTACCGCATCGCATTCGAGCCGATCGCCCATGCCAGCGTGCTGGTGCTGCTGATGGCGTCGTTCGGCGTGCATTTCTCGCTGATGGGGCTCGGCCTGCTGTTCTTCGGGCCGGAAGGCACCGGCACCACGCCGCTGTCGTCGCAATGCTTCTCGCTGGGTGAGTTGCTGATCACCGGGCAGAGCGTCGCGGTGCTGGTGGTGACGGCCGCGCTGCTGGGGCTGTTCGCGCTGTTCTTCGGCCGCACGCTGCTCGGCAAGGCGCTGAAAGCCTGCTCGTCGAACCGCACCGGCGCGCGCCTCGTCGGCATTCCGATCTCGGCGGCCGGGCAGATCGCGTTCGCGCTGGCGGCGCTGATCGGCGCAGTGTCGGGCGCGCTGGTCGGGCCGCTGATGACGGTGGCCTACGACTCCGGATTCCTGATCGGCCTGAAGGCGTTCGTCGCCGCGATTCTCGGCGGGTTGGTGAGCTATCCGCTGACCGTGCTGGCGGCGCTCACGGTCGGCTTCGCCGAGGCGCTGTTTTCGTTCTGGGCCAGCAATTTCAAGGAAGTGCTGGTGTTCACCCTGATCATCCCGGTGCTCGCCTGGCGCTCGATCGTCGCGCCCCATGCCGAGGAATCGGAATGAAGCCGCGCGCGCCGAAACTGATCCCCGCGGCGATCGCCGCCGCGATCCTGATCCTCCCGTTCACCGGGCTGATGCCGGATTACTGGATCACGCTGTTCAACTATATCGGCATCTCGAGCCTGGTTGCGATCGGGCTGGTGCTGCTCACCGGCGTCGGCGGCATGACGTCGTTCGGCCAGGCCGCGTTCGTCGGCTTCGGCGCTTACACGACCGGCGTGCTGACGGTGTATTTCGGAATCTCGCCATGGCTGACGCTGCCGGCGGCGATCGCCGTCACCATGGTGGCGGCGCTGCTGGTCGGCGCCATCACGGTGCGGCTCAGTGGTCACTACCTGCCGCTCGGCACCATCGCCTGGGGCATTGCGTTCTACTACCTGTTCGGCAATCTGAGCTGGCTCGGCGCCCATGATGGCCTGCCGGGCATTCCGGCGCTCAAGATCGGCTCCTACGCGCTGATCGCGCCGCGCGATTACTTCGTGGTAGTGTGGATCGCCGTGGTGCTGGCGGTGATCGCCACGCAGAACCTGCTCGGCGGCCGGGTCGGCCGCGCGGTGCGGGCGCTGCGGCGCTCGACCCGCGCGGCGGAAGCGTTCGGCGTCAACACCGCGGGCGCCAAGCTGATGGTGTTCGTCTATGCGGCGATGCTGGCGGGCCTCGCCGGCTGGCTGTACGCGCATTTCCAGCGCTCGGTGTCGCCCGGCCCGTTCGGCATCACGGCCGGCACCGAATATCTGCTGATGGCCGTGCTCGGCGGCGCGGGGCGCGTCTATGGGGCGATTCTCGGCGCGGCCGGCATCACCTTCCTGCGCGATCAGTTGCAGGACTGGCTGCCGCGGCTGCTCGGCCACACCGGCAATTTCGAGATCATCGCGTTCGGCGCCGTGCTGGTGCTGCTGCTGCAGACCGCGCCCGGCGGGCTGTGGCCGATCCTGTTCGGCCCGCCGCCGGCCCCGAAAGTCCCGCCGCCGCCCGACGGCGATCGCTTGCCGGCGCGCACGCTGCCTGCGCCCGGCACCAAGCTGTTGCAGGCCGATCAGGCGCGCAAGAGTTTCGGCGGTTTGGTCGCCGTCAACGACGTCGGCTTCGAGGTCGAGAGCGGCCGCATCATCGGTTTGATCGGGCCGAACGGTGCCGGCAAGAGCACCACATTCAACCTGATCACCGGCGTGTTGCCGCTGACCTCCGGCAAGATCGCGTTCGAAGGCCATCCGCTCGCCGCGCAGACGCCGCAGCGCGCGGCGCGGCTCGGGCTCGGCCGCACCTTCCAGCATGTCGAGATCGTCGCCGACATGAGCGTGGTCGAGAACGTCGCGCTCGGCGCGCATCTGCGCGGGCAGGCTGGCGTGCTACGGGCGATCTTCCGGCTCGACCGCGCCGAGGAAGCGCAACTGCTCGACAGCGCCCGGCGTGCGCTCGCCCGCGTCGGCCTCGCCGAGGTGGCGGACGAGCCGGCCGGCACGCTGGCGCTCGGCCAACTGCGGCTAATTGAAGTTGCCCGCGCGCTGTGCCTGGAGCCGGTGTTGCTGCTGCTCGACGAGCCGGCCGCCGGGCTCCGCGTCGGCGAGAAGAAGGCGCTCGCCAAGCTGCTGCGCGAGGTGCGGGCCGAGGGCATGAGCGTGCTGCTGGTCGAGCACGACATGGACTTCGTCATGAGCCTCGCCGATCGCCTCGTCGTGCTCGATTTCGGTACCAAGATCGCCGAAGGCGCGCCGGCCGCGATTCGCGAGAATCCGGCGGTGCTCGAAGCCTATCTCGGAGGCGTGTCGTGAGCGCGCTGCTCGAGGTGCAGAGCGTCAGCGTCGCCTATGGCCGCGCCGAGGTGGTGCACGACGTCTCGATCAAGGTCGAGCCCGGCGCGCTGGTGACGGTGATCGGCGCCAACGGCGCCGGCAAGACGACGCTGCTCAACGCCGTGATGGGGCTGCTCAAGGCGCGCGGCCGGCTGGTGTTTCGCGGCGCCGAGATCAGCGGCGTGGCGTTGGAGTCGCGGGTCAAGGCCGGGCTGTGCCTGGTGCCGGAGCGGCGTGAGCTGTTCGCCGATATGGCGGTGGAGGACAATCTGCTGCTCGGCGGTTTCCGCCGCAGCCGTGCCGAGCGCAGCCAGACCATCGCGGAAATCTATGCGCGGCTGCCACGGCTCAAGGAGCGCCGCGCCCAGCTCGCTGGGACGCTCTCCGGTGGCGAACGCCAGATGCTGGCGATGGGCCGGGCGCTGATGGCGCGGCCGACGCTGCTGATGCTCGACGAGCCGAGTCTCGGGCTGGCGCCGCGGATCGTGCGCGACGTCTTCCACATCCTGACGGATTTGCGGAAGAGCGGTGTCTCGATCCTGTTGGTCGAACAGAACGCCCGTGCGGCGCTCGAAGTCGCCGACTATGCTTACGTGATGGAACTGGGAGCGATCACCAAACAGGGATCGCCCGCCGACATCGCGGCCGATCCGCGGCTGGTCGAAAGCTATCTCGGCCTCGGCGGCCATGATTACTAGAGCGTGATCCCGAAAAGTGGATACCGGTTTTCGAACAAGATCATGCTCCAGGAAGACGCGTACCAACGATAACAAACGGAGGAGGACGTCCATGCAACAGACCAAGACCCTGATCGTCGCAATGGCGGCGATGCTGGCCGGCGTTAGCGCCGCGTCGGCGGAGATCAAGATCGGCATCACCATGAGCGCGTCCGGCCCCGGCGCCGCGCTCGGCCAGCCGCAGTCGAAGACGGTGGCGGCGCTGCCCAAGGAGATCGGTGGCGAGAAGATCACCTACTTCGCGCTCGACGACGAATCCGATCCGACCAAGGCGGCGCAGAACGCCCGCAAGCTGCTGTCGGAAGAAAAGGTCGACGTGCTGATCGGCTCGTCGCTGACGCCGGTCAGCCTGCCGCTGATCGACATCGCGGCCGAAGCCAAGACGCCGCTGATGACCATGGCGGCCGCCGCGATCCTGGTGGCGCCGATGGATGAGCGGCGCAAATGGGTCTACAAGGTGGTGCCGAACGACGACATCATGGCGGAGGCGATCGGCAAGTACATCGCCAAGACCGGCGCCAAGAAGGTCGGCTATATCGGCTTCTCGGACGCCTACGGCGAAGGCTACTACAAGGTGCTGGCCGCCGCCGCGCCCAAGCTCGGCTTCGAGCTGACGACGCACGAAGTATATGCCCGCAGCGACGCCAGCGTCACCGGCCAGGTGCTGAAGATCATCGCCACCAAGCCCGACGCGGTGTTCATCGCGGCGGCCGGCACGCCCGCGGTGCTGCCGCAGAAGGCGCTGCGCGAGCGCGGCTTCAAGGGGCCGATCTACCAGACCCACGGCGTCGCCACCGAAGAGTTCATCAAGCTCGGCGGCAAGGATGTCGAGGGCGCGATCTTCACCGGCGAGGCGTTCTCGGGCGCCGAGGACATGCCGGCCGACAGCCCGTTCCGCAAGGTCAAGGCGCGGTTCGTCGACGCCTACAAGGCCGCCAATGGCGGCGCGTCGCCGACCATCTTCGGCGTGCATCTGTGGGATTCGATGACGCTGGTCGAGAACGCGATTCCCGGCGCGCTCAAAGTCGCCAAGCCCGGCACGCCGGAGTTCCGCGCCGCGATCCGCGACCAGATCGAGAAGTCGAAAGACCTCGCGCTCAACAACGGCTTGTCGAACATGACGCCCGACAACCACAACGGCTACGACGAACGCTCCGCCTTCCTGATCGAAATCCGCGACGGCGCGTTCCGGCTGAAGCAACAGTAATAGCGGCGCTGATCAGCACGCGAAGTCATTCCGGGGCGGCGCCCCGGAATGACAGAGAGGCGGACGAGCCCGCTCAGGCCCAGCCGTCGCCCTTGATGCCGGGATTGGCGAAGGCGACGCCGCCATCGACCGTGATGGTCGAACCGACCACGTAGTCGCCGGCGCGCGAGGCGAGGAACACCGCGGTGCCGGCCATGTCCTCATCGGTGCCGATCCGGCCCGACGGCACGCGCTTGGCGACCGCGTCGGCCTCGTCGCGCGCCGCTTTGTTCATGTCGGAGGCGAACGGGCCCGGAGCGATCGCCGTCACCACGATGTGGTCCTTGATCAGTCGCACCGCCATCCGCCGCGTCAGATGGATCAGGCCGGCCTTCGAAGCCGCGTACGGATAGGTCTCGAGCGGATTGACGAAGATGCCGTCGATCGAGGCGATATTGATCACCTTGCCGGGCTGCTCCGCGCTCGCGGCGGCGCGCAGCTGCGGCGCCAGCGCCTTGGTCAGGAAGAACGGCGTCTTGACGTTGAGGTCCATGACCTTGTCCCAGCCGCTCTCCGGGAACTCATCGAAATCGGCCGCCCAGGCGGCGCCGGCGTTGTTGACGAGAATGTCGAGCTTGGACTCGCGCCGCTTGATCTCGGCCGCCAGCATGTCAATGCCCGCCATGGTGGAGATGTCGATCGGCAGCGCGATGCATTCGCCCGGATACATCTCGTCGAGCTCGTCGGCGGTGGCCAGGCAGGGCGCGGCCTTGCGGGCGGTGATGTAGACGCGGCTCGCGCCGTAGGCGAGGAAGCCCGCCGCGATCATCTTGCCGATGCCGCGCGAGCCGCCGGTCACCAAGGCGGTGCGGCCTTGCAGCGAAAACAGATCCTTGAACATTCGATCTCCCCGTATGTTTGCCGGGATGGTTTGCGGCCCGGTCAGGAGTGAGTCAAGGATGCGCGCCCGCGGCGTTCCGGCAAAGCCTCACGCCGCATCGACGCGGCGGAAGCCGTTCCACATTGCGGTCGCGGCGCCGGATGTGAGCACCGGCAGGATTCGATCGTCCTGGTAGTTGCCGTTGAGCGAGACGCGCGGCAGCGCGGTGAGATGATCGGCAAAACCGGGAAACAGCATGCCCGGCCGCGTCGTCACCGCGGTCTTGAAGCCGGCCCGCTGCGCCAGTTCGTATTCGCGCGGCCCCGCCGCCGCGCGGTCGCCATACGGATAGGCTAGATGCGCGACCTCCCGATCGATGTGAGCCTCGATCCGGGCGCGACTGATCGACATCTCGTGCAGCGCCAGGGCTTCGCGCTGGTTCGACAGAATGCAATGGGTAATGGTGTGGGCGCCGATCGTCACCAGCGGATGCTGGGCGAAGGCGCGCAGTTCGTCCCACGGCAGGCACAGCTCACGGCTCGCAGCGGTGTCGTCGATGCCGTGCCGGGCGCACAGCGTGCTCATCATGCGCTGCAGATCGTCGCCGCCGGGAAGGCCGCGCAGCAGCGCGTGCAGCCGGTCGTACGTCTCCTGCTTGGCCACGGCGGTCGTTGCGTCGAGCCGGATCTCGGCGTCGCCGATCTGGACCTCGATGCTGTCGGCGCGCGCAATCAGCCTTTCGAGCGTGATCCACCACAGCCGGCCGGTGCCCTGGGCGAAGTCGCTGGCGGCGTAGACGGCGAACGGCGCCTGGAACTCCTCGAACACCGGCAGCGCGAAGTCGCGATTGTCGCGATAGCCGTCGTCGAGCGTAATGCAGGCGAAGCGACGGCCGAAGGCACGCGTCGACAGTCGCCGGTGCAACTCGTCCATTGTGATGATGTCGATATCCTGGGCGCGCAGATGCCGCAGCGTGGCGCGCAGGAACTCCGGCGTGACTTCGAGATGGCGGTTCGGCTGGAACGGGTCGTTCCGCGGCGGCCGCACATTGTGCAGCATCAGGATCGCGCCGATTCCGGAAAAGATCGGTCGCAGCACGTGATATGCGCCGGTAAAATAAAGCGCATCGAGCCCGGCGCGGATGATGTTGTGGCGAAACTGCTTCATCGGGCTGCGGGCCGGTTCATTTCAGGACATTGTTAGCGTCGCACGTTTGAAGAAACGGTTATTGAGAACCGCAGTAGCTCGGGCATTTCCGCGGAATTGCGTTTGACAGCCCCTCAACGGTTTGATTTCTCTCTGCTTCTGATCCACGGGAAGCGGAATGCGCGGACTTTTCAGATCGAGCGGCAAGTGGTGGCGAGGCGCCATCGTTCTTTGCGCTCTGTGGGCTATCGCGGCGTGGATGACCACCCCCGCCGTGGAAGCCGATGTCGCCGAGCGGGCCGCTGAGGCGCTCAAAAATACCGTCCTCGACAAGACGCGGCTGACGCCGTCCGGTCGCGACGTCACGTTCTCGGCCGATGCGTTCTCCGAGGAGGGGCGGCGCAGCGCGGTCGCGGCGGTCGAAGCTGTTCCGGGCGTCCGCCAGGTGGTCGACCAGACGCGGCTGGTGCCGCAGGCGACGCCGTTCGTCTGGACCATCGAGCGCGACGTCGTGCGGGTCACGCTGGGCGGCAGCGCGCCGTTGCCGGCGAGCCGGGCGCGCCTGGCCGACGCGACCCGCGCTGAGGTGGGCGGTGTCGAGGTCGCCGACCGGATGACGCTGGCGCGCGGGGCGCCGAGCCGGTTCGACGCGGTTGCGATGCTGCTGGTCGATCAGATCGGCAAGCTGAAAGAGGGCAAGATCACGCTCTCCGACACCAAGGTCAGCCTCACCGGCATGGCGCGCGACCTGGGCGGCCGCGAGGCGATCGCGGCGGCGCTGCGCAACCTGCCGGAGGGCTATTCGGTCGCCGAGAACGACATCAAGGCGCCGCCTTACGTGTTCCAGGCCAACAAGGACCCAGTGGCTTCGACGGTGACGCTGTCCGGTTACGTGCCGGACAACGCCGTGCACGCGACGCTGGCTTCCGCCGCCGGGCAGAAGTTCTTCAACGAGAAGGTGGTCGACAATCTCAAGGCCAGTATCGGCGCGCCGTCGGGCTTTGCCACTGCGGTCGCGCCGGCGCTCGGCGCATTGTCGCGGCTCTCGACCGGTACCCTGGTGGTCTCGGACCGTGAGGTGCGACTGTCCGGTGACGCACTGTTCGAGGCGGCGGTCAGCCAGATCCGCGGCGAGCTGAACAAGGACATGCCGCAAGGCTGGACCGTGAAGGCCGACCTTTCGGTCAAACCTGCGGCATCCCCGGTCGATGCCACGGTCTGCCAGCAGCTGTTCAACGAGCTGCTCGCCAAGAGCACGGTGCGCTTCGAACCCTCCAGCGCCACCATCGACAAGGACTCGGCGGGCCTGCTCGACCGGCTGATCGAGACCGCGCTGCGGTGCCCCGGCGCCGTGATCGAGGTATCGGGTCACACCGACGGCGACGGCGACGCCGCCTTCAACAAGGCGCTGTCCGAGAAGCGCGCCAAAGCGGTGGTCGACTACATGGTCAAGGCCGGTCTGCCACCCGAGCGCTTCCAGGCGTTCGGCTACGGCAGCACCATCCCGCTGGCCGGAAACGACACCGAGGCCGGGAAGGCGAAAAATCGCCGCATCGATTTCGTGATCAGGTGACGGCATGATGGTGATGGCGAATTTCTACTGGGGCTGGTTGCTCGGGGCGCTGTTGCTGGGGTTCGCCGCAGGCTGGATCTCGGTGGTGCAACACGGGCCCGGCCTGTCGAAGAATGCCGCAATGGGAATCGGCGGGGTGGCGGCGGTGCTCGTCGGCCTGTCGCTCGCCCGGATCATTCCAGGTCGGTTCGGTTACTGGCTCGATCTTTTCCTTGTCATGATTGCTGCCTATCTGGTGGGGTGTGCGATCGGTTCGTGGCTGCGCTACTGGGTTGTGGCGCGGCAGATGCGGGGGCAGTGACCTCCCGCGGCACCCTGCCACTTCGCGGAGGGTGCGAATGATGAAACCGGTCTGCCCGACCGGGAATTGACGCAGAGGAGCGGGATTGGCGGTATCGTCCGAATTCCACTCAGCCCGGAAACGAGCTCCAAGAGCTTCCTGGCCACGGTCCGGTAACGGCTGTCGTGATACCGGTCCTGTTGTCCCGGGTGGTGGAAAGGGATTCGAGGTTTAGATGGTGGCCGCAATCGGCAGGGTGATCGCGTTCCTGCGCGAGAAGCAAATCCTGCACAAGGTTGGTGTTGCGATCAGCATCGCGGTCATCGCGGCTGCCTGTTACGTGCTCTATCATCTGCTGCGCGGCATCGACCTCGACAAGGTGCTCGAAGCGATCCGTCAGACCGAACCGCGGGCGATCGCGCTCGCCGCGCTGTTCGTCGCGGCCGGCTATTTCACCCTGACGTTCTATGATTTGTTCGCGTTGCGGACGATCGGCCGCAAGGAAGTGCCGTACCGCACCGCCGCGCTCGCCGCCTTCACCAGCTACTCGATCGGTCACAATGTCGGCGCCAGCGTGTTCACCGGCGGCGCGGTGCGCTACCGCATCTATTCGGCCTGGGGCCTCGACGGTATCGACGTCGCCAAGATCTGCTTCCTCGCCGGCCTGACCTTCTGGCTCGGCAATGCAGCGGTGCTGGGCATGGGCATCGCCTATCATCCGGAGGCGGCATCCTCGATCGATCAGCTGCCACCCTGGCTCAACCGCGTGCTGGCCTTCGTCATTCTGGCGGGCCTGACGGTGTATGTCGCCTGGGTTTCGTTCAGGCCGCGCCGCGTCGGCCGCGGCACCTGGACGGTCGAGCTGCCGGGCGGGCCGCTGACGCTGCTGCAGATCGGAATCGGGATCGTCGATCTCGGCTTCTGCGCGCTCGCCATGTACGTGCTGGTGCCGGACGAGCCCAATCTCGGTTTCGTGGTGGTGGCGGTGATCTTCGTGTCCGCGACGCTACTCGGCTTCGCCAGCCATTCGCCGGGTGGTCTCGGCGTGTTCGACGCCGCGATGCTGGTCGGCCTGTGGCAGATGGACAAGGAAGGGCTGCTGGCCGGCATGCTGCTGTTCCGCATCCTCTACTACATGGTGCCGTTCATGCTGTCGGTGATCATTCTCGCCATTCGTGAGATTGTCATCGGAACGAGGTTGAAACGGATGCATCGGCTTGCCGACGCGCTCGACCCGAAGCCGGTCCGACAGGATCCCACACCAGGCTGACCATGATCGCCCAGGCGCCCGACGACACTGCCCGCTCGCTCGCTCCGCTCACGGATCAGGTCGCCGCGCCGATTGCGACTCCCTGGATCGACCGGCTGCGCCATGCCGCCATCATCCTGCTGGCCGGCGGCATCGCCGTGACGGCGCTGACCGTGCTCGGCGAAATGTCGGCGCGCGCGGCCGGCGTCGTGTTCGCGTGCCTCGCGGCAGCGGCGCTGGTGCCCTGGCGGCTGCACAACGCCGTCAATGCACGAGAGGACACCTACGGCATCAGTCCGGTCGAGACCCCGGTGGTGCGCGCCATCGTGGCCGGAATGCCGGATCCCGCCGTTCTGCTCGATCGCGCCGGTCGGGTGCTGCATCTCAACGCGGCGGCGGCCCAGCTCGCTCCGGCGCTGCGGGTTCGCGAACTCGCCCAGTTCGCGCTGCGCAATCCGGAGATCGTTACCGCCTTGCGGGAGGCGATTGCCACCGCCGAGCCGCGCCGCGTCAGCTATCTCGATCACGCGCCGATCGAGCGTTGGATGGAGCTGATCATTGCGCCGGTCCAGGTGCCGACCGCGTTCGGCGGCACCGACCAGTGCATGCTGATGACGTTCCACGATCTGACGCCGCTGCGCCGGGCCGAGGAGATGCGCGCCGATTTCGTCGCCAATGCGAGCCACGAACTGCGCACCCCGCTGGCGGCGCTGTCCGGCTTCATCGACACGCTGCTGGGGCCGGCGCGCGACGATCCGAAGGCGCGTGCCCGGTTCCTCGGCATCATGCAGGCGCAGGCGACGCGGATGGCGCGGCTGATCGACGATCTGCTGTCGCTGTCGCGTGTCGAACTCACCGCCCACGTCCGCCCGGAAGCCCACATCGATCTGGCGCCGCTGATCAAGCAGGTCGCGGACGGGCTCGAATCCCTCGCCAGGGACCGACAGGTCGCGATCGAGCTCGATCTTCCGGACAGTCCGGCGATGATCGCGGGCGATCGTGAAGAGCTGCTGCGGGTGTTCGAGAATCTGATCGAGAACGCGCTGAAATACGGCGCCTCGGGCGGCCGCGTCGCGGTTTCCGTGGTGGCCGCGTCGGTGGCGGACGGTGGATCGGAATACCGGGTGGCGGTGCGTGACTTCGGCCCCGGCATTGCGCCCGAACACCTGCCGCGGCTGACGGAACGGTTCTACCGCGTGGACGTCGGCGACAGCCGGTCCCAGGGCGGGACCGGGTTGGGATTGTCGCTGGTGAAACATATCGTTAACCGCCATCGCGGCCGTCTGCTGATCGAAAGCGTTCTCAGGAAGGGCGCGACTTTCACCGTCTGTTTTCCCCCGGTAAAGTCCTAGGGCGGATCGAGATTTCGATTTGATTTCAGTGGCTTGACGTAGTCACATGAGTGTCATCAAACCCTCATAAAAGGTCAATCGACCGCCCCTAAATGGCGGGAGGCAAGCGCAGTCGGGCGCGATGAGCGCTTCGCTTGTCAACGGAGACCTTCCATGAATTTCATCAAGGCAATCGTCGCGGCCGGAATGGTTGCGGCGTCGACCTCGGCCTTTGCGGCTGACATCACCGGCGCTGGCGCCACGTTCCCGTTCCCGGTCTATTCGAAGTGGGCCGACACCTACAAGAAAGAGACCGGCAACGGCCTGAACTACCAGTCGATCGGTTCGGGCGCCGGCATCAAGCAGATCATTGCCAAGACCGTGACCTTCGGTGCCACCGACGCGCCGCTCAAGCCCGAGCAGCTCGATAAGGAAGGCCTGGTGCAGTGGCCGATGGTGATGGGCGCCATCGTTCCGGTCGTGAACCTCGAAGGCATCAAGCCGGGTGAGCTGGTGTTCGACGGCGAAACTCTGGCCAACATCTACATCGGCAAGATCACCAAGTGGGACGATCCGGCGATCGCCAAGCTCAATCCGAAGCTGAAGCTGCCGTCCGACGCCATCACGGTCGTCCGCCGTTCGGACGGTTCGGGCACCACCTTCAACTTCACCGACTATCTCTCCAAGGTCAGCGCCGACTGGAAGACCAAGGTCGGTTCGGGCACCGCGGTCGAATGGCCCGTCGGCGTCGGCGCCAAGGGCAACGAAGGCGTTGCCGGCAACGTCAGCCAGACCAAGAACTCGATCGGCTACGTCGAGTACGCCTACGCCAAGCAGAACAAGCTGACCTACACCGGCCTGATCAACAGCACCGGCAAGCCGGTTCAGCCGACCATCGCGGCGTTCCAAGCTGCGGCGGCCAACGCCGACTGGGCCAAGGCTCCGGGCTATTACCTGATCCTGACCAACCAGCCGGGCGAAACCTCGTGGCCGATCACTGCCGCGACCTTCATCCTGATGCACAAGGAGCCGGTCGACAAGGCGGCGTCCGCCGAGGCGATCAAGTTCTTCAAGTGGGCGTTCGAGAAGGGCGGCAAGGCTGCCGAAGAGCTCGACTACATCCCGATGCCGGAACCGGTCGTCAAGCTGATCGAGAAGACCTGGTCGTCGGATATCAAGAGCTGATCTGAACCATCGGTCGTGCGACCGGCTTCGGCCGGTCGCACGGTTGCTCCCGGCTTTCGGGATTACTTTCCAACTATCTGCGATCCGGCCCGCACCGGCCGGTTTCGAGGCCGCACTGAGGGGCGCAGTGCGGATGAGGCCCTGGCCGCAGACGCGGCCTGGCGCTCGGTTCAACCAGAAATCTCCAGGCTACGCGGCTCGTTTATCGTAACCTGCATCAGCGCAAGGAGACAGGCGTGGCGGACATGGCAGTAGACAGCACGGGGCTGCAAGCGGCGGCTGGACCTTATGATCGGGCCCGCGCCCTGAGTGCCTTCAAGCTCAGCGACTCGGCGTTCTACTGGACCACCCGCGCCTGCGCGATCTCGGTCCTGCTCATCCTCGGCGGCATCATCATCTCGCTGATGGTCGGCGCCTGGCCGGCGCTGCGCGAATTCGGCTTCTCCTTCCTGACCACCGCCCGCTGGGCTCCCGCCAACGATCCGCCGGTGCTCGGCGCACTCGGCCCGATCTACGGCACGCTGGTGACCTCGGTGATCGCGATGGTGATCGCCATCCCGGTCGGCCTCGGCATCGCGATCTTCCTCACCGAGCTGTGCCCGATGTGGCTGCGTCGCCCGATCGGCCTCGCCATCGAACTGCTCGCCGGCATTCCGTCGATCATCTACGGCATGTGGGGCTTCTTCGTACTCGGCCCGTTCCTGGCCAATCATTTCCAGCCGGCGATGATCGCGCTGTTCGATGGCGTGCCGGTGCTCGGCACCATCTTCGCCGGGCCGCCGTCCTATCTCAGCCTGTTCAATGCCTCGCTGATCCTCGCCATCATGGTGCTGCCGTTCATCACCGCGATCTCGGTCGATGTGTTCAAGACCGTGCCGCCGGTGCTGAAGGAAGCCGCCTACGGGGTCGGCTGCACCACCTGGGAAGTCGTCCGCAAGGTGGTGATCCCCTACACCCGGGTCGGCGTGATCGGCGGCATCATGCTGGCGCTCGGCCGCGCGCTCGGCGAGACCATGGCGGTGACCTTCATCATCGGCAATTCGTTCCGGATTTCCGGCTCGATCTTCGGTCCCGGCACCACCATCTCGGCGGCGATCGCGTCCGAGTTCGCCGAGAGCGACGGCCTGCATCAGTCCGGCCTGATCCTGCTCGGCCTGCTGCTGTTCATTCTGACGTTCATCGTGCTGGCGGCCGCGCGCCTGCTGCTGCTGCGGCTCGAACTGAAGGCGGGCAAGTAATCATGTCGACGACCCAAGCCGTCAATCCGATCTACAAGCGCCGCCACCGCACCGACGTGATCATCAAGGTGCTGTGCTCGGCCGCC
Source organism: Rhodopseudomonas telluris (assembly GCF_042432815.1). NCBI lineage: Bacteria > Pseudomonadati > Pseudomonadota > Alphaproteobacteria > Hyphomicrobiales > Nitrobacteraceae > Rhodopseudomonas > Rhodopseudomonas telluris. The sequence continues at coordinate 170,170 of NZ_JBHLWM010000001.1, forward strand.
GCGCTGTTCGGCGTCACCTGGCTGGCGCTGATCCTGTTCACGCTGTTCTGGAACGGCCTCGCCGGCCTGCATCTGCAGGTGTTCACCCAGAACACGCCGCCGCCGGGCTCGAACGAAGGCGGCCTGCTCAACGCCATCGTCGGCTCGATCATCATGACGGTGCTGGGCGTCGGCATCGGCGCGCCGCTTGGCCTGTTCGCCGGCACGTACCTCGCCGAATACGGCAAGCACGATCGGCTCACCTCGGTGATCCGCTTCATCAACGACATCCTGCTCAGCGCGCCGTCGATCATCATCGGCCTGTTCATCTACGGCGCGGTAGTGGTGACGATGGGGCGGTTCTCGGCGCTCGCGGGTTCGCTGGCGCTGGCCGTCATCGTCATTCCGGTGGTGGTGCGGACCACCGAGGACATGCTGCTGCTGGTCCCGAGCTCGCTGCGCGAAGCGGCTTCCGCGCTCGGTCTGCCGCGCTCGCTGGTGATCCGCCGGATCGCCTACCGCGCCGCCCGGGCCGGTCTCATCACCGGCATCCTGCTGGCCACGGCGCGCGTCGCCGGCGAGACCGCGCCGCTGCTGTTCACGGCGCTCAGCAATCAGTTCTTCAGCTTCGACCTGACCAAGACGATGGCCAACCTGCCGGTGACCATCAACAACTTCGTTCAGAGCCCCTACGATTACTGGAAGCAGCTCGCCTGGACGGGCGCTCTGCTGATCACCCTGACCGTGCTTGCCCTGAATATTGGTGCGCGCATCATCGGCGCCGAGAGGACCACGAAATGACCGAGATTTCGATTGCCACCACGCTGCCGAGCGGACCTGGCCCCGCCATCGCCAGCCAGCCCGACGGCCCGGCCAAGGTGGTGGTGCGCGATCTGAACTTCTACTACGGCCAGAACCACGCGCTGAAGCACATCAACCTCGCGCTCGCCACCAACCGGGTTACCGCCTTCATCGGCCCGTCGGGCTGCGGCAAGTCGACCCTGCTGCGGATCTTCAACCGGATGTACGATCTGTATCCGGGGCAGCGCGCCGAGGGGCAGGTGATGCTCGACGGTCAGAACGTGCTGGATCCGAAGCTCGACCTCAACCTGCTGCGCGCCCGCGTCGGCATGGTGTTCCAGAAGCCGACGCCGTTCCCGATGACGATCTATGAGAACATCGCGTTCGGCATCCGGCTGTACGAGAAGATCTCCAAGTCGGAGATGGACGGCCGCGTCGAGAAGGCGCTGCGCGGCGCCGCGCTGTGGACCGAGGTCAAGGACAAGCTCGGGGCCTCCGGCCTCAGCCTGTCGGGCGGCCAGCAGCAGCGTCTGTGCATCGCCCGCACCATCGCGGTGCGGCCCGAAGTGATCCTGTTCGACGAGCCGTGCTCGGCGCTCGATCCGATCTCGACCGCCAAGATCGAAGAGCTGATCGACGAACTCAAGGAAGACTACACGATCGCGATCGTCACCCATAACATGCAGCAGGCGGCCCGCGTCTCGGAGTCGACCGCGTTCATGTATCTCGGTGAGCTGATCGAGTTCGGCCCGACCAACAAGATCTTCACGTCGCCGAACGATCGGCGGACCCAGGATTACATCACCGGCCGCTTCGGCTGACGCGCCAGGCGCGAGGAGAACGGACATGGGCTTCGAGCACACCACCAAGGCGTTCGACGGCGACCTTCAGGAACTGACCCGCATGGTCGCCGAAATGGGCGGTCTGGCCGAACGCCAGATCGTCGACTCGGTCGACGCGCTGGTCCGGCGCGACGTCGCGCTCGGCGCGCGCGTCGTGGCGGCCGATCAGGAAATCGACCAGATGCAGCGCGCGATCGAAGAGCGCGCGGTGCTGACGATCGCGCGGCGGCAGCCGATGGCGGTCGACCTGCGCGACATCGTCGGCGCGATGCGGGTCGCCACCGACCTGGAGCGGATCGGCGATCTCTCCAAGAACATCGCCAAGCGCGTCAACGCCATCGACAGCGACTTCCACCCGCTGAAGCTGATCCGCGGCCTCGAGCACATGACCGATCTGGTGCAGTCCCAGGTCAAGGCGGTGCTGGACGCCTATACGGCGCACGATTTGCCCGCCGCGATGGTGGTGTGGAACGGCGACGAGGAAGTCGACGCGATCTGCACCTCGCTGTTCCGCGAGCTGCTCACCTACATGATGGAAGATCCGCGCAACATCTCGTTCTGCATCCACCTGATGTTCTGCGCCAAGAATATCGAGCGGATCGGCGACCACGCCACCAACATCGCCGAGACGGTGTTCTACATGATCGAAGGCCAGCAGATTCTGGACAAGCGCCCGAAGGGCGACATGACCACCTTCGCCAACGCCACGCCGGGCAACTAACGTATCGTCCGCGAACCGCGGACGGTGCCCAACGATGAAGACGAGGACGACATATGGGCGCGCGCATTCTGGTAGTTGAAGACGAGGAAGCGCTGACCACGCTGCTGCGCTACAATCTGGAATCCGACGGCTACGACGTCGAGACCGTCGCACGCGGCGACGACGCCGATACAAGGATGAAGGAGCGGATTCCGGATCTGGTGGTGCTGGACTGGATGCTGCCGGGCCTGTCCGGCATCGAACTGTGCCGTCGCCTGCGGGCGCGGCCGGAGACCAAGCAGCTACCGATCATCATGCTGACCGCGCGCGGCGAGGAAAGCGAGCGCGTCCGCGGGCTCGCCACCGGGGCCGACGACTACATCGTCAAGCCGTTCTCGGTGCCGGAACTGCTGGCGCGGGTGAAGGGTCTGCTACGGCGCGCGGCGCCGGAGCGGCTCGCCACCGTGCTGTCCTACGGCGATCTCGAACTCGACCGCGACAAGCGTCGCGTCGCACGCTCCGGCCGGCCGATCGACCTCGGTCCGACGGAGTATCGCCTGCTCGAGTTCTTCCTGGAGCATCCCGGCCGGGTGTTCAGTCGGGAGCAGCTGCTCGACGGCGTCTGGGGCCGTGACATCTATATCGACGAACGCACCGTCGACGTGCACATCGGCCGGCTGCGCAAGCTGCTCAACCCCGGCCGCGAACAGGACCCGATCCGCACCGTCCGCGGCGCGGGTTACGCGCTGGACGACCGCTTCGCCAAGGCGGAAAGCAGCCCGTCCTGATTGTTAGTTCGATCGGGATCGAGCGCGAAGGTGGCGTGAGCGACGCAGCGCCTGAACGGTAGCTCATCGGTAGCCCGCATGAGCGGAAGCGACATGCGGGGGTGACCGGTGCTTCCCGCATATCACTTCCGCTCATGCGGGCTATGATTTTGACGCCATCACAGCCGAGATCCTCCGCGAAAGCGGAGGATCTCGGATTGCAGCGGGGGCGTGTGGAGCAACTGGCGCTCTGGAATGCTGGGTCGCCCGTCTTGCGCAGGCGCTGCCGTTTGAGCGGCGACTAACATGGCGCCCAAGCGGCGCTGGTATCAGTGCCCTCTCCGCTCGCGGGAGAGGGCAGCCTCGGCGCCGGCCGCCCGTGCGGTCGGGTGAGGGGGCGTGTTACCGCGTGGTCTTCGGGGCAGCGCGGCGGCGGTCGCCGACGGGCTGGTAGGCGATGCGCGAGTGGTGCGCGCAGTAGGGCAGGCCGGGCAGCGACTTGCCGCCGCAGAAGAAGAATTCCGGATTGCTCGGATCGCCGATCGGCCAGTGGCAGGTGGCTTCGTTGAGCTCGAGCAGCGACAGCCGCTGGTTCATCGGCACCACGTTGTCGTAGGTGACCGGTTCCGGCTCGGCCTCGACTTCGAACACATGCGCGAGCGCGGTGTTGCCGCGCGCCACCGGACGTGTGACCCGCATCATATGCTGGGCCGGACGCGCCTTGCGCGGGCGCGGCGCGGCTGAGGTCGGGCTCTTGGCCCGGCCCGACAGGCCGAGACGGTGCACCTTGCCGATCACGGCGTTACGCGTCACGTTGCCGAGCTCCGCGGCAATTTGACTCGCCGACAGCCCGCCTTCCCATAATTTCTTCAACTGCTCGACGCGCTCGTCCGTCCAGGTCAATGCCGTCATCGTTCTATCCCTTCCTGCCGCGCGGCGCTGGTTCAGCGCGGAACCGCAGCTGTGAGGTCGTCCAAATGTCTTGCCGGCAGAATCCCTTAGCCCTCGCCGGACGACCATTGCCGCCCGGGCGATACGCACCCACCGAGAGCTCAATAAGGATTACAAACCGCGCACGAGATGTCGTACCCGACAGCCAAAACGCTACAATATGCCGTGACTCACGCGCAAGAGTCAGACCTGGTGCGTCCACACCTTCTCATCAAGTGAGTCATAACCGTCACAGCGGCGATGTTGCGGCAGCCCCGACGCAGGTCGTTGAAAGCCCCGGTTGACAGGCACTTCAGCGCACCTAGAATGTCCCTACGTGCCGCCTGGAAAGGCGGCACGTTTCGTTTTCGGGGTACGTTGGCCCGTGACCGCGTCGCAAGCGGCCGGCCGGCGGCCCGCTTTTCCGATTGGATCGGCCATGTCGAGCGCAGCTTCTACGTCCCATCTTTTGCCGGTATTCGCCAGGGCGGACGTCGCCTTCGAGCGCGGCGAGGGCGTCTGGCTGCACGGCGCCGACGGCGAGCGCTATCTCGACTTCACCAGCGGTGTCGCGGTCAATTCGCTCGGCCATTGCCACCCGCATCTGGTCGAGGCGCTGCAGCAGCAGGCGACGAAGCTGTGGCACATGTCGAACCTGTTCAAGAGCCCGGACGGCGAGCGGCTGGCGGCGCGGCTGTGCGAACAGAGCTTCGCCGACAAGGTGTTCTTCGCCAATTCGGGCGCCGAGGCGATGGAATGCGCGCTGAAGATGGCGCGGCACTATCACTTCTCGAAAGGCGCGCCGGAGCGCACCCGCATCATCACCTTCGAGGGCGCGTTCCATGGCCGCACGCTCGGCACGCTCGCGGCGACCGGCTCGGCCAAGTATCTCGAAGGCTATGGCGAGCCGCTGAGCGGCTTCGACCAGGTGCCGCTCGGCGACATCGAAGCGGTGAAGAAGGCGATCGGCCCGCACACCGCCGCCATCCTGATCGAGCCGCTGCAAGGCGAGGGCGGCGTGCGCTCGCCCGAGACCGCGTTCTTCCGCGCGCTGCGCGAGCTGTGCGATCAGCACGGCCTGCTGCTGATTTTCGACGAGGTGCAGACCGGCATGGGCCGCACCGGCGAGCTGTTCGCCTACAAGCGGATCGGCGTCACGCCGGACCTGATGTCGCTCGCCAAGGCGCTCGGCGGCGGCTTCCCGATCGGCGCGTGCCTGGCGACCGCCGAGGCGGCAACCGGCATGGCGCCGGGCTCGCACGGCTCGACCTTCGGCGGCAATCCGCTGGCGGTGGCGTCCGCCAATGCGGTGCTCGACGTGATGCTGAAGCCCGGCTTCTTCGACCACGTCAAGAAGATCTCGGTGCTGCTGAAGCAGAAGCTCGCCGGCGTGGTCGATCGCTTTCCGCAGGTGCTGAGCGAAGTGCGCGGCGAGGGGCTGCTGATCGGCCTCAAGGCCGTGGTGCCGTCGCCCGATCTGGTCGCCGCGCTGCGCGATCAGAAGCTGCTCACCGTCGGCGCCGGCGACAATGTCGTCCGCCTGCTGCCGCCGCTGATCGTCAGCGAGGCCGAGATCGAAGAGGCGGTGACGCGGCTGGAGCGGGCCTGCACGGTGCTGAGCGGACAGGCCGCGCAGCGGGAGGCGGTGTGATGAGCAAGCTCCCGACTCCGCGGCATTTCCTCGACCTCACCGAGGTGCCGACCTCCGAACTGCGCAACATGCTGGCCGCATCGGTGTCGATGAAGGCCAAGCGCAAGGCTGGCAGCCTCGACGACAAGCCGCTCGCCGGCAAGACGCTGGCGATGATCTTCGACAAGCCCTCGACCCGCACGCGGGTGTCGTTCGACGTCGGCATGCGCCAGCTCGGCGGCGAGTCGATCATGCTGACCGGGCAGGAGATGCAGCTCGGCCGCGGCGAGACCATCGCCGACACCGCGCGGGTGCTGTCGCGCTTCGTCGACATCATCATGATCCGCATCCTCAATCACGACGCGCTGCTCGAGCTCGCCGCCAACGCCACCGTGCCGGTGATCAACGGCCTGACGCGCAAGTCGCATCCCTGCCAGGTGATGGCCGACGTGATGACGTTCGAGGAGCACCGCGGCTCGATCAAGGGCGCGACCGTGGCCTGGACCGGCGACGACAACAACGTGCTGGCGTCGTTCGCGCACGCCGCGCAGCGCTTCGACTTCAAGCTCAACGTCGCCACCCCGCCGCAGCTCGCGCCCAACAAGGCGCTGCGCGATTGGATCAAGTCCAGCGGCGCGGCGATCACCATCGGGACCGATCCGGAAGAGGCAGTGCGCGGCGCCGACTGCGTCGTCACCGACACCTGGGTGTCGATGGGCGACAAGGACGGCGAGCACCGCCACAATCTGCTGAAGCCCTATCAGGTCAACGCCAAGCTGATGTCGCTCGCCCACAAGGACGCGATCTTCATGCACTGCCTGCCGGCGCATCGCGGCGAGGAGGTCACCGACGAGGTGATCGACGGCCCGCAATCGGTAGTGTTCGACGAAGCCGAAAACCGCCTGCACGCGCAAAAGGGCATTCTGGCCTGGTGCCTCGGCGCGGTGGCGTAGTTACTTTCTTCCCATGTGAGCGAAGCGGCCACGGTGCCCCCCCTTGCGGGGGGCGGCCGAGCGAAGCGGAGGCCGGGGTGGGGGTACCCCGAGCACTGAGTGTGGGGCTCCCCACTCGACCGGCCTTACGGCCGGCCACCCTCCCCGCAGGGGGGGGGGACTAGCCTGCTCCGCGGCAACGCAGCCATTCACCCTTCAGCTCAGCCCTTCCGATCCCCGTCTCCCGCCCCCAGATAAGCGCCCATGACCTCACAGACCCCTGATCCCAATACCCCCGAAACGCCCGTCCGCGCGCCGTCGGCCGTTCCGATCGACGACAGCGTGCTGCCGTTCGAAGTCGGCCCGCTCGACCTGCGCGGCCGGCTGACTCGGCTCGGCCCGGCGCTCGACGAGCTGCTGGAAAAGCACGCCTATCCGACGCCGGTGGCCAAGCTGCTCGGCGAGGCGATCGTGCTGGCGACGCTGCTCGGCTCGGCGCTGAAGTTCGACGGCCGCTTCATCCTGCAGACCCAGACCGACGGGCCGGTGTCGCTGCTGATCGTCGATTTCCAGGCGCCCGACCGGCTGCGCGCCTATGCGCGGTTCGACGAGAGCCGGCTGGAGCCGGGGCTCGATTCCGGTGCGTTGCTCGGCAAGGGCCATCTGGCGATGACCATCGACCAAGGCCCCGACATGAGCCGCTACCAGGGCCTGGTCGCGCTCGATGGCGGCGGTCTGGAAGAAGCCGCGCACGAATACTTCCTGCGCTCCGAGCAGATCCCCACCCGAGTGCGGCTCGCGGTCGGCGAGGAATGGCGTGGCGGCGAGGGCGGTCGGCACCACTGGCGCGCCGGCGGCATGCTGCTGCAGTTTCTGCCCAAGGCGCCGGAGCGCGCCCGGCAGGCCGATCTCGATCCGGGCGATGCGCCCGAAGGCGCCGCGGTCCATGCCGTGCCGGAGGACGACGCGTGGGTCGAAGGCCAGTCGCTGATCGGCACCGTGGAGGACATCGAGCTGATCGACCCGGCGCTGTCCGGCGAGCGGCTGCTGTACCGCCTGTTCCATGAGCGCGGCGTCCGCGTCTTCTCCTCGCTGCCGCTGCGCGCGCAATGCTCGTGCTCGCGCGATGCCGTCTCCGGCATGCTGTCCCGCTTCTCCCCGCAGGACCGCGCCGACATGGTCAAGGACGACAAGGTCGTCGTGACCTGCGAGTTTTGCAGCTCGGTGTACGAATTCACGCCGCAGGAAGCCGGCGTCGAGTAGTTCAGACGCGTGGGGTGGGTAAGCGAAGCGTGCCCACCGATTGCAGACGAGGCCGCTGATGGACGTGGGCACGGCGCGATGCGCCTTTGCCCACCTCCGGCGCCTCAGTTCAGCGTCCGCTTCCCTTCCGGACTGTCCAGCGAGAACGCCGGGACGTCGATTTCGAAGCGTTCGCCGGTTTCGCTTTCCATCTGGTAGCGGCCGGCCATGAAGCCGGAGGCGGTGGGGAGGGGGACGCCGCTGGTGTATTCGAAGCGCTCGCCGGGCGCGAGCACCGGCTGTTCGCCGACCACGCCCTCGCCGCGGACCTCCTGGGTCCGGCCGGAGGCGTCGGTGATCACCCAATGCCGGGTGCGCAGTTGCACGGTCTCGTCGCCCGAATTGGTTATCACGACGGTGTAGGACCAGAAGAACTGCCGGTTCTCGGCGGAGGACCGTTCGGGCAGGTAGTTCGGCTCGACGGTCACCTCGATCTGACGGGTTACGGCGCGGTACATGGACGTTGTTCCAGCTTGCAGTGCAATCATATCGCAAAACCCCGCTTTGAAACCAGCCGCTCGGAACGATTTTCAGTCTACGCACAGTGACGAGCCGTGGTTTCAACATAGTTGCGGCTTAGTTCCGCGGCGACGCCGGGTCGCACCGACGGTCTGCACCAGACCGGGCATTGTGCCGTGGCGCCCGCGACGCGGTCGCTGCGGCGGATGTCGGGAGGCCGGAAGGTCGCCGTGCTCGGCTGCAAAATCTCGCCTGTGCTCACACAGGCTGGTATATCAGCGTCACGGCGCGATGCCGCGCCTGCCCGGAGCCCCATGACTCCCGTCGCCTCATCCGTTGCCGAACCGGTTGCCGCCACGCCGCCCGCGGAGATTTCCCCGCCGACGGAAGCTGCGCCGCCGCCGGCTCCTCCACCCAAGCCCGCGATCCGCAAGACGGTGCCGAAGCGCGAACTGCGGCTCGACTTGTTCCGCGGGCTCGCGCTGTGGCTGATCTTCATCGATCACCTGCCGGCGAACGTGCTGACCTGGCTGACGATCCGCAATTACGGCTTCTCGGACGCCACCGAGATCTTCATCTTCATCTCCGGCTACACCGCGGCCTTCGTGTACGGTCGGGCGATGCGCGACCAGGGCTTCGTGGTGGCGTCGGCACGCATCATGAAGCGGGTCTGGCAGATCTACGTCGCCCACGTCTTCCTGTTCACGATCTTCCTGGCCGAGATCTCCTACGTCGCCACCAGCTTCCAGAACCCGCTCTACACCGAGGAAATGGGCATTCTGGACTTCCTGAAGCAGCCCGACGTGACCATCGTGCAGGCACTGCTGCTGCGCTTCCGTCCGGTCAACATGGACGTGCTGCCGCTGTACATCGTGCTGATGTTCTTCCTGCCGGCGATCCTCTGGATCACCCGCCGCTCGCCCGACATCGCGCTGGCGCTGGCGACCGCGCTGTACGCCGCGACCTGGCAGTTCGATCTGCATCTCACTGCCTATCCAAGTGGCGTATGGGCGTTCAATCCTTACGCATGGCAGCTGCTGTTCGTGTTCGGCGTCTGGTGCGCGATGGGCGGGGCGCAACGACTTTCGCGGGTGCTCGCATCGCCCATCACCCTATGGATGTCGGTCGCCTATCTGCTGGCGGCGTTCTTCGTCACGCTGACCTGGCATATGCCGCAGCTGTTCCACATCCTGCCGAAGTGGCTCGAGCAGTGGATGTACCCGATCGACAAGCCCAATCTCGATGTGCTGCGCTTCGCGCATTTCCTGGCGCTGGCGGCCATCACGGTGCGCTTCCTGCACCGTGACTGGCGCGGCCTGAACTCGATCTGGCTGCGGCCTCTGATCCTGTGTGGTCAGCACTCGCTGGAGATTTTCTGCATCGGCATCTTCCTTGCTTTCGCAGGCTACTTCGTGCTGGCGGAGGTCTCGGGCGGCGCCGTTATGCATTTCTTCGTCAGCCTAACGGGTATCATTGTGATGTCGGCCGCGGCCTGGCTTTTTTCGTGGTACAAGAACGAGGTGGCCAAGGGCGGCACCCCGAAGGGGAACCCGGACGCCGACCTCGCGGGAGGCGATGCATGATGGCCGGGAGCATGGCCAGCTGGAGACAGAGGCGAGGCCGGTTGGTCGCAATGGCGGCCGCCTTGAGTCTGGCGCTGCTGGCCGGGCCTGCCGCCGAGGCGGCGCCCGAAGTCGCGTCGGTCGGCTGCGAAGCTCCGGCCTATCTGCTCGCCACCGACCTGACGCTCAACCGGGTCGTCGCCTCGCTCAGGAACGACCGCAAGCTCGACGTCCTGGTGATCGGCAGCCGCTCCTCCACCATCAATTCGGCGGAAAACACCGGCTATCCGGCGCGGCTGCAGACTCTGCTGCGGGACAAGCTGCCGGGCATCAACGTCAACGTCACGCTCGAAATGCGGATGAAACGGACGGCCGCGGAGGTCGCGTCCGGGATCGGCCAGCTCGTCACCGAGCGCAAGCCGTCGCTGGTGATCTGGCAGACCGGCACCTACGATGCGATCCGCTCGATCGACCCGGACGATTTCCGCAGCGCTCTCAGCGAAGGCATCGAGGCGTCGCAGAAGGCCGGGGCGGACGTCATTCTGATGAATCTCCAATACAGTCCCCGCACCGAGACCATGATCAATCCCACGCCGTATTTGGACAATATGCGGGTGGTGGCGCAGGAGCACGACGTTCCGCTGTTCGACCGCTTCGCCTTGATGCGGCACTGGAACGAGACCGGCGAATTCGATCTGTTCAGCCCTGCGCCGGGCATCGATCTCGCGATGCGGGTTCACGGGTGCCTTGCACGTGCGCTGTCGACCTTCGTGCTCGACGCGACGCATATCAATCCGTCGGAGCTGAGGACGCTGCGTTAAATGAGGAGTCGAGGTTGCGCGAAATTCGTTGCCCGAACCGGGGCGGCGGCGCTGGTGTTCGGTGTTCTCGTGTCCGGTGCCTTCGCCCAGGCCGCTCAGACCTCGCCTGATCCTGCCGCTGCCGCAGCCGAGGCGGCTCCGGACCAGGGCGCGCCCTCCGGGCAGAAGGGCATGGCCGGCACGGCGATCGACCGGGTCAAGCAGGCCGCCAAACAGGCCGGCGATATTCTCACCCGGGTCCCGTGCCTGGCGCCGAAGGGCACCAGCCGGAAGATGGGCTCGCTGCCCCATGTCGCCCGCAAGCTGATCGACGGTCAGCCGGTGGTGATCGTGGCGTTTGGCTCGTCCTCGACCCAGGGCTACGGCTCGACCTCGCCGGCCCACAACTATCCGAACCGGCTGGCCGCGCGGCTACGCCGGCAATATCCGACGGCCGACATCACCGTGATCAACAGCGGCAAGGGCGGCGAGGATGCGCCCGAGATGATGGCGCGGCTGAAGAGCACGGTGCTGGATGCCAAGCCGGATCTGGTGATCTGGCAGGTCGGCACCAACGCCATCCTGCGCAATCTCGATCCGGTCGAGACCGGCAAGCTGGTCGAGGAAGGCATCAGCGCCATCCAGGCGGCGAACTCCGACGTGGTGCTGGTCGATCCGCAATACGCGCCGCGCGTCAACGAGCGCGGCGAGAGCGCCGGCAAGATGATCAAGGCGCTCGATCGACTCGCCGAGCTGCGCCGCGTCGGCATCTTCCCGCGCTTCGAGGTGATGAAGGACTGGCACGAGCGTCAGGCGCTGCCGTTCGACAATTTCGTCATCGCCGACGGGCTGCACATGAACGACTGGGGCTACGCCTGCTTCGCGCAACTGCTCGGCGACGACATCATCCGCTCGGTCGGCCAGATCAAGCTCGGCGTCACCGTGCCGGCGGACGTGCGCGCCTATCGGCCGATGTGAGCCGGCTCCGCGCTCAGCGCACCACGACCCGCGCGCCGGTCGGCACCCGCTCGTAGAGATCGACGACGTCCTGATTGAGCATCCGGATGCAGCCGGACGACACCGCTTCGCCGATCGTCCACGGCTCGGTGGTGCCGTGGATGCGGAACATCGTGTCCTTGCCGTTGCGATACAGGTACAGCGCACGCGGGCCGAGCGGATTGTTGACGCCGCCCGACATGCCGCCGGCGAGCTTGCCATAACGCTCCGGTTCGCGCGCAATCATGTTGGCCGTCGGAGCCCAGTTGGGCCACTCGGCCTTGCGTCCGACCTCGGCGGTGCCGGTGAAGGCGAGGCCGGCCTTGCCGACGCCGACGCCGTAACGCAGCGCCTTGCCGCCATCCATCACCAGATAGAGAAACCGCTTGCGCGGCTCGACCACGACGGTTCCGGGGCGCTCGCTGCCGGCGTAGTCGACGACCTGGCGCACATAGGCCGGGTTGAGATCGCTGGGCTCGATGCCGTCGATCGGAAATTTGTCGGTTTCGATCGCGGCATAACGCGCCGCCACCGCCGGGCTGACCAGCGACGGCGTGACGCCGATCGGCGAGCTGGAATCGGTGACGCAGCCGCCGAGCGCGAGCGCGGCGACAGCGAGGACAAGCAGGGCGGGAAATTTCATCGGAACAATCGAATTTCGCTAACTTCGCTTGATGACGAGCGCGCCTCGACCATCACCTTGTCGCAGGTGCGGCGTCGGCGCGGCCGTAACCTGTCGGACGCGTCGCGCTGCGTCGTCACCGACGCAGCCAACAGGTGATAGCATTGCGCGCCGTCAGCGCGACGCTTCGCATCTGCGGCATGTCGACGCCCGCGAGTTCCATGATGTGCTGAAGTTCCGCAACTACCAGACCTGGCCGAACATGCGGCCATCGATCTGGAACGACAACATCGCCACGTCATGCCAGCGCTCGTCGCGGGGCATTCACGTCTTTCGGCGATGATGCGCGAAAGGGCGTGGATGGCCGGGACCAGCCCGGCCATGACGGCGACGATAGCGGAACTACACGATGTCAGACATCGTCGGGTCGCTGCGACCGTCGATCAGATGCGCGGGCTTACGCCTTGTCGAGCGCCGTGAGCAGGTCTTCGATCAGATCGTCCTTGTGCTCCAGTCCGGCCGACAGCCGGATGAAGCCTTCGCTGATGCCGAGTTCGGCGCGGGCTTCGGGCTTGAGGCGCTGATGCGTGGTCGTCGCCGGATGGGTGACGAGGCTCTTGGCGTCGCCGAGATTGTTGCTGATCTTCACCAGCTTCAGCGCGTTGAGGAAGCGGAACGCCTCGGCCTTGCCGCCCTTCACCTCGAAGCCGACCAGCGTCGAGCCGGCGCCCATCTGCTTCTTCACCGTCGCCGCCTGCGGATGGTCGGCGCGGCCGGGATAGACCAGGCGCGGCACCTTGGGATGCCCGGCCAGCGCCTCGGCGATCGCCGCGGCGTTCTCGGTCTGCTGCCGGACGCGGACGCTCAACGTTTCGAGGCCCTTCAGCAGCACCCAGGCGTTGAACGGCGACAGCGACGGGCCGGTCTGCCGCAGATACATCTGGATGTGCTCTTCGATGAACGCCTGCGACGACAGCACCACGCCGCCGAGACAGCGGCCCTGGCCGTCGATGTGCTTGGTGGCGGAGTACACGACGACGTCGGCGCCGAGTTCGAGCGGGCTCTGCCAGATCGGCGTCGCGAACACGTTGTCGACCACCAGCCGCGCACCGGCCGCATGTGCGATCTCGGCGATCGCCCCGATGTCGAGCACGTCGAGCGTCGGGTTGGTCGGGCTTTCGAGAAAGAACGTCTTGGTGTTCGGCCGGACGGCGCGCTGCCACTGGTCGAGGTCGAGGCCGTCGACCAGCGTCGATTCGATGCCATAGCGCGGCAGCAGGTCCTCGACGACGTAGCGGCACGAGCCGAACATCGCCTTGGAGGCGACGACGTGATCGCCGGCGCGCAGCGGCGCCAGCATCGCGGCGGTGACGGCCGCCATGCCGGTGGCGGTCGAGCGCGCCGCCTCGGCGCCTTCGAATTCGGCCATCCGCTGCTCGAAGCTGAACACGGTCGGGTTGGAGAAGCGCGAATACTGGAAGCCGGCGTCGTCGCCGGTGAAGCGTGCCTCGCACTGCTCGGCGCTGTCGTAGACGAAGCCCTGAGTCAGGAATAGCGCCTCGGACGTCTCGCCATATTGCGAGCGAAGGCTGCCGGAATGCACCAGGCGGGTCTCGCGGCGGAAATGCGCGGTATCGGGAATGGCAATCGAAGGCTTCGCAGCCGGGGTGGTGGTGTCGGACATGTGGTCTCCCTTCGTGACCACGCCGGGCGGCGCGGGCACAAAAAAACCGGCCTGGGGATCAACCCTCGGGCCGGGAGCGCACTGTCCCCGGCCTGTTTAGCGACTTGTTTAACGTGGCTGCAAGCCGGCCGGCTCAAATCACCACGGGATAAGTCGGGCTCTTAATCCCGCGTGCCCTTCCCGTCAAGCCGGCCTTCGGATAACCGGTGAAATCCAGTATTTTCCGCGTCTGGCGGCCTGTCCCGCCGTGAGGATCGCCGTGCCGTTTGCGTTGCCGCCCGATGCCGTAGGAATCCTGCCCGACCGCATGATCGCGGCGATGGCGGAAGGCGGGCTGATCCTGCCGGAATACCCGTTCGTCGAAAGCCAGATCCAGCCGGCCAGCCTCGACCTGCGGCTCGGTCCGATCGCCTACCGGGTCCGCGCCAGCTTCCTGCCGGGGCCGGATTGCACGGTCGCCGAGCGGATCGACGAGCTGAAGCTGCACGAGATCGATCTGTCCGACGGCGCGGTGCTGGAGACCAACTGCGTCTACATCGTGCCGTTGCTGGAAAGCCTTGCGCTGCCGAAGAGCATCGTGGCGGCCGCCAATCCGAAGAGCTCGACCGGCCGGCTCGACGTCTTCACCCGCGTGATCGCCGACGGCACCCGCCGCTTCGACATGATCGGCGCCGGCTATCACGGTCCGCTTTACGCCGAAATCAGCCCGAAGACCTTCCCGGTGCTGCTGCGCGAGGGCTCGCGGCTGTCGCAGGTCCGCTTCCGTGTGGGGCAGGCGACGCTCGACGCCGACGAACTCGACGCGCTGCACGATGCCGAGCGACTGGTGGACAGTGACGACGCCGATCTCAATGGCGGCGTCGCGCTCAGCGTCGACCTGTCCGGCGCCAATGCCAACGGCTTCGTCGGCTACCGCGCCAAGCGCCACACCGGCGTGGTCGATATCGACCGCCGCGGCGGCTACGCGGTCGGCGAATTCTGGGAGCCGATCGCGGCGCGGCCGGACGGCACGCTGATCCTCGATCCCGGCGAGTTCTACATCCTGGCGTCGAAGGAAGCCGTTCAGGTGCCGCCGGACTACGCCGCCGAGATGGTGCCGTTCGATCCCTTGGTCGGCGAATTCCGCGTGCACTACGCCGGCTTCTTCGACCCCGGCTTCGGTTACGAGGGCGCCGGCGGCCTCGGCTCGCGCGCGGTGCTGGAAGTCCGCTCGCGCGAAGTGCCGTTCATCCTCGAGCACGGCCAGATCGTCGGCCGCCTGATCTATGAAAAGATGCTGTCGCGCCCCGACGCGATGTACGGCCAGCGCATCGGCTCGAACTATCAGGGCCAGAGCCTGAAGCTGAGCAAGCATTTCAAGGTGTAGCGGGGCTCCTAACGTTCCCATCAGGTGCAGGCTCCGTGTAGTCCGTCGGGTACATAGGTGGATACGGTTGGCCGTAACCGCAGGCCGTGAGAGGGAGACATGCCAGATATTCTGCGCGGCTTCTCTAACACAAATCTAGCTGAATTGACTGCTCCTTCGCTTGGTGGGCGATTGAGTGTGGTCGAAGATACGATCGGCCTCTGGCGAAACAGTCCGACGCAGCAGATCCTTGAGAGAATACAGCGCGATGAGCGCCAGTGGAACATGATATCTTCCTTGTCCTGGAGGGATGATTACCTTGCGCACCTTGGTGGATATGCGGCAGAAGCTCTGGCCAGTCGGTATGTTAATCCCATCGATTCAGCCGTCTGGCAAAACGCGTGCGGTGCTGCACAACTAGCGCAGTCTTGCGCCCTTCCCGAAGTGCTCGAACATTTTCGTACACGCGCCGAACTGCTGACATGGAAACTTTCGACTCTCCCTAGCCTCGATTGGATGCAAAGTCCCAGCCATCTCTCCGTTTTCAATGAGGTCTCCGCATTCTCGGATTTGGTGGCGCAGAGCGTTCGCGTCGATTCAACCTTGAGAAGCGCGATGACGCTCTTTTCCGGGACTTTGATTCCCGATTTCGGCGGTCTTGCGGGCTATCGGCAGTTTCTCGATGCTGCAGGCTTCACACTCTCACGATGGCCGCGGGTTCGTTTGCTAACCGCTGCTGAGAAGCGCCGCCGGTTCAAGCTTACTCTTCAGCAGAAAGCGGAAACGCCTCACCTGAAACGTGCCAAATCGATTGTGCATCGCTACGAGCTAATTTTACGAGAGATCATCGATTCTGCGATGGCCGAGACTTACGGTGAAGATTGGGCGATGTCACGCCTAACAGTTTGTGGGTGCCGCGATCTGCTGGGTAAATGGCAAAACCGCGGAGGAGAGATATTGGATCATGCCGACTACGCTCATTATGAACGCATAATGAGCCATCCGGAGCATTTCTCGGCGGTATTTGAGGCAGCGTTCGATGATCGTGATGCATTGGCTGAACTCATTCGGCGCGCCGGACAATTGCGGGCTCGTTCGCACCACCCTGGTCATCCATTCACGATGGAGGACCTTCGTGATCTGCGGCTGACTTGGCGGTCTATTGAAACGGGACTGCTTGCTCTCACACCGGACTTCGATATCGATATCTAGCGTGTAACGGGATTCCTTCGTGCGCGATCTGATAACTGATGCTGCTCGGGTCGTTCTTCGCGGCTTCAAACCGGCTTCGTCTTAACGGAACGATCTGGATCGTCAGGCCGAGATCCGCGACCTGCGCCCACAGTGTGGCCGGTGTGAAGACGCCGGCCGGAATGTCGTCTCGAAGGATAACGCAAAGATCGAAGTCGCTGTCTTCGGTGAAGTCGCCGCGCGCGCGGCTTCCGAACAAGACAATCTGTTCGACCGGCGCAGAAGCCACGAGGCGACGAACGGCTTCGCGAAGCCGCACTGCGTCCTCGATTTCGGCGACCGCGCTGCCTATCATCGACGTATAGCTCCTGGCTAAGTCCTGCGCTTGCGCGGTCGGAGCGGGGTGCCGTCGTAGAGGTCGCCGAGCGCGCATTGCACGCCGAACGCGGGGAGATGCAGTTCGGCTTCGCCACCGCTCAGCGTGGACGACTGCCAGTCGTTGCCGATCCTGAGGTCGACCTCTGCTTCGATGCGGTCCTGCCGCACGATCAAGACAGCCTCGCAAAGCGCGTGCGCGCGATAGATCCGCCGTTTGACGTCGATCCATGGCTCGCGCAGCTTCGGCACGCCGATCTCGTCGCTGATCGATACGATTTCCGCGAGCAGGTAGGCGCGATGCACGAAGCGCTGGCCTTCGTCGAAATCGGCATCGATCACCGCCACGTCGGGTTCGGGGCGATAGTTGCCAGAATCGAACTCGAGTCCGGGGCGTTGCACAGCGACCCACGGCTTGCTCATCTGTTCGAGTGCTGAGTTCAGCAGGCGTTCTAAGTTGGAGGCGATCCGATTGTGGACGAGCGTTGGCGGCGTCATCATCATCGGCACACCCGCCAGTAGCTCCCACCGCTCATGATCCGGCCGCCGCTCCTGAAAGGAGTGGAATTCGGCGCTCGACATCTCGCCAGAAATCGTTTCCGGAACCGCAATGCCCATGGTGCGTCAGGCCCGCGTGGGAGTTCAATTGCGCATAAGTCTAGGCTGATCGAGGCCCACCCGCAATGCGGGCGCCGCGCTACCGAGCCGCCTGCTCCCGCCCACTCGGCGTCACGCGCCAGACTGAGTTGCTGACGTCGTCGGCGACCAGCAGGCCGCCGCGTTTGTCGATCGCGACGCCGACCGGGCGGCCGAGGGCTTCGCCCTTGTCGTTCAGGAAGCCGGTGAGGATGTCGCGGGGCGGGCCGGAGGGTTGGCCGTCCTTGAACGGCACGTAGATCACCTTGTAGCCGGAATGCGGCTTGCGATTCCACGAGCCGTGCTGGCCGACAAAGGCGCCGCCCTTCATCTCGGCCGGAAACAGATCGCCGGTGTTGAAGGCGAGGCCGAGCGAGGCGGTGTGGTTGCCGAGCGCGTAGTCCGGCTTGATCGCCTTGGCGACGAGGTCCGGCCGCGGCGGCTTGATCCGCTCGTCGACGTTCTGACCGAAGTAACTGTAGGGCCATCCGTAGAAGCCGCCGTCCTGCACCGACGTCATGTAGTCCGGCACGAGGTCGCTGCCGATCTCGTCGCGTTCGTTGACCACCACCCACAGCTTGCCGGTCTGCGGCTCCCAGGCCGGCCCGTTGGGGTTGCGCAGGCCGGTGGCGAACAGCCGCGTTGCGCCGCTCTGGCGATCGACCTCGATCACCGCGGCGCGATTGACCTCCTGGTCCATGCCATGCTCGCCGACATTGCTGTTGGAGCCGGAGGTCGCATACAGCTTGCTGCCGTCCGGGCTCGCGATCAGGTCCTTTGTCCAGTGATGGTTGAGCGGGCCGGCCGGCAACTCGGCCAGCTTGGTGCCCGGCGTCGTGATGCGCGTGTCGCCCGGATTGTAGGTGAAGCGCATGATGCCGTCGGTGTTGGCGACGTAGAAGTCGGTGCCGACCAGCGCCATGCCGAATGGCGAGTTGAGGCCGTCGAGGAAGGTGGTGCGGACTTCCGCCACGCCATCGCCGTCGGCGTCGCGCAGCAGCGTGATGCGGTTGGCGCTCGGCGTGCGCGCGCCGGCACGGCCCATCACGTATTCGGCGACGATGCGCTTGATGCTCTTGCCCTGCTCGGGGCGCTCCGGCGCATTGGTCTCGGCGACCAGCACGTCGGCGTTCGGCAGCACATGCAGCGTGCGCGGATGGTCGAGGCCCTGGGCGAAGGCGGTCACCGCCATGCCCTCGGCGGGCTTCGGCTTGCCGCCCTCTGCGAAGCGCACCGCGGGGGCGATGTTCACCGTCGGCAACAGCTGGCTCTTCGGCTCCGGCAGTTTCGGCGACGGGCCGAAATCCTCGCCCTGGGCGATCTGGGTCTGGTCGCCGCAGGCTGCGAGCGGCAGCGTCACGGCGAGACACAAGGCAAGGCGGCTGATGGTGATGGGGCGGCGCATCAAGTCTCTCCACTCAGGAACCACGGAACGCCAATAGCGGAGCCAGGGTTGCGTTCGCCTAAAGGCCATGAAAAGTCTGTGAGGCGGCCTGCTGCGGTGACGCAGCGACAAAATGACAACCATGGCCGCGGGAACGGGAGACGGAATGTCCGATGCCGAACGCGAGGCGCAATGGCGCCGCTGGCGCAGCGTGGCCGATCTGTATCACGCCTGCTTCACCGGGCTGGTGCTGACGTTGGTGAGCCGGCGCGGCACGGCGGACGCCGCCGAATTCGTGTTCAGGGTGTTTCGCCGCCAGCAGCAGGAGCGCTTCGTTGCAGGCCTTGCCAAGCTCGGGATCGCGCATCTGCCGCCGGCGGTCGCGGCCGCGCAGTATCACTATCTGTCGAACTGGATCGGCGGCGTCCATGTCGAGTACATGCACGAGAGCGATCGCAAGGCGTGGATCCGCTATCCGCCGCCGCGCTGGATCTGGCGCGGCACCGCGATCTGCGGCGTGCCGGGCGAAGTCTCGAAGGCGATGCTGCGCGGCTGGCATGGCAACAACGGCATCGCGCTCGGCCATCCCAGCCTCGGCTTCGTCTGCACCAAGCAGAGCGTCGACGGCCAGGACGGGCTCGAAGGCTATTACTACGACTACGATCATCCGCTCGAGCCGGATCAGCGCGTAGTGTTCGCCCGGCATCTGGAAGCGCCGCTGTTCGATGCCGCGCAGGCGCCGGCGCTGCCGGTCGAGAGCTGGCCGCGGCCGCGGCTGGAGAAGGCCTATCGCAACTACGCGATGGAGTATGTTCGCACCGCCGCGCCGGTCGCCGTGCAGCTGTTCGGCCCGGTCGACGCTTCCTATCTGCTGCACCTCACCGGCAAGCTGATCGGCATGCAGTCGTATGACGATCTCGCGCCGGGCCTCGGCGAGACCGGCCGCGATGCCGCCGGCTTCGCGCGGCTGCTGCAGGCGCTGCTTGCGGCGCAGGACGACGCCGTCGATCTGCAAGGCACAGGCGGCGGCTTCGAACTGCGGCAAGACGGCTGGAAGCTGATGGACGGCGTCGCCGACGCGCACCCTGTCTGCGTCCGGATGCTGGAGGGGCTGGTCGAAGGCCTCGCGGCGGCGTGCGGGCGGCGGATCACGGTCGGGCTGGCGCAGCCGGAAGGCCCGTCGTCGCTGGTCTGGTCGGTGCGCTGAGCCGCCCTGAGCTTCGCGGCTTTCACCTATGCGTTGGGCGCGCTCGCTTTGCGGCGGATCGATGCTAGGAACGACGCAAGGCACGGCAGTCAGATCGGGCCCCGGAGGAAACGATGTCCGACGTCGCCGTCGCCGAATTGCCGCCCGTCGCGGCCGAGCCGCTGCTGCGGCCCGGCGCCGAGCCGCCGCCTCCGCCAAACAATCCGCTGCTCGACGACGCCATCCTGCCGACGCTGCTGCGGCTGGCCTGGCCCAATGTGCTGGCGCTGACCGCAGGCACCTGCGTGGTGGTGGCGGAGACGTCCTATATCGGCCGGCTCGGCACCGAGGCGCTGGCTGCGATGGCGCTGGTGTTTCCGTTCGTGATCCTGACCATGACGATGTCGGGCGGCGCGATGGGCGGCGGCGTCGCTTCGGCGATCGCCCGCGCGCTCGGCTCCGGCGATCAGGAGCGCGCCGCCCAACTGGCGATGCACGCGCTGCTGATCGGGCTGGGCTTCGGCGTCGTCTTCACGCTCGGCATGCTGATCTTCGGCGCGCGCGCGCTGGAACTGCTCGGCGGCCGCGGCAACGTGCTGGCGCAGGCGATCTCCTACGTCCATATCTTCTTCGCCGGCGCGGTGGTGCCGTGGCTGATGAACACGCTGGCGGCGATCCTGCGCGGCACCGGCAACATGAAGCTGCCGTCGCTGATGATCCTGAATTCTGCGGTGCTGCAGATCGTGCTCGGCGGCACGCTGGGCCTCGGCCTCGGCCCGATCCCGAGCTTCGGCATGCCGGGCGTCGCGGCCGGCACGCTGACGGCGTTCTCGACCAGCGTCGCGGTGATGGCCTGGTACATCTTCTCCGGTCGCGCCCGGGTGCAGCCCAGCTTCAGCGGGCTGCGGATCGAGCGCGGCATGTTCTTCGACATCCTCAAGGTCGGCGCGGTGGCGTGTTTCACGCCGCTGCAGTCGGTGCTGACGATCACCATCTTCACCCACATGCTGGCGCATTTCGGCACCGCGGTACTCGCCGGCTACGGCATCGGCGCGCGGCTCGAATTCATGCTGACCTCGATCGCGTTCGCGGTCGGCATCGCCTCGGTGCCGATGATCGGCATGGCGATCGGCGCCGGCCGCATCAAGCGTGCGCGGCGGATCGCCTGGACGGCGGCGCTGGTGTCGTTCCTGTCCGTCGGCGTGTTCGGCAGCGCGATCGCGATGTTCCCGCATCTGTGGGTCGATCTGTTCAGCAGCGACCCGGGCGTCAAGCTCGCCGGCGAGCGCTATCTGCAGGCGGCGGCGCCGTTCTACGCGTTCATCGGCCTGTCGATCTCGCTGTATTTCTCGGCCCAGGGCGCCGCCAAGGTGCTGGGTCCGGTGCTGGCGCAGACCGCGCGGCTGATCTTCGTGGTGATCGGCGGCTGGCTGCTGATGATCAACCACGGCAGCGCCGGCAATTTCTTCGCGCTGGCCGCCGCCTCGATGGTGCTGCTCGGGCTCGGCTGCGCGTTGAGCGTGCTGGTGACGCGCTGGGAGCCGAAGAAGGTGGCGGTGATGACGCCGCCGATGGTCGACTGAGGCGGAGCGCCGCAGTTCGCGGTGGCCGGATCAGAGATCGGGTTGCCGCGGCGCGGCGGTGAGCAGCACGTCGAACAGGCTCGGTCCGCCCGCCGCGATCGCGCCTTCCATCGCCAACAGCCGGCGCCGGGTGATGACGCCGCCATTGGCGGAGGTGCCGCTGGTGTCGCCGGCGATCTGCAGCGCGCGGTGGCACGGCACGATCAGCGCGAACGGATTGCGTCGGATGGCGTGGCCGACCGCATGCAGGGCGCCGGAGGAGCCGACCCGTTTGGCGAGATCGGCATGAGTCGCGGTCTCGCCGCGCGGAATGGCTCGGATCGCGTCATAGACCCGGCAATCGAACGCCGGAAGTCCGCCGAGGTCGAGCTGAACGTCGGAGAAATCCGCCGGCGCGCCTCGCAGGGCGGCGGCGACGCCGGCGAGCGCGCTGGTGACATCCGTTGATGGCCGGCTCTCGCGGGCGTCGGGACATTGCCGCAGCAGCCTGCGGCGGGTGTCGATCTCGCGGCTCTCGGCGAGCTGGACGGCGAGAACGCCGTCGTCGCCCCAAGCGATGCCGCATCGGCCCATCAATGTATCGAAGATCGTGTACGCAGCCCCACCCATGGCGCGACTATAGCAACGGCCTTCGGGAGCGCATCCGAAATCTTACCGAATTGTTAATTTCAGAATTTGCCGGCGCCGTTTGTGCTGTGCAAATCGGCGGGTAGGGGACGCGGCCGCGATCGGCGGATCGCGCCTCAGCCCCTTGGCGAAGGCCGCCGTCTCGGCTAATCAGAGGGACCGGCCGCGTCGCGGCCAGGTTTCGCGACCAGTGCGCGGGCGTAGTTCAATGGTAGAACGGCAGCTTCCCAAGCTGCATACGAGGGTTCGATTCCCTTCGCCCGCTCCAGCCGCTCTCGGTCGGCCCTATTCCGCCTCCGCATCCTTTAGAAAATCCGCCTCGAACATCCCGGTGGCGTGTTCGCCGCCGTCGTCGAGGCTTTCGATGCGGACCATGCGGCGGCCAAACGGGTCGTCCCATTGCTGGATGACCATCACTCGGAAGCCGTTATAGCGATAGGTCTTCCACATCTCGGCCTCGGCCATCGGAGATTCCTGCAGCTCTGTCGTGTCGGGCGTGACGGCGGTCACGGTGTGATCCAGGTCTCCTGCAGATGCCGCCACACCGGCGTCGGCCGGTCGTCGCGCTTGATCAACAGCGCGGTGGAGAGGCGGTCGGTGGTGCCGCTGTCCTGGATCTGGCGCTCGCGATAGGTGACCAGCGCCGTCCTGTCGTCCTGATAGCGCACCACGACCTCGCTGATCTCCATGATCAGCGTCGGCCGCGAGCCGCGCATCGCCGGCAGGCCGGCGGAGAATTGCGCGAACGGCAGCACCTTGCCGGCGGGGCTCACCATGTTGAAGCCGTCGTCGAAGCGGGCGCGGATCGCGGCCGGATCGTCGCTGCCCTCGGCGCGGAACCAGGCCTGCAGCAGGCGGTGCAACGCGTCGGCTTCGAGCGGCACGGCGTCGGCGAATGACAGAGTGGTGGTCATCAGGTGTCCTTCAATCGTCGAATGAGGCGTAATCGCTCAGGGCCGCATCAGCACGGATTTCTCCGGCACGCTTTCGGCCCAGCCCGCTTTGAGCGGCGCCACGAACAGGTTCTCGGTACGGGTGCGGGCGATCTTCCAGACGCCGTCCTGCTTGCGGAAGAGATTATTGAGCCGGCTGGAGCGTAGCAGCGACGAGCCGTCGCTGAAGATCCAGGGCTGGCAGTGCACCCACTGGCCATCGGCCTCGTCGCCGCGGACATGGATCTGTTCGGAGGTGAGATAGTGCACGTTGAGCGCCAGCGCCGGATCGCGCTTCTGTTCCCAGAACCCCTGGAAGTGCTTGCGGATCGCGTCCTTGCCGACGCTGCGGCCGAACTGATTGTCGTAGTAAGCGCCGACGCCTTCCCAGATCGCGTCCTCGGCGTACAGATCGACGATGCGCTCGATCCGCTCGGCGTCGTCCTCGACGCCGAATTCGGGGCAGGGCGTGTCGCACAGGAACATGTAGCGCGCCTGGATGCGGCGGATCTCCGCCTCGGCGGTCAGCGTCGCGACCTGGTCCTGGAGCGCCTGCACGGTGGCGGCGAGTTGGTCGATGGTCATGATGCGGGCCTCGTTACGAATGGCAGACGTCGTGCGCCGACGGCGCGATGTCGTGATAGGCGCGGTTGAAGTAGATCAGCCCCTCGGGATGCGCGCCGAGCGCGATCGCCTGCACGCGGCAGAAGAACACGCTGTGGGTGCCGACGTCCGTCACCTGGGCGATGCTGCAGTCGAGGCTGACGACCGCATCGGCGAGCGCCGGCGCGCCCGTATGCAGCACGCGCCATTCCGCGCCGGCGAAGCGCTCGTGCACCGGAATGCCGCCGCGGCCGAACAGATTGGATAGGTCCTGGTGCCGGCTCGCCAGCACGTTGACGCACAGCACGCCGTTGGCGGACAGCGCGGCGTGGACGTTGGAGGCGCGGTTGACGCAGACCAACAGCGTCGGCGGATCGTCGGTGACGCTGCACACCGCCGAGGCGGTCAGGCCGTGCAGCCCGGCCGGGCCATCGGTGGTGATGATGTTGACGGCTGCGCCCAGCCGGCTCATCGCCTCGCGAAACTCGCTGCGTTCGACCGTGGTCATCATCGCCGCCCTCATCGCATGAACAGCCCGCCGTTGACGTCCCAGGTCGCGCCGGAGACGAAACCGGATTCGGGAGAGGCGAGCTGCAGCACGATCTGCGCCACGAAGGCGGGATCGCCGATGTCGCCGACCGGAATGTTCGCCTTGAACTCGGCGAAGCGTTCGGCCGGCACGGTCTTGTGGACGATCGGCAGATCGAGCGGTCCGGGCGCGATCGCGTTGACGGTGACGCCCGACTTGCCGAGATCGCGCGCGAACACCTTGGTCAGCGTGACGATGCCGCCTTTCGACGCTGCGTAGTGCGCGCCGGTGGCGGTGCCGCCGTTCTGGCCGGCGAGCGACGCCATGTTGACGATGCGGCCGTGGCCGGCGTCGCGGAAGTAAGCGCCGAACACCTGGCAGCCGAGGAAGGTGCCGCGCAGATTGACGGCGATCACCTCGTCGAACTCTTCGGGCGAGATCTCCATCACCGGTCGGGCGACGGTGACGGCGGCGTTGTTGACCAGCACATGCGCGGCGTTCCAGCGCGCCAGGATCGCCGCCAGCGCGGCGTCGAAGTCGCTCTTGCGGCGAACGTCGAGCTTGAGTGCGAGCGCGGTCGCGCCGCTGGCATCCAGCCGCGCCGCGACCGCCTTGGCGGCCGCCTCGTCGATATCGCCGATCGCCACCCGGTAGCCGGCACCGTGCAGCGCGCCGGCGATGATCTCGCCGAGGCCGCCGCCACCGCCGGTGACGAGCGCGACGCGGCCGCCGTTTGTCGCCGCAGCGTTCATAGGATGTAGCCGATGCCGCCGAGCGCCTCGGTGGAGTTGATCAGCCAGATCACCTTGCGGCGGATCTTCAGGCCGGACTCGCCGCGCACCAGTTCGAACACCACGTCGCCGGTGTAGGTCCGCTCGCGGCCGCGGCGGAATTCGGTGATGATCTGCGCGCAGCGCAGCTCGCACGAGGCCGCGTCGGACTTCAGCAGCCGGAAGCGCGACAGCGAGCGTACCGTGCGGGCCACCGGCGAGGCCGAAACCGACTGGCCGCTGAGCAGTCGGTCGACGCGCTTCTTGCGCATCTCGTGGTCGTCATAGGCGTAGTTCACGGCGTTCTCGAAGTCGGTGACGCCGGGTTCGATCGGCACGATGTAGCGGGCGTCGTCGGTCCACAGCGCCAGCCACTCCTCATAGACGGCATGGTCGAGCAGATCGGCCTCAATCCAGGCGAATTCCATCGCCTCGGCGAGCGTGATGGTCGATGCGGTCGTCGCGGGAATTGTCGTCGTCATGTTGATGGGCATGTTCATGGTCAGACCGTCATCATCCGCTTCCACTGATCATAGGCGGCGCGCATGCCGGTTTCGGCGCTGACGTCGCTGCGGTGCCTTCCGTCCGGCAGGCTGTCCTCCTTGTTGAGGCCGCGATGGAGCATGATCCACATGTCCTCGCCGCCCTTGGCGCCGTGCTGGACGCGGTCCCACACTTCGGCGTCGTCGGGGCTGCCGAAGCCCATCGGGCCCTGGAAGAATTCGTGCAGGCGGATGCGGGCGCGGTTGGCCGCCGCGGGGCCGCCGTCCATGCCGATCGCGATGTGGCGGATCTCAGTCTCGTTGACCGAGATCGGCTGCAGCACGCGGAAGAACGCCATCGAGCAGGCGAGGTTGGGGAACAGATTGATGTTGAAGCCCGAGCCGCCGACGGCGCGGACGATGCGGCGGACGTCCGTGTCGGAGTAGCCTTCGGCCGCGAGCTCCTTGGCGAGGTCGGCGAATTTCTCCGGGATCGGCGCTTCGAGATTGTCGTCGAGGTCGATCAGTTCGGGGATCATCACCATCACACTGTGGCCGTTGCCGAGATCTTCGACGAAGCCGCCATTGTTCAGCATGTCGAGCTGCTGCTCGGTTTCTTTATCGACCGCGGTGAGGAAGGATTTGTGCACCAGCGGGAAGTGATAGGCGTCGGTGGTGTTCTCGAGCTGGATCTTCCAATTGCCGGGAAAGCGGAATTTGTGCTCGCCCAGCGTCTTCACCGGATAGCCGCCGCCCTGTTTCATGAACAGGTCGATCCACTTCTTGGCCGGGCCGAGGAAGTCGGCGAGCGGCTCGATGTCGTCGCGGAAGGTCGCGAACAACAGGCCGTTGTATTCCTCGACGCGCAGCGACTTCAGCGACAGCTTGCTGCGGTCGATCTGCTCCTCGTTGTAGCCGTTCTCATACGGCACGCCGCGCAATTTGCCGTCCAGCGAGTAGCCCCAGCCGTGATACGGGCAGACGAAGCTCGAGGTCTTGCCTTTGCGGACTTCACACAGCGTCGCGGCGCGATGACGGCAGCGATTGAGATGGACGTGAACCTCGCCCTTGCGGTCGCGCACCACGATCACCGGCTCGAGGCCGACCTGCGCCATTTTGAAGTCGCCGTTGTTCGGGATCTCGCTGACATGCGCGACCCAGACCCAGGTGTTGTGGAAGATCTTGGTCATCTCGGCTTCGAAGATCGCCGGGTCGGTGTAGAGCGGCGTGCGGACGCGATCCTGGCGGATCAATTCGTCCGGATTGCTGGTGAGCTCCGCGAGGCTGGTCATCGGTCAGGTCCTTGTCGCTGGGAAATCGGCGGAAGCGGATGGAAGCGCGGGATCATGGGAAGCCGGGCACCGAGGGCAGGCCAAGCAGCACGCGGCCGGCGCTCTGCAGCGTGCCTTCGTTGAGGAAAGCGTGCTGCGCCACCACGAAGCTGTCGGTCAGCGCGCGGGCGAGCGGGTGGCCCTGATAGATCGAAGTGGTGCCGGTGAGTTCGGTCGCCATCCGCGCCACGGTGGCGCCGGTCTTGGCCGCATGGCTGGCGGCGAGCCGCAGCACCGTGGTGGTTTCGACCGAAGGTTTGTCGCCGGCACGGACGATGTCCCAGACCTCGTCGGTCGCCTCGTAGAAGAAGGCGCGGGCGGAGCGCAGTTCGGCTTCGGCCTTCGCGACCGCGACCTGCACATAGCCGCGATCGGCGAGCTTCGGCGCGCCGGTGATCGACACGCGGCCGCCGGCCATCTCGATCACGTCGTCGAGCGCGGCGCGGGCGACGCCGAGACCGACCACCGCCAGCACCTGCGCGGCGAGGCCGAGCGACGGGTAGCGATAGATGTCGGCATCGACCGAGGCGGCGCCGCCGCGGATCAGCGTCCATTCTTCCGGCACGACCACATCCTTGACCACGAGATCGTGGCTGCCGGTGCCTTCGAGGCCGATCACGTTCCAGTTCGGGCGGATCTCGACCTTGTCGGCCGGCATCACCGCGACCCGCGGCAGGCCGCCGGAACTGTCACCTTCGACCTGAATGCCGACGCCGATCAGCGAGGCGCCGGTCGAGCCGCTGCCGAACTTCCAGGTGCCGTTGACCAGGAAACCATCGGCCGTGCGCTTGGCCGGCTGCAGCGGGAACAGGCCGCCGGCGAACACCACGTCGGGGCCGTTCGCATAGAGCTTGCGCAGCGTCGGCTCGGGCAGCGCGGCGAGATAGGTCGCCGCGGCGCCGAAGCTCGCGACCCATCCGGTCGAGCCGTCGGCCTGCGAAATCTTTTCGATCATCCGGCAGAAGTCAGCCGGGCTCTTCTCGTCGCCGCCGAACATCCGGGCCACCATCGCCCGGTAGATGCCGGCCTTGCGCAGCCGTTCGATGATGTCCTGCGAAACGTGCTGCTGCGCGCCGAATTCGGCGCGGCGGGCCCGGATGTCGGCGACCAGCGCGTCGAAATCCTCGATCGGCGCGGCCGGCTTCAGGTGGATCACGCTGGCGACGTCGGTCATGGTGTCCTCTTTGCGGTTGGCGCTGGCGTCCGCGCTGCGAGGAGTTCGATGCTGCGAACCGCGCATCGACGACCTCGCTACCTGCAAAAGACAATCATGAACTACTCGAACATTCCAGTGAATTATCGAGCGTCCGCGCATCAATTTCGGGCGTTTGCCTGCACGCGCCGTACTCATCCTGCGAACCGGACAGGCAATCGGGCGATGCTGCGGCGCACGCTGCACGCCGCGCGCAGCGCTAGAGCTGCCCGTTGATGGATCGAAGCGATGTCGCTCTCCACAGGCACTGAGTCCTCATCCTGAGGAGCCCGGCGAAGCCGGGCGTCTCGAAGGATGGGCCGCGCGGGACTCGCCGCCCATGGTTCGAGACGGCGCTTCGCGCCTCCTCACCATGAGGTGGTGCTTGTGGCTAGGCCATCTTTGCCAGCTCTGATCCTATCAGAGGCAGAACTGCGTGTAGCTCACGATGGCAGGAACCGTTCGGCATTCCTCGCAATATGTCGTGCCGGAGCGTCTGGAATAATTGTCGATGGGCCCGGCGAGATATTGTCATTTTCCACAATCTCGGGAAGTGTCGTGGCGGTGCAGCGAGCGGCGCTGCATCGCACGAGACGTGACCGATCGATGAGTCAGGACGGACAGATGCAGAGCAAGACCGACGGCATGAAGCGGCGAATCCGGGCCGATGACAGCCGGTTTCTCTCCAACCGCTCGCCGTTCTTTCACAATGTGCGGATGCTGGCGCGCTATTCGGCGCGGATGAACGCGATCCTCAAGCCTGCCGGCCTCGACGTGCCGAAGTGGCGGGTGCTGATGCTGCTGGTCGAGGGGCGGCCCATCACCGTGTCGCAGATCGCCGACGAGGCGGTGGTCAATATTTCCACCATGGCCAAGATCATCAACCGGATGACCGACGACGGCTTGGTGACGGTCCGGACCTCCAGCACCGACGCGCGTTCGACCGAAGTGTTCATCACCGCAGCGGGCGAGCAGGTGCTCGACGTGGTGCGGGACAAGGTCGCGTATCTGTTCAAGGAAGCGCTGCGCGGGCTGACCAAGGCCGAGGTGCAGCTTCTCAATACGCTGTCGGTCAAGATCTACGACAACCTGTCGCCATAGCCCGCTGACGCCTGCAAGCCACGGAAATCCCGATCGTTTCCGGCTGCCCGTCGGCGCGGAGCGGTACCCCGTGGGTGCGTCGATCGCAGGCGATTTGACTGCGAAAGCAGCAAATCGTCGCGAGATATTGTGCAGCGCGCCGTTATAAGTTGCTTGATTGTTCGCTGGAATATTTCACTAATTGGACCCGTCATGCAGACGGGAATTAGTCGCGTTAAAACCCTCTGCAGATCACCGCGCCTGACCCGAGCGGCCGCAGCCGCGAAGCCGGTGGCGGCCCCGCAACGACGGATCGGAAGAGGGACCTCATGCACACATTCAAGGCGTTCGCGGCCGCGGCGATCCTGACCGCACTGGCCGGCCCGGCGATGGCCCAGGTCAAGGTCGGCGTCATCGCGTCGTCGACCGGGCCGATTTCGGTGGTCGGCCTGCAGCAGAAGAACACGGTGGCGCTGCTGCCGAAGAAGATCGGCGACGTCACCGTCGACTACATCTACATGGATGATAACAGCGACCCGACGCAGGCGACCAAGAACGTCCAGAAGTTCCTGATCGAGGACAAGGTCGACGCCATCATCGGCCCGTCCGGCTCGCCCAACGCGGTCGCAGTGCTGCCGTTCATCGCCGACGCCCAGACCGTGATGCTGGCGCCGGTCGGCTCCACCGCGGTGGTGCTGCCGATGGACGACAAGAAGAAGTGGGTGTTCAAGACCACCCAGAACGACAACCTCGTCATGGACGCGCTGGTCGCGCACATGAAGTCAAACGGCGTCAAGACAGTTGCCTTCATCGGCACCAACGATCCGCTCGGCGCCAACTTCGCCAAGGCGTTCAAGTCGGTGATCGAGAAGGAGGGCATCAAGCTGGTCGCCGAGGAGACCTTCGGCCGCTCCGACACGTCGGTGGCCGGCCAGGCGCTGAAGATCCTGTCGGCCGCGCCGGACGCCGTGCTGGTCGGCGCCGCCGGCGCCACCACGGTGCTGCCGGAAGTGACGCTGGTGGATCAGGGCTACAAGGGCAAGATCTACCAGACCCACGGCGCCGCGACGCCGGAATTCCTCAAGCTGGGCGGCAAGAAGGTCGAGGGCACCATCCTGGCCGCGAGCCCGATGCTGGTGCAGGCGCAGGTCGGCGACGACGTGCCGTCCAAGGCTTCGGGCCAGGCCTATATCGATGCCTATACCAAGGTGTACGGCGTCGCGCCCGGCACTTTCGGCGCCAACGTCTGGGATGCGGGCCTGCTGCTCGAGCGCACCGTGCCGATCGCCGCCGCCAAGGCCAAGCCCGGCACGCCGGAATTCCGCGCCGCGCTGCGCGACGCGCTGGAGAACGTCAAGGAGCTGACCGGCGCGCAGGGCGTCTACAACATGACCCCCGCCGATCACTCCGGCTTCGACAAGCGCAGCATCGTCACCATCACGGTGAAGGACGGCGCCTGGCAGCTGCTGAAGTAACAGCCGCCTCGCCGCGGATCGCCTCACGCGGTCCGCGGTGAGCTCAATCAGACCCGCGCTTCGCTCGACCACCGCACGGCAGACGGCGCAACGTTCGCGTCGCCCGAAAGGATCTTCGTGAATCTCGTCGTCGCTCTGTTTCTGGCTCAGGACGGCATCGCCAATGGCGTGGTGTACGCGCTGCTGGCGGTGGCGATCGTGGTGCTGTTCTCGGTCACCCGCATCACCTTCGTGCCGCAGGGCGAGTTCGTCTCCTACGGGGCGCTGACCTTCGTCACCATGCAGGACGGCCAGCGGCCGGGCACGATCCCGCTGCTCGGCCTGTTGATCGCGCTGCACGTCGTGCTCGACCTCGTCGGCGGCTGGCGCAAGCAGCGGCTGGCCACGCTGCTGCTGTCGAGCCTGCGCAGCGTTGCCAGCGCACTGATCGTGCTGGCGCTGGCCTATGCGGCGACCAGCTTCGACCTGCCGCTGCTGCTGAAGGCCGTGGTGGCGATCGCGGTGATCACCGCCGCCGGCCCGCTGCTGTATCGCATCGTCTATCAGCCGCTCGCCGACGCGTCGGTGCTGGTGCTGCTGATCGTCTCGGTGGCGCTGCATTTCGTCATGACCGGGCTGGCGCTGTACATCTTCGGGCCGAGCGGCCAGCGCTCGGCGCCGCTGCTCGACGTTACGTTTCCAGTAATGGGCGTGCCGATCGCCGGGCAGACGCTGCTGATCCTCGGCGTCACCGTGGTGGTGATCGCCGCGCTGTACTTCGCCTCGCAACACACGCTCTACGGCAAGGCTATGCAGGCGGTCGCGTTGAACCGCACCGGCGCGCGGCTGATGGGGATCTCGACCTCGCTGGCCGGGCGCACCTCGTTCCTGGTCGCCGCCTTCATCGGCGCGCTGGCCGGCGTGCTGATCTCGCCCACCACCACGATCCTGTACGACACCGGCTTCCTGCTCGGCCTCAAGGGGTTTGTCGGCGCGATTCTCGGCGGCTTGGCCAGCTATCCGATCTCGGCGCTCGGCGCGCTGCTGATCGGCCTGCTCGAGAGCTACTCGTCGTTCTTCGCCTCGACCTACAAGGAAGTCATCGTCTTCAGCCTGATCATTCCGATCCTGTTGGTGCAGACGCTGCGCCAGCACCGCATCAAGGAAGACGACGACCACGGCGCCGAGCCGCTGCCGGCGCCGGCTAATCTCTCGCCGCAGGCGCTGCAGCTTCGCCGCCGGATCAAGGCCGGCCTCGGCATCGCCTTCGTGCTCGCCGTCGCGGCCGCGCCGGTTCTGATCTCGGACTACGAGATCGCGCTGCTGAACTATGTCGGCCTCGCCGCCATCGTGGTGCTCGGCCTGGTGCTGCTCACCGGCGTCGCGGGGCTGACCTCGTTCGCGCAGGCCGCCTATGTGGGCATCGGCGCCTACATCACCGGCTACGTCTCCTCGACCTACGGCCTGTCGCCATGGCTGACGCTGCCGCTGGCGCTCGCGGTCGCCTTCGTGCTGGCGCTGTTCGGCTCGCTGATCACCGCGCGGCTGTCGGGCCACTATCTGCCGCTGGCGACGCTGTCGCTCGCGGTGGTCGCCTATTATCTGTTCGCCGCGCTGCCGCAGACCGGCGGGCAGGCCGGCATGACCAACATCCCGCCGCTGACCATCGCGGGCTGGGCGGTCCACAGCCCGAAGGCCTGGTACATCGGCATCTGGGGCGCGCTGCTGCTGCTGCAACTGGCGATGACAAATCTGCTCGACTCCCGCCCCGGCCGCGCCATCCGGGCGCTGAAGTCCGGCACCATCATGGCCGAGAGCCTCGGCGTCGACACCTGGCGGGCGAAGATCGCCGCCTTCGTCATCGCCTGTCTGCTCGCGGCGCTGGCCGGCTGGATCTACGCGCATTATCAGCGCTTCCTCAATCCGTCGCCGTTCTCCTTCAATCAGGGCATCGAATATCTGTTCATGGCGGTGATCGGCGGCGCCGGCTCGATCGGCGGCGCGCTGGTCGGCTCCGGCATCGTGGTGCTGACCAATCAGTGGCTGCAGACCAATCTGCCGCTGCTGATCGGCATGCAGGGCGATTTCCAGGTGATCATCTTCGGCATCGTGGCGATGGCGATGCTGCAGCTGCTGCCGCGCGGCATCTGGCCTGCGCTGCTCGATCTCACCGGGATGCGGCTGCCGAAGGCGTGGTCGATGTCCAAGGACACCGCGCCGCTGCCGGCGCGCGACAAGCCGCAGCCGGGCGCAACCGTGCTGGCGGTGCGCGGCGTCTCCAAGAATTTCGGCGCGATCGCCGCCAATCGCGACATCAGCCTCGATGCCAGGGCCGGCGAGATCCTGGCGCTGATCGGTCCGAACGGCGCCGGCAAGAGCACGCTGTTCGACCTGATCTCCGGCGTGCAGCGACCGTCGAGCGGCACCGTGCATTTCCTCGGCCGCGAGAGCAGCTACTTCCCGCGCACGCTGTCCCGCGACGGCATGGGCCGCACCTTCCAGCACGTCCGCATCATTCCCGAGATGACCGTGCTGGAGAACACCGCGCTCGGCGCCCACGCCCGTGTCGATACCTCGTTCGCCTCCGCGGCGCTGCGGCTCGATCGTCCGACCGAGGCGCGGCTGATCGGCGAGGCGCTGCGCCAGCTCGCCCGCGTCGGGCTGGAGAGCGGTGCGACGCAGACCGCCGGCAGCCTCTCGCTCGGCCAGCAGCGCGTACTCGAGATCGCCCGCGCGCTCGCCTCCGATCCGTGCCTGCTGCTGCTGGACGAACCCGCCGCCGGCCTGCGCCATCTCGAAAAGCAGGCGCTGGCGCGGCTGCTGAAGCAGCTCAAGGCCGAGGGCATCGCGGTGATCGTGGTCGAGCACGACATGGACTTCGTCATGAACCTCGCCGATCGCATCGTCGTCATGCAGTTCGGCCAGAAGCTCGCCGAAGGCACGCCGTGCGAGATCCAGCGCAACCCGGCCGTGATCGAGGCCTATCTCGGAGGCGCCGAATGACCGCGACGACGAGCGACGTTCTGCTGCGGGCCGACGGCATCAACATCGGCTACGGCCGCGTCGACGTCGTGCACGGCGTCAGCCTCAATGTCCGCCGCGGCCAGATCATCGCCATCATCGGCCCCAACGGCGCCGGCAAGACCACGCTGCTCAGCGGCCTGATGGGGCTGCTGCCGGTCAAGGGCGCGCTGACGTTCTTCGGCGAGACCGCCGCCGAGCAGCCGAGCGTCGAGGCGCTGGTCGGGCGCGGCGTCACGCTGATCCCGGAGACGCGCGAATTGTTCGGGCCGATGAGCGTCGAGGACAATCTGCGGCTCGGCGGCTTCGCCCGCTATCAACAGGGCCACCGCGATCTCGAGGCCGGGCTAGAAGAGGTCTACGCGCTGATGCCGCGGCTGCGCGAGCGCAAGGCGCAGGCGGCCAAGACGCTGTCGGGCGGCGAGCGCCAGATGCTGGCGATGGGCCGGGCGCTGATGTCGAAGCCGCAACTGTTGCTGCTCGACGAGCCCAGCCTCGGCCTCGCGCCGCTGATCACCCGCGACATTCTCAAGACGGTGGCGAGCCTGCGCGACCTCGGCATGTCGTGTCTCCTCGTCGAGCAGAACGCCAAGGCGGCGCTGCGCATCGCCGACTACGCTTACGTGATGGAATCCGGCGCCTTCGTGCTGGAAGGCCCGGCCGCCGAGATCGCGGCCAATCCGGACGTCATCGCCAGTTATCTGGGCGTGCGCACCGCCGCGGCGGCGGACCACCACGCCTGACACGCGGCCCGCCGAAGCGTCGCTCCGGCGGGGACGGTCTTCGTAGCAACCAGGAGCACCACGCTCATGAACGCCCATGCCTCGATGAATCACATGACCGAAGCCCAGCTCCGCACCGAGCTGGCGCTGTGCTATCGGCTGATCGATTTCTTCGGCTGGACCGAGATGATCTTCAACCACGTCTCGGTGCGGCTGCCCGGCGCCGAGAAGCGCTACCTCGTCAATCCGTTCGGCCTCAACTACAACGAGGTGACGCCCGACAATCTGCTCACCGTCGACGTCTCCGGCGAGCTGATCGGCACCTCCAACTACAAGCCGAACCCGGCCGGCTTCGCGCTGCACGGCGCGATCCATTCGGCGCGCGAGGATCTGCACTGCGTGCTGCACGCCCACACCACGCCGATGTCGGCGGTGGCGCAGAAGCAGGGCGGCCTCAGCCACGACAGCTTCTACGGCGCGCAGCTCACCGGCCGCGTCGGCTATCACACCTTCGAGGGCATCACGCTGTACGACGACGAGCGCGAGCGCATGCTGGCCAGCCTCGGGCAGGGCGACGTGCTGATCCTGCGCAACCATGGCGTCGCGGTCGGCGCGCCGGACATTCCGCGCGCCTTCATGCTGCTGTGGACGGTGCAGCGTGCCTGCGAGATCCAGTGCGCCGCGGGCGGCATTCCCGGTCCCGACACGCCGCTGCCGGATCACGTCAAGCAGCAATGCGTCGACAGCTCGCGCGATCTGATCGCCGAAAGCAGCTTCGCGCGGCTGTTCTTCGACGCCGCGGTGCGCCGCATGACCAAGGCGCAGGGGCCGGCGTTCTGAACGCCATGAGCGGCGGGGCGCAAGGCACGGGCGCCATCGGGGCATCGGTGGCGCCCGCTCGCCTGAAACTCTGTGTGGTCGGCGCCGGCGCGATCGGCACCGCGCTGGCTGTGCGGCTGGCAGCCGGCGGCCACGAGGTCGCGGTGCTGGCGCGCGGCGCGCGGCAGACTTTCATCGCGACGCACGGCCTGACCCTGCGCGACGGCGACCGCGATTTCGCCTTCCGGCCGGCTTTGGCCGATCTCGCGGATCTATCGGCCTATGATCTGGTGATCGTCGCGGTGAAGGCCGGCGCGTTGCCGGCGCTGCTGCCGCGGCTGGCGCCGGCGATGCGGCCGGACGCGTTGCTGATGCCGGCCATCAACGGCCTGCCGTGGTGGTACGCGCTCGGCGAACGGGCGCCGCTCGGCGACCGGCCGATCGCCGCGGTCGATCCGGACGGCGCGCTGCTGCCCCTGTTCGAGCCGGAGCGGCTGATCGGCTGCGTGGTCTACAGCCGGGTGACGATGCTGGGCAGCGGTCACGTCATCGTCAGCGGCCGGCAGGAGCTGCAGCTCGGCGCCGTCGGCGGCGATCCGCCGCTCGCCGCGCTCGCGGCGCAATTCTCCGACACCGGCATCGCCGTCAGGGTCGATCCGGATATCCGCCGCGCCGTCTGGCGCAAGCTGATCCGCAACGCCGCCACCAATGTGGTCACCGCGCTGACCGGCGCGACGCTGGAGCAGCTCGGCCATGATGCCGAGACCATCCGCCTGGTCACCGACATCGCGCTGGAAGTCTCGAACCTCGCCGCGCGCGTCGGCCGGGCCGTCGATCCGGAGATCGAAGAACTGCTCGCCGTGCTGCGCAGCGCCGGCCCGTTCGCGACCTCGATGCTGCAGGACGTCCGCCACGGCCGCGAGCCCGAACTCGGCGCCATCGCGCAGGCGCCCCTGGAGCTGGCCGAACTGGTCGGCCAACCGATGCCGACGCTGCGGGCGGTGGCGACGCTGTTGCGGCTGCACGTCCGCGCCCGCTGACGGCGACTGCTAACTGGCTCTCGCTCCCCGTGCTTCAGCCCGAGCTCCGCCGCGAACGCATCGCTGTCCTCTAAAGACGGAGGACGGAGTTGATCGGCGTCAACGTCGCTCTCCCGACGCAGCGCGATGCTGCTGCTACTGCATCTCGTGCAGGGGGGATCCGATCATGATGAATTTCGACATGCTGCTGATTGCAGCCGGGGCGCTGTCCACCGTTGTGATCCTGTTTGGTGTAGTGATCATGAGCGACCATGAGGCCGAGCATCAGCACGCCCGGGCGGCATTCCCGCCGCGCCGGCCGGACTAATCGGCCGGCCCGTCCAGGCGGGCGAGGGTGATCGCCCGCATCGCCCGCCGAGGCTTGGTTGCTCAGCTTAGCGGCGGCTGACTTCGCCGAGATCCCGCTTGATGGTTTCAAGCAGCGACGCCAGCATCTCGTTGCGCTGCGGCGGAGTGGGTTCGGCCTCCGGCCTGTTGCGCTGCAGCGGTGCGGAGCTCGGCACCGGCAGCGTGGGACGTCGCTCGGCCAGCACCGGCTTCTCCCTGGCGAACATATCCGGAGCGGGCTCCGGCCGCGCCACACGCGGCCGGCGTGGCAGTTCGGGCGGAAGCTCCCGATCTGGCTCAAGCGTTTCGCTGCCCGCGGCGCCCGGCGTCGGCGTCACGAATGAGCCGTACAGCACATCCTCGTGCCGCCCCACCAGCCACATCGTCATCCAATAGATCGCGGCCAGCGCGATGATGCAGAGAATGCCGAGCTCAAGCATCGCCGGCCTCCGCCGCGCCGCGCGCGCGGCGATGCGTCAGCCCGCTACCTGTTAGCAGCGGTGCCCGATCAGCGCGTTGAGTAAGACTAATTTGCATCCTCAGCCCTCGGGAACCGATTGATTCCGGAAGGCCGTGCGGCGCGCAAGTGGAATCTGGAACCCGCCAGCGGGCGCGCGCAAACAAAAGCGCCGGGCGAGGGCCCGGCGCTGATGATCAGTTCAGGATTGCGCGAATGAGTTCAGCGGCCGAGTAGCACCGGCAGGCCGAGCATCGAGGAGAACGGCGCCGGGTCGTTGATCAGCTTGGCCGAACCGTTCTGATTAGCAGCAAGCTGCGAGAACGGCTTCTGATTCGAGGACAGCGACGACCACGGCTTCTGGCTCGACGCCAGCGACGAGAACGGCTTCTGCGAAGCCGACAGCAGCGGGCCGAACATCGACGACAGGAAGAAGTTCGAGCTGGTCAGCTCCGGGAAGATGCCGCCCAGCGTGGTGCGCGAGTCGGTCAGCCGCGGTGCGCCGGTGAGGTTGGCGGACGAGCCCAGCGAGCCGCTGGCGTAGCTCGGCGTCGCCTTCGACGGGCCGTGGCGATTGAGGATGGCTTCGGCCTGGGCCCCCTTGCCGAACGGCGGGTCGACACTTACCAAAGTACCGTTGGTGCCATTCGTGATGAGTTCGGCGTTGTCGAACGAGGCTGCCTTCAGCTCGGCGACAGCCGCCTGAGCCTTCTTCGCGTCGTCATATGCTTTTACAATTTGCGTCATGCTTACCTTCCTCGATCGTGATGGGTGGGCAAAAGAATCTCAGTATTCACCGACAATTCGACGGCCGTGACCCGGTTCCCAATCTCGCACATTTTCGCGTTGCGGCAAGCTAATTTAGGCATTCGCGTACCGGTGACAACGCGTCGCACAAGACTAAGTAAGCGTCGCGTGAATGCGCTTGCTCAGGATCAATCTGCAGCCGGATTTAATTACCTCGTCCCTCGCTTGCCGGTAACGTGATGTTGGAAGTGCCGACGCGAGTCGGCGGCTCCGCCATCGATCCCAGCCGCCGGCTTTGCCTTTTGCTGATGAGTGTCGCTCGCGGAAACGCCTAGCCGATCGCGCGGCGTAATTCTGTCCGGTGTCGCCCGGACAGAGGTTCATGCCGCCGACGCATCCCTGTGCCATGAGGCGAAATCAGCCGCCGCCGGAACAAGGCGGCCAGCCGGGCTTTGTGTGACGCACAACAAGAAAAGGAAAGCCGATGGAGAGCGTGTCGAGCCCGTCCTGGTGGGCCAGCGGGGTGCTGTACCAGATCTATCCGCGCTCGTTTCAGGACTCCAACGCCGACGGCATCGGCGACCTCCCCGGCATCATCGACCGGCTCGACCACCTCTCCGACCTCGGCGTGGACGCGCTGTGGCTGTCGCCGATCTTCCCGTCGCCGATGGCCGATTTCGGCTACGACGTCGCCGATTATGTCGGGATCGATCCGATCTTCGGCACCATGGCGGATTTCGACGCGCTGGTGCTGACCGCCCATGCGCGCGGCCTCAAGGTGATCCTCGACCTGGTGCCGAACCATTCGTCGGAGCAGCATCCGTGGTTCGTCGAAAGCCGGTCGTCGCGCGACAACCCCAAGCGCGACTGGTATCTGTGGCGCGATCCGGCGCCGGACGGCGGCCCGCCCAACAACTGGCTCTCGGAATTCGGCGGCAGCGCCTGGGAGTTCGATGCGGCCACCGGGCAGTATTATTACCACGCGTTTCTGAAGCAGCAGCCGGACCTCAATTGGCGCAACCCGGCGGTTCGCGCCGCGATCTACGACGCGATGCGGGCCTGGCTGCGCAAGGGCGTCGATGGCTTCCGCGTCGATGTGATCTGGCACCTGATCAAGGACGACCAGTTTCGCGACAATCCGCCCAACCCCGACTTCGCCCCCGGCATGCCGCCGCACGCGGCGCTGCAGCCGGTGCATTCGACCGACCAGCTCGAAACCCTCGACGTCGTCGCCGAGATGCGCGCCGTGCTGGAGGAGTTCGATGATCGCCTGCTGATCGGCGAGATCTATCTGCCGATCGAACGGCTGGTCGCCTATTACGGCAAGGAGCTGAAGGGCGCGCAGCTGCCGTTCAATTTCGCGCTGCTGTCGACGCCGTGGCGCGCGCGGGAGATCGCCGCGCTGATCGACCGCTACGAGCGGGCGCTGCCGGTCGGCGCCTGGCCGAACTGGGTGCTGGGCAATCACGACCGGCCGCGGGTGGCGAGCCGGGTCGGCGAGGCGCAGGCCCGAGTCGCCGCGATGCTGCTGCTGACGCTGCGCGGTACGCCGACGATGTATTACGGCGACGAGATCGGCATGCCGCAGGTGCCGATCGCGCCCGCGGACGTGCAGGACCCGTTCGAGAAGAACGTGCCGGGCATCGGGGTCGGCCGCGACGGCTGCCGCACGCCGATGCAGTGGGATGCGTCGCCGCACGCCGGCTTCACCGAGGGCAGGCCGTGGCTGCCGCTGGCGGCCGACGCCGCGCAGGACAACGTCGCCAATCTGCGCGCCGACGGCCAGTCGATCCTCAACCTCTATCGCGCGCTGCTGCGGCTGCGCCGCGCCTCTCCGCAGCTCACCCGCGGCGACTATCTGCCGCTCGCGGCCGAAGGCGAATTGCTGCTGTATCGCCGGCAGCATGATGGCCGCTCGCTGCTGATCGCGCTCAATCTCGGCGACGAGCCGATCTCGGCCGCGTCCGAGGCGTTCGGCCTGGACGGCGAGGTGCTGCTGTCGACCCTGATGGACCGCACCGGCGAGCGCATCGGCGCCACGCTAGACCTGCGCGGCAACGAGGGCGTGATCATCGGCCCGGCCCCCGAGCCGGTGGTGTAGCCAAGGTGGAGGATCACCCTCCCCTGGAGGGGGAGGGTCGCTCGCGCAGCGAGCGGGGTGGGGTGGCGAAGAGTTCATCCGCCGTGCCCGCGTCTCACCCCGCCCCGGCGGGCACCGCGCTCCGCGCGCTACCCGCCGACCCTCCCCCTCAAGGGGAGGGTCGAGGCACAAGCTGATGGTGAGGGGCGCGCGCCGTCTCGACCCATGCGCCGCCGGCAATGTGTCTCCTCGTCCTTCGAGATGTCCGGCTTTGCCGGGCCCTCAGGGTGAGGCGCCACTGTTCGTGACGCGCGTCAGCTGCTCAGGCGCGCCTTGGCGACGGCTTTCTTGAACAGCGCGTCCATCGCGGAGGAGATGCCCTGGGTCGGGCTGACCTCGAAGTAAAAGCCCGGCGACGCGCAGCTCTGCATATTTGCGGCGATCTGGCTGTTGGTCGACGGGCCGTAGGGGCCCGGATTGAACGGCGCGATGTAGTCCATGTACCACTGGTTGGTCGGCAGCGCCAAATAGGTGGTGTAGAGCACGGCGATCTGGATTCCGCGGTTCTTCATCGCGGTGCATTGCGCCGTGGTCAACGGCTCCTGGCAGCGGCCGTTGCCCAGCGGCGTCCGCGAGCAGGTCGACGGATAGTTCGCGTCGGCAACGCCGTCGGACACGAAGAACAGCCATTTTTGCGGATTGTCGGAGGTGCCGGCGCCCGGCGTCGGGATCGTGCTGTTCATCGCCGCCAGCGTGTTGTCGAAGTCGGTGCACTGGTCGTTGTTGTAGTTCTGCTTCGGGATCGTCATCAGATCGATCGCGGCGGCGGACGATTGCACGCTCGACATGCTCGAGGTGAGGCTCGAAATCGTGGTCAGGCCCAGCGACGAACAGGAGCTGCCGAAGGTGTAGACCGCCATGCGAAACTGGTTGCTCACCGCGGAGATCGCGGTCGCGGTGCTGGTGAGCTGCTGCACCGCCTGGCGCACGACGTCGATCCGCATCGTCACGCCGAGCTTCTTGGCGAGATTGTAGTAGTTGTTCGAATTCGACATGTCGTGACAGGCGAAGGCGCACTTGTCCGAGGTGTTGTTGACCATCGTGGAGATGTCGGAGGTGGTCGCGGCCACGCCCATCGACGGCGAATTGTCGAGCAGCAGATAGAAGTCCTGGTAGATCGGCATCGACACCGTGGAGGTCGATTTGTCGCTGACCGTCAGGGTCGGAAAGCCGACCAGGTTGAGAAAGTTGGTCGAAATCGTGCTGGAGAAGCTCGAGGTGGCGCTGCGCTTGCCGTTGCTGTCCGCCACGGTCAGGTTGACGGTCGCGGTCAGCCCGTAGGCGCCGACCGTGGCGTTGAAGAATTTGAGGGCGTCCGCCTGGGCGTCCGCGGCCGACCTGTTGATTTCGGAGTTGCTGACCGCCAGCAGCACCGCTGCGTCCTGCGCGGATTCCAGCTTGGTGCGGATGCGGTTGGCGGTCGAATAGTCGATCGCCGCGCCGACAAATCCCAGCATCGGCAGCAGGGAGATCGCGAAGATCACCGCAATGTTGCCGGAGCGGTCGCTGGCAAAGCGACGAAGCAAGCGAGTTGCACGGATGTCTGCGAACAACCTCTGCATGGACGGCCTCGATCCCGCGCCCCGCGCGCGTCGAGACCGGACTTTGACCGGATGGAACTAAAGCTATGTAAAAACCGTCGAAGAAACTCCGGCCGATCGTCAACGAGGTGAACAAATATCCTGCCGAGGGGCCTCAGTCTGGCTCAGCCCGGATGGCCATCCTGGACATGGTCGATGTCGCTGCGCTTCAGCAAGTAGTCCAGGCCGCCGGCCCGGTACCATCGGTAACCATAAGCCTCGAGCATGATGGTGTGGCGGCCGTTCGCGCCGGCCGTGGAGTGATCGTCGCCCAGCAGATCGATCAGCCGCGCGCCGGCGTCGCCCGCCAGGCCGGTCGCGAACGAGACTTCGTGCGGCCGTTCGTCGAGATTGTGCAGAAACAGCACCGAATTGCCGCGCCAGTCGTAGCGCACGATCAGCACGGCGGGATTGCGCGCGGAGATCACCTTGAAGTCGCCCCAGCCGATTTCCGGCACTTCCTTGCGCATCCGGATGATGCGCTCGGTCCAGTTCAGCATCGATTCAGGATCGCGCCGCTGCTGAGCGACGTTGACGTGCTGATAACCATATGGCCCGTGGTCGATCACTGGTACGTCGGGGCGTTCGCTTTTGGTGAAACCGCCATGCGGCTCGGTCGACCATTGCATCGGCGTGCGGGCGCAGCCGCGCTCCGGCAGCTTGAGGTCGTCCCCCATGGCGATCTCGTCGCCATAGCGCAGCACGGGCGTGCCGGGCAGGGTGAACATCAGGCTGTAGGCGAGGCGCAACCGCCGCGCGTCGCCGCCGAGCATCGGCGCCAGCCGGCGGCGGATGCCGCGGTCGTACAGCTGCATCGACTTGTCGGGACCGAACTTGTCGAACACCGTCTTGCGCTGCGGCTTGGTCAGGCGGCCGAGGTCGAGCTCGTCGTGGTTGCGCAGGAACAGTCCCCACTGCGCCGTCGCCGGCCGCGGCTTGGTGTCGGCGAGCGCCTTGGCGAGCGGCCGCGTATCGGCGGAGGCCAGCGCGTAGAACAGATGCTGATTGACGTGGAAGTTGAACATCATCTGCATCCGGTCGCCGTCGTCGCCGAAATACTCGAAATCGTCCTCGGGCAGCACGTTGGCTTCGGCCAGGATGATCGAGTCGCCCTTGCGCCACTGCAGGAATTCCCGGAACGTCCGCAGCATGTCGAACTGCTCGACCGGCTTGCGCACCTTCGGCCCCTTGGTGGCGATGACGAACGGCACCGCATCCATCCGGAAGCCCGACACGCCGAGCTGGATCCAGAATCCCATGATCTTCAAGATCTCGGCCTGGACGTGCGGATTCGCGGTGTTGAGGTCGGGCTGGAATTCGAAGAAGCGGTGGAAGTACCAGGCCTTCGCCTGCTTATCGTGCGTCCAAGTCGTCTTCTGCACGCCGGGAAACACCATGCCCTGATCGGCGTGGGGCGGCTGTTTGTCGGACCACACGTACCAGTCGCGGTAAGGCGAATCCTTGTCGGCGCGCGCCGCCTTGAACCACGGGTGCTGATCGGAGGTGTGATTGACCACGAGGTCGATGATCACCCGGATGCCGCGCTGCTTGCAGCCATGGGTGAATTCGACGAAATCGCCGAGCGTGCCGTAGCGCGGATCGACGCTGTAGTAATCGGAAATGTCGTAGCCGTCGTCCCGGCCGGGCGACGGCTGGAACGGCATCAGCCAGATCGCCGTGACGCCGAGCCCCGCCAGATAATCCAGCCGGCGCAGCAGCCCGCGAAAATCGCCGACGCCGTCGCCATTCGCGTCCATATAGGTCGCGACCGACAGGCAGTAGATCACGCCGTTCTTGTACCAGAGATCGTCGATCATCGTCGGGCGGGACAGTAAGAGGGAAGGTCAAGAGGACAGGTGGGCAAAGTGAAGCGTGCCCACCTGAGTTGCTCTTGCCGAAGTGGCCGCGCAGGATGGGCACGGCGCTGTCGCGCCTTTGCCCATCCTTCGGAGGCGTCCTACGTCAGTGCGACGCCGTAATAATCATCGACCTTGCGGGCGCCCTTCCAGTCGTATTCGTCGTCGCGGGCATAGTGCGGCGCGTTCTGCAGCTGGTCGTTGGTGATCATCGTCTGGTAGCCGCCGAGCTCGACATTGTACTTCAGCGACGGCCAGGGCAGCGGGTAGTGGTCGTCGCCGATGCCGAGGAATCCGCCGAAGCTGAGCACCGCATACGACACCTTGCCGCTCATCTTCTCGATCATCACCCGTTCGATGCTGCCGATCTTTTCGCCGTCGGCGCCGTACACCGCCGTGCCTTGCACCTTGTCGCTGCCGATGAGGCTGACGGTCTCGTCTGCTTCCGCTGTCATTGTGGTTACTCCCTGTGAGCCGGAACAACCACGAGACGACACGCCCGTTCCGTTCTCTCGGCGATCGGCACGATCGGCCGCAGACGGGGCTTTGCAAAAGGCAGAATCATTCCTATCTTGAAGCTTCCTGAAACAACGAAAGGAGGTGATCCAGTGTCTCA
Source organism: Rhodopseudomonas telluris (assembly GCF_042432815.1). NCBI lineage: Bacteria > Pseudomonadati > Pseudomonadota > Alphaproteobacteria > Hyphomicrobiales > Nitrobacteraceae > Rhodopseudomonas > Rhodopseudomonas telluris. The sequence goes on from NZ_JBHLWM010000001.1 coordinate 214,201, forward strand.
CTCGAAACGCTGTCACCTCGTTGGGGCCGCCCGCTGATTTGACCTGACAAGGTCGACTCGGCCAGGGCGCCCCGGCGCCTGGGAACCAGCGAGTTACGAGGGGCGCGCCGGCGGACTCCGCCGGTGCGCCTTGTCGTTTTTCGCGTAGTTCGAATTCTCTGTAGCCGCGATGGAGCGTAGCGCAATCGCGGATCCCAGCCCCGCATTCCGCTTCGCTGCATGCGGGCTACGAGGCCGTCTTCCCGGCGATCACGCCCTCCCGCTTCTTCACCGCGTGATAATAGGCCCACCACAGATGCGCCGCGGCGCCGCGCAGCGGGCGCCAGGGTTCGGCGAGCGGCGCCATCTGCTTCACGGTCGGCCGCGCCGGCAGGCCGAGTCCGATCCGCATCGCCTCCTGCACGGCGAGATCGCCGGCCGGCCAGGCGTCGCCGTGGCCGAGGCAGAACAACAGATAGATGTCCGCGGTCCACGGCCCGATGCCGTGCAGCGCGGTCAGCGTGGCGTGCGCCACGTCGGCGTCCTCATTGGCGAGGACGTCGAGATTGAGGCGTTCGGCGTGCAGCTCCTTGGCGAGCGCCTTCAGCGTCTTGATCTTGGCGGCGGACAGGCCGAGCCGCCCGAGCCGGTCGGTGCGGGCGCGTTTGATCGCGGCGTGGTCGAACGGATCGTAGGCCTCGCTGACCCGCGCCCAGATCGCCGCCGCGCTCGCCACCGACAATTGCTGGCCGCAGACGATCGCGGCCAGCCCCTTGAAGCCGGGATCGCGCCGCCGCAGCGCCGGCATGCCGGCCGTCTTCAGCACCGGCCGCAGCCGCGGGTCCTGCTTCACCAGCGTGGTGATCGCGGCTTGGAGGTCGGCCTGGGTGTCGAGATGGATGGTCATGGCTCGTGGTCGCCTTGTGGTGATGGGCGGCTGCATGCGCCGAGACCGTCATGCCCGGGCTTGACCCGGGCATCCATCCGCGATCGTAAGATAAATCGTCTACGCGATGGATTGCCGGATCAAGCCCGGCAATGACGCCGGGGTTTCGATGCCGCCACCCGTTTTCCGATTCGCCCCGAGCCCGAACGGCTATCTGCATCTCGGCCACGCCTATTCGGCGCTGCTGAACGCCGATCTGGCGCGGGCTGGCGGCGGGCGGTTGCTGCTGCGGATCGAGGACATCGACACCACCCGCTGCCGGCCGGACTACGAAGCGGCGATCTATCAGGATCTGGCCTGGCTCGGCATCGCCTGGGAGCCGGAGGTCCGTCGCCAGTCCGATCACCTCGATCTCTATCGCGACGCTGTCGCGCAACTCACCGCGCGTGGCCTGGTCTACCCGGCGTTCGAAAGCCGCGCCGAGATCGCCCGCCTGGTCGCCGCCCGGGATGCGGTCGCGCCCTGGCGGCGCGATCCCGACGGCGCGCCGCTTTATCCCGGCAGCGGCAAGACGCTCAGCGCGGCCGAACGGGCGAAGCTGATCGCATCCGGCACGCCCTATGCGCTGCGGCTCGATATGGACGCCGCGCGCGCGCTCGTCGGCGAACTGAGCTGGTCCGAACGCGGCGAGGGGCCCGCCGGCGAGACCGGCACGGTCGCGGCGCGGCCCGACGCTTGGGGCGACGTCGTCATCGCCCGCAAGGAGACGCCGACCAGCTATCACCTCTCGGTCGTGATCGACGATGCGCTGCAGGGCGTCACCGAGGTGGTCCGCGGCGCCGACCTGTTCTGGGCGACCAGCGTGCACCGCCTGCTGCAGGTTCTGCTCGATTTACCGACGCCGGTATATCGACACCATCGACTGTTGCGCGATGCCGAGGGCCGCAAACTGTCGAAGTCGTCCGCGGCCACCGGACTGCGCGAGTTGCGAGCGGCTGGCGTCTCGCCGCAACAGATTCGCAGCATGGTCGGGCTGGCGCCCGCTGGCTGAGCTTGCCCCAGGTTTGCCGCATGGTTCGCGGCGGGGGAATTTCGTTTTCCCGATGACTCCGTTAACGACGCCATGGCATGGTGCCGGGCGTTGGGGTGGGGGTTTTATGGCAGTGAAGTCGCGCGCCCTGCGGAGCGGGCGAACGGCGCTCAAGCGGGCGCCGGTCAAGCGCGTACGCCAGAAAGCGGCCGCTCCCGGCATGGTCGAGACGGCGCTGGCCGTGTTCGCGCATGAAGTCCGCACGCCGCTCACCGGCATCCTCGCCGTCAGCGATCTGCTGGCGACCTCCGATCTCGGCGAGCGCGAGCGCCGCTGGGTTGAAACCATCAAGGCCGGCGCCGAGCATCTTGCTGGGCTTGCGACGCTTTTCGTCGACGCCGCACGGCTCGGCGCGATGGATGGCGGTGCCAGTCTCGGCACCCGCAACGAGTTCTTCGATCTGCGCGCGCTTGCCCGTCACGCCGGCGATTCACTGTCCGGCCGCGCCGCCGCCAAGGGCCTGCGCGCGGTCGTAACGATCTCGCCGCGGCTGCCGGCCTTCGTGGTCGGCGACGCGGTGCGGCTGCGCGCCGCGCTGGAAAATCTGATCGACAATGCGGTCAAGTTCACCGAGCAGGGCGACGTGGCCCTCAAGGTCAGCTCCGCCAGCGGCGGCAAGAATGCCGCGCTGATCAGCTTCGCCGTGTCGGACAGCGGCATCGGCTTGACGCTCGGCGAAATCAAGCGGCTGTTCAGGCCTTTCTCTCAGGCCAACGTCAGCATCGCGTCGCGGTTCGGCGGCGCCGGACTGGGGTTGTCGTCGGTGCGGCAGATCGCACGGGCGATGCAGGGCGACGTTGCGGTGACGCCGCGGCCGAAGGGCGGCGCCATCTTCACCCTGACGGTCAAACTCACGCGCGCAAAGCCGCCGCAGCCGCAGACATCAGGGCCGCATAGTTCCGCCGGCGCGTTGAGCCAGCCACTGCGCCTGCTCAGCGTCGAGGACAATCCGTTCGGCCGCGTCGTCCTCAACGCGATCCTGACTGAGCTAGGTCATCACACCGAGTTCATCGGCAGCGGCGAGGCGGCGCCGGAGCGATTGGCGCAAGGCGGTTTCGATGCGGTGCTGATGGACATGGTGCTGCCCGGCATCAGCGGGCCCGAGGCGATCCGCCGGATTCGCGGGCTGCCTGCGCCAGTGGGCACGACCCCGATCATCGGCGTGTCCGGCCGCGATGAGGACGAAGTCGCGGCCCGCGCAGCGGGAGCCGACGCCTTCCTGCTCAAGCCGGTGTCTCCCCGTGCGCTCGCAACTGCGCTGCTTGAAGTGTCACGCCGTCCGGCAGTCGCGACTTGATGATGGCGGCGTTGAGTTCGCCGCCATAGACGAAGATCGCCGAGATAAAATACAGAAACACCAGCGCGATGATCGCCGACGCCAGGCCCGCATACATCGTCACGTAGTTGTTGGCGAAGCGCGCCAGATACAGGCCGAATCCCATTCCCGACACCAGCGACGCCACCATCGTGAAGACGATGCCGGGAACGATCTGCTTGATCGTCCGGCGACCGGCGGGGAGCCGCGCATGCAGGATGAACAGCGCCACCGTCAGCGCGCCGATCGCGATGCCGTAGCGGGCGACGGTCAGCAGCGTCTGGTTATCTTCCACCAGCAGCGGGACGTAGTGCCGGGCGGTCGCCAGGATCAGCGGTCCGAGCACGATCAGGAACGCCATCGCCAGCGCCGTGAACGCCGCCACCAGCGTATAGCCGATCGATTCCAGCCGCAGCATGTACCAGGGGCGCACTTCGATCACCGCATAGGCGCGGTTGAGCGCGACCCGCAGGCTCTCGACGCCGTTCGAGGCGAAATACAGCGCCAGCAGCAGGCCGATGGTCAGCGCGCCGCCCCGGGTGGTCGTCAGCACATCGTGGATTTCGCCCGACAGGGTGCTGGCGACCTGGGCCGGCCAGATGTCCAGCATCAGCTCCGCGGCCTGATCGGCAAGGTCCTTGGAGCCGACGAAGCCGGCCAGCGAGGTCAGGACGATCAGAAACGGAAACAGCGCCATCAGCGACGACAGCGCGATATGGCTGGCGATCGCCCATCCGTCATCCGCCAGAAACGTATAAAAAGCGTCCATTACGACCGCGTAGACGTAGCGGATCTGCCTCACAGGTCACCTGACGGAAGGTTGCAGCGCGGAACACTAGCATCGGCTACTAACCCGCTCAAACCAACTTCGTTGCGGGTGCGGCCGGGTGGCGCGGCCGGAATGACGGTGCTATGAGACCGAAATGGCCACCTTTCTCAGCAACCTTGTCCTGCCGGTCGCGCTCTGCGCGGTGGCGCTTGTCCTGCTGCTCGGCCTGATCAATATGATGCGGGGCGGGTCGCCTAACCGATCGCAGAAGCTGATGCGGCTGCGGGTGCTGCTGCAATTCGCAGCCATCGTGGTGACCATGCTTGCGATCTGGGCGCTGGGCCGCTAGCCACGGGCGCCATTCTTTAGATCTTCCGACAACAAGCCGGTTCTGCCTGCCGAGGTCCTGCGCAATGGTCGTTCTCAATCGAATCTACACCAGGACCGGGGACGACGGCTCCACCGCGCTCGGCACCGGGGAGCGCCGGCCGAAGCACGATCTGCGGATTGCCGCCTACGGCACGGTCGACGAAACCAACGCCGCGATCGGCGTAGCCCGGGTGCATCTCGGCGGGCTGCCGGAGTTAGATGCCATGTTGGGCCGGATTCAGAACGATCTGTTCGATCTCGGCGCCGATCTGGCGGTACCTGACCGCGAGGGTAAGCCGGAGCGGCTGCGGGTCCTATCGACGCAGGTGGAACGGCTCGAGCGCGAAATCGATCAGCTCAACGAACGTCTCGCGCCGTTGACGTCATTTGTTCTGCCTGGGGGTAAACCCGGTGCCGCTTACCTGCATCTGGCGCGCACAATATGCCGCCGCGCAGAACGCGTCATGGTGGAACTCGCCGCCAAGCCGGAGGAAAAGATCACTCCGGCAGCGGTGCAGTACGTCAACCGGCTGTCCGACTTCCTGTTTGTCGCCAGCCGCGCGGTGAACGACGACGGCGCTGGCGACGTGCTCTGGGTTCCCGGCCAGAACCGTTAGGTTGGGTCGTTTTTGGCTCTGCCGCGTTGACCGCCGATATCCGGGGCTTTAGGTTCCGCCGCCACGACAAGATAAACCCAGCGAAAACGAAAGAGGATCGATGAAGGTTCTGGTGCCGGTCAAGCGGGTGGTCGACTACAACGTCAAGATCAGGGTCAAGAGTGACGGATCGGGCGTTGAACTCGCCAACGTCAAAATGTCGATGAATCCGTTCGACGAGATCGCCGTCGAGGAAGCGCTGCGGCTGAAGGAAGCCGGCAAGGCGACCGAAGTCGTCGTCGTTTCGATCGGGCCCGCGCAGGCGTCCGAAACGCTGCGCACCGGTCTGGCGATGGGCGCCGATCGCGGCATCCTGGTCAAGGTCGATGGCGTCGTCGAGCCGCTCGCGGTCGCCAAGATCCTGAAGGGCGTCGCCGGCGAAGAGCAGCCCGGGCTGATCATTCTCGGCAAGCAGGCGATCGACGACGACAGCAATCAGACCGGTCAGATGCTGGCTGCGCTGCTCGGCTGGTCGCAGGCGACCTTCGCCTCGAAGCTCGAAGTCGAAGGTTCGGACTTCAAGGTGTCGCGCGAAGTCGACGGCGGCTCGCAGACCGTGAAGCTGAAGGGCCCGGCGATCGTCACCACCGACCTGCGGCTCAACGAACCGCGCTACGCCAGCCTTCCGAACATTATGAAGGCCAAGAAGAAGCCGATCGCCGAGAAGACCGCGGCGGACTACGGCGTCGATGTCGCGCCGCGTCTGGAAGTCGTCAAGACCGTCGAGCCGAGCGGCCGCAAGGCCGGCGTGAAGGTCAAGGACGTCGCCGAACTGGTTTCGAAACTCAAGAACGAAGCGGGTGTTATCTGATATGGCCACGCTGCTGATTGCCGAACACGACCACGCCCAGCTCAAGGACGCGACCAACAAGGCGCTGACCGCTGCCGCTGCGCTCGGCTCGGAGGTTCACGTCCTCGTCGCCGGTGGCGGCGAAGGCACCAAGGCTGCGGCCGAAGCGGCTGCGAAGCTGCAGGGCGTCGCCAAGGTGCTGGTCGCCGAAGCTCCGGCCTACGCGCACGATCTCGCCGAGCCGCTGGCCGCGCTGATCGTCTCGCTCGCCGGCAACTACGACGCGATCGTTGCCCCGGCGACCTCGCGCTTCAAGAACGTGATGCCGCGCGTTGCCGCGCTGCTCGACGTGATGCAGGTGTCGGAGATCATCAAGGTCGTCGCGCCCGACACGTTCGAGCGGCCGATCTATGCCGGCAACGCGATCCAGACCGTGAAGTCGAAGGACGCCAAGAAGGTCATAACCGTCCGCACCTCGACCTTCCAGGCGACCGGCGAGGGCGGCAGCGCCAGCGTCGAGTCGGTGGCGGCGGCGGAAGATCCGGGCCTGTCGACCTTCATCAGCGAGGAAGTCGCCAAGAGCGATCGTCCGGAGCTGGCCTCGGCCAAGATCATCGTCTCCGGCGGCCGCGCGATGCAGAGCCGCGAGAACTTCACCAAGTACATCGAGCCGCTCGCCGACAAGCTCGGCGCCGGTGTCGGCGCCTCGCGCGCCGCGGTGGACGCTGGCTACGCGCCGAACGACTGGCAGGTCGGCCAGACCGGCAAGGTCGTGGCGCCGGAGCTGTATGTCGCGATCGGCATTTCGGGCGCGATCCAGCATCTCGCCGGCATGAAGGACTCCAAGGTGATCGTCGCGATCAACAAGGACGAAGACGCGCCGATCTTCCAGGTCGCCGATTACGGTCTGGTCGCCGACCTGTATCAGGCGGTCCCGGAACTGACCGAAGAGCTCGGCAAGCTCGGCAAGTAATCGCCAGCTTGCGCACGGATCCGGCTACGGCCGGATCCGTTGGCAAAGTTTAAGTGTTTGTCGCGATACTGCTCCGCTCCGGCCGCTTCCGGCGTGAAAGTTGCCACAATGCTCCGGCCCGTCCTGCGACCGGGCGTCCAACGAGATGACAGATGGCCTTAACAATCAAGAAAGTCGGCGTGATCGGCTCCGGCCAGATGGGCAACGGCATCGCGCATGTGGCTGCGCTCGGCGGCTTTACGGTCGTTCTGAACGACATCTCGGCAGACCGGCTGAAGTCTGCGATGGCCACCATCAATGGCAACCTCACCCGGCAGATCTCCCGCAAGATCATCACCGAGGACCAGCGCAAGCAGGCGCTCGCCAACATCACCGCGACCGACAGGCTCGACGGGCTCGCCGACTGCGACCTGGTGATCGAAACCGCGGTCGAGAAGGAAGACGTCAAGCGCAAGATCTTCCATGATCTGTGCGCGACGCTGAAGCCCGAGGCGATCATCGCCTCCAACACCTCGTCGATCTCGATCACGCGGCTCGCCGCGTCGACCGACCGTCCGGAGCGCTTCATCGGCATTCACTTCATGAATCCGGTTCCGGTGATGGAGCTGGTCGAGCTGATCCGCGGCATTGCCACCGACGACGCCACCTTCGAAACCTCCAAGGCCTTCGTCGCCAAGCTCGGCAAGCAGATCGCCGTCTCGGAAGATTTCCCCGCCTTCATCGTCAATCGCATCCTGCTGCCGATGATCAACGAGGCGATCTACACGCTGTACGAAGGCGTCGGCAATGTCGAGGCGATCGACGCGGCAATGCGGCTCGGCGCGCACCATCCGATGGGCCCGCTGGAGCTGGCCGACTTCATCGGTCTCGATACCTGTCTGTCGATCATGCAGGTGCTGCACGAGGGGCTGGCCGACTCCAAGTATCGGCCGTGTCCGCTGCTGGTGAAGTACGTCGAAGCCGGTTGGCTCGGCCGCAAGACCAGCCGCGGTTTCTACGATTACCGCGGCGAGAAGCCGGTCCCGACCCGCTGATCGCGGGCGTCCTGATTTGTTATTTCTTGAACGTGATGGCCGGGCTCGTCCCGGCCATCAACGTTTTCGTCAGGCGTCGTCCGTTCGTTTGTTGATGCCAGAGACAACCCGGGGCACGACGGATTACTGAGAAGGCGCCGGCACACGAGGCGCGGCGGGGCTTCATCTTCACACGATCCCCGGAACGGTCCGAATCTGCTTCACCAGGAAATCGATCAGTAAGCGCACGCGCGCGATGCCGGCGCGGTCGGGCACGATCAGCAAATAGAGCGGCACGGACGGCAGTCGGTAGTCCGGCAGGATGACCTGCAGCCGGCCTGAGGCCAGGAGATCGTCGACCAGCCAGCGATGCGTCGCCGCGACGCCGCGCCCCGCCATCATGGCTTCGCGAACCGCCAGGCCGTGATCGACCCGGAGTCGGCCGCCGAACGGCACGCGATGGATCTCCCGATCGGGTCCTTCGAAGGTCAGCATGTCGCTGCCGACCACATTCATCATGCGAATGCCCTGATGGCGGGCGAGATCCTGTGGGGTCGTCGGCGTGCCGTGGATCGCCAGATACTTAGGCGAGGCCACCATCAGGCGCTGGCTAAGGCCGAGTGGCCGCAGTTTCAGCGAACTCTCGGTCAACGGAGCCAGCCGAAGCGCCAGGTCGACGCCTTCGCCGACCAGATCGACCTGCTGATCGGTGAGGCCGAAATCGATGCCGATATCGGGATAGCGATCCTGAAACGCGAAGATCAGCCGGCTGATATGCATCACGCCGAAAGATGCCGTGCATGTCATCCGGACCGTGCCGGCCGGCGCTCCGGACGAGCCGAGCGCTTCGTCGCTGGCCTGTTCGAGCAGCCGCAAGATCTGAACCGCGCGGGCGTAATAGCGGTTGCCTTCTTCGGTCAGCGTCACCCGGCGGGTGGTGCGGCTCAGCAACGGCGCGCCGATTGCCGCTTCGAGCTCCTGCAGTTGCCGTGTGACGGTGGACTGGCCGACATTGTGTTCGCGGGCAACGGCCGAGAGGCTGCCGCGTTCGGCGACGCGAACGAAGGTACGGATGCGCTCGATCGTGACGGCTGATCTATCCATTTTTCGGCACAATCATATCGATATTCGATGTCTATCGGAATAGTTGGCGGAGGTCTACTCGGAGGTAGTCAGCCCCCTTTGAGGACACCCGCCATGAAAGTTCTGCTGGTCTTCGCCCATCCCGAACCTCGCTCGCTCAACGGCGCGCTACGCGACGTCGCGGTTGCGGAGCTGCAACGCCAAGGCCACGAGGTGAAGGTCTCCGACCTGTATGCCCAGGGCTGGAAGTCCGCGGTCGATCGCGCGGATTTTCCCGGTCTTGCGCCCGACGAGCAGTTGGTGACGGCGGCGGCCTCCAAGGCGGCGTTCGAGGCCGGCCAGCTGACACAGGACGTCAGCGACGAAATCGATAAGCTGCGCTGGGCCGACGTGCTGATCCTGCAATTCCCGCTGTGGTGGTTCACTATGCCGGCGATCCTGAAAGGCTGGGTCGACCGCGTCTATGCGTGCGGCTTTGCCTATGGGGTCGGCGAGCACAGCGACAAGCGATGGGGCGACCGCTACGGCGAAGGCAACATGGCCGGCAAGCGCGCGATGCTGATCGTGACGACCGGCGGTTGGGAGCAGCATTACGGCGCTCGCGGTGTGAACGGGCCGATCAACGATCTGCTGTTTCCGATCCATCACGGCATTCTGTTTTATCCGGGCTTTGACGTGCTGCCGCCGTTCGTCGTGCATCAAGCGGGCCACCTCGATGAAGCCAGGTTCGAAGCCACCGCCGAACGCCTTCGCGAGCGGATGCGCACGCTCGCCACCACAGCGCCGATGCCCTATCGGCGACAGAACGGCGGCGACTATCTGATCCCCAGCATGGAGCTGCGTCCCGGGCTCGGCGCTCCGGGCCGCACGGGCTTCGCGCTGCATGTGAGGGAGGAGGACTCGGCCTCGCCCCGATGACGGACGGCGTCATCGCCAGCCTGGCCAATTGCGGGCGACGAAGCGAAAGATTGTTAACGCTTCGTCGCTAAGCTTCATCCATGGACATGAGCATGGTCAGCGCGGCTCTCGCGATGCAGGCGAGCAGCACGCAGATGCAGACCGCGACGACGATCCAGGCGTCGAATGCGCGCACGGAGCGCGACACGGTGCAGACGCTGCTGGGCATCGGCCAGGGCGGCGCGCCGTCGCTCGCAAATGTCGGCGCGGGCGTCGGCGGAAACGTCAACGTCACCGCTTAATCGCGCAAGCCCGTGGCGGTGATGTCCTAAACATCCACCAGCGTCTTAAAGCCGCCGAAGAACATCCGCTTGGTGTCGAACGGCATCGTTTCGGTCATGATCCGGCTTGTGCGCGGGTCTTCCATCGTCTTGGCCATCACCCGGTCGCGGTGCTTCCGCGACTTGTAGACGATGTAGGAAATCACCACGACCTCGTCCGGCTTCAGCTTTACGCTGCGCGGAAACGAGGTCCGCTTGCCAGGCGGGACGTCATCGGCGACCCACTCGCGATACTCGATCGCGCCGTGTTCGCGGAACACCTTCCCGACCCTGCGCGCGAGCTTGGTGTAGTCCGCGAGCCTGGCTTTCGGCACCGGCAGCACGAACCCGTCGACATAGGACATGCGTTTCCTCCCGCTTGATTCCGCCGCACGTGAAGCGGCCGTCTGCAAGACGAAGGACGATGCCCGCTTCTGACGGCGGACCGCCGGGGCTTTTTGTCGCGGCAGGGAGTCCGGTCAGCGGGCGAGCGCGCCCTTCACCAACGCCAGTGCGTCGGCGCTGTCCCACTCGGCCGGACCGGCGATGGTGGCGATTTCGCAGCCCTCCCCGTCGACCAGCACCGAGGTCGGCATGCCGAGGGCGCGGCCGACGCCCTTCAGTTCCTGGAACACCCGCGCCGAGGCGTCGCTGAAGAAGCTCAGCTTGGTCAGCTTCTCGTCCTCGAGAAACTTCTTCGGCTTGGCCGGGTCGCGGGTGTCGATGTTGATCGCCACCACTTCGAACTGCGGGCTGCCGAGCTTGGCCTGAAGATTGTCCAGCGCCGGCATTTCCTTGCGGCACGGCACGCACCAGGTCGCCCACAGGTTGACCAGCACGGTGCGGCCGCGGAAATCCGAGAGCTTCTTGGGCTGTCCGGTGCCGTCCTCGAAGGCGAGATCAGGCAGCTTCAGCGGCTCGGCGGCGACCGTCACGGCCGCGACTTCGCCGCGCGCCAGCGGCTTCAGTTGCTGCGCCAATGCCACGGCCGGACGGCAGGTGGGATCGCCCGCATTGCGCTGCAGCCCGGCGATCCCGTATACCCCCGCTGCTCCGGCGACCACCAGCACGGCCATCGCGGCCAGAATCAGCGTTTTGCGCCCCTTGCGGCGTGGCGGGACGGAATCGGGTCGGGTATCAGTCATCGGGCACTCGGACTCGGCAGGCCGCACAGGATCGCAGGCTGGTGGGGGTGAGGCAAAGTTGAGGCGGGCATGATCGTGAGCGGACAGTGAGCGGCGGGCAGAAGAGCGGCGGACAGGGCAACAAGATGTGGGGCGGCCGGTTCGCCGAGAGCCCCGACGCCATTATGGAAGAGATCAACGTCTCGATCGACGTCGATCGGCATCTCTACGCCCAGGACATCACGGCGTCCAAGGCCCATGCCGCCATGCTCGCCGCGCAGGGCATCATCACCGCGAACGATGCGAAAAATATCGGCAAGGGTCTAGACACGATTCTGTCAGAGATCGGCGCCGGCAAATTCACCTTCAAGCGGGCGCTCGAGGACATTCATATGAATGTCGAGAGCCGGCTGTCCGAATTGATCGGCCCGGCCGCGGGGCGGCTGCATACGGCGCGCTCGCGCAACGACCAGGTGGCGACCGACTTCCGGCTCTATGTCCGCGATGTGCTGGACCAGACCGACGCGGCGCTGGCGGCGTTCCAGCAGGCGCTGGCCGAACGGGCGCTGGAGCACGCCGAAACGGTGATGCCGGGCTTCACGCATTTGCAAACCGCGCAGCCGGTCACCTTCGGGCATCATCTGATGGCCTATGTCGAGATGGCGGCGCGCGATCGCGGCCGGTTTCAGGATGCCCGCAAGCGGCTCAACGAAAGTCCGCTCGGCGCGGCCGCGCTGGCTGGCACCTCGTTCCCGATCGACCGCCACGCCACCGCCGCCAAGCTCGGCTTCGACCGGCCGATGGCCAATTCGCTCGACGCGGTGTCGGATCGCGACTTCGTGCTGGAGACGCTGTCGGCAGCTTCGATCTGCGCGGTGCATCTGTCGCGCTTCGCCGAGGAAATCGTGATCTGGACCTCGCCGCTGGTCGGCCTGGTGCGGCTCTCCGACAAGTTCACCACCGGCTCGTCGATCATGCCGCAGAAGCGCAATCCCGATGCCGCCGAGCTGGTCCGCGCCAAGACCGGGCGGGTGATCGGCGCGCTCAACGGCCTGCTGATCGTGATGAAGGGCCTGCCGCTCGCCTATCAGAAGGACATGCAGGAAGACAAACAGGGTGCGATGGAGGGCTTTGCGGCGCTGTCGCTGGCGATCCGGGCGATGACCGGCATGGTCCGCGACATCGTGCCCGAGCAAGACAAGATGCGGGCCGCCGCCGGCGAGGGCTATGCCACTGCCACTGACCTCGCTGACTGGCTGGTGCGGACGCTGAAAATGCCGTTCCGTGATGCGCATCACGTCACGGGTCGGATCGTCGGGCTCGCCGCGAAGGCCGGCGTCGCGCTGCACGAGCTGCCGCTGGCCGAGATGCAGGCCGTTGAAAAGCGCATCACCAAGGACGCGCTGGCGGTGCTGAGCGTCGATTCCTCGGTGAAGAGCCGCACCTCCTACGGCGGCACGGCGCCGAAAAACGTGCGCGCTCAGGCCAAGAGCTGGCTCAAGCGCCTCGAAAAAGAGCGAAAAGCGGGTTGAAGCAGGGGCTCGCCACGGCCGGGCGTTCTCTGTAGGATGCGGCCGCAATTGGGGATTTCGACGTGAACCGCACTGCCGGCCCATCGCGATGGGCGCTTGTTGTGATCGCCGCGGCGACGCTGGCCCTCGCGGGCTGCGGTCGCAAGGGCGGACTGGATCTTCCGGCGGGGGCCGCCGATACGCCCGGCTCGCCTGCAGCGTCGGCGTCGTCGCCAGCTGCGCCGGCCGCGAAGGGTGACGTGTTCGACCCGTCCTACGGCACCAACGCGCCGCCCGTCGCTGGCAAGGGCCAGAAGAAGCGCATCATCCTCGACTCGCTGCTGGACTGATCCGCAATGCGCCATTTCGACTACCGCAACGGCGTGCTGAACGCCGAAGGCGTCAGCCTTGCTGTGCTTGCGCGCGAGGTCGGCACGCCGTTCTATTGCTATTCGACCGCGACGCTGGAGCGGCACTACCGCGTCTTCAGCGAGGCCTTCGCCGGCACCGACGCGCTGGTGTGCTACGCCATGAAGGCGAATTCCAACCAGTCGGTGCTGCGGACGCTGGCCAGGCTCGGCGCTGGCGCCGACGTGGTGTCGGGCGGCGAGATGCAACGCGCCCTTGCGGCCGGCATTCCGCCGAGCAAGATCGTGTTCTCCGGCGTCGGCAAGACCGAGGCCGAGCTGCGTGCGGCGCTGGCGCACGACATCAAGTGCCTCAACGTCGAGTCCGAGCCTGAACTCGAACTGCTGTCGCGGCTCGCGGTCGAGACCGGCCGCACCGCCAAGATCTCGATCCGGGTCAATCCGGACGTCGATTCCGGCACCCACGCCAAGATCTCGACCGGCAAGTCCGAGAACAAGTTCGGCATTCCGCTGGCGCATGCGCGCGAGGTCTATGCCCGCGCCGCCAAGCTGCCGGGCATCCAGATCAGCGGCGTCGATGTGCATATCGGCAGCCAGATCATCGACCTGGCGCCGATGGAAGCGGCGTTCCGCATCGTCGCCGAGTTCGTGCATGTGCTGCGCGGCGACGGGCACAGTATCAGCCACGTCGATTTCGGCGGCGGCCTCGGCATTCCGTACTACGAGGATCGCGACGCGCCGCCGGAGCCGTTCGCCTATGCGGAGATGGTCAAGCGCGTCACCCACAATCTCGGCTGCGCGCTGCTGTTTGAGCCCGGCCGGATGATCGTCGGCAATGCCGGCATCCTGGTCGCGCAGGTGATCTATGTGAAGCACGGCGACGGCAAGACCTTCGTGATCATCGACGCCGCGATGAACGATTTGATCCGGCCGACGCTGTACGAGGCGTATCACGAGATCCTGCCGGTGGCCGAGCCGGCGCCGGGCGCCCGGACGATCACCGCCGACGTCGTCGGCCCGGTGTGCGAGACCGGCGATTATCTGGCGCTCGACCGCAAGCTGCCCGAGCTGAAGGCCGGCGACCTGATCGCCATCATGACGGCCGGCGCCTACGGCGCGGTCCAGGCATGTACGTACAACACCCGCGCGCTGGTGCCCGAAGTGCTGGTCAAGGACGATCAGTACGCGGTCGTGCGTCCGCGCATCGAGGTCGAGCAACTGATCGCGATGGATCAGCCGGCGCCGTGGCTGTGAGCTGGGAGAGAGTTTTCCATATCGCGCAGAAGATAATATAGGTCGCCCGGCCAAAGATCTGTATGTAAGATTAGACGGCCATTGTCCGAGGGGGAGTAAGTCAAGCTTCCCCAGCTCACGGGTGAGGCCTTCAGATTTTCGAAGTTTAGGTGTCCGCCGTGTGACATTGCATTGCGGACTACTCTGGCGAAATTCCAAATAGTGGGCCAATCCGCGGGCGCGCTGCCGTAGTGCGCTTTTATTTCGTCAAGGTTTCGCTCGTAGTAATTGATGATTAGCGCTTGTCCGAAGCTGAAGAGTAGTCGTCCTATAGCTCCAAGTTCTAGGGAGCCGGCTTCCTCAAGGGGATTCGGCTCTTCGTGAAATTCAATGGATTGTGGCCAGCTATTCTTGCAAATTATGGAGGCCATTCGGCTTGGGTGCCAGCAAAGGCGCATGTTTGCCTGCTTGGCGTCCATTATAGAGGTGTCTTCTTCCGGCCAAGGAGCACTTGTGCCGCTATTATAGACCTCCACCGCGTGAACAAAGTTCTGGAGGGCGAAAAGGTACACAACTAGGTCGTCGAAGTAGCCTTGCTCGCAAGTCACGATTACTCGTTTGGTCATGAAAATACCTCTGTACGCGTTGCCTTCCACTCAATCGGTCGCTGCGGCCAGCCTATAGCTAGAAGTGGGACCGCCAGCACGCGGCGGACAAAAGACTGGCGGTCCCGATCGCACGTTTGCAATCCCGCCGGGAACGTGCGGCGTCCGGCGGGTACGCGCGACAGGTTCAACCTATCGGTGTTACGCGGCGCGGCAATTGAAACCCCCGCTTAACCTAACCGATCAACCTTAACGCGCGCGCCGGTGCGCGGAACTGGCCCGTGCACGCGGTGCGCGAGCCTTAGATTCGCCACCGGTCTCCCGCTCAACACGTCGCTGCCTCGGCGGCGCGCCCGCCCGGCAATCGATTCAGGACCACGGATGACCCAAGCTGAGCCCGCGACAACCGTGCCGGTCGACAAATACCCGACCTCGCTCCGCGTGCTGCATTGGCTGCGCGCGCTGCTGATCTTCGGGCTGATCGCGGTCGGCTGGTTCATGACGTCGCTCGACGACGAGGCCGCGGAGCGCTTCGGCGCGCTGTATCCGCTGCACAAATCCTTCGGCCTGCTGGTGTTGCTGATCGTGTTGGTGCAGCTCGGCATCCGCGCGACGTCGCGGCTGCCCGGGCCGGCCGACCTGCCGACGCACGAGCGCGTGCTCTCCCATGTGGTCCATGTGGCGATCTACGCGCTCGTCCTGATCGTGCCGCTGATGGGCTATGCGATGTCCAGTACCTACGCCCACAGCGACGGCGTGACGTTCTTCGGCCTGCATGTGCCGGAGCTGCTGCCGAAGAACGACACGGCATTTCGGGTATTTCAGTTCCTGCACAAGGTGCTGGCCTATACGCTGCTCGGGTTGGTGGTCCTGCACATCGCAGGTGCGTTGAAGCACCGCTTCTTCGACAAGAACCCCAAGGCCGACGTGCTGCCGCGGATGATGTAGCGGCCTGCACGCCGGCGCTGACCTGTCTCAGGTCTTGTCGAGTTCGGCGAACACTTCGCGGGCGATACGAAAGCTGTCGACGCCCGCCGGCATCCCCGCGTAGCAGGCCACCTGCATGAAGATCTCGCGGATCTCGTCCCGGGTGACGCCGTTGGTCAGCGCACCCTTGAGATGCGCGCGCAACTCGTGCGGCCGGTTGAGCACCGCGATCATGGCGAGGTTCAGCATGCTGCGGGTCTTGCGCGGCAGGTCCTCGCGGCCCCAGATCGCACCCCAGCAATATTCGGTGACGTGGTCCTGGAACGGCTTGTTGAAGTCGTCAGCGGTCTTCAGCGCGTTCTCCACATAGGCTTCGCCGAGCACGGCCTTGCGGATGTCCAGCCCCTTGTCGTGGGTCGTCTTGTCCATCGTCGATCCTTCTGGTTGATGCGCGGCGACGTTATGGGCTGCCGTCCGTGCCGTCACGCATTCGTGTGCTGCGACACGGGGATGACGGCTGCTGCTGTCAGGTGCCTCATTGCCGCCGCTGTGGTAGGCTGCTGTACGTACAACCCGGAGAGCTTGTTGAACGGACGCAGCCCCGACCCGTCGCAGACCCCGCAGGATCCAGACGCGCTGGCGCGGCTGCGATTGGACACGGCCCTCCGGCGCGCAACCTTCGCGATCGCCTGGGAGCGAAGCTGGCCGCTGCTGGTCCGGCTGCTGAGCGTCGTCGGACTGTTCCTCGCAGCGTCCTGGGCCGGCCTCTGGCTGGCGTTGCCGTTCAGCGGCCGCATGGTCGGGCTTGCGCTGTTCGTGGTGCTGGCGCTGGTCGCGCTTTACCCGGCTCTCAAGTTTCGCTGGCCGAGCCGCGACGACGCGCTCGCCCGGCTCGACCGCAACACCGGCCTGAAGCACCGCCCGGCCACCGCGCTCACCGACACGCTGGCCTCGACCGATCCGGTCGCGCTGGCGCTGTGGAGGGTGCAGCGCGAGCGGACGCTGGCGGCGCTGCGCGGCATCCGTGCCGGCCTGCCGGCTCCGCGGCTGCCGAAGCACGATCCGTGGGGCCTGCGCGCGCTGGTGGCGGTGCTGCTGGTCGCCACCTTCGTGGCCGCCGGCGAGGAACGCAGCGCGCGCGTCGCGGCGGCGTTCGACTGGAACGGCGCTCTTGCAGGCCCGAATGTTCGCGTCGACGCCTGGGTGACGCCGCCGGTCTATACCAACAAGCCGCCGATCATTCTGTCGGCTGCCAACAAGGACCTCGCCGCGAGCGATGCGGCCTTGCCGGTGCCAGCCGGCTCGACCCTGCTGGTCCGCTCCAGCGGCGGTGATCTCGACGTCGCGATCAGCGGCGGCGTTGTCGAAGCCAAGGGCGAGGCCGAGGCGCCCAAGGGCACGAGCGAGCGGCATTTCAAGATCACCGGCGACGGCACTGCCCAGGTGCGTGCGCCCTCGGGCCAGCCGAAATGGTCGTTCAAGGCGACGCCCGATCACGCGCCGTCGATCGCGCTGGCCAAGGACCCGGAGCGGCAGGCCCGCGGCTCGCTGCAGCTCTCCTACAAGATCGAGGACGACTACGGCGTCGTCGCAGCCTACGGGGTGATCGCGCCGGTGGTGTCGGCGACCGATCAGAAGGCCGGGACGCCACGGCCGCTGTTCGAGCCGCCGCAATTCCCGCTGACGCTGCCGAACGCGCGCACCCGCGCCGGCGTCGGTCAGACCGTGAAGGATCTCAGCGAGGATCCCTATGCGGGCGCCGAGGTGACGCTGACCCTCACGGCCAAGGACGAGGCCGGCAACGAGGGGCGCAGCGAGCCGCACACCATGCGGCTGCCCGAGCGGCTGTTCACCAAGCCGCTCGCCCGCGCCCTGATCGAGCAGCGCCGCATCCTGGCGCTCGATGCGAACAAGAACGGCGACGTCTACACCGCGCTCGATGCGCTGATGATCGCGCCGGAAGCGTTCACGCCGGACGCCGGCCAGTATCTCGGTCTCTACACCATCGCCGATCAGCTCGAGCGCGCCCGGACCGACGAGCAGCTGCGCGAGGTCGTCGCCAATCTGTGGTCGCTCGCCCTCAGCATCGAGGACGGCGACACGTCGGACGTCGAGAAGGCGCTGCGCGCCGCGCAGGATGCGCTGAAGCAGGCGCTGGAACGCGGCGCCTCCGACGAGGAGATCAAGAAGCTCACCGAGAACCTGCGCGCCGCGCTCGACAACTACATGCGCCAGCTCGCCGAGCAGATGAAGAACAATCCGCAGCAGCTCGCGCGGCCGCTCGATCCGAACACCAAGGTGATGCGGCAGCAAGACCTCAACGCCATGATCGAGCGCATGGAGCGGCTGTCGCGCTCCGGCGACAAGGAGGCGGCCAAGCAACTGCTCGAACAGCTCGCCCAGATGCTCGAGAACCTGCAGATGGCGCAGCCCGGCCAGGGCGGCGACGACGACATGCAGCAGGCGATGAACGAGCTGAGCGACATGATCCGCAAGCAGCAGCAATTGCGGGACAAGACCTTCAAGCAGGGCCAGGATCAGCGCCGCGATCGCATGCGCGGCCAGAAGGGCGAGCAGAATCTCGGCGACCTGCAGCAGGATCAGCAGAATCTGCAGGACCGGCTGCGCAAGCTGCAGCAGGAACTCGCCAAGCGCGGCATGGGCCAGCAGCAGGGCCAGCGCGGCCAGAAAGGCGAGCAGGGCCAGCAGGGACAAGGGCAGCAAGGCGAGCAGGGCGATGGCGACGGCGGTCTCGACCAGGCGGACTCCGCGATGGGCGATGCCGAAGGCCGGCTCGGCGAGGGCAATGCCGACGGCGCCGTCGACTCGCAGGGCCGCGCGCTCGACGCGCTGCGCAAGGGCGCGCAGAAGCTCGCCGAAGCGATGCAGCAGGGCGATCAGCCCGGTCCGGGCGACGGTCCTGGTAATCGTCCCGGCCGGCAGCAGAGCAGCGGCAACGACACCGATCCGCTCGGCCGCCCGCTGAAGGGCCGCGAGTTCGGCGACGATCTGTCGGTGAAGATCCCCGGCGAGATCGACGTCCAGCGCGTCCGGCGTATCCTCGAAGAACTCCGCCGCCGCCTCGGCGACACCAACCGCCCGCAGATCGAACTCGACTACATCGAGCGGCTGCTGAAGGATTATTAGGGCGATGAGCTAACCCTGAGCACGGCGCACCTCTCCCGCCTGCGGGAGAGGTCGGATCGCGCAGCGATCCGGGTGAGGGCACTCCGCTCCGCGAGGCGCTGAGTCATTGTGCGCGTCGCCCTCACCCCAGCCCTCTCCCGCGCGCGGGAGAGGGGGCGCGCTGCGGTCGGGGCAAGTACTGGCGATCAGCTCGTCTTCTTCGCCGCGAGCGCGTCCGCGACCGCGGTGCGGATGTCGGCGACGGAGAACGGCTTGGTGACGACGTCGTGGACGATGGCGTCGAGGCCGGAGGCGCGTTCGCGCTGGTCGGCGTAGCCGGTCATCAGCAGGATGGTGAGTTCGGGAAAGTCGCGCGCGGCCGCGAGCGCCAGCGCGATGCCGTCCATGATCGGCATCTTGATGTCGGTCAGCAGCAGATCGAACCGGCCGTCGTTCTCGACCAGGATTTCCAGCGCCTCGCTGCCGTCCTCGGCTGTGGTGATGTCGTGGCCGTCCATCGCGATGGCCCGCCCCACCAGCAGGCGCATCGATTCTTCGTCATCGGCGATCAGGATTCGCGACATACCAGTGTCCCAGGCTTACGGCCGTCGCTGCGGCCGGTCGGCGTCGAGCAACGCTTGATAACAACGATCGGGAGCTCGGCTCGATTCACTCCGAACGCAAACTCTAGGCGCCGCCGGTGGCGATATCGCGCCGGTTGAAGAAGCGCACGTCGATGGTCCGTGCTTCGGGCGGCGGCGACGCCAGCCGCGACCGGAACCAGGCCTGCTCGCCGGGGCGTAGCACGGTCTGCTCCAGCACCGCGTTCCAGGCGTAGATTTCGGTGCCGTGGTCGTCGCGCACAACGAAGCGCAGCCGCGGCAAATCCGCCGGCTTGCGGCCGAGGCCCATGATCATGCCCTCGATCACCAGCACCGGCTTCGATTCCACCGTCTCGCGGGTGACCTTGACGTCCTTGATGGCCAGCGAGCGCAGGTTCACCTCGAAGCCGACCATCCGATAGAACGTGGCGGTCTGCGGCAGCATCCGCACCACGTCGGCGCGCCAGATCAGGAGCCCCAGTGCGAGCGAACCGAATGCGGCGCAGGCTGTCGAGGCGTTCAGGGTCGATTTGAGCGTGCCGATCGGATCCTGTTTCAGCGGCGCGATCAGCGCCTTGAAGCCGCGCTGCCGTCGCGTGCCGAACGAGCGGTTCTTGCGCAGCGGCTCCGGGTCGGCCTCGATCTCCGGCTCCGGCGCGCGGGCAAACACGTCCCGCTCTTCGGGCGTCGGGATTTCGGCGGCGATCGGCGGGCTGTCGACGACGGGAGTATCCTGTTCGTCCTCGGCCACGCCCCAGCCCGGATCGTCTGCCAGATCGTCGGCCGGGCGCTTGTCCTCGACCGTCATCGCCGCGACACGTGCGTCGGTCTGGATCACATCTTCCGGGCGCGCCAGCCACACTTCCTTACAGCGGGAACAGCGTACGGTCCGGCCGCTGTCGCCGAGTTTCGCCGGATCGATCGCATAGGATGTCGTACAATGTGGGCAAACGATATGCATGACGAATCGCTGGCTATGTTCCTCGCCCGAGCCTATCCGGCGTCCGTTAACGAATCGGAAACCATAACCGCCTCACAACCTCCGCAGGGGCAGTTGGCGCGGCATGCCCTGTCCCGCTGCGCCGGTGAGTATCGGAGCTGAATCGTGGTCCGCTTCGAAAATGTCGGCCTGCGCTACGGGCTCGGTCCCGAGATCCTGCGGGATCTCAATTTCGCGATCCCGGCGCATTCCTTCCAATTCCTGACCGGCCCCTCGGGCGCCGGCAAGACCTCGCTGCTCCGCCTGCTGTTCCTGTCGCTGCGGCCGACGCGCGGTCTGGTGAACCTGTTCGGCAGCGACGTCTCATTGCTTACGAAGGACGAGGTCTCGGCGCTGCGTCAGCGTATCGGCATCGTGCTGCAGGACTTCCGGCTGCTCGACCACATGACGACCTACGAGAACGTCGCGCTGCCGTTCCGCGTCACCGGGCGCGACGAGTCGAGCTACCGCAAGGAGGTCATCGACCTGTTGAAATGGGTCGGTCTCGGCGACCGCATGGACGCGCTGCCGCCGGTGCTGTCGGGCGGCGAGAAGCAGCGCGCCGCCATCGCCCGCGCGGTGATCGGCCGGCCGCAACTGCTGCTCGCCGACGAGCCGACCGGCAATGTCGATCCGACGCTCGGCCGACGGCTGTTGCGGCTGTTCATCGAGCTCAACAAATCCGGCACCGCCGTCATCATCGCCACCCACGACATCAACCTGATGGACCAGTACGAGGCGCGTCGCCTGGTGCTGCATCAGGGGCGGCTGCACATCTATGAATAAGCCGCCGCGATATACCGATCCGCGCGACGCGATGGTCGACCTCGGCGACGAACGCCCGCAGGTGCCGGCCCGCGCGCGTAACCAGTCGCCGATCGTGCCGCGCGCCTCGATCGCCGGCCGGGCGCTGGTCGCGGTGGTGGCGATCATGGCGTTCCTGGCGTCGATGACGACCGGGGTGGTGCTGCTGATCAGCGCCTCGGCGGCCGAATGGCAGTCCGACGTCGCCAGCGAACTGACCGTGCAGGTGCGCTCGGTGCAGGGCCGCAGCCTCGAACGCGACGCCGCCACCGTCGCCGAGGTGGTGCGCAACCAGCCCGGCATCGTCGAGGTGCGGCCGTTCACCAAAGAGGAATCCGCCAAGCTGTTGGAGCCGTGGCTCGGCAGCGGCCTGTCGCTGGACGACCTGCCGGTGCCGCGGGTGATCGTGGCGCGGATCGCGCCGGGCACCGCGCTCGATCTCGACGATCTGCGGCGCCGGGTCGCACAGGCGGCGCCGGCCGCCACGGTCGACGATCACCGCGCCTGGATCGAACGGATGCGGTCGATGACCGGCGCCACGGTGTTTGCCGGCATCGGCGTGCTGGCGCTGGTGATCGTCGCCACCATCATCTCGGTGTCGTTCGCCACCCGCGGCGCGATGGCGGCCAACCGGCCGATCGTCGAAGTGCTGCATTTCGTCGGCGCCAGCGATCGCTTCATCGCCGACCGCTTCTTCCGCCACTTCCTGATGCTGGGCCTGCAGGGCGGGCTGATCGGCGGCGGCGCCGCCGTGTTCGTGTTCGGCTTCTCGGAATCGGTGGCGACCTGGTTTTCCGGCACGCCGGTCGGCGACCAGTTCGCTGCGCTGCTCGGAACCTTCTCGCTGCGGCCGTCCGGCTATCTGGCGCTGGCCGGGCAAGCGGTTCTGATCGCGGCGATCACCGCGCTGGCGTCGCGCCGCACGCTGTTCAGCACGCTGAACTCGATCGAATGACGACACCGCGCCCGGTCCCGTCCCGGCCCAATTTGACCGCCCGGCGGACTCCCTTTCGCCCGAAAACGCACTAGAGTCCGAACGGCTCCGGGGACCGCGATGTCCGACGAAGGAAGCCGCATCGATCGTTCGCAATCGAGGTTATACCGGCATCCGATGCAGCCGCGTTCTACCCAGCCCCTCACCGACCGGCCCCAGGCTACGCCGCGGCGCCGATTCGGTCTTGTTCGCGCCGCCGTTCTGGCGGTGCTGGCGTTGGGCGTGATGCTGACGGGCGGCTTCGTGGCGTTCCTGATGCAGCTCCGGGTGGAGGAGTCGAAGCCGTCCCGCGTGGCTGATGGCATCGTGGTGCTGACGGGCGGCTCATCGCGGGTGTCCGATGCCGTCGAGCTGCTCGCGTCGGGTTACGGCAAGCGGCTGCTGATCTCCGGCGTGCACCGGACCAATGGGGCGAGCGACATTTCGCGCTCGGTGCCGGAGAGCAAGGACTGGTTCGGCTGCTGCGTCGATCTCGACCGCTCCGCGGTCAACACCCGCAGCAACGCTGTCGAAACCCGCCGCTGGGCCACCGAACGCGGCTTCCGCTCGCTGATCGTCGTCACGTCGAATTACCACATGCCCCGCGCGATCGCCGAAATGTCGCACGTCATGCCGGATATCGAGCTGATCCCGTTTTCGGTGATCGGCGACAAGTGGCGCGACGAGGTGTGGTGGAGCAGTGGCGCGACGATGCGGCTGCTGCTATCCGAATACGCCAAATATCTCGCCGTCGAGGCGCGGGTGCGGCTGGCGCGGCTGGGGATCGAGATTGCGCCCGAGTCGCCGGAGCAAGCGCCCGAGACGGCAGTCCGCAGGCCTACGACGGCGCTCGCCAACTGACCGGATCGTTTGATGACGCGTATTTTCATCCGCTCGTTGATCTTCAACGTGCTGTTCTATCTGCTGCTGGTGTTCTGGATCCTGGTGGCGATCCCGACTTTCTTGCTGCCGCGCCGCGCGCTGATCAAGGTCGCGAAGATGTGGGGCCAGAGCAGCATCTGGCTGATGCGTGTCGTCTGCGGCACCAGAGTCGAATTCCGCGGCGTCGAGAAAATCCCGGCGGGGCCCCTGATCGTCGCGCCGAAGCATCAGTCGATGTGGGAGACCTTCGCGCTGCTGCAGTTCTTCGATGCGCCGCTGTACATTCTCAAGCGCGAGCTGACCTGGATTCCGTTCTTCGGCTGGTTCCTGATCAAGGCCGACATGATCGCGATCAATCGCCAGAAGGGCGGCCGCATCCTGATGGAGATGGCGCGCCGCGCCAGCGAGGAAGTGAATCGCGGCCGGCAGCTGATCATCTTCCCTGAGGGCACCCGCACCGCGGTCGGTGCGCCGCCGCACTACAAGGCCGGCATCGCCCAGATCTATGCGGACTGCAACGTGCCGTGTCTGCCGGTGGCGCTGAATTCCGGCCTGTTCTGGCCGCGCCGGCAGTTCATGCGCTATCCCGGCACGATCATGGTCGAATTCCTCGATCCGCTGCCGGCCGGAATGTCGCGACGCGACTTCATCGACCTCGTCAGCGAGCAGATCGAAACCGCCAGTAACCGCCTGATCGAAGCCGGGCGGCTCGAGCAGGAAGCGCTGTTCGGCGGCGTGCCGAGCACAGCGACCGTCGTGCCCGACCGCACCGCCAGCAATCAGTAATTCGCCTCTCCCCAACCGCAGCGCGCTCCCTCTCCCGCCTGCGGGAGAGGGCTGGGGTGAGGGCGCCCCAAGCACTGACTCGGCGGCTCGCGGAGCGGAGTGCCCTCACTCGCCGCGCTATGCGCGTCGACCTCGCCCGCAAGCAGGAGAGGCTATCAACGATGCGGCGGCGTTTCGTCGCGCAGGGCTTCGGCGAGGCGATGCAGGCTGGGATCGCGGCAGCCCTGGGCTTCCAGCGAATGCACGGTCGACAGCACGTAATCGCGGTTGGCGCCGGAGCGGCCGTGACCCTGGCGGACCAGCCGGAGCTGCTCTGCCGGGGTGAGGCGGCCGGCGTATTGGGCGTGGCCGCGATCGACCACATAGGCGAGCGCGCTGATCCGTCGCCGCGCGTCGTCCTCCAGCCAGACCGAACGCTTGACCTCGCGATACACGCTGGTGACCTGCTCGCGTTCGCGCAGATACGCCACGGTCTGCATCCGGTGCTTGTCGGCGACCCGGAACGCGATGCCGCGGCAGGCGCCACCGCGGTCGAGCCCGAGCACCAGGCCCGGCTGCTCCGGCGTGCCGCGATGGACGAACGAATAGACGCACAGCGCCCGATGTTCGCCGATCAGCCGCGCCGGCACCTGTTCGACGAAATCGAACCCCGGCCGCCACATCAGCGAGCCGTAGCCGAACACCCACAGGTCGCCTTCGGCAAGCTCGGCATCAGACAGGTTCTTGGCGGACATGACGGTCAGGCTTCGCGCAAATGACAAATTCCGTCTCTACTGCATTGGGACGGCCGATGTCAGCGCTTTCGCGTGACGGACAAGCATGACGGCGATGCGCCGCGTCCGGCGATTTGCCTTTTCGGGGGCACTCTCTAAGTAGGCACGATGACCGAACACACGCTTCCTACCCGCCGCCGGCTGTGGCCGCTGTTCCTGATGCCCGCGCTGCTGCTCGTCGCCGCCATCGCCTGGAGCGGCTTCTGGTTCTTCTCCGTCGCGCAGGTCGACCGCATCGTCGATTCCTGGCGCGCGCGCGAGGCGGCGGCCGGCCGCGCCTATGATTGTGGCGATCGCTCGATCGCCGGCTTCCCGTTCCGCCTCGAGGTGCGCTGCACCGACGCCAGCGTGGCGCTGACCTCGCAGACCGCCGAACAGGTGGCCAGCCAAACGCCGGTGACGGCCAAGCTCGCCGAGATCCTGGTGGTGTCGCAGATCTATCAGCCGAGCCTGCTGATCGCGGAGTTCAAGGGGCCGGCGATCTTCGCCGATCGCGGCCAGCCGCCGTCGCTGCAGCTCAACTGGGTGAGCGCGCGCAGTAGCGCAGCCGGGCTGCCCGGCCCGCCGGAGCGCGTCTCGCTGGTGTTCGAGGCGCCGGCGCTCGACCGGCTCGGCGGCGCCACACCGCTGCCGCTGGCCCGCGCCCGTCACGTCGAGATGCACGCTCGTCAGCTCGAAGGCCCGGCCGGCGCCGCACCGCGGATCGAAACCGATTTCCAGTTCGAGGGCGCCAGCGTGCAGGACGTGCATCCGCTGCTCGCCGAATTGTTCGATGCGCATCTGCGGGTGGTGCTGAGCGGGCTGAAGGACTTCCGCCCCAAGCCATGGCCACAGCGCTTCCGCGAACTGCAGGCCGCCGGCGGCCGGATCGAGATCACCCAGGCGCGGATTCAGCAAGGCGAGATGATCGCGACCGCGATCGGCGCGCTCGGCCTGACGCCGGCAGGCAATGTCGACGGCGAATTGCAGATGGTGGTGGCGGGGCTCGACAAGGTGATCCCCAAGCTCGGCATCGACAAGGTGCTGGAGGAGGGCGTGTCGCAATCGACGCTTGATCGGCTGGCGCCGGGCGTGCGCGCCAATGACGTCAACAACGTGCTGGGCGCACTCGACCGCGCCATCCCGGGCCTCGGCCGCGTCGTCCGCCAGAACGCCAATGTCGGCGTCGCCGCCGGCATCAACGCGCTCGGCCAGGAGGCGACGCTGGAAGGCCGCCCCGCCCGCGCGGTCCCGCTGCGCTTCGTCGACGGCGCCGTGATGCTCGGCCCGATCAAGGTCGCGCAGATGAAGCCGCTGTTTTGATGATCTTGGTGATCTGTTGAAGTAAGCGCGGCCGCGATCTGCAGCGCGCTCCCTCTCCCGCTTGCGGGAGAGGGTTGGGGTGAGGGTGCCCCAGGCAGGGACTTAGCGACTCGCGGAGGGGAGTGCCCTCACCCGGATCGCTGCGCGATCCGACCTCTCCCGCAAGCGGGAGAGGTGACAGCCCCGCAAGCGGGAGCACTCTGCTAACTACTAACTATGCAGCCCGGGCGCCTCGTGGCCGGTCCTTGCGACGTACTCGGTGTAACCGCCGCCGTATTTGTGGATGCCGTCGGGCGTCAGCTCCAGCACGCGGTTCGACAGCGCGCCGAGGAAATGCCGGTCGTGGGACACGAAAAGCATCGTGCCCTCGAAGTCCGACAGCGCCTTGATCAGCATTTCCTTGGTGGCGATGTCGAGATGGTTGGTCGGCTCGTCGAGCACCAGGAAGTTCGGCGGGTCGTACAGCATCTTGGCCATCACCAGCCTCGCCTTCTCGCCGCCGGACAGCACACGGCATTTCTTCTCGACGTCGTCGCCGGAGAAGCCGAAGCAGCCGGCGAGCGCGCGTAGGGACCCTTGGCCGGCCTGCGGAAACCATTCTTCCAGCGAGGCGAACACGGTGAGTTCGCCGTCGATCAGATCCATCGCGTGCTGCGCAAAGTAGCCCATCTTGACGCTGCCGCCGAGCGCCACGCTGCCGTCGTCGGGCGGCGTCGAGCCGGTGACCAGCTTGAGCAGCGTCGACTTGCCGGCGCCATTGATCCCCATGACGCACCAGCGCTCGCGGCGCTGGATCTGGAAGTCGAGTCCGTCATAGATCACGCGGCTGCCGTAGCGCTTGGATACGCGCTTCAAGCTGACCACGTCCTCGCCCGAGCGCGGCGCCGGCAGGAAGTCGAACGCGATGGTCTGGCGGCGGCGCGGCGGCTCGACCTTTTCGATCTTGTCGAGCTTCTTGACCCGGCTCTGCACCTGCGCGGCGTGCGAGGCGCGCGCCTTGAAGCGCTCGATGAAGGCGACTTCCTTGGCGAGCATCGCCTGCTGGCGCTCGAACTGCGCCTGCTGCTGCTTGTCGGCGAGCGCGCGCTGCTGCTCGTAGAATTCGTAGTTGCCGGTGTAGCTGGTCAGCGTGCCGGCATCGATCTCGATAATCTTGTTGACGATGCGGTTCATGAATTCGCGATCGTGCGAGGTCATCAGCAATGCGCCTTCAAAGCCGCGCAAAAACTGCTCGAGCCAGATCAGGCTTTCGATGTCGAGATGGTTCGACGGTTCGTCGAGCAGCATCACGTCGGGCCGCATCAACAGAATGCGCGCGAGCGCGACGCGCATCTTCCAGCCGCCGGACAGCTTGCCGACGTCGCCGTCCATCATCTCCTGGGTGAACGACAGGCCGGCCAGCACCTCGCGGGCGCGGCCTTCCAGCGCGTAGCCGTCGAGCTCCTCGAAGCGGTGCTGCACCTCGCCATAGCGCTCGAGGATCTGCTCCATCTCGTCGGCCTTGTCCGGATCGGCGAGCGCGTCCTCGAGCTGCTTCAGCTCGGCCGCGACTTCGCTGACCGGGCCAGCGCCCTCCATAGTCTCGGCCACCGCGCTGCGGCCGCTCATCTCGCCGACGTCCTGGCTGAAATAGCCGATGGTCAGGCCGCGATCGACCGAGACCTGGCCCTCGTCGGGCGTCTCGGTGCCCTTGATCATCCGGAACAGGGTCGTCTTGCCCGAGCCGTTGGGCCCGACCAGGCCGATCTTCTCGCCGCGCAGCAGCGTCGCGGACGCCTCGATGTAGAGGATCTGGTGGCCGTTCTGCTTGGAGATGTTGTCGAGACGGATCATGGGCTCACAGGACGATAAAAAGGCTGCGGCGCGTTTAGCCGAAAGTGGCCGTGTCCGCCAGACTCCGTCAGTGCGAGCGAAGCGAAGCAGTCCAGAGGCGCCGAGCACAGAGCTGGATTGCTTTGTCGCTTCGCTCCTCGCAATGACGAACGATGGGGCGTTCTACCCCTCCGGCAGCAGCGCGTTGCTGGGCGTCACGCGGTCGCTGATCTGCATGCCGAACAGGCTGCCGATCAGCTCCACGGCGACGCGGGCGGTGCGGCCGCGCTCGTCGAGGAACGGGTTGAGCTCGACCACGTCGACCGAGCGCACCAGCCCGGAATCGTGCAGCAGCTCCATCACCAGATGCGCCTCACGATATGTCGTGCCGCCCGGCACGGTGGTGCCGACGCCGGGGGCGACCGACGGGTCTAGCACGTCGACGTCGAACGACAGATGCAGCACGCCGCCGGCGGCACGGACGCGGTCGATCACCCGGCGGATCAGCACGCCGACGCCGAACTCGTCGATCGCCCGCATATCGACTACGGGGATCGCGCGGGCCCGCACCAGGTCCTTCTCCAGCGGATCGATCGAGCGGATGCCGAACAAATCGAGCCGGCTCGGCGGGATCGACACCCGCGGCTCGTCGCCCAGCAGATGATCGAGGCCGGGCTCGCCGCACAGGAACGCGGCCGACATGCCGTGCATGTTGGCGGTCAGCGTGGTCGCCGGCGTGTTGTAGTCGGCATGGGCATCGAACCACAGCACGAACAGCGGCTTGCCCTGCTGCTCCCAGTAGCGCGCGACGCCGTTGATCGATCCCATCGACAGGCTGTGGTCGCCACCCATGAACAGCGGCACCGCGCCCGACTGCGCGAGCTCGTAGGCACGTGCCGAGATCGCCCCGACCCAGCTACGGACCTCGCCGTAGTAATTGGCGTTGGCCGGCACCGGAGCATCGCCGCGCGTCACCGGCGGATGCGGCATGTCGCCGTGATCTTCGAACGTGAAGCGAAGCTGTTCGAGGACACGGCCAATCCCGGCGGTGCGCAGCGCGGCCGGCCCCATCAGCGTGCCGCGCAAGCCCGCGCCAATCTCGATCGGCACGCCGAGCAGCGCGACGCGGCGCGCAGGATCGGGCGGAAGTATCGAGCTGGACGGCGTCATGGCGGCGCCTTTCGAGCGGGAGCGACGGGGCGGGTTCAGCTCACGACGTAACAGCGGCACGTGACGACACCACGTCGCCGCGCGTTCGGTCAGGCCTTGAAATAGGTGATCTGATGCGTCGTCGCCAGCAGCTTGCCGCCCGGCGACCACAGTTCCCCAGTCTGGTCGCTGAAGCTCTTGTGAAACACGCTGGCGTCGGCAACGCCCAGCACCGCCGTGACCGGTTCGGCGGCGAGGTCGGCGGCATCGACGTGGAAATACGTGGTCATCGACACCGTGCCGATCGGCAGCAGTTCGCCGCGCACGTGGAAGATGCGGGCGAAGAAAGCATCGGCGATCGCCGACAGCGACAACAGGTCGAGCTCGCGCGGCACCGCGTGGCTCATCCAGGCCTTTGTGTGCGGGCTGGCGGGGCCGGACTGTTCGCCCGACCCGAAGTTCGGCTCGTTTTCGACGAAGCGGAATTCGAACTGCCGGACCCACGAGGCCGCGACGCCGGCGCGCGAGTACACCGGCGCATCGTGATAGGTCGGCGTCTGCGGCATCGTCGTCGGCCGATGCGTCCAGGTTTCGCGGCGCTGCGCGAACACCGCGGTGGCGAATACCGCCACGTCGCCGTCGGCCTGCGTCAATTCGATGCCCCAATGCTGGGTCGATCGCGTCGCCTTGATCAGGCGCGGCGTCAGATCGAAGCTGCCGGCGGCGATCGGCGCGCAGAAATTGACCGTGAAGGCGAGGGGATCGCCGGCGCGTTCCGGCTGCAGCATCAGTGCGCGCAGCAGCGTCGCCGCGGTGGCGCCGCCGAACTGGCCGACGAAGGCGTGGTAATCGTCACTGGTCGCGCCCTGCCAGCGGCCGTCGCGCTGGTCCACCCGGGTCGCGGCGTCGAACGGATGGATGCTGTGTTCGACCTTGGCGTCCATGATCGCTCCCTTTTTTGTTCTTGCTCTTTGCGCCGCACAATCTGCCTTGCGCGGTGCCATCGCGCAATGGCTGTCGGGCGTCATGTGAAGGCATGGGTTGCGCAATGAGCCGCCCCGAGCCGCAGCGCTCCCCCTCTCGCGCTGGCGGGAGAGGGCTGGGGTGAAGGCGCCCCAGGCAATGAGTCAGCGACTCGCGGAGCGGAGTGCCCTCACCCGCCGCGCTGTGCTCGGCGCAAAGTTCGATCGACCTCGCGGCCCTCAGCCCTTCGCCTGACGTGCCGGCGACGGCTGTGTCGCCGGCCTTGTCGGCACGTCCCAGATGTCCTCGGCGTATTCGCGGATGGTGCGGTCGGACGAGAACCAGGCCATGCGGGCGACGTTGAGGATGCCGGCGCGAGTCCATGCGGAGCCGGCGCGCCAGCGGGCGTCGATGCCGCGCTGGGCTTCGTAGTAGCCGTCGAAATCGGCGCTGACCATGTAGTGGTCGAGGTGTCGCAGCGCGTGCGCCACCGAGGCGAAGCGCGCCGGATCGTCGGGCGAGAACACGCCCGAGTCGATCGCCCGGATGGCGCGGTCGAGCTGCGGCGAACGGCTGATGACGTCGGTGGCGTCGAGGCCTTGCGAGCGGCGTGCCACGACTTCGAGCGCTTCCATGCCGAAGATCGCGATGTTCTCGGCGCCGACGTGGTCGCGGATCTCGATATTGGCGCCGTCGAGCGTGCCGATCGTCAGCGCGCCGTTGAGCGCCAGCTTCATGTTGCCGGTGCCGGACGCTTCCATGCCGGCGGTCGAGATCTGCTCCGACAAGTCGGCCGCCGGGATGATCACTTCGGCCAGGCTGACATTGTAGTCGGCCAGGAACACGACCTTGAGCTTGCCGCCGATCGAGGCGTCGTTGTTGACGACTTCCGCGACGTCGTTGATCAGCTTGATGATCAGCTTGGCGTAGCGATAGCTCGCCGCAGCCTTGCCGGCGAAGATCTTGACGCGCGGCACCCAGTCGGCGCCGGGATTATCCTTGATGGCGTGGTACAGCGCCACGGTCTCCAGCACGTTGAGGAGCTGGCGCTTGTATTCGTGGATGCGCTTGATCTGCACATCGAACAGCGCGCCGGGATCGACCCGGACGCCGTTGCGCTCGCTGATCAGCCTCGCCAGCGCGATCTTGTTGCGATGCTTGACGGTGCGGAACTGCTGCTGAAACGCGGCATCGCCCGCGAAGGCCTCGAGCCGCTCGAGCCGACTCGGATCGTCGAGCACCTCGTCGCCGCAGGCGATCCGCACCAGATCGGTCAATCCCGGATTGGCCAGCGTCAGCCAGCGCCGGAAGGTGATGCCGTTGGTCTTGTTGGTGATGCGGTCCGGATAGAGATGGTTGAGATCGTGAAACACGGTCTCCTTCATCAGATCGGAATGCATCGCCGACACGCCGTTGATGCGATGCGAGCCGATGAAGGCGAGGTGGCCCATGCGGACGCGCCGGCCGGCCTTCTCGTCGATCAGCGACACCGAGGCGCGGAATTCGATATCGCCGGGGCAGCGTTGCTCGGCCAGCGCCAGATGCGCTTCGTTGATGCGGTAGATGATGTCGAGATGCCGCGGCAGCGTGCGCTGGAACAGGTCGAGCGGCCAGGTTTCCAGCGCTTCGGGCAGCAGCGTGTGGTTGGTGTAGCTCAGCGTCGCGCGGGTGATGTCCCAGGCGTCGTCCCAGCGCAGATTGTGGACGTCGACCAACAGCCGCATCAGCTCGGCGACGGCGAGGCTCGGGTGGGTGTCGTTGAGCTGGATCGCGGCCTTCTTGGCGAGGCTGCGGATCTGGCCGTCCGAATCCAGATGCCGCTGGATCAGGTCCTGCAGCGAGGCGGAGACGAAGAAGTATTCCTGGCGCAGCCGCAGTTCGCGGCCGGCGGCACTCTCGTCGTTCGGGTAGAGGAATTTGCAGATCGCCTCGGCGCGGGCCTCGTGCGCGGTGGCGCCGAGATAGTCGCCGGTGTTGAACACGTCGATCAGCATCGGGTCGGGCGCGCGGGCCGACCACAGCCGCAACGCGTTGACGTGCTCGCCGCGCCAGCCGACGATCGGGGTGTCGTAGGCGACCGCCTGCACGGTCTCGACCGGCGTCCACACCGTCCGGGTCAGGCCCTTGGCGTCGGTGACCTGGGCGATCTGCCCGCCGAACATCACCTGATAGACGACCTCCGGCCGCTGCAGCTCCCACGGGTTGCCGAAGCTCAGCCACTCGTCGGGGAATTCCTGCTGCCAGCCGTGATTGATGATCTGGCGGAACAGGCCGTAATCGTAGCGGATGCCGTAGCCGAACGCCGGGATGTCCAGCGTCGCCATGCTTTCCATGAAGCAGGCGGCGAGCCGGCCGAGGCCGCCGTTGCCGAGCGCCGCATCGGGCTCGCATTTGCGCAGGTCGTTCAGGCCGACGCCGAGGTCGCCGAGTGCGGCCGCATATTGCGCCAGCAGGCCCATATTGTTGAGCGCGTCGGTGAACAGCCGGCCAATCAGGAATTCGAGCGACAAATAATACACCCGCTTGCGGCCGGCGTCGTAGCTCTCCTTTTCGGACACCAGCCAGCGGTGGACGATGCGGTCGCGCAGCGCCAGCGCCGAGGCCTTGTACCAATCGTGCTTGGTCGCCTGGGTCGCCTCCTTGCCGATCGCGAGCGTCAGCTTCGCCAGGATCGCGCTCTTGATCTCGGTGAGCGCCAGCTCATCGATCGGCGGCTGCGGCAACTGAAATTTTTCTGGCAGGGGCTGCACGGTCAAGTGGCGATCCTACAAAGGTTTAGCGGATTCTGAGCATACAAACATTAGCGCTCGATCGAAACCCGTGACGAGTGCATCGATGCGGCGCGCTGCCTTGGTTTTGTGCACAACGCCGAGGGGCGACCCACACGACGTGTTTGCAGCCTTGAATCAGTTCGACGGCTGATTGTATCCGGAGCATGCCGTAAGCCGGATGGCTGCAGGATGAACGGGGGCCGCAGACACCGCGGCGGATCGCCGTCGGGGCGGCGGGGCTAGGCCGGCAGATGCAGTCGGTGATGCACAAGCCAATCAGAACAAATTAAGAACATTTTTGTAAACTACTGAGATATCATCCTGATTCGGTGCGTGGCGCGCCGATATATTGGGTCTCTCCAGCTTGTGAGGGCTACATGTCGACGATTGCGTTCGATCAGATGGCGCTGACGCGGATCGCGGATTTCTCGCGTTCGCTGTCGCGGCTGCATCAGCTCGCCCGCCGGCAATGGATCGACGACGACCAGCTCGACCGCGAGTTCAACACCGTGTGCCAGTCGATCTGGGGCTATTCGCCGGACGATCTGTGCGACGAGATGTTCGCGGCCGACGATCTCGCCTGGCTCGATACGCTCGACGAAAGCAGCGCGCGGATCTTCGCGGCCGAGCACGGCTACGATCTGGTCGACGACAGCGGCATGCTGACCGACTGGTGGGGCTATTGCTGGATGATCCTGGCCGAGAAGCGCGGCCTGCTGACGCCGGAAAACCGAGCTGCCGCCAGGGCCAAGATCGAGGAAGCGTATCTGGCCGCACCGAATGTGATCGGCGTGATCGTGGCGCGGTGAGGCGAGGACGCTCCAGCCGGCCAGCGATCCGCTTCAGCTAGTCGAGGCCGGGCGTGGCCGCTGCAGCCCGCCGGCCTGTTGCCGGCTTCGGGGCCGTAGCCGGCTGCAGCGTGTCACGCAGAGCCGGCGGGGCCTGGTCGGCCAATTGGTCGTTCACCGGCGCGACCTTCATCTCGCCGAGCTTGGCGCGGAGCTGGGCGGTCAGGCCCGGATAGTCGGCGACCGGGGTGAAGTCGGGCGTCTGCTCGGCGCCAAGCCGGATGCCGTTATATGCAGCGAGGCCGGTCGCGGTGGCAACGATGTCGCCGGGGCGCAGCGAGGTGTCCTGCGACAGGTCGATCTGCGCCAGCCCGGCCGGATCGCGGCCATTGCAGGTGCAGTCCGCCTTCAGCGCCTTGCGATAGGCGTAGGCGTTTTCGCTGTCGGGGTAGCGCTGGCCGTTCGATGCGGTCGCGTAGTCGATATTGCTGCCGTAATAGACCTTGGCGTTGCCGGCCGGGCAGAACATCGTGCACATCTGCGCCGCCGTCATGCCGCCGCGCACCTGCAGGGCGAAATACTTGCCGTCGCAGGGCCGCACGCAGAACGCCGGCCCGCCGCCGGAGACGGTCTGGCGCGGCTGCGGGGGCGGCGCGGCCTGCTGCTGATTGAGGCCGAACGGATCGGCAAAGAAATTGGCTTGCGGCGGGGCGCCGCGCTGCTGCGGCCGCTGCGGAGCACCGCCGCCGAATAGCATTTCGAGGATGTTCTGGGCCGAGGCGGGGTGCGAATGCAGCGCGACCGGACCGCCCAGCGCGAGAGCGGCAGCGAGCACCATGGGCCGTCCGCGGCGCAGCATTTCAAGGACCTGACGCAACGCTCACTCCACCCGAGGCGATCGTGCTGCGGCCGAGCCGCGACACGTGCACATTAAGTCGGGATGGTAAACGCCGGGTTTCCGCCGCACCGCGCCGCCGCGCGGGACCTGTCAGGTCTTGAGGAATTCGCTCGCCTTGTACAGCGACCGGAACGGCAGCCCGGCCTCGGCGAAGGCTTCAGTGGCGCCTTCCTCGCGATCCACCATGGTCAGCACCAGGATGATCTCGGCGCCGGATTCCTTCACCGCCTCGACCGCCTTGATGGCCGAGCCGCCGGTAGTGGTGACGTCCTCGACGATCACGCAGCGCTTGCCGGCCAGGCTCTCGCCCTTGGCGAGCCCTTCGACCGAAAGCTTGGCGCCGTGCTCCTTCGGCTTCTTGCGCACGAAGAACGCCGCGATCGGGTGGTTCTTCAGCCAGGACAGCTGCGCGATCGCGCCGGCCAGCGGCACCGCGCCCATCTCGAGCCCGCCGACATAATCGACCTTCTCGTCCCGCAGCGTCTCGTAGGTCAATTCCGCCAGCAGCGCGGCGCCCTCGGGATCGAGCATCGTCGGCTTCAGATTGAAGTAGAAGTCGCTCTTGCGCCCCGACGCGAGCGTGATCTCCCCGCGGCCGAACGACCGGGTGCGGATGATTTCGGCAAGGCGGGCGCGGGACGCGGATTTGGACACGGGCGGACTCTCTGGCTCTGGCTTTAAGGAAAACGCCGCAATCTAGCCCCCACAGCCCCCCGATGCCAGCGGCGCGGGGAGGGTATCAACGGGGGAAGAGCCTCGGTCACCAGCTAAGTGGATCGTGGCGCGCCATCTGGCACAGCGCGCTCCCTCTCCCGCTCGCGGGAGAGGGCTGGGGTGAGGGCGCCCCAGGCACTGACGCAGCCCGCGCGGAGAGGAGTGCCCTCACCCGGATCGCTGCGCGATCCGACCTCTCCCGCAGGCGGGAGAGGTTGCTCAGTGTCTGCTGCGGATCAGTGCGTCACAACGAAGGCTGCCATTAATGCGCCTCGTCCCAATTGTCCGCAGCCCGTGCATCCACCTGCAGCGGCACGTTGAGCAGCACCGCGGGGAACGGCGCGTCCTGCATCACATGCTGGACCACCGGCAGCGTCGCGGCGACCTCGTCTTCGGGCACTTCGAAGATCAGTTCGTCGTGGACCTGCAGCAGCATCTGGGCGCTGAGTTTCTTCTCGGCGAGCGCGTCCTCCATCCGCACCATGGCGCGGCGGATGATGTCGGCGGCGGAGCCTTGCAACCTTGCATTGATGGCGGCGCGCTCGTTGAAGGCGCGGATCGACGGGTTCGAGGCCTTGATGTCCGGGTAGTGGCACTTGCGGCCGAACAGCGTTTCGACATAGCCATGCGCCCGGCAGAAATCGCGGGTCTCGTCCATATAGGCGCGGATGCCGGGGAAGCGCTCGAAGTAGCGCTTGATGTAGGCGCCGGCCTCCTCGCGCGGGATGCCGAGCTGGTTGGCGAGGCCGAACGCCGAGATGCCGTAGATGATGCCGAAATTGATCGCCTTGGCGCGGCGGCGGATTTCCGACGGCATGCCCTCGACCGGGACGCCGAACATCTCCGACGCCGTCATCGCATGAATGTCGATGCCTTCCTGAAACGCTTTCCGAAGCGCCGGCACGTCGGCGACTTCGGACAGCAGGCGTAGTTCGATCTGCGAGTAGTCCGCCGACACCAGCTTGTGGCCGGGCGTCGCCACGAAGGCGCGGCGGATCTTTCGCCCGTCCTCGGTGCGCACCGGGATGTTCTGCAAATTCGGCTCATTCGACGACAGCCGCCCCGTGGTGGTGGCGGCGAGCGCGTAGGTGGTGTGAACGCGGTGGGTCTGCGGATGCACGTAGGTCGGCAGCGCGTCGGTGTAGGTCGAGCGCAGCTTGCTGACCTGGCGCCAGTCGAGAATCTTGCGCGGGAATTCGTGGCCCTGCTCGGCGAGTTCGTCGAGCACCTGCGCCGAGGTCGACCATGCACCGGTCTTGGTCTTGCTGCCGCCCGGCAGGCCCATCTTGCCGAACAGGATGTCACCGAGCTGCTTGGGGCTGCCGATGTTGATGTCCTCGCCGGCGAGGTCGCGGATCTCGGCCTCGATCCGCGCCGCGGTCTGGGCGAAGTCGGATGACAGCCGCGACAGAACGCTGCGGTCGATCGAAATGCCGCGTCGCTCCATCCGCGCCAGCACGCCAACCAGCGGCCGTTCCAGCGTTTCGTACACCGCGGTCATCGAACCGGCGACGAGGCGCGGCTTCAGCACGCGCGCCAGCCGCAGCGCGACGTCGGCGCGCTCGGCCGCATAGGCGGTGGCGCGGTCGATCGGCACCTGATCGAAGCCGATCTTGGCCTTGCCGGTGCCGGTCAGCTCGGTCAGCGTATGCAGCGTGTGGCCCAGATTGCTCTCGCTCAGCGCATCCAGCGCGTGGCTGCCGCGGCCGGCGTCGAGCGCGTAGGACATCAGCTGCGGATCGTCGATGTTGCGCAAGCTGATGCCGTGCTGCGCCAGCAGCACCGCGGCGAATTTGATCGCGAAGCCGACCTTGGCAAAGCCGGCGGATTCCAGGATCGGCTTCAGCGCGTCCAGCGCATCGCGCGTCCCGATCTGGTCGGGTGCGAGGCCGGCGGCGAACAGCCCGTCGCCATCACCGCTCTGCTTGTGGGCGAGCGGGATGTAGCAGGCGTCGTTCGGCCCGAGCGCCAGCGCGAGGCCGATCAGCTCGGCCTGCATCGGATCGATCGAGGTCGCGGCCGCCTCCAGCGCGACGACGCCGGTGCCGTGGACGCGTGCGATGAAGCCGTGCAGCTCATCCATGCTGCGCAACGTCCTGTACGCAGCGCGGTCGACCGGGACTTTGCGAGCGGCCTCGGCCCGCGCGGCGACCAGCGCTTCCGGCGACAGCACGACGCCCGGCTTGCCATCACGGCCGCGGCCTGCATTCGGCGCACCACCTGGCCCCGCTTGCGGCGCGCTCCCTCTCCCGCTTGCGGGAGAGGGTTGGGGTGAGGGCTCTTGCCCCGAAAAAAGGTCGCCGCTTGGAGCAGCACTTCCGCTCTTCGCAAGCGGCGGAACGGCGGACTTCAGCGCCGTCTCCGCCTCCACATCCGACGGATCGATCTGCGCATAGTCGGCGACGCGCCGCGTCAGCGTGGTGAATTCCATCGCCTTGAGGAACGCCACCAATTTGCGCGCGTCCGGCTCGTGCACCGCGAGTTCGTCGAGCGGCACGTCGAGCTTCACATGATCGTCGAGCAGCACCAGCTTGCGCGAGATCCGCGCCTTCTCGGCGTTCTCGATCAGCGCTTCGCGCCGCTTCGGCTGCTTGATCTCGCCGGCACGCGCCAGCAGCGTGTCGAGGTCGCCATATTCGGTGATCAGCTGCGCGGCGGTCTTGATGCCGATGCCGGGCACGCCCGGCACATTGTCGACGCTGTCGCCGGCCAGCGCCTGGACCTCCACCACCTTGTTCGGCGGCACGCCGAATTTCTCGATCACTTCGGGCACGCCGATGCGGCGGTCCTTCATCGTGTCGTACATCGTGACGCAGTCGGTCACGAGCTGCATCAGGTCCTTGTCGGACGACACGATGGTGGCGGTGGCGCCGCGCTCGCAGGCCTCGCGCACATAGGTGGCGATCAGATCGTCGGCCTCGAAGCCGGACTGTTCCAGGCACGGCAGGTCGAACGCCCGAACCGCCTCGCGGATCAGGGCGAATTGCGGGATCAGATCGTCCGGCGCCGGCGGCCGGTGCGCCTTGTAGTCGGGATACATCTCGTTGCGGAAGGTGTGCTCCGACTTGTCGAAGATGATCGCCAGATGCGTCGGCCGGTTGTCCGGCGGCATGTCGCGCAGCAGCTTCCACAGCATGTTGCAGAAGCCGAGCACGGCATTGACCTGCAGCCCATCCGACTTGCGGTTCAGCGGCGGCAGCGCGTGATAGGCGCGGAAGATGTAGGACGAGCCGTCGACCAGAAAGATATGGTCGCCCTTGCCCGGCGGCTTGACGCCGACGGGGGCAGGGGGCGTGGGTGCGGACGGTGCGGCGGCTGGCTTCGGGCTTTTCGGCATGGCCGCAACTTAAGGGGTCCGGGGGCTTTTGACACCCCTTTCCAGCCCCAGATCCGCCGGGGACGCCAACGAAAGAGGCCGGGCGAATCCGGCCACTCGAAGACACCATCGTTCGTCATTCCGGGATGAGCGCTTGCGCGCAGGCCCGGAATCCATACCCCCGGCGGTGGTTATGGATTCCGGGCTCGCGCGT
The DNA here is from genome assembly GCF_042432815.1 of Rhodopseudomonas telluris. Lineage (NCBI taxonomy): Bacteria > Pseudomonadati > Pseudomonadota > Alphaproteobacteria > Hyphomicrobiales > Nitrobacteraceae > Rhodopseudomonas > Rhodopseudomonas telluris. Next base: position 252,961 of record NZ_JBHLWM010000001.1, read on the forward strand.
TCCGCGCGCCCCGGAATGACAGAAGATAGGTCCCGCTTACGCGAACCCGTGCTTCTTCTTGCTCTCCAGTTCCTGCGCCTTGAAGGCGTTGAAGCGGGGGAGGAACTTGTCCCAGTCGATGATGTGGGCGTTGATTTCCGGGCCGTCGATGCAGGCGTGCTTACGCACCATTTTGCCGTCGATCGTCACCGGCACCATGCAGGCGCCGCACATGCCGGTGGCGTCGACCATGATCGAGTTGAGGCTGGCCACGGTCTTGACGCCGTAGGGCTTGGTGAGGTCGCTGACCGCGCGCATCATCAGCGGCGGGCCGATCGCGATGACTTCGGCGATGCTGCGGCCGATGCCCTGCTGATTGGCCTTCATCATCTCCTCGAGCGGGCCGGTGACGAAGCCTTTGACGCCGTAGCTGCCGTCATTGGTGGTGTAGATCAGCGACAGCTGACTGCCGAACTCCTGCTTGAGCTTGCCGACGCGCTCGTCGTCGCCGGTCCAGAACAGGAACTCCTTGGCGCGGAAGCCGGAGATCAGCGTGACGTGATTGCCGAGCCGGAGGTGCTCGCGCATGATCGGATACACCGGCGGCAGGCCGACGCCGCCGGCGCAGAACACCACGGTCTGGTTGCCGTCGTAGCGATGCAGCTCGGAGGCGCGGCCGAGCGGGCCGGCGATGCCGGTGAAGGCGTCGCCGATCGCCATGCGGTTGATCTCGAGCGACGAGGTGCCCATGCCCTGCACGACGAGATCGATGGTGCCTTTCTCGACGTCCCAATCCGCCAGCGTCAGCGGGATCAGCTCGCCCTTCTCCCACGGCAGCACGCGGACGAACTGTCCGGCCTGCGCCGAGCGCGCCACCATCGGCGCCCGCACGGTGAACTCGACGATACCGCCGGCCAGCGGCACCTTGCCCACGATGGTCTGCGCGATCTGACCGAGCTCGGTGTACTTCGCCGCACGGGCGACGCGGTCCTTGATCTCGGCCGGCGTGAACGGAATCTCGCCGACGATCTCGCGCGCCGCCGCCTGGCCGTCACCGGCCGCGCGGATCGCGGTGGAGCCGCCGCGCGCGGCGTCGCCGCCGGTGTAGACGTCCTTGATCGAGGTGCGCTGCGAGCCTTCCTCGACCTCGATGGTACCCCATTTATTGGTCTTCAGGCCGGGCTCGGCGTCCTTCATGATCGGGTTGGCGGTGTTGCCCAGCGCCATGATCACGAGATCGACCGGGACGCGCTCGATTTCGCCGGTCGGCTTCGGGCTGCGGCGGCCGGACTTGTCCGGTTCGCCGAGCTCGTTGACGTCGAGCAGCGCGTGGGTGACGAAATGGGTATGATCGTCGCCGATGAATTCGCGCGGCGCGCGTAGCACCGCGAGGTTGATGCCTTCCTCCAGCGCGTGATGCAGCTCCTCGACGCGGGCCGGCATCTCGCTCTTGGTGCGGCGATACACGATGGTGACGTTGCCGCCGAGCCGCTTGGCGGTGCGCGCCGCGTCCATCGCGGTATTGCCGCCGCCGATCACGAACACGTTCTTGTCCTTCACCTCCGGCAGCGGCGTCTCGTAGCGATCATCCAGGCCGCGCATCAGGTTGACGCGGGTCAGAAATTCGTTGGCTGACATCACGCCGAGCAGATGCTCGCCCGGCACGTTCATGAAGGTCGGAAGACCCGCGCCGGTGCCGACGAAGATCTTCCAGAAGCCTTCGGCCTTGAGGTCTTCGAGCGTCGCGGTCTTGCCGACCACGAAATTCTTCACGAAGCGGCCGCCGAGCAGGATGATCTTCTCGACGACGTCGTCGATCAGCGTGTTGGGCAGGCGGAATTCCGGAATGCCGTAGCGCAGCACACCGCCGAGGTCGTGAAACGCCTCGAAGATCGTGACCGGGAAACCTTCGACCGCGAGCAAGTAAGCGTTGATCAGGCCCGATGGGCCGGAGCCGACCACCGCGATCGGCGGCTTCACGGCCGCGGCCCAGGGCGAGATGCGGCCGGCGAAGCGCGCGTTGGCGTTCGGATCGACCAGCTTCTGATGCTCGGGCAGGTACCATTCGAGCTGGCCGATCTCGATCGGCCGCTTGGTGTGGGTGCAGACGCCCTGGCACTGCAGTTCCTGCGGGCAGACGCGGCCGGTGACGTTCGGCAGCGGGTTGCAGCTCTCGATCAGCTCCAAGGCTTCGCGATGCTTGCCGTTGCCAAGCAGGTCCAGCATCTCGGGGATGTGGATCTTCACCGGGCAGCCGCCCTTGGCTTCCTTCTTGCCCTGGATCAGCACGCCGAGTTCGCACGGCTTGTCGTCGCACTGCTTGTCGCGCATCACCTCGAGCCAGACGAACAGCTCGCATTCCCGCAGCGAATAGCCGATCGACTGGTAGCCGAGATAGCCCTGGTTGACGAGTTCGAAGTCGATCGCGCGCTCTTCCGCCGGACGGATGTAGGGCGGGATGAACGCTTCGCCCGGCCAGCCTTCCGACAGCTTCTCGAACATCGGGTAGCGACCGCGCAGATGCACGTCGATCGCCTTGATGAACTTGCGCTTGAACTTCAGCGGCAGCGCCCAGATGAAGCGCTGCAGGATGATCGACATGTCGTCGCCGCGCGCCAGCAGATTCCACAGCGTGCTGGTGAAGGCTTCACCCAGCTCCGGCTGCTGGAATTCCCAGACGATCGCCTGGGTGCCGTCGGCGATGAACATGTTGCGCAGCGACGCCGGATCGTTGACCAGGCGCTTCTGCAGCAGCGCGAGTTGCTTCTGGAACACGCCGACCGCTTCGCTGGCCTGCAGTTCCTCCAGCTCGGTCTTGGAGCTTTCCAGCGCGCTGCGCGCTTGCTGATAGCGTAGCACGTCGTTGGAGACGGTGAGGCCGCTCATCGGATGATCTCCGCGTCGCAGTTCGCCGCCGCGCGGCTCAGCTTGGCCGACAGTTCGGGCGTCACCTTGAGCTTGCCGAACACGCCGGGGATGACGTGGGCGACGTCCTTGGAGGCGCCGCCGACCACGATCTTGGTGAGTTCGAACACTTCAGGCACGTCCTGGTAGCAGCTCTTGCAGTTGGTGCATTTGCCCAAGTCCGCATCGTCGATGTGGATCGGCTCGCCGCCGTTGCCGTTGGCCGCCTTGGCGCCGTTGCTCGGCGCCGCCGCGGCCGGAGCCGGAGCGAAGCCGTTCATCAGCGCCGCGAAGCCGTTCGCGGCCGGTGCGTTGGAGGACGCCGCCAGTTCGCTCATGCCGCGCGCGATCTGGTCGAGCGAGGATTCGCGCGCCTTGACCTGCTCGGCATATTGCTGCTGCAGCGCCTCTAGTTCGACGCGGTGGCTGTCGTCGAGCGCGCGAACGTCGAAGCCGGCGAGCACCTGCAGCGTGCGCCAGTATTTGCGCCGCTCTTCGACCAGCGCCACCACGGTCTCGCCGACCGACAGCTTGACCAGCTTCTTGTCTGCGTCGGTCGCATAGATGAACGGCGTCTTGCCGGCGCGGGCGGCGGCGTCGAGCGCGACGTACTCGTCGATAGGCAGGCCGTCGGCATCCTTCTTCAGCGGCTTGAACTGCTTGCGGAAGCGGACTTCGGTGTGGGCGAAGTCGGCCGGCGTCAGCTTGGTCTTGAGCAGCTGCGTCGCACCGGCCTCGTCGATGTATTCGATCGACTTCGAGGCCCAGTCCTGGTCCGGCTCCGGATTGCCGTCGAGCGAAAACGCGCGCTCCAGCTTGCCGGCCTTGCGCGGATCGTGGACGAACACCGGATTCATCCGGCTCTCCACCGCGAGCCGCGCCTGGCGATTGGCGACGGCGTCGCCGATGCCGTGCTCGGCCTGGCACGGCGTGTAGACGTCGAGCACCGCCGGCGACGAAGTGTGGTTGAGGAACTCCATCACGTTCTTGAGGAAGTGGCCCTGCAGCGCGGTCGCGGTCTGCACCACGAACACGCTGGGATGGAACGAGGCGATCAGGCCGAGCTCCTTGCGGGATTCCTGCTTGCCGTGCTGTGCGACGCCGAACCGCGACAGGTCGCTGTCCTGGCCGGTGAGGCTGGCGGTCGAGGTCTGGCCGCCCGTGTTGGAGTAAGCGCCGGTGTTCAGCACCACCACCTTGATCGGGGTCTTGGTGGCGAGCAGCCGCGACAGCGCGCCGAAGCCGATGTCGTAGGTGGCGCCGTCGCCGCCCATGCTCAGCACGGTCGGGAGCATCTGGCGTTCTTCCGGCGTGAATTCGCTCCAGCCGAAATAGCGGAAGTAGCCGTCGTGCTTGGCGGCGTCGTAGGCGTCGTCCAGCTCCAGCTTCGCCACGCGCAGCGCGCGGAAATCTTCCGTCGCCTTGGCGGTGAGACCTTCGAAGATGCCCTTCGCCACCGCCGGCGTGTCCTGGAACAGGCTGTTCACCCACGGATCGGTGTAGGGGTTGAACGGGAAGGTCGACGCATAGACGCTCGAACAGCCGGTGGCATTGGCGATCACCATGCCGGAGGGGCCGTTGCCGGTCGGACCGCTCTCGTAGTTGTAGAGCCGCTTCTCCAGCGTCTGCAGCGTCGCGTCGATTCGTGCTACGCGAGCCGCATCGGAGGCCACCTCGGCGCGCTTGGCGGTGAGCTGATCGATCAGGCTTTCCAGCTCGCGGGTGTGGTCCTTGCGGCGCTTGTCATGGATGGCGTGATTGGTCGAGGTGACCAGGCGGATGGCGGTGACTTCGCCGCAGCCGCGGCAGGCGCCGTGGCCGCCGGTGGTCGCGTAGTAATTGGCGCGATCCAGCATCAGCCGCTTGGTCTCACCTTCCGGCTTGGTGGCGCCTTCGGTGAACCGCGCCGGGGTGTTGGGCGTGCGGCTGAGGAATTCGAACCGGGCCTGCAGCTGCTCCAGCATCGGCTCGTCCTGCTCGCGATCGACCAGAGCGCCGGGGCCGCAGACGTCGATACATTCGAGGCAGCCCGAGCATTTCCACGGATCGACGCTGACCGAATACAGGCCGCCCGAGCCCGGCTGGCTCTTCTCCATCGCATCGAAGAACGGCCGCGTCCGCGCCACCGGATACACCGACAGCGCCGCCGACAGCTTGCCGAAGTTGCGGTTCAGCGTGGCGTTGTCGACGTTCAGCGCCTCCGCGGCCTGCGCGACGATTTCGGCGAACGGCTTGTCGTCTTTGCCGCCGCGATAGACTTCGCGGATCGCCTCGGTCAGCGCCGGCACCTTCTCCCGCAGCGCATCCTGCTGGGCGGGCGCGATGTCGAGCTGCTTGATCGCGGTGCCGAGCAGTTCGTGGATGTCGTGCACTGCGTTCGGAATCGCGGCGTCGGGGCAGACCAGCGCGCATTCCATGCAGCCGGTGCACAGGTCGGCTTTGAACTCCGGCACGTTGCGGCGGAACAGGCCCTTGTCCTTGGCGGCGGCGGAGCCCGCCGGCATGAACATGCCGATGCCCGGCAGCACCGGCGCGTCCGCGATGGTGCCGTCGCGGAACGGGCCGGCGAGCACGTCGTCGTAGTACTCCGGATCGAGGAAGCCCGACGCCTGCGCCGGCGCGGCGGCGCGGCACATCGAGGCAGAGATCGAAGCGTCGCGCCTCGCCTTCGGCGCCGCCTTGATGGCGTCCTCGCTGAATTCCGGCGCGTCGACGTCGACCTTGTGGGTCGCCTCGAGACCTTCGCGGATCACCGCCATGTTGCCTTCGACGATGTCTCCGCCCTTGGCGCCGAACTTCTTCGAGATCTGCTGGCGGATTTTGTTGAGCATCGCCTCCTGCGACGCGTCGGCCACGACGCGATCGACATTGCCGCACACCGCGCCGATGAAGGCGATGCCCATCATGCGGGTTTCGAGTTCGGCGGTCGGCGCGTGGCGTTTGGCCACCGCGAAGGCGTCGATCACGTAGAACTTGATCTTCTTGTCGCGGATGGTCTGCCGCGCCTTGGCGGGCAGGTCACGCCACACTTCCAGCGCCGTCAGGTTGGTCTGCAGGATGAAGGTGCCGCCCTCGACCAGGCCGCGCAGCGGGTTGGTGTGGACGAACACCTTGTGGTCCGGCGAGATCACGATCTCGACGTCCTCCAGCTCGGCGTTGGTGATCTTCACCGGCTCCGGCGACAGCGTGATGTAGTAGTTGGTCGGCGCGCCGCTCTTTTCCGAGCCGTATTTCGGCGCCGACTTCGAATGCATGTCGAGCGCGCCGGCAAGAATGTCGGTGAGCAGCTTGCCGGACGCGATGGTGCCGTAGCCGCCGATCGAGTGGAAGCGGATGCGGAACGCGGACGGCGGCAGCAGATTCGGGTTCGGCCCCGTTTCCAGCGCCATGTACCGCGTTTCCGGGTAGGCCGCCTTCAGCCGGTTCTGCAGCGCCTCCATACGCGGCGACGCATTCTCGGTGAAAAATCGCGTGCCGAGATACACGAACGGCGCCGAGTCCGGCTTCTCCATATTGGCGTAGCAGGCGATCAGGTCGCGCGGCTGCAGGTCGTGGCCGCCGAGGCCGAAGATCGCGGTGGTGATCTTCGGCAGCTTGTCGAGCGCCGGGATGCCGGCATGACGCACGCCGGCGTCGCCGTTCTCGCGCGCCTTGCACAGCGCCTGGGTGACGAACTGGGTCAGCGCGGTGACGTCCGAGCGCTCCAGCACGGTGACGGCAGTCTTGCCCTTCAACGTCTCGACCAGTTCGGCTTCCGGGAACGGCTGCAGCATCTTGATCGACACCACGCCGACCTTCTTGCCCTGCGAGCGCAAGTACGCCGCGACCGCTTCGGCGTCGTCGGTGACCGAACCGAGCCCGACCACGACGTGCTCGGCGTCGTCGCACATGTAAGTCATCACCGGCTTGTATTCGCGGCCCGTCAGCGCGGCGTATTCCGCCATCGCTTCGGTGACGAAACGCGGCACCGCATTGACGAAGTGGGTGCGGTGGTCGACCGCGCCGGCCTGGAAGTCCGGCTGGTTCTGCACGCCGCCGGTGAGACCGGGATTATCGATGTCGACCAGCGCCGGCACCAGCTGCCGCGTGCCCTTCTCGGGCGCGTTGATCCACTGCCGCTTCCACGGGCCGCGCAGTTCTTCCGGCACGTAAGCGAGCGTCTCGGCGACGATCTTGCCGTCATTGTCGGCCTCGATCGCGTCGGCATTGTCGTCCAGAAACTTCTTGAGCGCCGCGAGGTCGGCCGCGACGAAGTCGGTGTCGTGACGCAGCAGATATTGCTTGAGCTGGAACACGCGGCCCTTGGCGCCGAACAGCATTTCCTGCGCCACGGTCGGGCACTTGATGCGGCCGGCCGGGTCGCCGAGGAAGTCGCGCAGCAGCTCAGGCTCCGGCATCAGCGCTTCGGACAGCATGTGCGAGGTGGCGAAGCCGTCCATCGCATTGGCGACGGGGATCAACGAGGTCGCGGCCACCTTGTAGGAGATCGCCGCGAGGTCGGCGGCTTCCTGCGGATTGGAGCCGAACAGGATGGTGTAGCCCGACGACAGCAGCGCATAGACGTCGTCATGGCCGGCCATCACGTTGAGCGAGTGCTTCGACACCACGCGCGCGGCGACCTGCAGCACGAAGCCGCCGACCTTCTTGCCTACGGTGACGTAGTGCGATTCCAGCCCGTACAGGATGCCCTGGCTCGACGACGCGTTGGAGATGAACTTGCCGCCGGTTAGCGCCGCGCCGAGCGCGCCGGACTGCGCCGAGTGCTCACCCTCGGGCTCGAAGAAGAACGGGTGCTTGCCCCAGACGTTGCAGCCGCCCGAGGAGCGAAACGCTTCGTAGATCTCGGAGATCTCGGTCGAGGGCGTGATCGGGTAGCCGATGACGCCGCCGCAGACATGACCCATCACCTGCGCCACCGCGCCGTTGCCATGAATGACGGAGGGAATGCCGGGATATTTTGCGTTCATGGGTCGTGTCCATCTCTATGACTGGTGGCGCAGCGATGCGCGTCGCGGCTGTGCCGGAGAACAGCGTTTCCTGGCCGCGGCGGCTGCCCTTGCAGCGGGCGGCGACACTCGTCTTGGTCTTCAGAAGTGGCTACCGGCGGGGCTCAACCTCCGCGGTGGTAAAGCCGTAGCCCTGTGTGCGGTGCACTAGCATGGGCGTGGAACACCCGATTTGACGCGCATCAAAAGCAAAGCTTTTGTGGTCGTTTTGGAAATTTAATTACAAGATCGGTTCTGCGAAGCATCCGCAGGTTCAATGATACGGCCGCCGGAATTCTGGCGTGCTGCGTTGCATCTAAAGGAGAAATTGTTCCAGGGCCTCGATCGTTATATACATACCTATATGACGGCCGATCCGGGCACTTCAAATGAGAAGGCGTGGGGAGAGTCGGCGCAGCCGGCGGAGGACCGATGACCTTCGATTCACAATGCGATCTGGCGGCACTGGTCTACGAGCCGGGGGACGATCCGGATGCGCTGCTGCGCGCCTTCGCCGATGATCTAAATGCGCGAGGGGCCCGCGCCGTCGGTCTGGTGCAATTCGGCGAGCGGCTCGATGGCGCGCCGCGGCTGGCGGCGACGCTGCTGCCCAGTGGCGAGCAGGTGTCGCTGTATCAGGACCTCGGCGCAGCGGCGACCGGCTGCCGGCTCGATCCCGGTCAGTTGCTCGCCGCCGGCGGCCGCGTCGGATCGGCGATGGACGAGGGCGCCGATCTCGTCATCATCAACCGCTTCGGTCAGCAGGAAAGCGAAGGCCGCGGCCTTCTGCATCTGATCGTCCGCGCGATCAGCGCCGATATCCCGGTGGTGATCGCGGTGCCGGCGAAGCGTTTCGACGCCTGGATCCGCTTCGCCGACGGCATGAGCGTGCGGCTACGCTGCGATCGCCGCGCATTGGATGGCTGGTGGGCGAGCCTCTCGGCCCGCGGCCGCGGCAACGCTCCGGCGCACACCACCGTCTGCGAAGTTTTCAAGTAGGTCCGCATCGCCCGGCGCATTCGACCAAGCTGGTTGGCGGTATCGTCTGCCGCCTTGCGTTGCTGTCGACTGCCGCTGCTGTGGACGGAGCGGCGACGCTCTCGTCGGATCGACGACCGCCGAGTGTGCGCAGCTCGCCGCCAAGCTAGTATCAATATACTGACGGCGCGAATATTCGGGTAGCTAACTACCCTGTCATTGTCTTTCGTCAAAACTGGGCGCCGCCTAACTTACTGATCCTATAAAACAAACGCTTTGACCGGCGGCTACCATCAGTTGCAATTAGTTCCCGTAACTAATTGCTTGTGTACGGGGGTCGAATGTTGCGGACGATGCGTGCGGCGCGGGAATGCCTCGCAAAAATTCATTTCAAGGTCTTGTTTGCCACCTTGCTGGCTGGTGCCGCGTTGCCTGTGGTCGCGAGGGCTGGCGATGCGCCAATCTGGTTGTCCAGCGGCCCGACTGCGTCCAGCGGCGCTTCGCCGCGTGAAGCCTCACACGATGTGAAGCCAGGGGATGATCGCGTCGACACCGAGCACATCTTCGGCTTCAGCATGGGCTCGGACATCGGCAAGCAGGGCGAGATCGAGCTTGAGATCGAGAATATCGGCCGGTTCGGTAAGCGTTTCGGCTCCTACACGGGCATCGGTGTGCTGTCGCAGGTCAAGTTCGTGCTGACCGACAACTTTCGCGTCGCGCCGGGCGTGAGCTTCGCCTCGACGCAGACCAATGGCGTGCCGGGTATGATCGATAATCGCCGCACCGCGCTGGCCGGCGCGTCGATGGAATTCCGCTACAAGGTGCTCGATCGCGACGTGATGCCGTTCGGCCTGACGCTGCACGCGGCGCCGGCGTGGAATCGTGTCGACGAACTCACCGGTCTCGACATCCAGACCTACGGCAGCGAGTTAGCCGCGCTGATGGATAAAGAGCTGATCCGTGACACGCTGTTCGCGACCGTCAATCTCTGGTTCTCGGCCGGCGCGTCGCGCGAGCTGAGCAACGAATGGTGCCGCGATTCCGAACTCGCCGTGAATGCCGCGCTGTCTTACAAGGTCGGCCCGGATTTGATCGTCGGCGTCGAGGCCCGCTATCTGCGGGCTTACGACGGTCTCGGCCTCGATCGCTTCGTCGGCGACGCGGTCTATCTCGGCCCGACCTTCTCGACGCATCTCGCCCACAATGTCGGGCTGTCGGGTACCTTCAGCACCCAGGTCGCCGGCAAGGCGGCGCACGACCATCAGCACCTCGACCTTGACGATTTCGAGCGCCACCAGGCGATGCTGCGCTTCAACTATCTGTTCTGAGCACTGCGTCGAGGGCCGACACGAGCGGTGGGCTCACAATTCTCGTCGTGGCCGGGCTTCGTCCGCCTGCGGGGCCGGCGCCCCTTTCGGCGCGGCGAAGGCCCGGGCATCCACGTTCTTTGCGCCGGGCACCGCCAGAAACACGTGGATGCCCGGGGACGAGCCGGGCATGACGGTTGGGGGAGGGGGCGATTTCGGGGTCGCTTAGTCGCCGATCGCGACCAGCACATCGGACGCCTTGATCACCGCGGTGGCGGGCTGGCCCTTGGCGAGGGCAAGTTCTTCGACCGCCTCGTTGGTAATCGCCGCGGTGACGATGGCGCCGCCACCGATATCGATGCGGACGTGCGATGTCGTCGCACCCTTCAGGATGTCGATGATGGTGCCCTTGAGCTGATTGCGTGCGCTGATCTTCATAGCCGAATCTCCTAGTTGCGAACGCGCCCGATCAGGGTTAGCGTTATATAGATCGGCTATATGACCAAAACAGACCGAGGACGAGCCCTTCTTATGTCGATGCCGATCGAGGCGACGATTACACTTAAGGCGAAGGACATCTCGGGCGTCGGCCGGGAGCGTATCCGTCTGCTGCAGGCGGTCGCGCGCGAGGGCAGCATCACCGCCGGCGCCAAGGCCGCGGGTCTCAGCTACAAGGCCGCGTGGGACGCGCTCGACGCGATGACCAACATGTTCGGCCGGCCGCTGCTGGAGACGCGCACCGGCGGCAAGGCCGGCGGCGGCGCGGCGCTGACGCCGACCGGCGCGCGGGTGATCGAAGCCTTTGGCCGGCTGGAAGCCGAGATGGCGCGGGTGTTCCGCAGCCTGGAGCCCGATCTCGCCGGCACCGGCATTTCCCCGATCAATCTCGTCTCCGGATTCTTCATGAAAACCAGCGCCCGCAACGCCCTTCGCGGCACGATCACCGACATCAGGTCGGATACGCTGAGCGCCGAAGTCGCCGTCGCGGTTTCGGCCGAGACCACGATCTATGCGCTGCTGACCAGCGAGAGCGTGCGCAGTCTGGGCCTGTTTGTCGGCCGTGAAGTGATCGTGCTGATCAAGGCGCCGTTCGTGCTGATCTCGCCGGGCGCCGAGGCGCCGCTGGTGTCGGCGCGCAACTGCGTCCGCGGCACGGTGCGGCGTGCCGACATTTCCGCCGTCAATGCCGAGATCGTGCTCGACATCGGCGACGACAAGACTCTCGCCGCCTCGATCACCGCGCGCAGCGCCGAGGACATGAAGCTGTCGCAGGGCGATGCCGCCTGCGCGCTGTTCGACGCCGCCCACGTCATCATTGCCATCGATTGATCCCCATGCATCCGCTTCATTGCGAGGAGCGAAGCGACGAAGCAATCCAGGAGCACCGTGCAAGTGGCTGGATTGCTTCGTCGGCTGCGCCTCCTCGCAATGACGGCTGAGAGTTCATCGTCCACACTTAGGAGTCATGCCTTGAAACACGTCCTCAAATTCGCGCTGCTCGGCGCTTTCACTGTCGCGCTGTCTGCTAACACCGCTCTCGCCGGTTCGACGAATGTGGCGGTGGCGGCGAATTTCACTGAGCCGGTGAAGGAGATCGCGGCGGCGTTCAAGGCCAAGACCGGGCACGATCTGGTGCTGTCGTTCGGCGCCAGCGGCCAGTTCTACACCCAGATCACCCAGGACGCGCCGTTCGAGGTGTTCCTGTCGGCCGACTCGGCGCGGCCGAAGAAGCTCGCCGAGGAAGGGCTCGGCGTGAAGGACAGCGTCTTCACCTACGCGATCGGCAAGCTGGTGCTGTGGAGCAAGTCGCCCGGCGTGGTGAAGGGCGAGCAGACGCTGAAGGACGCCAAGTTCGCCAAGATCTCGATCTGCAACCCGGTCGCCGCGCCTTACGGCGCCGCCGCGGTCGAGACCATGCAGGCGTTGAAGCTCGACGCCGAGCTGAAGCCGAAGCTCGTCGAGGGCGCCAACATCACCCAGGCCTATCAGTTCGTGCAGACCGGCAACGCCGAAGTCGGCTTCGTCGCGTTGTCGCAGGTGATCGCCGACAAGGATGGCTCGCGCTGGCTGGTGCCGCAGAACCTGTACAAGCCGATCACCCAGGATGCCGTGCTGCTGAAGAAGGGCGAAGCCAATGTCGCGGCGAAGGCCTTCATCGACTTCCTGAAGGGCCCGGAGTCGCGCGCGATCATCGAGAAGTTCGGCTACGAAGTCGCCCCCGGCAAGGCGAGCTGAGCGACGCCGCATGCAAGCGCTCCTTCCCGTCATTGCGAAGCACTGCAGCTTAGTGCACGGCGCTTCGCTCGCGTGCGGCAGGGCGGTCGCGAGTGCGAGTTCGGGAGCGCTGCGGGCATCACCCTCCCCTGGAGGGGGAGGGTCGCTCGCGCAGCGAGCGGGGTGGGGTGGCGAAGATTTCATCCGCAGTACCCGCGGCTCACCCCACCCCGGCGTGCCTCGCGATGCGAGGCCCGCCGACCCTCCCCCTCAAGGGGACGGTGAAGATCGCGAGGTGCCAGCGCCTTGCGCCGGACTCATGGCGCACCAATGACCGGCCTTCCCCCCGACATCTGGCAGCCGGTCTGGCTCACCGTCGAACTTGCAGTGATCACCACGGTGATCCTGTTGATCGTCGGAACGCCGATCGCGTGGTGGCTGGCGCGGTCGAAGGCGGCGTGGAAGGAAGGCGTCGCCGCCATCGTGGCGATGCCGCTGGTGCTGCCGCCGACCGTGCTCGGCTTCTATCTGCTGGTGCTGATGGGGCCGGACGGGCCGGGGGGTGCGATCGCCGGGCTGTGGGGCGGGCGCACGCTGGCGTTCACCTTTGGCGGCCTGGTGTTTGGTTCGGTGATCTATTCGATGCCGTTCGTGGTGCAGCCGATCCGCAACGCGTTCGATGCGATCGGCGACCGGCCTCTGGAAGTCGCCGCGACCCTGCGTGCCTCGCCGTTGAAAACGTTCTGGACGGTGGCGGTGCCGCTGGCGCGGCCGGGCTTTCTCGCCGGCGCCGTGCTCGGCTTCGCCCACACGGTCGGCGAGTTCGGCATCGTGCTGATGATCGGCGGCAATATCCCGGGACGCACCAAGGTGCTGTCGGTGGCGATCTACGATTACGTCGAGACCTCGCAATGGCGTGAGGCCAACATTCTCGCCGGCGGCATGGCGGCGTTCGCCTTCGTGGTGATCCTGACGATGATGATGTTGGAAAAGCGTACTGCACGGCTTCGCGGATGAGGGCGATCTCTCCGCGCAGCATTCGTGGCGAATTCCGCGGGCGGCTCGGCGGCTTTGCGCTCGATGCCTCGTTCAGCGTGCCGGCGATCGGCATCACCGGCCTGTTCGGCCCGTCGGGCTGCGGCAAGTCCACGGTGCTGCGCTGTCTCGCCGGGTTGCAGCATCTGCCAGGCAGCCTGTGCGAAGTCGATGGCGATGTCTGGCAGGACGACACGACGTTCCTCAAGCCGCATCAGCGACCGATTGGCTACGTGTTTCAGGAAGCCAGCCTGTTTCAGCACCTGACGGTGCGGGACAATCTGATGTACGGCGCGCCCAAGCGCAAAGCAGGGTCGTTGCCCGGCGACATCGCATTCGACGAAGTGATCGAGCTGCTCGGCCTCGCGCGGCTGCTGCCGCGGGCGCCGCGCAATCTGTCCGGCGGCGAGCGTCAGCGCGTCGCGATCGGCCGCGCGCTGCTGTCGCAGCCGAAATTGCTGCTGATGGACGAGCCGCTGTCGGCGCTCGACCGGCTCACCAAGGACGAGATCCTGCCGTTCCTGGAGCGGCTCCACGCCCGGCTGCTGCTGCCGGTGATCTATGTCAGTCACGACATGGCCGAGATCGAGCGACTGGCCGATCATCTGGTCCTGATGCAGGCCGGGCGGGTGATCGGCGTCGGCCCGTTGTCGGAGCTGCAAAGTAATCCGGCGTTGCCGCTCGCGACCTCGCGCGACGCCGCGGTCAATGTCGACGCGACGTCGGACTCCTACGATGCCGCATACGGGCTGCTGACGTTGCGGCTCGACGGCGGCAAGCTGCTGGTGCCGTCTGCGCCGGTGCCCGCCGGCGAGCGCCGCCGGATCCGGATCGCGGCCGGCGATGTCAGCCTGTCACGCGAAGCGCCGCGCGAGACGTCGATCCTCAACGCGCTGGCGGTGCGGATCGTCTCCACTTCGGCGATCGGTCCCAACGAAGTCCTGGTCGTGCTGGCGCTCGGGCCGGCCGGCAACGGCGCGCGGCTGCTGGCCCGTGTGACGCGGCGATCCTGGGATCAGTTGGCGCTCGCCGAAGGGCTCGACGTGTTCGCGCAGGTCAAGGGCGTCGCGCTGGCGCCCGAGCGTGCCATCAGCGAGCCGCCGAAGTAACAACTCGCCGCCGCCCGCGGCCGCGCGGCACGCCGTTCGCATAGTTCTCAACAGCGCCGATGCGCATTCCGGTCAGCTACACGATTACCAGTCGTGTCGGGACTGCGACGCCGCGCGCCCGCTCGTGTTGGAGGAGATGAGACAATGTCGTTCGAAAACAATCACTCGATGGCCATCGCGGCGGTGCGTGGCGGGCCCGGCACGCCGGCCGCCGATGTGCTGACCGCCTTTGCGCTGCGCCGCAAGGCCGAGGGCGTCGCGATCGTGGGCGTCATCGTGCCGCCGGAAGACACCGGCCACGGCCACGATGCTCACGGCGGCGGCCACGAGGGCTGCGAATGCCGCAGCGAGTTGATCGACGTCGCCACCGGCGACCGCTACGCGATGCATCAGGATCTGGGCTCGGGATCGCAGGCCTGCAATCTGAACTCGTCGTCGCTGGCGCTCGCTGCCGGTGCGGTCGAACGCGCGCTTGCCGGCAAGCCGGAGCTCGTCGTGCTGAGCCGGTTCGGTGGCCAGGAGGCGCAGCGCGGCGGTCTGATGTCGGCCTTCCAGGCTGCGGTCGCGGCCGGCGTACCGGTCGCCTGCGTGGTCACGCCGAAAGCCGAAGCCGTCTGGGATGACTTCGCGGGCGGCCTGTCAGTGTCGTTGCCGCCGGAGGCGGATGCGCTGGAAGCCTGGTGGCAGGGTCAGGCCCGCGGCCGAAACGCGGCGTGATCTGACCGTCGCGAACTCGTCTGGGTCCGATGCCACAGCCCGAACGGCGAGACCGCGGACGTATCCTGGAGCACGCCGGTGAGACGAGCCGCTGCGGCTTCGATATTGGCGCGCCCGATCCAGGCGCGTTGGCACTCCTGGGCGCGGTCGGCCATCCGTGGCGTCGCGCTGTTCAGGATCGCCTCCCCCGCCGCACCTGGATCGGGCGTCTGGCCGTGCTGGCTCTGGGCACCGAGCAGCAGGCCGGCCACGCCGGCAATCAGCGCCGCCGCATAGTTTGCGCCGCGGCGCGCCCTGTTGCTGCCTTCGAGCGCAGCGCCGATCAGCGCAGCGCCCGGCACCGTGATGCCGATGTCGCGCAGGCTGATGTCGCCGCCTCCGATCAGGCGTCCGCGCCTGTCGATGGCGCCGACCGGCAGCAGCCGGGCCGCGCCGCATCGGAGCAGCAGGCTGCCGCAGCTGTCGCGGGCGCCGCCGACGACGATCAGGACGTTGGCCGCGTTGCACCGGTCCACCGCAGCGATCAGCGCCTCGGTCGGCTGGCGCCGTCCTTCGAACACTCCGCCGCTGATATGAATGATGTGCGCGCCGTGCTCGACGGCCATGTCGATCGCCTGGGCGAGGTCGGCTTGCGTGCACACCGGCCTGTCGTCGCGGAAGATCGGCGCGATCAGCCCACGGCACAGCGGCGCCACGCCCTCCACCGAACTACAAGCCTGGCCGAAGATCAGGCTGGCGATATGCGTGCCCTGCGCCGTCGCCGGTCCGTCCGCGCACTGACGCGCAGCGGCGGTATCAAGCGGCACCAAGCGGGCTCCGCGAAAGCAATCGTGGGTTCGGTCGACTGGACCATCCAATACCGCGATAGTGATCTCGGCGTCGCCGCCGCCGAATGCGAACAGAATTTCCTGCTGGAATTCTGCGCCAACTACCCCTACCATCACACCCCGCCCGCACTCACGTCGCCGCACGTCATCACGCGAACTACTCGCATGCGGGACGCTGGCGTTCTGCCCAGCGACCGGCGGCCTCTCCTGATGCTCTTCCGAAGAATTTCGCCCTGCGGAACAGCACACAGTGTATTTTCCTTATCGCCACCCTCTTCGTCTTCTTATCGAGGACCATCAGGCGTGAAAACGGCGTGATCCGTGCGTGAAAAATGCTATCCTAGGTTGGATTCAGGTGGCTGAAGGTATGACTGCGAGGTCCGCGCTTTTCACGATGAACCTGCTGGGGCCGTTCCAATTGGTTCCCCGGACGGGGGAGCGCATCGAAATTTCGAGCAAAAAGGGGACGGCCGTCATCGCGATGCTGGCGATGTCGCGTGACGGCGAGCGAACCCGCGGCTGGTTACAGGATCGTTTGTGGGGGACGCGGCGCCATGCGGAGGCGGCGGGGAGTCTCCGCCGTGAACTATCCAACCTGCGAAAGGTGCTGAACGTCGGCGGCGTCGAACTGCTGGTCAGCGACCGAGATCGCGTTCGCCTGCGGCTCGATCTGATCGACATCGATGCGCTCGGTCCGGTTCCGAATCCCCTGCACAGCGGTGAGTTTCTCGAAGGCCTCGACATCCCCGGCGAAGCCGGCTTCCGCGAATGGCTGCGCGAGCAGCGAGCGGTGCTGACGCGCGGTCCGCGCGTGGCATCCGCCGCGCCGGTGGCGAGCGCGCTGCCGAGCTACATCGTCGACACCAGCCAGCCGCCGATCGGGTTCAGCGGCAACCAGGCGATCGCCGTGCTGCCGTTCACCAACGTGACGGGCGAAGAGACGCTGGACTATCTGGCCGAAGGCATCAGCGAGGAGCTGATCGTGGGCCTGTCGCGCATCCGCTGGCTGCCGGTGATCGCGCGCAGCTCGAGCTTCTCCTTCTCCGAGGCGATCGACCGCAAGCTGATCGGACAGCGGCTCGGCGCGCATTATCTGGTCGAAGGGCATCTGTATCGCGCCTACGAATCCTTCGGCGTCTCGGCCAGCCTGTCCGAGGCGGCGACCGGCTACGCGATCTGGTCGCGCCGCTTCACGCTGCAATCGCCGGAGCTGCGCGACGAGCT
The DNA here is from genome assembly GCF_042432815.1 of Rhodopseudomonas telluris. Taxonomy (NCBI): domain Bacteria; kingdom Pseudomonadati; phylum Pseudomonadota; class Alphaproteobacteria; order Hyphomicrobiales; family Nitrobacteraceae; genus Rhodopseudomonas; species Rhodopseudomonas telluris. The sequence continues at coordinate 270,240 of NZ_JBHLWM010000001.1, forward strand.
CGAACAATTCGTCAACGAATTGGTGGCGCAGCTCGAAAGCCGGATCGAGCATGCCGAGCAGATCCGCATTCGCAACAAGCGCCAGGACACGCTCGGAGTCAGCGATCTGATCTGGCGCGGGCGCTGGCATCTCAACCGCCTGACGCGCACCGATTCCGAGATGGCGCAAAAGCTCTTCGCGGAGGCGCTGGCGCTCGATCCGACCTCGCCGGAGGCGCTGATCCAGACGACGTCGGCGCTGGCGTGGTCGATCTGGGCGGGGCGGCAGCCGCAGGATCAGGTGCTGCGGATGCGCAAGCTCGCCCAGCAGGCGTGCCTTGCCGATCCCGACGACGGCCGCGGCTTCATGCTGGCCGGCATCGCCGAGATGTGGCTGCGCCATCAGGACGAAGCCAAAACGTTGCTGCAGCAAGCGATCGTGCTCAACCCAAGCCTGACGCTGGCGCACGCCCAGCTCGGCGGCTGCTACAATCTCGGCGGCGAACCGGCCAAGGCGATCGATCACCTCAAGGCCTCGCTCCGGCTCAGCTCGAACGATCCCAATTTGTTCTACGCGCTCGGCGAATTGGCGTTGTCCTACACCATGCTGGGGCGCTGGAGCGAAGCGATCGAGCACGCGTCGCTGTCGCTGGCGCGCCGACCGGCCTATTGGTACGCGCACGTGCTCAAGATCAACGCGCTGGTCCGCAGCGGCAATGTTGGTGTGGCGCGCGTCGCGGCAGACGAGCTACTTGCTGTCAAGCCGAATTTTTCGAAGCAGTATCTCGATTGGCTGCCCTTCGTTGAAAGAACATGGATTGACCATTTCGTCGAAGGCCTGAAAATGGTGCCGGGCCGGGAGGCGAACTGGCTGGAGCGCGACACCGCGGAGGGCTCCGAGCAGTTTCTGCCGCACTGACCGGCGACGTACATTTTTTTAAGTTTTTGTTTGAGGTGATGGATGCTCACGCTCAAGTATTATGACGCGATCAAGAAAGCCCAATCCGCCGCCGCACCATCAACTCCACGTCCCTTCGACCTGAACGACCTCGGCGCCGACACCACGGTGAAGCGCTGGACCACCAAGGCGTTCGCGGCGGTGATGCGCGGATCGCTGTATCTCTTCCGCGAGTTCTGGCCCAATCCGCAATTCGGCCGGCTGGTGATCGTCACGCGCGACAGCGACGTGCGCGAGGTGCTGGCGAAGCCGGATCTGTTCGAGGTGCCGTACGGGCTGGAGATGACCGAGCTGGCCGGCGGCACTAACTTCGTACTTGGGCTCGAGGGCCCGGAGCATGACCGGCAGAACGCGATCATCCGCAGCGTGTTGCGCCCGGCCGACCTCGATCGCATCCGCACGCTCGCCGCGCACTATACGCAGATCCTGATCGACGGCTCCGGCGGCCGGATCGACGTGATGAAGGATCTGATGACGCGGGTCGCGACCGAGACCTGCTGCGGCTATTTCGGCCTCGACCCGGAAAATCCGGACGCCTTCGCCGAATGGGCGATGTCGATCTCGGCGCTGCTGTTCGCCGATCCGTTCGGCAACGAGGCGACGCGGCAACTGGCGCTGAACGGCGCGGCGCAGATTCGCGAGGTGATCGATCGCGCCATCGCCCGGGCCAAGGCCGTGCCGGAAGCCGAGACGGTCATCGGCCGCCTGGTCGGCCAGCTCAACGACGGGGCCGTGACCGAAGGCGAGATCCGCGCCATCGTGGTCGGCCTGGTCACCGGCTTCATTCCGACCAATACGCTGGCTGCCGGCAAGATTCTCGACGAACTGCTGCGCCGCCCGAAGGTCTGGCAGGACGCGATCGCCCGCGCGCAGGCGGACGACGTTGCCGGTCTGGAAGCCATCCTGCTCGAGGCCGGCCGCCTCAATCCGGCGTTGGCGCCAGGACAATGGCGCTACGCGCGGCGCGACGGCGTGATCGCGCACAACACCAAGCGGCAGAAACACGTCAAGGCGGGTTCGGTGCTGATGGTGGCGACGATGTCGGCGCTACGCGACAAGCGCGCCTTCGTGTCGCCGGGCGAATTCCGCGCCGATCGGCCCAACCCGTCGAGCCTGATGTTCGGCGACGGCGCCCATGCCTGCCTCGGCATGCATGTGGCGATCGCGCAGATCGGTGAAGTGTTTCGCGTGCTGTTGAAGCAGCCGAACCTGCGCCCGGTCGCCGGCAGCGACGGCGCGATCGGCTGGGTCGGTCCGTTCCCGCGCCGGCTCGACATGGAGTTCGAGCCTGCTGTGGCGCCACAGGCGCAGAACATGGTGATCATTTGCGCGCCGGTGCGCGCCGAGGCCGATCTCGCGGCGCTGCGCGCGCAGATCGAGGCGCTCGGCAATCCGGCAAGGCCGGACATGGTGGCGGCGCTGTCGTCCACCAATGTCATTCACTTCGCGTCGATGACGCTGATCGATGCCGGCGCGCCGGATCAGCCGTCGCCGCATCTGCTGCTCGAACTCAACGTCGACGGCTCGCCCGAGCTGGCCCTGCGCAGCGTGGTGGACGTGGCGGCCGACTGGTTGTCGCCGATCTTCGCCCAGGTGGATGCGCCGGCCGGTACGCCGCTGCTCGACATCCTGCGCGACAACATGCTCGATCTGCAGACCCGGCCGTGGGGCGCGATCGGGCTCAACTTCAACGGCACGCCGGAGTTCGCGGTCGCCGACATCGTGCGGCAGCGCGAGCTGGCGCAATTCGCGACCGATGCGCTCGAAGAGTATCTGGAGAACCACGCCTGCCTCGGTAGCCGCGCCATGGTGGCGCTCGGCTATGTTCGCAAGCTGATCAAGCAGGATCCCGAGCTGAAGCGGCTGATCGACCAGTCGCCTGATTCACCCCGCAAGGCGCGGCTGCAGGCGCTGTTCGCCCGTGGCGCCGCCTTCACCAGCTATCTGATCCGGCCGAGCCGGCGGCGGCTGCAGATCTCCGACTGGGTGCCGCGCTCCGGCACCGAGTCGCTGCTGGCGATGGCCAATTCGACCACCTTCCGCTGGATCTGGGCGATCATCCTTGGTCTTGTGCTGATCGCCAGTCAGGCCGTGTACTTCGCCATCGAGCCGTACTCGGACGCGACCTATTCGGGGCGCATCGGGCTGGCGCTGGTCGGCGGCCTGCTGATCGTGGCGCTGAAGCTTGCCGCGCTCGGCGGCCTGTTCCTTCTGCTGTTGCGATACAACGAGTCGCGCGACGTTCCGGACGACAGCGATCCCGATCTCGCCAAGGTCCGCGAGATCGCCGCCAGCGAAAATCATCCTGGCTTCGTACAAAATCACATCACCGCGGTCACCGCGCTCAAGCCCGGGTGGTTTCGCAAGCTGACGTTGGCGCTGTCGCTGTGGGGCATCAAGGAGCTGGTGACCAACTTCTATCGCCCCGGCTTCGTGCTCAACATGGGGACGATCCATAAGGCCAAATGGTTCAGGCCGCCCGGCACCGACAAGCTGATCTTTCTCGCCAACTACGACGGCAGCTGGGAGAGCTATCTCGAAGACTTCGTGATGAAAGCGCATGCCGGCCAGTCGGCGGCCTGGAGCAACGGCGTCGGCTTTCCGCGCACGCGCTTCCTGATCTACGACGGAGCCCAGGACGGCGACCGCTTCAAGCGCTGGGTTCGCCGCCAGCAGGTACCGACGCAGTTCTGGTTCAACCGCTACCCGAAGCTCACCACCGACGAGATCCGCCGCAACGCGATGATCCACGACGGCCTGGTCCGTGCCTCGACCGACAGCGCGGCGCGGGCGTGGCTGGATTGTTTCGGTTCAATGACCCGGCCGGATTATGCGATCGAGACGCCCGAGGTGCAGGCGCTGGTGTTCCGCGGCATGGGCCAGTTGCCCTACACCGTCACGGCGCTGCTGCGTCTGCCGGATGATCGCAACGCCGGCAAAGCCTGGCTGCGTGCGATCATGCCGGAAGCCGGGCTGTTGCACGGGTCCGGCGAGGCGTCGCGCCCGGCGGTCGGCTCCATCACGTTCGGCGATCGCCCGTTCAACGGCGGCGACGCGCCCGACAATGTCGCGACCTTCGTGGCGTTCTCGGCCTCGGGGCTGGCGCGGCTGGGCCTCGCGCCGGATGCGGTCGGCAGTGGCCTGACGACCTTCCCGACCGCCTTCAACATCGGCATGTCGCAGCGCGCCAACATCCTGCGCGACACCGGCTCGTCGCGGCCGGACTACTGGCGCTGGGCGGACGCCGCGCTCGACGGTCACGACAAGGTCGCGGCCGCCGACGCGACGCTGTTCATCTATGGTACCAGCGCGGAGGTCTGCCGCGCCGCGCTCGACCGGCATCTCGATCTGCTCGGCGGCCGCGCCGCGCTGCTCGACAGCGTCGAGACCAGCCCGGTCACGGTCGAGATCGAGGAGGAGAACGGTGAACGCAAGCGCATCACTTCGCTCGACTACGAGCATTTCGGTTTCGTCGACGGCATCTCGCAGCCGGTGATCCGCGGCACGCAGCGCTTCGCCAAGGGCGTGCCGGCGCGCGACATCGTCGAGCCCGGCGAGTTCATCCTCGGCTATCGCAACAACCAGGGTTACTTCCCGCCGAGCGCGACGGTGGCCAGCGACACCGATCCGGCCAATCATCTGCCGATCCTGCCGGACGAACTGCCGAGCCGGTTTCCGAATTTCCGCTCCGATACGCCGGCGCGGCCGGTGCGCGATTTCGGTCGCAACGGCACCTTCCTGGCGATCCGCGAATTCGTCCAGGACGTCGACGGTTTCCGCGCCTTCACCCAGACGAAGGCGGATGAACTCGGGAAGTATCGTGACCTCGCCGCGGTGATCGGCGAGAGGCCGACCGCCGAATGGGTCGCCGCCAAGATGATGGGCCGCTGGCGCAACGGCGTGCCGCTGGTCGATCAGCCGAACTCGACCAGCTTCAACACCCGTCGCAAGAAGTCGCGCAGCGACGCGCGGCATCCGTACGACCGCGACAACGATTTCAGCTACGGCCAGGACGATCCGCAGGGGCTTCACTGTCCGTTCGGCGCGCATATCCGCCGCGCTAATCCGCGCGACAGCCTGCAGCCGGACGATCCGACCCAGCAGCAGCTCACCGCGCGGCACCGGCTGCTGCGCCGCGGCCGTTCGTTCGAGCGCGGCGGCGAGGGCGGCAAGCCGGAGAAGGGACTGCTGTTCGTCGCGGTCTGCGCCGATGTCGAGCGGCAATTCGAGCTGGTGCAGCAGTCCTGGGTGTCGTCGCCGTCGTTCCACGGCCTCAGTGGCGAGCCCGATCCGATCATCTCGTCGTCGCCCGACGATCCGGCGGAGAGCCGCGTCTTCACCATCCCGACCGCCGCCGGTCCGCTGACCCTGCACGGCATCCACAGCTACGTCACCGTCACCGGCGGCGGCTACTTCTTCATGCCGAGCCGGTCGGCGCTGCAGTACCTGATCGATCTGGCGTGAGGGCATTGTCACGCGCGAAGTAGCCGGTACCCTCGATGGAGCGAAGCGCAATCGAGGATTGGCGCATCGGCCCGCACAGCGCGCCGCGCGCCAGCCTAGCGTTCGTCATTCCGGGGCGCGCAGCGAAGCTGCGCGAACCCGGAATCCATAACCACCGTGTCAGTGTTCAGGCACAGTGGGGCGGGCATCTGCCAAAACCGCAACGTCAGTGGTTATGGATTCCGGGCTCGCCGCTCCGCGGCGCCCCGGAATGACGAACGAGAGGTCTTCGCCTCAGTCGGCCGGATGGACGAAGCAGCGAAAACCTGCCAGCGTTCCTTGACAAAATTCCTACTATGATTATAGTCCGCGCCGTCCTATCCGTGAGGGGCGCTTCGCGAGGCGTCGTACAAGCGGGACAGATCGGCGGGCCGGGCAACCGGTTCGGAACGATGGTTCGACAAAGCCGGCATTGCGCCGGCGCAGTCGAACGGACGCGGCGTCCTGCGCGTTGCGGTTCGCACCCGCGCGTCCGGGAGGCTTCGGGTACCCGTCCGGGCCTACTACGAGGCTCTGCGACTTGTTAGTTCGCTGGACGGGGGCAGGTGAAGGCGGCGTAATCCGCCGGATCCGTGGGGTTTCATTACCCTTGCCTGTCCCCGGAAGCACGGGCCTGAAAGCCTAAAACCGCCGCGGTGGGCGCGCCGGAAGGCGTTGCGCGATGGTTCGCAAAACCATCGCGAGAACCACCAACTATCCGCGCCGACCGGCGCGCCCCCACCCCTCGCTGTGAAGCGACGGGTGCACAACTCGGGCTCAGCGGAGCCGCGAGAAGGATTGGCCGTGGCTGTTTGATAAGTGAATCGGACGTCGCGATAGCGCAGTGCGCTCGCACCACTCTCCACGTCATCGCCCGGCTCGACCGGGCGACCCAGTATTTCAGAGCGCCCGTTGATCCGCCGAACGCTCGCCGCGGACGCTCTGGAATACTGGATCCCCCCGCTTTTGCGGGGGATGACGGCTTGGGAGGCGGGGGATGACGGCTTAGGATGGAGGTCGGCTTAGGTGGATGCTGGCCTGAAGATGCGGCCGCGTTCAGATCGCCTGCGCGACCTGTTCGAGGCCCATCGCGCGGGCGAGCTTGCGGACTTCCTGCTTCTGGTCTTCGCGCATCCCGAACAGCAGCGGCATTGCCGCGTACTTCAGTTGCTGGACCTCGGCGCTGTCCGGATCGATCGGCGGCGGACCGTTCTCGGCGACGTAGCGTGCGGCGTGCAGTTTTCGGCCGATCGCGCGGAGCGCCTGTTCGACCGAAGGCCAGTAGTATTCCTGGGACGACGACAGATTGAGCCGGCCCTTGATCTGCGAGATCTGCGCATCGCTGAGCAGGGCCGGCGGCTTCGGCTTGGCGGGCTTGGGCTTCTGCACCGGCGCGGTGGCGATCACCGGCGGCAGCTTGGTGACGGGCTCGCCGGACTTGGCGGCAGCCTCGGGCACGGCGGTGATCGTCGGACCGCCAGCGTCGTCCGCCGCGTAAGCGAGTTGCACGGGCTTCGGAGCCGGTGCGGGCTCGCCGGGATCAGCCCACGCGGCCGCTTCCTGAGCCGGTGCGGCGTCCTCGGTCGTCTGCGCGGCAGTGGCGTCTGCGCCAGTCGGCTCCGTGTCGTCGGATAGCGAGGCGAGAAACAGCTTGTCGGCCTTGTTCTCGCGGTTCGCGACCGGGATCTCGATGGTCGCGCCGGCAAAGCCGGGGCCAGCCGCCGGGACGCTGGCGCGCGTCAGAATGCTTGCTGCGGCCGTACCGGCGATCAATACGCACAACATGGCCAGAAGGGTCGCTGCTTTGGTCAAGATCGTCTCCGTCGCGAGCGGCGCTTTGTGTCGCTCATAAATGCAGAGGAAATATGGCCCGGCAGCCCCTCCGGGTTGCCGTGCGGGAGCAGGCCGGCGCCACTGGGGGGCGGCGGGTTCCGTCCGAAGGCGCTGCGCGGCCCGTCAGGCCGCGACGTTGAGCTCGTAGGCTTCCTGGATGTCGGAGATGATTTCGGAAGCTTCCCACAAGGCGTCGGGCGCCACCGACTGGATGGTGATGGTCCAGTTGCCGCCCTTGCGGGTGCGCGGCGTGGCGACGATTTCGAACCGCACGTCGCGGCACATCGGATTGCGGTTCAGGGCCCGTGCGACGCGGAGCCTGATCTCGTCGAGAGAGGCGGTGGTCTTTTCCGAATACAACATCGCGGCGTCCACTTCGATCGTGGGATGCCGGCGCGGTTGCTACGAGGTCTCGGGCCACCGCAGCGCGGCAGGCCTATTGTTGGTCCGCGGATGGTTAATACGCGCTTAAGCCGCCGCCGCGGTCAGCGCTGTTCGATCACCAGGTTCTGGACCGCACGGCCGAAATAACCCTGCTGATCGGCGAGCCGCGAGGCCGCCGTGCCGGCGCCGTCCGGGCCCAGCCACATCTCCGAATTCAGCAGGATCCAGTCGCCGACCGGCTGGCGCGCCAGGAAGACGTTGAGGTCGGCGTTGAGGAACGTCCAGTGCCGGAAGTCGAGCACCGCCGAGGTCGCGTTGCTGAAGTCCGAAGCGATCACTGCCCGCATCAGCGGCGAGGTCGGCAGGCCCTCGATCAGCGGCCGGTCGGCCCGATACCAGGTTGCGCCGGGGCCGATCGAGCCGAAGCCGTTGCGCACCTTGCGCAGCGACATGCCGCCGACGAATGGGTTGCGCGTATAGCCGACGTCGAGCGGCGGGCAGTCGTCGGGCAGCGGCACGTCGAGCGCAGGATGTTCGATATGGTCCGGCAGCTCGGGCGATGAGTTGCGCACCTTCAGCACGGTGCCGTTCACCACCACGACGCCGTTCGATTTCAGTCGCACGCCGCAGAGCTGGATCTTGCGCCCCTCGCGCAGCACCTCGGTCTCGAAGGTCAGCGGCCCGACCGGCACCGGCCGCAGCAGATCCACCGTCACCCGCACCACATGCATCGGCGACGGCGTCGGCATTCGCTCGGCGAGATGCGCCACCAAGGCGGACGGCGGCGAGCCGTGCTGCATCGTCGGATCCCACGGCCCCGCCGCATAGCCGCTGGTCTCGATCGCAGTGCCGTCGATACGGTAGATCGCGTCCATCAGTTCATCCGAATGCGTCAGGCGACAAGGCGATTCCCGATCCGTCATTGCGAGCGTAGCGAAGCAATCCAGAGGCCCCGCGCACGGAGCTGGATTGCTTCGTCGCTTCGCTCCTCGCAATGACGGCAGAGAGGCGGTTAGGGCCGAACTACGCCAGCGGCGGGTCGATGGCGGCGTCGTATTCCTGCTTGAAGCGGGCGACGAGTTCGGACACCGGAGTGATGCCGGTGATGCTGCCGATGCCCTGGCCGGCGCCCCAGATTTCCTTCCAGGCCTTCGGCTTGGCGCGCTCGCCGGCTTCGTCGGTGCCGAAGTTCATCTTCGACGGATCGGACTGTTCGAGATTGTCCGGGTCCATGCCGGCGGCGACGATCGACGGCTTCAGGTAGTTGCCGTGCACGCCGGTGAACAGGTTCGAGTACACGATGTCGTCGGCGCCGGAGGTGGTGATCATCTCCTTGTAGCGCGGCACCGCATTGGCCTCGGTGGTGGCGATGAAGGCCGAGCCGATATAGGCGAAGTCGGCGCCGAGCACGCGCGCGGCGCGGATCGCCTTGCCGTTGCCGATGGCGCCCGACAGCGCGATCGGGCCGTCGTACCAGGAGCGGGTCTCGGTGACGAAGGCGAACGGCGACTGCATGCCGGCATGGCCGCCGGCGCCGGCCGCGACCAGGATCAGGCCGTCGGCGCCCTTCTCGACCGCCTTGTGGGCGAAGCGCTGGTTGATGACGTCGTGGAACACGATGCCGCCCCAGTTATGCGCGGCCTGGTTCAGCTCCTCGCGGGCGCCGAGCGAGGTGATCAGCATCGGCACCTTGTGCTTCTCGCACAGCGCCAGATCGGCATCGAGCCGGTTGTTGGATTTGTGGACGATCTGGTTGACGGCGAACGGCGCCGAGGGGCGGTCCGGATGCGCCTTGTCGTGGGCGGCGAGCTCTTCCTTGATGCGGTGCAGCCATTCGTCGAGCAGCGCCGCCGGGCGCGCATTGAGGGCCGGGAACGAGCCGACCACGCCGGCCTTGCATTGCGCGATCACCAGATCGGGCGTCGAAATGATGAACAGCGGCGAGCCGATCACCGGGATCGACAGACGGCCTTTGAACAATGCAGGCATGGGCATTCCGGATGTCTCCTCTTGTTGTGTTTGGCGGTGCAACCGCGGCGACACAAAAGCAATTGAGGAACACGCCTGCAAGGCGGATTTTACGCAAATCCCAGCGGTTCGACGCAAGCGCGGGAGAATTTCGGTCCGTTACTGGCACCAAGCCCGCGTGACGAAATTTTCCGTCCGGCAGTCCCCGGGCTCGCGGGCGCGGCCGGGGATCAGCACCTTGGCCGAGCATTTCTCGGTGGCATCGACGCCGAGGCTGCGGCCCTGCTGGTAGCCCTTCGATCGGCACAGGATCGTCGCGGCTGTGGCGCAGTCGGCTCCCCCGCTGGCCGTGCTCGGGCAGACCTGGCGACCATCGATCATGGCAGGCACCAGCGACGTCGTGGTCGGCGGGGAAGCTGGTGGGACAGCTGCCGGCTGGGCCGGCGCGGCTGGCGGCGCAGGCACCGCGGGCTGAGCCGCGGGTGCGGGCGGCGGCGGGACGGCGGCCGGCGCGTCAGGCTTATTGTCCGGCCGGGCGAAACTCGGCAGCAGCGAGCCAGGATCGGTCAGCAGCGAACCGGAGTCTTTCAGCAGCTTGCCGATCTCATTGACCAATCCCGGATTCTCACGGGGAGGCGCCGCCTCGGGCGGGGGAGGCGACGGCTGACTCCAGGCGGGATGGATCCCGGCCACCCCGACGACCAGCGCAGCCATGAGGGTACCGCGAAGACGGGCGGGGGGACATAGAGCGATCGATAGCAGCATCGGCGTAGCTTACGCGGCTGTGTTGACGGGGGTAAGGCAGTCGAGGCGTCGCGCGACACAAACCGCACCGGAGAGTCGCCGGGCGCCGAACGCCGCGTCGTCCCTTTACCGCAGAACAAGCCGCACTCCCTTCAACGGTTTGGGCCGGAATGACGCACCGGGCCGCGGGCGGTGCCCCGCGCCGATGAGCTTGGAGCCTTATCCGGCAACCGCTGTGGAATCTTCGCGCAAACCGGTTTGCTAGTTAACTGACAGGCCAGCAACTGGGCCACCGTTTCGTCGATGATGTCGAGCCGGTCGAGGTAGTCAGACGCGGACTACACCAGCCGGGCGGCGATGACGAAGCCGGCGACCAGCAGCACGGCGGCGAGCGTCACCCACATCGTCAGGCGCTTTTCGATCTGCTCGCGGATCACGCTGCCCCAGCGGTTGAGCACGACGGCCACGATGAAGAACCGGCCGCCGCGGGCGATGATCGAGAACAAGATGAACGACCAGATGTCGTAGCCGGCGAAGCCGGAGGTGATGGTCACCAGCTTGTAGGGGATCGGGGTCAGGCCCTTCAGCAGGATGATCCAGGCGCCCCATTGCGCATAGCCGGCGCGGAACGCCTCGACCTTGTCGCCGTAACCGTAGAGCTGGATCAGCCAATGGCCGACCGAGTCATAGAGCAGGGCGCCGATCGCATAGCCGACCACGCCGCCAGCGACCGAGGTCACGGTGCACAGGCCGGCGTAAAACCACGCCCGCTCCGGCCGCGCCAGCGACATCGGGATCAGCATCACGTCGGGCGGGATCGGGAAGAAGGAACTCTCCGCGAAGGAGACCATTCCGAGGATCCACAGCGCATAGGGCTTATGGGCGGCGTCGATGCACCAGTCGTAGATTCGTCTCAGCATGGGCCGGGATCAACCATCCCGGCGCCGCTTTGTCCATGCCACAAATATGACGGCCGGCCGAAACAGGGGCCATCAGTGCCGCTTCCGGGCGGCCCTGGCCTCGATTGCGGCAATCGGCCGCCGTGCGGGACGCAGCGTCGGCTTGGCGACTTTCACGCCCGGCTTGGGAAGCTTCTCGGCGATCCCCAGCAGGGTTTCGCGACGGTTCATCTCCTGCCAGACGTCTTCGGGCCGCACGCCGGCCGATGCCCACAGGACGGTGAGATTGTAGATCAGGTCGGCGCTTTCGCGGACCACCGCCTCGCGGTCGCCGTTGATGGCGTCGATGACCACCTCGATCGCCTCCTCGGCGAGCTTCTTGGCCATCTTGCCGGAGCCGCTGCGAAACAGGCGCGCCGTGCGCGACGTCGCCGGATCGAGATCCCGCGCCGCCAGCACCGCCTGATAAAGCCGTTCGACCGAATCGCTCATTCGGTCAGCCTAGCGCAACTGGATGTCGGTGGCGTTAACTCAGCGCAACGTACGAAAGACGGAAAGCCGCAGCTGCGCAGCTTTCCGTCCTGCGGAAGTGATCAGTAAGGATCATAATAGCCGTAGCCCGGTCCGCCACCATAATAGCCGTAGCCTGGTCCATAGTAGCCCGGGCCATAGTAACGGTTCTCGTAGTAATCCCGGCGCGCCTGACTGGCCGCGATGGCTCCCACCGTGCCGATGATGCCGGCAAAGGCCGCCGCTGCCGCAGCGTTGCCGCCGCCGCCACCCCGGCGCACATAACGCTTCTTGCGGGCGCTGAAATCGGTGATGTCGTGCCGGGATATGGCCGGCGCCTTGTCGGCTGCCTGGGGCGCAGCCACGGCCACGGTCGGCTGCAAGCCGGCCAGCCCAATCGCCGCCACGGTCGCGATCGCCACGGCGCGAACGCCGCTGGAACGCCTGATGCCACGCTCGAACATCGGTTACCTCCTCGCCGGCCACGCAACGGCCGATGCTGGAACTAACCTGACGGGCTTCCGATGGTTCCCCGCCGAAACAGGTGCCCCGGGCGTGATCCGGGTCACGGAGTAGCAGAAGAGATTTGTCCTCCTCATTGCGAGCCACTGGGTTCGGCCTTTGGCCGGCCCGATGACAGGCTCCGCGAAGCAACCCAGTTCCGTGCTCCGGGCTGGATTGCTTCGTCGCGTGCGCTCCTCGCAATGACGCGCTGAGGCTCAGCCTTGGGCGAGCTGCTGGTCGAGGTCGTGCAACACCTGGTAGCAGGGCAGCACCTGGGCAACGGACGAATTCGGCTCGCGGCCTTCGCGGATCGCGGCGAAGAATTCGCGGTCCTGCAGCTCGATGCCGTTCATCGAGACGTCGACCTTCGAAACGTCGATCTTCTCTTCCTTGCCGTTCACCAGATCGTCGTAGCGGGCGATGTAGGTGCCGTTGTCGCAGATGTAGCGGAAGAAGGTGCCGAGCGGGCCGTCATTGTTGAACGACAGCGACAGCGTGCAGATCGCGCCGTTGGCGGCCTTGAGCTGGATCGACATGTCCATCGCGATGCCGAGATCCTTGTGGATCGGGCCCTGCACGGCGTTGGCCTTCACGATCGGCGAGCCAGCCTGATAGGCGAACAGATCGACGGTGTGGGCGGCGTGGTGCCAGAGCAAATGATCGGTCCAGCTGCGCGGCTGGCCGAGCGCGTTCATGTTGGTGCGGCGGAAGAAGTAGGTCTGCACATCCATCTGCTGGATGTTCAGTTCGCCGGCCTTGATCTTCTTGTGCACGTATTGATGGCTGGGATTGAAGCGGCGGGTGTGACCGGCCATCGCCACCAAACCGGTCTTCTTCTGCAGATCGACCACGGCCTGCGCGTCGGCCAGCGAGTCCGCCAGCGGGATCTCGATCTGGACATGCTTGCCGGCGTTGAGGCAGGCGAGGCCCTGCTCGGCATGCATCTGGGTCGGCGTGCACAGGATGACGGCGTCGACGTCCTTCAGCGCCAGCGCGTCGGACAGTTCGGTCGAGACGTGCGCGATGCCGTATTTCTTGGCGACTTCCTGGGTCGGCTCCAGCCGGCGGCCGATCAGCGACACCACCTCGACGCCGTCGATGTTGTTGATGCCGTCGAGATGCTTGATACCGAACGCGCCCGCTCCCGCGAGGGCGACCTTGATCTTCTTTGCCATGTCAGGCGTTCTCCAGAATGAGGTGGCCGACCGCGGTGTTGCTGGCCGGGACGTGATAGAAACGGTGGGCGACCTTGGGCTTGGCGCCGCCGGCGACGTCGCTCATCGCGCCGCGCGCGATCAGCCACATTACCAGCTCGATGCCTTCGGAGCCCGCCTCCCGGACGTAGTCGATATGCGGCTTCTTCGACAGCGCGTCGGGATCGTTGATCAGCTGGTCGAGGAAGGCGTTGTCCCATTCGCGATTGATCAGGCCGGCGCGCGGGCCCTGGAGCTGGTGGCTCATGCCGCCGGTGCCCCAGATCTGCACGTTGAGGTCTTCGTCGTAGGAGCGGATCGCCTTGCCGATCGCCTGGCCGAGCATGTAGCAACGCCGGCCGGACGGCACCGGATATTGCACGACGTTGACGGCGAACGGGATCACCGGGCAGGGCCAGGCCTGCGGCTCACCGCACATCAGGCTGAGCGGCACGGTGAGGCCGTGATCGACGTCCATCTTGTTGACGATGGTGAGATCGAAATCGTCCTGGATCACCGACTGGGCGATGTGCGCCGCGAGCCGCGGATGGCCGATCACCTTCGGCACCGGGCGCGGGCCCCAGCCTTCGTCGGCCGGCGTGTACTCGGCCGCGGTGCCAATCGCGAAGGTCGGGATCAGGTCGAGGCTGAACGCGGTGGCGTGATCGTTGAAGACCAGAAAGATGACGTCCGGCTTCTCCTTCTTGAGCCACTCCTTGGAGAACTCGTAGCCGGCGAACACCGGCTTCCAGTAGTCCTCGCCGGTCTTCTTCATGTCGATCGCTGCGCCGATGGCGGGGACGTGCGAGGTGTAAACGCTGGCGGTGATCCGAGCCATTACTTCTTCTCCCCGATGTAGCGGTTGCCTTCGGCGGAGCGGCCGCCGTTGATCATCATGTTGCGATACTCTTCCTCGGTCATGCCGGTCATCGAGCCGGCCATCTGCTGGAAGCTCTTGCCGTCGGTGGCGCCGATCTTGGCGAGGAAGTAGATGTTGCCGCCGAGCGAGATGCAGCGGTTGAGGTCGCGGGCGAGCACCGCCTGCTTCTGATCCTCGGTCATCGGCCACTCGTCGAGATAGGCGCGCTCGTCCGCCTTGAAGCGGGAGCGGTTCTCGGCCTTCATCAGCGACATGCAGAACTGGTTCAGGTGATAGCCCTGGCGCGACATGTCGGCGTCGAAGATCGTCGTGCCGGGCACGTCCTTGTAGGGTTTGTCGAGGGGCATGGCGGTCTCTCCTCTGGAGTTTGTTAGTTGAATCGGGCTGCTGTTGCTCCCTCTCCCCGCGTGCGGGGAGAGGGGTGGGGTGAGGGGGCGTCTCCGCGAGTCTGAGCGGCTCGGCTTTGCGGAGACGCCCCCTCATCCGACCGGCTTCGCTGTGCGAACCCGGTCGACCTCTCCCCGCACGCGGGGAGAGGTGAGGTCCGTGCGCGTTGCCGGAGCAGTCGGATCATTTCTCCTCCGGCCAATACAACCGCATCGGGTTATCGACCAGTAGTTTGCGTTGAAGTTCCGGCGTGGTCGCGATGTGGGGGATGAAGTCGACCAGCAGGCCGTCGTCGGGCATGTGGTCCTTCAGGTTCGGGTGCGGCCAGTCGGTTCCCCACAGCACGCGGTCCGGGAACGTCTCGACGATGCGGCGGGCGAACGGGATCACGTCGCGATAGGCGTTTTGCTCGCCGTTCAGCGCCGGCGGGCCGGACACCGACAGCCGCTCCGGGCAGCTCACCTTCGACCAGACGTTGCTGTGCTCGCGCATGAATTTGACGAACAGCTCGAATTCCGGGCCGTCGACCGGCTTGGTGACGTCCGGGCGCCCCATATGATCGACCACCACGGTGGTCGGCAGCGCGGTGAAGAAGTCCCACAGCTCGGGCAGGTCGACCGCCTCGAAGTAGATCACCACGTGCCAGCCGAGCTTATTGATGCGCTCGGCGATCTCGACCAGTTCGTCCTTCGGGGTGAAATCGACCAGCCGCTTGACGAAGTTGAACCGCACACCGCGCACGCCCGCATCATGCATCGCCTGCAGCTCGGCATCGCTGACGCTGCGGCGCACCGTCGCGACGCCGCGCGCCTTGCCGCCGGAGTTCACAAGTGCATCGACCATGGCACGGTTGTCGGCGCCGTGGCAGGTCGCCTGCACCACGACATTGCGGGAAAAGCCCAAATGATCGCGCAGCGCGTAGAGTTGCTGCTTCGACGCATCGCACGGCGTGTACTTGCGCTCCGGCGCAAACGGAAACTCGTCGCCAGGGCCGAACACGTGGCAATGCGCATCCACCGCGCCCGCCGGCACCTTGAAGGTCGGCTTCGAGGGGCCTTGGTACCAGTCCAGCCAGCCGGGGGTCTTTTCGAAGGTCATTCTTGTTACTCGTCCAAGTCAGCGCCGGGTCAAGGCGCTCGTTGAAGTCATCGTATTTGTCTCGCCTCGTCCGCTCCCCTCCCCCTTGCGGGGAGGGGTCGGGGGTGGGGGTGCCACAAGCACTGCGACTCGTGGACCCCCACCCCGGCCTCCGCTTCGCTCGGCCGACCCTCTCCGCAAGGGGGAGGGGAAGCCACGAGCGCCGCGGCCAAATAGTGCGACCGCAGAGCGGCCAATTAGTCCTGCCGCCAAGCCGCCAGTTACTTCGGCGTTAGGTTTTCGTCTCGTCCTTCACCTTCGCCAAGATCCGATCCGCCTCCGTCCGCCAGTCGGCGCTGCGCGCGAAGCCCTTGTCGCCGCGTTTTCCGAACAGGCCTTCATCGGCGAGATCCGCCACCCAAGCCTGGCGCTCGGCGGTGCCTTGCGCCGACCACGGCGTCAGCCCGGCGTCGCGCACGGTCTCGGCGACTTCGCGGACTTCTTCGGCGCGGCGGCGGCCGTGTTCGATGACGCGCTGGAAGAAGTACGCGCCCTGCTTCTCCCAATCGATTTGCGGAAACGTCTCCTGTAGCGAGGCGATCACCGCGTCCTCGACGCCGTAGGCGCGGGCGGTGGTGAAGCTCTCGATCACCATCGCCTCCAGCCCCTTGATCATGATGCTGCGACACATCTTGGTGGCGGAGGCGACGCCGAGCTTGTCGCTGGCCGGCTTGGCGGCAAAGCCGAGCGTATTGATCAGCGGCGCCAGTTCGGCCGCGTGCCGGCCACCGAGCAGCAGCGGCACCTTGATCCGATACGGCGGCACCGAGGTCATCACCGCGCCTTCGACATAGCGGCCGTGTTCGCCGTCGATCAATGCCGCGGCGCGCTGCTTGGCACCGGGCGACGCCGAGTTGAAGTCGAGAAACCAGGTGCCCTGGTTCAGCGCAGCCGCGCAGGCCTCGGCGACCGCGACGGTCTGGCTCGCCGTCACGGCGGAGATCAGGAAGTCGCTGCGCGCCGCCAGATTGGCGTGCGACGAGGTCAGCGTCACGCCGTGGCGAGTTGCGTGCTCGCGCAGCGGTCCGCCGCGGTCGTCGTTCAGCTTGACGTCATAGGCCGCGACCTTGACGCCCTGCGCGCGCAGATCCTCGGCGAGAATCTTGCCGACCTCGCCGTAACCAACGATCCCGACCAGCCACTGTTTCGGATCGCTGCTCATCAATCGATGTACTTCAAGCCAGCTTTCTCGAGCGGCTCGCGCATCTTGTACATGTCGAGGCCGAGCACGCCTGACGCCAGCTTGGCGCGCTTGTCGGCCTCGTTGGCCTCGCGGGCTTCAGCCGCATCGGCCGCCATCTGCGCCACCGCGGCCGGCACGATCACCACTCCGTCGTCATCGGCGATCACCACGTCGCCGGGCGTAACATGCGCGCCGGCGGCGACCACCGGAATGTTGACCGAGCCGAGCGTCGCCTTGACGGTGCCCTTGGCGTGGATCGCCTTGGACCACACCGGAAACTTCATCTCCGTGAGATCGCGCACGTCGCGCACGCCGGCGTCGATGATCAGGCCGAGCGCGCCGCGGGCGCGGAAGCTGGTCGCCAGAAGATCGCCGAAGAAGCCGTCGGTCGAATCCGCCGTGCAGGCCGCGACCACGACGTCGCCGGGCTGCAGCTGCTCGGCGACGACATGCATCATCCAGTTGTCGCCGGGCTGCAGCAGCACGGTGACGGCGGTGCCGCAGATATGCGCGCCCGGATAGATCGGCCGCATATACGGCGCCATCAGGCCGACGCGGCCCATCGCCTCGTGCACGGTGGCGACGCCGAAGCGCGACAGCTTCGTGGTCGCCGCCTTGTCGGCGCGGCTGATGTTGCGCTTGACGATACCGAGATCGTTCATCCGTACAGTCATGATTACTTGCCCTTCGCCTTGAGCGCCGCATCGAGCCGCGGATAAACGCGGCGGGCGTTGCCCTCGTAGATCTGCTGCTTCTCGGCCGGTGTCAGGATGGTCGACGCCTCGATGTAGCGCTTGGTGTCGTCATAGTAGAAGCCTGTCCGCGGATCGATGCCGCGCACCGCGCCGATCATCTCCGAGGCGAACAGCACGTTGTCGACCGGGATCACGGTGTTCAACAGGTCGATGCCCGGCTGGTGATACACGCAGGTGTCGAAGAAGATGTTGTTGAGGACGTGGTCTTCGAGCAGCGGCTTCTTCATCTCCTGCGCCAGACCACGGAAGCGGCCCCAGTGATACGGCACCGCGCCGCCGCCGTGCGGAATGACGAATTTCAGCTCCGGGAAATCCTTGAACAGATCGCCGGCGACGCATTGCATGAAAGCGGTGGTGTCGGCGTTGAGATAATGCGCGCCGGTGGTGTGGAAGCAGGCGTTGCAGCTGGTCGAGACGTGGATCATCGCCGGGATCTGCAGCTCGACCATCTTTTCGTAGATCGGATACCACTGCCGGTCGGTCAGCGGCGGCGAGGTCCAGTGGCCGCCCGATGGATCGGGATTGAGGTTGATGGCGACGAAGCCGTACTCCTTGACGCACTTCTCCAGCTCGGGGATGCAGGTCTTTGGGTCGACACCCGGCGACTGCGGCAGCATCGCGGCGCCGATGAAATTGTCCGGGAACAGCTGCGAGACGCGGTAGCACAGCTCGTTGCAGATCGCCGCCCAGGTCGACGACACGTTGAAGTCGCCGATGTGGTGCGCCATGAACGAGGCGCGCGGCGAGAACACCGTGAGGTCGCTGCCGCGCTCCTGCATCTTCTTGAGCTGGTTCTCGATGATCGAGGCGCGCAGCTCGTCGTCTGAGATTTTCAGCTCGGACACTTTCGGCATCACGGACGGATCCTTGATGCCGGCGATCTGCCGGTTACGCCAATCCTCCAGCGCCTTCGGCGCGGTGGTGTAGTGGCCGTGAATGTCGATGATCATCGGGTATCCCTGCACATAGAGCTTTCTTCACCCTCCCCTGGAGGGGGAGGGTCGGCGTGTACAGCGCGAAGCGCGGTGCGCGCCGGGGTGGGGTGAGCCGCGAGCACGGTGGATGAACTCTTCGCCACCCCACCCCGCTCGCTGCGCGAGCGACCCTCCCCCTCCAGGGGAGGGTGCCCCTCGCAGTGGCGGCCAATTGTCATGCGCGCATACTTCCCGCCCGCCGCAACGCTGCATCGCCGGCTGCCTTGCCGCCCCACACCGCCGCCGGCACCATCGCTTCGCCGCGCATCAGCAGCCGCGCGGTGCGCAGCAGGGCGGCGCGGGTGACGTTCTGCGGGTTGGCCGGATCGACTTCGATCTCGACCGAGAATTCGCCGGTCGGGTGCTCGACCGAGATCTGCTTGACGGTGCCTTCCGGCACCACCGCGATGCCTTCGGTGACGCTGCCCTTCAGCACGCAGGCGGTCGCGACCGTGACGGCGGCGAGCACGCCGATCGCGTCGTGGCAGACGTGCGGGATGAAGCTGCGGGTCGAGATGCTGCCGCCGGCGCGCGGCGCCGCGATCAGCGTCATCTTCGGGTAGTTCTTCTTGGTGACGTCGCCGAGCTGCATGGCATGGCCGCAGGCGAGCCGCAGCGTCTCCAGCCGTGCCTTCAGCTCGGTATCGGCATTGAGCTGCTCGACGCTCTCGTAGCCGGTGCGGCCGACGGCTTCAGCCCTGAACATCACCAGCGGCATGCCGTTGTCGATGCAGGTGACCTCGACGCCATCGATGACGTCGCGGACGTTGCCGGTCGCCAGCAGGCTCGGCGCGACCGAGCCGGCGGTGTCGAGGAAGTTGATCTTGATCGGCGCCGAGGTGCCGGGCGCGCCGTCGATCCGCGCGTCGCCGTCGTAGGAGACGTGACCGCCCGGCGTCTGCACCGTGATGTCGCACTGCATGTCGGTGTTCAGCGTCAGCACGCGCAGCGTGGTGGTGTCGCCCTGCGGCTTGATCATGCCGGTCTCGAGCGCGAACGGCACTACGGCGGCCAGCATGTTGCCGCAGTTCGGCGTGGTATCGACCGTGTCCTTGTCGGGCTGGAGCTGCGCGAACAGGAAGTCGAGATCGACGCCGGGCTTCGATCCCTTGCACACGATGCCGACCTTGCTGGTGAGCGGATGCGCGCCGCCGAGTCCGTCGATCTGGCGGCGGTCGGGCGAGCCCATCACGGCAAGCAGCACCTTGTCGCGCGTCGCGATGTCCTGCGGCAGATCGGCAGCGTTGAAGAACGGGCCACGCGAAGTGCCGCCGCGCATGAACAGGCAGGGGATCGCGGTCTGCATCCGTTTCCTTCCCGGAATTTGTTCATTCTATCTTGGCCGCAGTGGGCCGCAGGCGCCACCGTGCCGTATCAATAACAGCTATCGGGTTAAGGCATGGCGACAGCATGACGCCATGCCTTTCCGGCAGATGAGCGTTGTGTCAGCCCGGCAGGCCGCGCGCCAGTTCGGTCAAGAGTCCCATCGTGTATTGCGCCAGCGGGGTCGGCCGCTTGGTGGCGGACACCGCGAGGCACAGTGCACTGGTGGCTTCGGGCGACACCAGTTTGCGCAGGCTGAGTTCGGCGCCGCGCGGCGAGGCGGCGACGCCGCTCGCGGTCAGCACCGCGTGGCCATAGCCGGCGCACACCAGCTCGATGATCGACGGCACGCTTGAGACTTCCCAGGCGATGTCGAGCTTGACGCCGGCGAGCGCCGCCTGGGTCTCGAGCAGCCGGCGCATCGCATGGACGCGCTCGGGCACGATCAGCGGATAGTCGGCCAGCTCCTTGAACGGCAGCGGCGGCGCCGCCCGGCCGCGTTGCGCGGGCGGCACGTAGCTGACGAGGCCGAGCGGCTCCTGCAGTAGCGGTGTGATCTCGATGCCGGACTGCGCGTCCGGATTGTACACAAGCCCCACGTCGGCACGGCCGGTGGTGACCCATTCGACGATGTGGCTCGACAGCCCCTCGACGATCGCCAGCCGCGCCGCGGGCAGTTCGCGCTTGAAGCGGTCGATCAGCGGCAGGGTCAATTGCCGGCCAATCGAGGGCGGCAACCCGATGGTGACGCGGCCGACCGGCGCGCCGCGGCTGGCGCCGAGATCCTCACGGGCATGCGCCACCATCTGCATGATGCCGACGCTGTGGTCGAACAGCCGTCGCCCCGCTTCCGTCAGCGCGACGCCGCGGCCGTTGCGCAGGAACAGTTGCTGATTGAGTTCGGTCTCCAGCCCGCGGACCTGCCGGCTCAGCGCCGGCTGGGCGATGTCCAGCATCATCGCCGCCTTGCTGAACGAGCCGAGCTCGGCGACCCGCATGAAGTATTCGAGCTGCTTCAGATTCATCGGGATGCCTCGGCCGTTCGGGCCGTCACTGTTTCTCAATCCCGGAGGCGTCGATCACGGCTTTCCATTTGTCGATGTCCGCCTTCAGCCGCGCCGCGAGTTGATCGGGTGTCGAGGCGCGCGCGTCGATGCCGAGCTCCAGCAATTGCTTCTTCAACGCCGGATCGGCGAGGATCTCCTGCAGCGCGCCGTTGAGCGTGCTGATCACCGCCGGCGGCGTGCCGGCCGGCGCGAACAGCGCGTTCCAGGATTCGATGCTGACTTCCAGTCCGTTTTCGCGCAGCGTCGGGATGTCGGGCGTGATCTTCGAGCGCAGCGGCCCGGAGGCGGCGAGGGCGCGGATCTTCTTGTCGACGAGGTTGCCCTTCAGCGCCGAATAGCTGTCAATCGCCACGTCGACATTGCCCTGCAGCAGCGACACCAGCACCTCGGGCGTGCCCCGATGCGGGATGGTGACGAAATCGATTCCAGCGGCGGTCCTGAACATGCCGGCCGCGAGATTCTGCGTGCTGCCGAGATTGATGGTGCCGACATTGTAGCGGCCCGGGTTCTGCTTCGCCGCCTTGATGAAATCTTCCATCGTCTTGAACGGCGCGTCGGCGCGGACCACGAACAGGAAGTCGAACACGCCGAGGCTCGAGACCGGCATGAAGTCTTTCACCGGATCGAACGGCAGCTTCTTGAACAGCGACACGCTGATCGCGGTGCCGTTGGACAGCAGCGCCAGCGTCGAGCCGTCGGGCTGCGACGAGATCACCGTGCGGGCCGCCGCAATGCCGCCGGCGCCGGGCTGGTTCTCGATGTAGAAGCGGTTGCCGAGCTTGGCGCCGAGCTTGTCGGCGACCAGCCGCGCGGTGACGTCGGCGACGCCGCCGGCCGCGAACGGCACCACGATCCGCACCGGCCGCGACGGATAGAGCCCCTGCGCCGCGGCGCGGCACAACGGCAGAAACGGAAGGGCGGCCGTCAGGGCGGCGAGGCGGAGCGTGCGGCGTCGGGTGATCAGGGACATCCTCCGACGATAGTCCAAAGCGGGCTGATTTCACAATGACTGCAAGCAATTGACCGAGGTCGGTAAACGCATGACGCGGCCGTGGCGCAGCCGTCCGGGCCCGCGGCATCGCGGCCCGGCGATTGACGCTGCGGCCGCCGCAGTGCAGATCCTGATGCCTATAAATTCGTCAGATCTTCAGAGCTGTGGAGTGTCCGATGTCGCAGCCGCCGCTGTTTCGCCCCTTCACCCTGCGGGGCATCACCGCCAAGAACCGCATCCTGATCTCGCCGATGTGCCAGTATTCGGCCGTCGACGGCATCGCCAGCGACTGGCACCTGGTCCATCTCGGCAAGTTCGCCCAGGGCGGCGCCGGCATCGTGATGGTGGAAGCGACCGCGGTGACGGCGAACGGCCGCATCACTCATGGCGACCTCGGACTGTGGCATGACGGGCAGATCAAGCCGCTGGAGCGGATCGCCGCATTCCTGCGCGATAACGGCGCGGTGCCGGCGATCCAGCTCGCGCACGCCGGCCGCAAGGCCAGCATGCAGCGGCCGTGGTACGGCAACGCCGCGCTGACCGCGGAGGATCGGGCACGCGGCGACCAGCCGTGGTCGATCGTCGCCCCGAGTCCGATCCCGATGGAAGAGGGCTGGCTGACGCCGCAGGAACTGTCCGAGGATGAGCTCGACCAACTGCTCGACGCCTGGCGCGCCGCGACGCTGCGCGCGGTCGAGGCCGGCTTCGAGATGCTCGAAGTGCACTGCGCCCACGGCTATCTGCTGCACTCGTTCCTGTCGCCGCTGTCCAACATGCGGACCGATCAGTATGGCGGCGACCGTGCCGGCCGGATGCGGTTTCCGCTGGAGGTGATCGAGACGGTGCGGGCGGCGTGGCCGGATACTTTGCCGTTGTCGGTCCGGATCTCGTCGGTGGACGGCGTCGAGGGCGGCATCGAGCTGGCCGATTCCGTCGTGTTCGCCCGTGAGGCCAAAGCACGCGGCGCCGACATCATCGACTGCTCGTCGGGCGGCCTGCTCGGCTCGGCGACGGCGAACCGGATTCCGCGCGGCTATGGCTTCCAGGTGCCGTTCGCCGAAACCATCCGCAAGGAAGCCGAGGTGCCGACCATCGCGGTCGGGCTGATCCTGCATCCGGATCAGGCGGAGGAAGTCGTGGAGCAGGGCCAGGCCGATCTGGTCGGGATCGGTCGCGAAGCGCTGTTCGATCCGAACTGGGCGCTGCACGCCCAGCTCGAACTCACCGAGGCCGACGATCAGGTGTTCGCCGATTGGCCCAAGCAATACGGCTGGTGGCTCGAACGCCGCGAACCTGGCCTGCGCAGGCTCGAAGGCTGGAAACTGCCGTATCGGCGGGCCTAGCCTTCGTCGTCATCGCTGGCGCCCGCTGGCAACGAGTGGCTCGTCTGGTTCCGTCACGCCCGGGACGAAGCCCGGCTATGACGAGTTGAGATGAGCACACCAAGCTCAGCGCGTAGCGGAAGCAATCGATACACGTCTCCCGATCTCCGTCATTGCGAGGAGCGAAGCGACGAAGCAATCCAGCCCCGGTGCACTGGGCTTCTGGATTGCTTCGTTTCGCTCGCAATGACGGGCGGTGAGACGCCTTACCAGCCGCAGCTGCCGCAGCGCGGGCGGACGGGGGCGTAGGTGGTATAGCCGGGCGACACCATCTCGACGCGTTCGCGGGTGGCGTATTGCGGCGGGACGCGTTCGTATTCGACGCCGCCGGGCGAGACCATCACGGTCTTCGGCACCATCACGGTCCGATATTCCGGCGGGGTCCGATGCGCGACGACGCGGCCCGGCGCGACCATCACGGTTTCCTGCACCGACTGATACTGCGGCGGCACATATTGCTGCTGATAGCAGGTCTGGCACGGCGGCGGTGCGTAGCAGCCATAACAGGCGGAGGCGGCGGTCGGCGCCACCACGGCGGCGGTCGCGGCGGAAACGATCAAAGCAATGGTGGTGCGTGACATGGTTGGCGTCCCTGTGGGCGTGATAATTCGGACGCGATCATTGGGTTCGCTGCTGAGCGCCGTCAACGATGAAGCAAAATCAACCTTTACGGAGATCATTAACGGCGGCTTGCGCCGCTGCGCAGCGCGTGCACAGCGGCGTTGGAGACTTGTTAGTGATCGCGCGTCGGGATGATCAGCCGGCGCGGACCGTACGCAGGAAACGTGCGACTTCGTCCTTCAGCCGGGTGCTGTCGTGCGACAGCGAATGCGCGGCCGTCAGCACCTGCGCGGAAGCCGAACCGGTTTCGCCGGCACCGCGCTGCACTTCGACGATGTTGACCGAGACCTGGTGAGCGCCCTCGGCGGCGTGGTGGACGTTGCGGGAGATCTCCTGCGTCGCCGCACCCTGTTCCTCGACGGCGGACGCGATGGTGGCGGCGATCTCCGACATCCGCGAGATCGTCGTGCCGATGCCGCGGATCGACGCCACCGACTGGTCCGTGGCGCTCTGAATGCTGCCGACCTGCTGGCTGATCTGCTCGGTCGCTTTCGCGGTCTGCTCGGCGAGGATCTTGACCTCGCTCGCCACCACGGCGAAGCCGCGCCCGGCGTCGCCGGCGCGTGCCGCCTCGATGGTCGCATTCAGCGCCAGCAGGTTGGTCTGCCCGGCGATGGTGTTGATCAGCTCGACCACGTCGCCGATCCGCGCTGCGGCCTCGGACAGATGGCTGACGCGTTCGTTGGTCTCCTGTGCCTGCGACACCGCCTCGGCGGCGATCCGCGCCGATTCCTGCACCTGCCGGCTGATCTCGTTGACCGAGGAGCTCATCTCTTCGGCCGCGGACGCCACCGACTGCACGTTGGTCGAGGCTTCCTCCGAGGCGGAGGCGACCAGCACGGTAAACTGCTGGGCGTGTTGCGCGGTGCTGGACAGCGTCGTCGCGGAGGCTTCGAGCTCGGTCGAGGCCGACGACACCGTCTCGACGATCTCGCCGACCGCGCCTTCGAACTGGTCGGCGAGCCGATGCATGTCACGCCGGCGCTGCTCGGCAGCGAGCCGGTCCTGCTCGGCCTTGGCCTCGGCCTCGGCGCGGGCCTTCTCCTGCGCCAGGATCTTGAACGACTCCACCGCCTGCGCCATGTCGCCGATCTCGTCGGTGCGATTGAGGCCGGGCAACACGACGTCGAAATTGCCGGCTCCGAGTTCCTTCAATCCGCCGGTCAGCCCCTTCAGCGGGTGCGATACCGAGCGTCCGATCAGCAGGCCGAGCGCGCTGACCGCGAGGATGATGAGCACGATCGCGATCTGCATCCGCTGGGTCGTCGTCTCGCGCGCGACGGCGGCGGCCGCCTGAGCCCGTTCTCCTGCCTGGCGGATGGTGGTGGCGACGCCGACGACCACCGGTTCGATGGCCCGGAAGCTTTTCACCATCGCGGCCTCGGCCTCGGTGATGGCGCGGGCGCTCTCGACCCAGGCCGCGAAATCGCGCTGATAGGCGTCGAACTTCTGGGTGAGCTCCGCCTTGGTGGCCGCACTCAGGTCCGACGCGGCAAGCTGGGTCGAGAACTGCGCGGCGCGCTGCTTCATGTCGTCGGCGTATTTGGGATTGCGCCGAAGCATGAAGTCCTTCTCGTGCCGGCGCATCATCAGCACCGTGGCGGTCAGTTTCGGCTCGTCGAGATTGCCGAGGGCGCTCTCGATGTCGCGGACCGATTTGCGCAGCCCCCCTTCGAGGCCGAGGTTTTCGGTCAGGCCGAGCCGTGTCTGCGCGGCAGCGAGCTGGCCGAAATATTCGTCATAGTCCCGGTAGCCGGCCTGGATCGTTTTCAGATTGCCGGCGAGGTCCTGCTGCCCTGCGGCTTCGGCATGCCGGATCATGTCGTCGATCAGGGCTTTGATCGTGTCCCCGATCTCCCGATACTGCGCGACATACTTCTCCTCCTTGCGGATCATGAAGTTCTTTTCGGCGCGGCGCTGCTCCAGCATCGCGATCTGCATCCGCATGTTGCGGTCGCCGAGCGAGCGGGCACGTTCGTCCTGCGTCAGGGCGGCTTGCTCGGTGGCATTTCCGATCATGTACAGCGCGCCGAGCGCGAGCACGCCGAGGATGCCGACGGCGGCGATCGAATTGATTTTATGACTGAGGCGGAGGCGGAGCATGATGGTTCCTGACGCTGACGGGGCGTTCGACTGCAATGAGCGGTAGTCCGCCCGCGCCGCGCGAGCGTTCGGTCCCGGATGAAAGTCCCGAGACCCTGGATCGACGAATGGTTCGAGTCCGAACATTAGCGGTCGTCGCTGACAGGGCAGTGAGCGACCGATGAAGTATGGATGAGTAGTCCGACATTGTTACTAATCTTGAATTAAATCGCGTGTCGCGCGTGCGCGCCCCGGTAATCATCCGCAGGTCGGGCGTATCGCGAAGCGTTTGCGATCGCAGCTAATCGTCGCTGCGAATGCTGGCGCGTGGTGTCAGGCCACCGCCTTTGCGGCTGCGCGTCCGGCGTTGCGGCCGGAGAACAGGCAGCCGCCGAGGAAGGTGCCTTCCAGCGAGCGGTAGCCGTGCATGCCGCCGCCGCCGAACCCGGCGGCTTCACCCGCCGCGTAGAGGCCGGGCATGATCGCGCCGCCGGTGCCGAACACGCGGCCATCGAGATCGGTCTCGAAGCCGCCGAGCGTCTTGCGGGTGAGGATGTTGAGCCGCACCGCGATCAGCGGGCCGTAGGCCGGGTCGAGGATCTTGTGCGGCTTGGCGGTGCGGATCAGCCGGTCGCCGATGTAGCGGCGCGCATTGTGGATGTTCATCACCTGCGCGTCCTTGACGAAGGCATTGTCGATCTCGCGGTCGCGCGCCTCGATCTGGCTGCGCAGGTCGTCGAGCCTCAGCAGGTTGTCGCCGCTGAGCGCGTTCATCGCCGCGACCAGATCCGGCAGATTGTCGCGCACAACGAAATCGGCGCCGTTCTGCTTGAACGCCTCGACCGGCGCCGGCGCGCCCTTGTTGGTGGCGCGGCGTGCGGTCATCAGCCAGCTCTTGCCGGTCAGGTCCGGATTCTGCTCCGAGCCCGACAGCGCGAATTCCTTCTTGATGATCGCCTGCGTCAGCACGAACCAGGAGTAATCGTATCCAGTCGCCATGATGGCGTGGAGCTGGCCGAGCGTGTCGGAGCCCGGGAACAGCGGCGCCGGCAGCCGCTTGCCGGTGGCGTCGAACCACATCGACGAGGGGCCGGGCAGGATGCGGATGCCATGGCGCGGCCAGATCGGCGCGAAGTTCTGCAGGCCCTCGACATAGTGCCACATCCGGTCGCGGTTGATCAGCCGCGCGCCGGCCGCCTCGGTGATGCCGAGCATGCGGCCATCGACGTGTTGGGGCACACCGGAGATCATCCGCCGGGGCGGCGTGCCGAGCCGCTGCGGCCAATTCTGCCGCACCAGCTCGTGATTACCGCCGATCCCGCCCGACGCCACGATCACGGCCTGCGCCCGCAGCGTGAAGTCGTCCACCACGGTGCGCGAACTGCTGGCGCCGCGCTCGGCTTGCGTCGGCTCGAGCACCGCGCCGCTGACGCCTTCGACCACGCCGTTCGTGACGATCAACGAATCGACGCGGTGGCGGAACTTGAAGGTCAGCCGGCCAGCGGCCAGCGCGGCGTAAGCGCGGTGCACGAACGGCTCGATCAGGCCCGGGCCAGTGCCCCAGGTGACGTGAAAGCGCGGCACCGAATTGCCGTGGCTCATTGCGTCGTAGCCGCCGCGCTCGGCCCAGCCGACCACCGGGAAGATGCGATGGCCCATCGCGCGCAGCCAGCTCCGCTTCTCGCCCGCTGCGAATGCCAGATAGGCTTCGGCCCAGCGCCGCGGCCACAGGTCTTCGTCGCGATCGAAGCCGGCGGCGCCGAGCCAGTCCTGCAGCGCCAGGTCGTAACTGTCGCGGATGCCGAGCCTGCGCTGCTCGGGCGAGTCGACCAGGAACAGACCGCCGAACGACCAGAACGCCTGGCCGCCGCAATTCTGTTCGCCTTCCTGATCAAGCACGATCACCTTGCGTCCGGCGTCGGCGATCTCGGTCGCAGCGACCAGACCGGCGAGTCCCGCGCCGATCACGATCACGTCCGCATCTGTGGTCATGAGCGTTCCCCTTCGGAACCGATTGAAGCGTGCGCGATGATCAGCGGTCAACGGCTTTCGCCGCTGCGATGTTTCAGTTTGGGACCTCGCGCGGCGACGGGTGCAGCCCGCCTGCAACACTCGATTTGAATTTAAGTCGAGCCATGGTTGCGATCTGGACAAACATCCGATCCGAAATCACGCTGACGATGTCCTGAATCAGCGACCCTGCATCACCGGGCTGTTCGGACATTGGAAGCGAACTAATCGGGGCGGGCCATGAGATTGCTGACGGGGTTGATTGCGGCTTTGCTCCTGGTCGCCGGCATGGGATCGAGCCACGCCGTGGTCCGAATCGCCGACGATCGCGGCGGTCGGATCGGAACCTACGTCGACAAGTACCAGAGCCTGCGCACCTCCGGCGAAACCGTCGTGATCGACGGCCTGTGCGCGTCGGCCTGCACCATCGTGCTCGGTGCCGTACCGCACGACAAGATCTGCGTCACCTCGCGCGCCAATCTCGGCTTCCATGCCGCCTGGGACATGGGCTCGAACGGCCGGGCGATCACCAATCCCGAAGCCACCCACATGCTCTACACGATGTATCCGGCCGAGATCCGGCGCTGGATCGCCAAGCGTGGCGGGCTGACGCGGCAGATGATCTTCCTGCGCGGCAAGCAGCTGATGTCGATGTATCGTCCCTGCTACATGGACGCCCAGGCGTCGGCCTCGCGCTGAAGCGAGCCGCGCCGCTCCGCATGACGTGATCCGGCGCGGCGGTGTGGCGCTTGCCCGCCGCGGCCCCTCGCTCTATGGGTGCGGCATTCGCGGCCGCGTGCCGCGTGCCCTGCCGGGCGCGGACTCGCTTCGTCGACCGGTGTTCGACGCGAGGACCCCGCCATGGCCGCTGCTCCCCGATCCACCCGCCCGCTCGTCATCGTCGCGGCGTTCGCCGGCAGCCTGGTGGTCGGCCTCGTGGTGGTGCTGTGGCTGCTCGGCGGCCTCAACAAGGTCGCGGCGCCGTCGTCAATCGGCGGTCCGTTCCAGCTCACCGACCAGAACGGCCAGACCGTCACCGAGCAGAGCCTGAAGGGCAAGCCGACGCTGATCTTCTTCGGCTTCACCCATTGCCCGGACGTGTGTCCGACCTCGCTGTTCGAGATCTCGCAGGTGCTGCAGGCGATGGGCAAGGATGCCGACCGCGTCAACGCCTACTTCATCTCGGTCGACCCGGAGCGCGACACGCCGGCGGCCATGAAGGACTATCTGTCGAGCTTCGATCCGCATCTGAAGGGCCTGACGGGCAGCCGCGAGGCCACCGACAAGATCGAGAAGTCCTACCGGGTCTATGCCAAGAAGGTCGAGACCAAGGACGGCGACTACACGATGGACCACACCGCGCTGATCTATCTGATGGACAAGAACGGCAACTTCGTCGCCCCGTTCAACCTCAAGCGGAAGCCCGACGAGGCCGCGGCGGATCTGAAGCGGTATCTCTGACGCCACGGCCGGCTTTCGCGGGCATCGGCTCGCGCGCGGCGATGCCGTGCTCGGTCTTCTGCCAATGGTGTGGCTTCAACACCAGTTCGAAGAGCGCGCGCCACGCGGCGAGCGACAGGCCGATCCAGTACAGCGGCAGCGCCAGCAGCCAGATTGCATCGCGCACTCGTCCAATGCGCCTCAGCCCGATCGCCGCGACCACCGCGCTGCCGAGATAGCCGGCCGCGATCGTCAGGCCGTGGAACCACAGCGAGGGCTCGCTGGTGATGGTCGTGCCGCTCCACGCCAGCGCCCAGCCGGCCCCAGCGAGTTTCACGAGCAGCAGGAGGTGCATCAGCGCCGACAACACGCCGCCGCCGACGTAAAGGTTCAGCGTCAGCAGGCCGCGCCAGCCGGCGTCGCGCCGGAATTGCACGGGTCGGCGCATATGGACCCACCAGGTCTGCATCCAGCCTTTCATCCAGCGGGTGCGCTGTCCCCACCAGGCCGGGAAGCCGATCGGCGCTTCCTCGCAGGTGCGGGACGGGAAGCTGATCGACGCGTAGCCGAACCTCGCCAGCCGAAAGCCGAGGTCGGCGTCCTCGGTCACATTGTGGGCGTCCCAGCCGCCGACCGCGCGCAGTACGTGGGTGCGGAAGTGATTCGACGAACCCCCGAGCGGAAGCGGCAGGCCGAGGCGGGACAGGCCGGGCAGCACCGCCTCGAACTGTCCGGCATATTCGGCGAGAAACAGCCGCGACAGCCAGCTGTGCGTGGTGTTGTCGACCTGCAGGCTCGCCTGTACGCAACCGACCTGCGGGCCAGCCTGAGCGAACGCGTCCAGCGCGGCGCGAAGCTGGCCTGGGGCGGGGCGGTCTTCCGCGTCGAACACCGTCACCATGCTGCCGCGCACGAAGGGCAGCGCGTAGTTCAGCGCCTTCGGCTTGGTCTGCGGCGCCGCCGCCGGGGCGACCAGCACGCGCAGATGCGGCCCACGCTTCAGCCGGGCGATGGCGGCGCGAGTGGCGAGATCGTCGGGCTCGACCACCAGGATGATGTCGAGCTTCTCGCGCGGGTAGTCGAGCGCCTCGATCGCCTCGACCAGCGCCGCGACCGACGAAGCCTCGCGATACAGCGCGGCGATGGCGGTGTAGGTCGGCAGCGCCGCGTCCGGCCAGCGTGCCGGGCGTGATGGCGGAGGGAGCGGCTGCACACTTGCGAGCAGCCGCAGCCCGATGAAGCTGAGAAACAACAGCGCCGGCAGCGTTCCCCAGGCGAACGTCGCCAGCAGCGGCAACGCACCGATCAGGAGCGCTGCGCCGGCCGCCCGCTTGACGGCCGATCGCCAGCGCGGCTCGCCTGCGGGAGGCGCAGCCGAAAGGCTCGGATCAAGACGCGCCAGGCCGAAGCAGGCGTGCCGGGCGAGGCCGGGGCTGCTCCGTTCCAGAAACGCCTGCAGGGAGCGATCGGTCGCGAGTCGAAACTGAGCGGCCAGCGAGGGATCCCGTTGCAGCTTCTCGCACAGCGTCCGCGCCCCGATCCGCCGCGGCGCGACCGTCCAGACCAGCTCGCCGTCTGTTCGGAGCGGCATCATGCCGGCGGCTGCGGCGAACCGCATCTGGTCATCGCCGAGCGCGATGTCGCGTCGTTCGAGCCCGGCGAAATCTTCGCGCGCGATCCCGAGATGTCGCGCCAGCCGGTCCAGGTAGGCGGCCTCGTCGATCACGCTCCAGCGGATCAGCACCTGGTCGGCGCCGATTCCCAGTTGCTGCGCGCGCTGCTCGGCGGACCGCAGCACGGCCGGCGCGAGCAGGCCCCGCAGGCAATCCAGTTCGATCGCGGATTGCGGCTCGGACACCGGCTGCTGGTCGAAGGCGGGCGCATCCGCCCCGCTAGTGTCGTGGCGTACGAACGGCCGACGCCCGCGCGATCTCGGCGACCTGACGGCGACGCCGCCGGCAGGTGCCGACGCATCGCTGGGGTCGGTGGGGGCGACGTCCACCATGAAGCACTCTTACGCAAACTGCACTCGCGTCTCGCGCCGGATGGTCTATAAGACCGCCGGTGCGGACCCTCGTTATGCAACCATGGATTGAATTGGTCATCAACGGCCGATTGGCCGGCGTGCGCGGCTGCCTGCTCGCGGCGGCGGTGCTCTGTGCTGGATTCGGATCAGGTCATGGCGCCAAAGCTGCCGAGCCCGATCCGGAGGCCAAGGCGGTGGCCGCCGTGACCGCGCATGCGGTGCCGGGATTCTGGGACCCGCGGCGGCGGCCGGAGCGGCCCGACCTGTCCCGCCTCACGGTGATCCGCTTCCTCACCGAGACCGATTATCCGCCGTTCAACTACACCGGCCCCGACGGCAATCCGGCCGGCTTCAATGTCGATCTGGCGCGGGCGCTGTGCGAGGAGATCAAGGTCACCTGCACGGTGCAGATGCGCCGGTTCGAGACGCTGCTCGACGCGCTCGCCGGCAATCGCGGCGACGCCATCATCGCGTCGCTGGCGGTGACGCCGCAGACCCGCGCCAAGGTCGACTTCACCGATCCCTATTATCGCGCGCCCGGCCGCTTCGTCGCCCGCAAGGATGCGGTGATGCCCGAGATCCGCCCGGAATATCTCGAGGGCAAGAAGGTCGGGGCGATCGCCGGCTCGGCGCACGAGGCCTATCTCAAGGCGATGTTCACCGACGCCGAGCTGCATTCTTATCCCAACGACGAGGCGCTGCGCGGCGGGCTGAAGCGCGGTGAGGTCGACTTCATCTTCGGCGACGCGATCTCGCTGGCGTTCTGGATCAACGGCACCGATTCGGATAATTGCTGCGCCTTCAGCGGCGGCCCGTTCACCGAAAGCCGCTATTTCGGCGAAGGCGTCGGCATCGCGGTGCGCAAGGGCAACGACCTGCTGCGCCAGTCGTTGAACTGGGCGCTGTTTCGCCTCTGGGAAAAGGGGCGTTATACCGACCTGTGGCTGCGCTATTTCTCCGTCAGCCCGTTCTGAGCCGACACGATGGACTTGAAGCACCCGCCTGCCGGCGGTTGGAGACGTTGATGACCACGACCGATTTGCCCAGCGCGTCCGATCTGCGCACGCTCGCCGAACAATCCAACGCCTGGCCGTTCGAGCAGGCGCGCGCGCTGGTGAACCGGCTGAAGAAGCAGCCCAAGGACGAGGTGCTGTTCGAGACCGGCTACGGCCCGTCGGGCCTGCCGCATATCGGCACGTTCGGCGAGGTCGCGCGCACCACGATGGTGCGTCACGCCTTCCGCGTGCTGACCGACGACAAGATCAAGACTAAGCTGCTGGCGTTCTCGGACGACATGGACGGCCTGCGCAAGGTGCCGGACAACGTGCCGAACAAGGAGCTGCTCGAGCAGAACCTCGGCAAGTCGCTGACCAGCGTGCCGGACCCGTTCGGCACCCACGAGTCGTTCGGCGCGCACAACAATGCGCGGCTGCGCGCCTTCCTCGACACCTTCGGGTTCGATTACGAGTTCGCCTCGGCCACCGAGTACTATAAGGGCGGACGGTTCGACGCGACGCTGCTGAAGGTGCTGGAGCGGCTCGAGAAGGTGATGGCCATCATGCTGCCGTCGCTGCGCGAGGAGCGCGCCGCGAGCTACTCGCCGTTCCTGCCGATCTGCCCGCGCACCGGCGTGGTGCTGCAGGTGCCGATCGTCGAGCACGACGTCAAGGCCGGCACGGTGTCGTACGACGACCCGGAGACCAAGGAGCGTGTCACCGTTCCGGTCACCGGCGGGCATTGCAAGCTGCAATGGAAGCCGGACTGGGCGATGCGCTGGACCGCGCTCGGCGTCGATTACGAGATGGCCGGCAAGGATCTGATCGATTCGGTGAAGCTGTCCGGCAAGATTGCGCAGGCGATCGGCGGCACGCCGCCCGAGGGCTTCAACTACGAGCTGTTCCTCGACGACAAGGGCCAGAAGATCTCCAAGTCGAAGGGCAACGGCCTGACGATCGACGAGTGGCTGCGCTACGCCTCGCCGGAATCGCTGTCGCTGTTCATGTATCGCGAGCCGAAGGCGGCGAAGCGGCTGTATTTCGACGTCATCCCGCGCAACGTCGACGATTACTACCAGTTCCTCGACGGCTTCGCCCGGCAGGACGCCAAGCAGCAGCTCGCCAATCCGGTCTGGCACATACACGGCGGCCAGCCGCCGAAGGCCGACATGCCGGTGACGTTCCAGCTGTTGCTGACGCTGGTGTCGTCGTCGAACGCCGAGAACGCTGAGACGCTGTGGGGTTTCATCGGCCGCTACCGGCCGGGCGTGACGCCGCAGTCGCATCCGAAGCTCGACGACATGGTCGGCTACGCGATTAATTACTATCGCGACTTCGTGGCGCCCACCAAGGTGTTCCGCGATCCGACCGACGCCGAGCGCGCGGCGCTGCAGGATCTGCGCGATGCGCTGTCGCAGCTCCCGGCCGACGCCACCGCCGAGGCGATCCAGGACGTGGTCTACGAGATCGGCCGCCGCGAGCCGTTCCTCGACCACAAGAAGGCCGCCAAGGACGGCAAGCCCGGCGTGTCGCTCGACTGGTTCAACATGCTGTACCAGGTGCTGCTCGGCCAGGAAAAGGGGCCGCGCTTCGGCTCTTTCGTGGCGGTCTATGGCCTCGCCAACGCCGTCGCGATGATCGACGGCGCACTGGCGCGGAGTGCGTAGTACTTGCGTCAATCCTTAGCGCGTCGAGCGCAGCGAAACCCACGTCTGCCGTCTGCGATGCACGTGATGGATTTTGCTGCCGCGTAACTCATCCTACGGAACGCGGCCCGCACTCTTCAAAGAGCCGCCCTTGAGCCCCCGTCATTGCGAGCGAAGCGAAGCAATCCAGTCCCGTGCACGGCTTTGGATTGCTTCGCGGATCGTGTCCATCGGGCGGTGCTTCGCGCCGACCCGTTGGCTCGGGGTGGCGCGGAGAGGGTGTTGGTCAAGTCGTTCGCGTCCTTGTATCACTAATCACGATACTTATCGCAAACGGCCTGCTGATACCTGTTAGTAAGCGATCGTCGTCCGTCCGCGCGCAATTGCCGCAATGGGGCGTCGGGCGTGATTTGATTCAAAACAAAGTTTGCTGCGCTGCGTCTTTCGCAGGCTGTCGGCAACGATATCCCTCGCGCGTGATCCGTGCGGCCGCTCGCGGCCCAAGGGGAAAGGATGGTGCCGATCTGACCCCATCTGCGGAGAAACCCAAACATGCTCACCTTCAGTGAACTGCCCTACGACGCCAACCTGCCGGCGATCGTATGGACGCTCTACCTCATGTCCGCCGTTCTGTATTGCAGTCCGATGCTGATCGGGTTCGCCCGGAACGTGGAATACAAATGGCCGCTCTATTTCGGCAATCTGCTGCTCGGCTGGACCGGAATCGGCTGGGCCTATGCGTTGTACTACGCGTTGTTCGCCGACCGCGAGCACGCTCACCCGCGGCCTCTCGCGCTGGCCGCCTGATCGATCGCCGGCACGCGCCGCAAGGGTGTGCCGGCGCCGCGAACTGCAGCGGCAGGTCGATTCAATTCCGCGCGATCCTTCTCCGATCCAGCTTCTGGTCTGGCAGGTCTGCTTGCGTCCCGGCTGTCGAGGCGGAGCGCCCGCGTGCGACGGATGCGACTGCCCTGGCGCGAGGTGTACTTGCTGCGACCGGCCTTCTGCTGGACAGGCCGCCCTGATAGCGGCGGCGACGCACTTGTCTTCACCATATGGCTTGTGACGCGGCCGTGCGCGAGTTCGGCGCGCGCGAGGCCCGTGGCTCCGTCATCGGTCGGCATCACGCGTCAAGGCGTCGGTCTTATGGTACCTTTACGCTTCATTTAATCAAACGCGCTAACTACTCATTGATGATTATGACGGATTTGCAACCATTAATAGCAGTGCCGGAAAGGCGCCCGTATGCAGATGTTCTCCCTCCGGTTGAGTCATAAGATTGTTCTGATCGGCGCCATCGGCCTTTTCAGTCTCGCGGTGTTCGGCGGGATCTATCTGGTCGGCAGCAACTCGCAGGATCGCTCCCACGTCTTTGCCGACGGCGTCCGCAGCATCTTCGACCTCAATGCCAAGCTGGCGCGGGATCTTTTGGACGTCCGCCGCTCGGAGAAGGACTTCCTGCTGCGGCGGGATGAAGCGTCGTCGAAGCGTCACCAGGCGACCGGCCAGATGATCGGGCACGAAATCGAGCAGCTCGCGGCACAGACCCGGGAGCGCGGTTTCGACCGATTGGCCGGTGAGGCTGGTCGTCTGCGCAGCGGCTTCGCCGAGTATCAGAAGTACTTCGACGCCACGGTGCAGACCGAGATCCGGCTCGGGCTCAATGAGAAGCTCGGCCTCAACGGAGGGCTGCGCGCCGCGGTGCACGACATCGAGACCAAGCTGAAAGATATCGACGAGCCGGCTCTCACCAGTGCGATGCTGATGATGCGGCGTCACGAGAAGGATTTCATGCTGCGCCGGGACCGCAGCTATGTCGACGCCTTCCAGAAGGCGGCGGCGACATTCGCCAAGACGGTCGAGGCCGCGAACCTCGCGCCGGCCCTCAAGGCGGACATCCTGGACAAGCTGAAGGCCTATCGGGCGCAGTTCACGGCCTGGTCCGAGGCGTCGCAGCAGTCGGCGCAGAGCGCGGCGGCGATGTCCAAGGCCTATGCGGATATCGAGCCGATCATCGAGCGGATCGAAGCCGACGTGCGCCAGCGCGCCACCTCGGCCCAGGCCGAGCAGGAGGAGACGATCAGCAACGTGCGGCGCTGGATGCTGATCACGCTGGCGCTGGCGGTGCTGATCGTGTCGACGCTGTCGCTGACGATCGCGCGGTCGATCACCAAGGCGATCGCCGGCATGGTGCGGGCGATGGTGCAACTGGCCCGCTCGGATCTCAGCGTGGTGATCCCCGGCGTGGGACGGCGCGACGAAATCGGCGAGATGGCCGGGGCGGTCGACGTGTTCAAGGCCAACATGATCGAAGCCGAGCGGCTGCGCGCCGAGCAGGCGGCGACCGAGGCGCGGCAGGCCGAACAGCGCAAGGCCGATATGAACCGGCTGGCGGCGGAGTTCGAACTCGCGGTCGGTGACATCGTCAACAACGTCTCGCAGGCCTCGACCGAGCTGGAAGCCTCGGCGGCGTCGCTGACCTCGACGGCCGACCACGCCCAGGCGCTCGCCACCACAGTGGCGATGGCCTCCGAGGAGGCGTCCACCAATGTGCAGTCGGTGGCGTCGGCGACCGAAGAGTTGTCGTCGTCGGTCAGCGAGATCAGCCGGCAGGTGCAGTCGTCGGCCCGGATGGCCGGCGCCGCGGTCGATCAGGCGCGTACCACCACCACAAAGGTCGGCGAACTGTCCTCTGCGGCGGCGCGGATCGGCGATGTCGTCGAACTGATCACCATGATCGCGGGCCAGACCAATCTGCTGGCGCTCAACGCCACCATCGAGGCGGCGCGCGCCGGCGAGGCCGGGCGCGGCTTCGCGGTGGTCGCCTCCGAGGTCAAGGCGCTGGCGGCGCAGACCGAAAAGGCGACCGGCGAAATCGGCCAGCAGGTCTTCGCGATCCAGGCGGCGACGAGGGAGTCGGTGGACGCGATCGGCGGAATCTCCCGGACCATCGAGGAGCTGTCGGAGGTCGCGTCGACCATCGCGGCGGCGGTCGAAGAGCAGGGCGCCGCCACCCAGGAGATCTCCCGCAACGTTCAGCAGGCCGCCGATGGCACGCAACTGGTGTCGTCGAACATCGCCAGCGTGCAGCACGAGGCCACCGAGACCGGCTCGGCATCCGCGCAGGTGCTGTCGGCCGCCAAGCTGCTGTCGACCGAGGGCAGCCGCCTGCGGCTCGAGCTCGACCGCTTCCTCGGCACCGTCCGCGCCGCCTGACGCCCGTCGGGCTGGCGCCGGATCACTCCGCCGCGGGCTCGGCGGTGGCCACCACCGGCCGCACCGTATCGCCTTCGCGGAGCAGTGCGCCGGCGCGGGCGACGATGACGTCGCCCTCTTGCAGGCCCTCGCGGATCTCGATATTGCCGCCGTTCATTAGTCCGACCTCGACCCGCTTGGTCTCGATGGTCTGGCGCCGCACCACCTGCACCACGGTGCCGGCGGAGCTGTAGAGCACGGCGGTGAGCGGCACGGAGATGCCGCAGCTCTCGCCGGTCTTGATCATTGCCCGCCCCGAGGCGTTCGCCAGCAGCCGCTTGGTCGAGCTCAGCCCGACGAACACGCTGGCGAGCTGGCTGTTCGGCTCCACCGTCGGCGAGATGCGCCGCACCCGGCCTTCGATGTCCTCCTGCATCCCGACGATCTTTACCGTCGCCGTCTGGTTGGCGGCGAGCTGCGGCAGGCTGCGGGTCGGCACCTGACCGACCAGATCGAATTCGTTGCGCGAGATGATGGTGAACAGCGCTTCGCCCTTGGCGGAGGCCGGCGATCCGATCACCGCGGTCGAACCGGAGACGAGGCCGGCGACCGGCGCCTGCACCGTGCCGCCGCCGGCGTCGGCGGCCAGCTTCGCCAGCGGCTGGCCCTGCGTCACGGTCTCGCCGGGCTCGGCCAGAACGTCGGTGACCCGGGCGCCGGGGCGGTCGGGACGCACCGAGATTTCATCGCGCGGGATCACGAAGCCCGAGACATCGACGATCGCCGGGAAGCACGCCTTGGTCGCCTTCAGCACGGTGACGGCCTGGCCCCTCGCCGCGGCAGCTTCAGCCTCGTCCGCCGCGCGCGCCGGCGCTGTGCCGCAGAGCACCGCGAGGGTAAGCATGCTTGCGGCGCGCAGCCATGGTCCGCAGCCGTTCGCCATCATGGTCGTCATCGTCGATCCTTCGCATCCCATGCCTGAACCCTAACGCATCCGTCCGCCGGAGGCACGCCACCGGTCATCGGGTGGCGAGCGACCATCAGCGGCCGAACAGCTGCTTGATGATCCCGTTCACATCCGGGTCGGCGCCCGGTCGGCCGGGCGTGCCGGGCGGTGGCGGTCGCCCGCTGCCGCCGCTTTGCAGGCCCTGCTGGATCAGCCGGCCGATGCTCTCGCCGAGCGAGCTGTCGGCATCCGTGGGGCCGGAGCCGCCGCTGCCGCCGCGTGGTCCGAACAGGCCCTGGCCCATTTCGCGCAGCCGCTCATAGGCGGCCTGGGGGTTGTCGAGGATCCCGGCCGTGTCGGGATAGATCCGCGGCGACGCCCACGGGCCGTCGATCACCACCGGAATGCCGAGCCCGACCGGTTCGCCAGAGGAGCCGCCGCCCGAGATCGGGCTCTGGGCTTGCGGGCTCTGGCCCTGCGTCGTCAGCACCAGCTTGGGCTCGACCTTCAGCGCCAGCGCTTTGGCGCCGAGATCAATCGTGCCGGCGCCGGTCATCCGCACCAGCGGTCCCGCGAGCGCGAGGTCGGCGGTCTCGGCCTGGCCCCGCGCGATCCGGAACGAGGCGGCGAGTTCGGTCAGATCGGTGATCTCGGTGGCGTTCGTCTCCCATCCGGACAGCGGCGCCGTGGTCAGGCGCCGGATCATCTGTGCGACATTGAGGCCGCGGATCTCGCCGTCGCGCACAGTGACGGATGCGGTGCCGTCCAGCGTCGCCATGATGGCGCGGACGCTGTCGCCGTCGGCGCGCAGCGCCATCTCCGCCTGCAGCTTGCCGTCGATGCGGTCAAAATCGGCGAGCCCGGCGAGCAGCGGCCGCGCCCGTACGTCCTTGAAGCTGGCCCGCAACGTGGTCGCCGGGATGCGTGGCTTGGCGTCGATCGAGAGCTCGCCCGAGGCCTCGCCGCCATAGACGCCGAGCTGCGCGAACTGCGCCGTCAGCGTCCCGCCCGCCAGCCTGGCGTCGATCGATGCCGGCGCGACATGCGCCGCGCCGAGATTGAGTTCGGCCACCGACAGCCGGAGCTGCGCATCCAGATAGTTGAGGCCGGTGAGGTCGAAGCGCGCATCGCTCCACGGCGCGCCAGCCGGCGCCGGCTGTCGGCGCGCGTCGCTGAGATCGAGCCGCTGGAAATCGAGGTCGAGCTTGAGCTGCGGCTTGCCGGCGAGATCGACCGAGGCCCAGCCGTTGAACGCGCCGTCGCCGAGCGTGCCGGACAGGCCGTTGATCTGCAGCAGCGAGCCGCGCAGCCGCACCTCGGCCTTCGCCGCGATGGCGCCGTTCAGCAGATCCGGCGCGGCGAATTTCAGCTCGACCGGCGCCGGCTGCGCATCAGCGGCCGCGTCCACCTTGATGTCGAATGTCGCCGGCCTGCCGCCGAGCAGCGCGCCGCCGCTGGCGATGACGCGGCGTTGCGCATCGACATCGATCGCCGCGTCGATGCCGTCGATCCGGTCTTCGACGCCATCGGCCGTGTTGGCCATGATCACCATGCCGTCCTTCACCGTCATGCGCGCGATCGCGACCGCGCTGGTCCGGGGCGGTGTCGCGGTCGGCGGCCGGACGGCCGCGGAGGCGGCGTCGCGGATCAGCGGCACGCGGAGCACCGGCCGGGTTAGCGCCAGCTCGGTCACCTGCGGGGCGCCGGAGATCAAGCTGGCGAGCGGCAGCGCGGCGCGCAGGCTGGCGATGGTCAGCCGGCGGTCGGGGCTGCGGTTGTTCGGATCGTCGATCGTGACGTCGGTGAGTGTGAGGTTGAAGCCGGGAAACAGGCTCACCTTGCTGCTGCCGGCAATGGCGATCCGGTAGCCGGTGTCGCGGGCGACCCGCGCCTCGATCGCCGAGGTGATTGCGCCGGACGGAATTCCGACGGTGAGCAGCACCGCCGCCACCGCGATCAGCACCGCAATTACCAGGCCGGCCATTCTGGATAGTCGCATGTCGTTGTCCCGCCTGCGGCGTCGCATCCGCCGCCGATCATGGGCCGTGAGTTATCCATTTGTGCGGCCGGATCAGGGCCGGTTCGATCCCGCCGGTGCGGCAAGCCGCTGCGGCGCTGGTAACGCTCCCCGCACATCGCGCCGCTCTCGGCCAAAAGTATGTGACCGGAGCCACGTTTGTATTGAACCATTCTGCATTTGCTACGGCTAACTGTTACGCAACGCAGGGGGAGATGATCATCGCGATGGATACGCAGTCGGAGTTCGCGGTGATGCTGAAGCTCAATCCATTGTTCGCCGAGTTGGGGACCGAGGATCTGAAGCGGATCGCTGCACTGTCGCATACGCGACAGATCGCAGCCGGCGAGGTCCTGTTCCAGAAGGGCGAGCGAGGCGACGCGCTGTTCGGCGTCCGCAACGGCCAGATCCGGATCGAGGCTCCGGCCTCTGACGGCAGCCGCCTGACCCTGAATTTTCTCGGCCCGGGCGAGCTGGTCGGCGAAGTCGCCGTGCTGGATGGCCAGACCCGCACCGCCGATGCCACCGCGGGCGAGCCCACCGAGCTGTTCGAGCTGCGGCGCGAGGATTTCCTCGATCATCTCGAGCGCGAGCCGAAGGTTGCTGTAAAACTGATCGGGTTACTCAGTCAGCGCATTCGCTGGATGAGTGAGCGCATGGAGGAATCGGTGCAGCAGCCGCTGCCGGTCCGCTTGGCACGTCGGCTGTGCGCGCTCGCCGCCGATTTCGGGTCCGAGGTGCACATCTCGCAGGAGCAACTCGGCATCTTCGTCGGCGCCGCGCGCGAGAGCGTCAACCGCCAGCTCCAGACCTGGCGCAAGGACGACATCCTCGACGTCTACCGCGGCCGCATCCTGCTGAAGAACATGGGCCGCCTCACAGCGATGGCCCGCAGCCAGCAACGCTGAGCCCGCGGAGCGCAGCTCGCGCAGTCTGCGATGACGAGCAGGCGCCGATGACACCGGCGGAGCACTAAGCTCCCGCAGAGGCGCGCGCCTGACCGCGCTCATGTTCAACTAACAACCTCTCCGCCGTCATTCCGGGGCGCGCGCAGCGCGAACCCGGAATCCATATCCCGTGGACTCACGGTGGCGCACAGCGTTGCCGCGCTCGAGCTTCATCACGGAGCGCGGGGGGTATGGATTCCGGGCTCACGCGCTGCGCGCGTGCCCCGGAATGACGAACGAGGGGTTTGCCCTGCATGATTTAAGTAAGAGCTGATGCCGAGGGCGCTCTTGACAAAATTCCTAGAAGGACTATAGTCCGCATCAACCCGCCCCGAGGAGAGGGGCGTTTCGCGATCGTCACGGTTCGCGGGGCGGGTGGCGATGGACGGCGGGGCGCCAGGCGCAGACGCCGGCGGGGAGGGTGGGCATTCCCCATGACCCCGACGGCCGACACGCTGACGACGGCACCGCGCCGGACGGCCAAATCGTGTGGTCCCGATGCCGCGCGTGGCATCAACCCGAGGAGCAGCCCCGTCCAAATCCGGACCGGGAAGAGCTTATCGGGGATGGCGACGAAAAACCGTGTCGTCCGCCGGGGAGAGCGCGACATACGCCGTTAACACCGTCGCGCGCGGAACGCCGGAGGTCTCCGGTGTGACCGTGGTGACTGACTCGTGTGCTTTTTACTTATGCACACGAGGCCGCGGGTGCATCGGCACCCGGCGTTCCGCGCGCCCTCTTCAAGGGAGGGCGAGGGGACTGCGGCAAACCTCGGGCGCATCGCGCCGCGAGATCGCGAAGGCGTGGCTGTTTGATAAATAGAGCGCTTCGACGTGGTGCCATGGGGCTGCGCCGCCTTCCGACGTGATCGCCCGGCTCGACCGGCCGATCCAGCAGCGCAGAGCGTATCAACGCAAGCCGCGAGGTTCTCAAAGCTAGCGTCATCCCCGCGTATCAGCGCCGGACTTCGCCTTCCGGCTCGCCGCGATGGCTCAGCAGCCTGCTGCCGAAGCGCCAGAAGAAGCGGCCGATGTCGTCCATCATCATGAACACGGCGGGCACGAAGATCAGCGACAGCACGGTCGAGAAGATCAGCCCGCCGATCACCGCCAGCGCCATCGGCGAGCGGAATTCGCCGCCGGCACCGAACGCCAGCGCGCTCGGCATCATGCCGGCGACCATCGCGATCGTGGTCATCACGATCGGGCGGGCGCGCTTCTGGCCGGCGTCGATGATCGCCTCTTCGCGGCTCTTGCCGGCGCGGATCGCCTCCAGCGCGAACTCCACCAGCATGATGGCGTTCTTGGTGACGATGCCCATCAGCATCAGAATGCCGATCCACACCGGCGTGGTGAGC
Source organism: Rhodopseudomonas telluris (assembly GCF_042432815.1). NCBI lineage: Bacteria > Pseudomonadati > Pseudomonadota > Alphaproteobacteria > Hyphomicrobiales > Nitrobacteraceae > Rhodopseudomonas > Rhodopseudomonas telluris. Next base: position 313,055 of record NZ_JBHLWM010000001.1, read on the forward strand.
TGCTTGCCGGTGATCAGCAGCGCGCCGATCGCGCCGCCGATCGATAGCGGCAGCGAGAACAGGATGGTGATCGGCTGCAGGAAGGTGCCGAACAGCAGCACCAGCACCGCATAGACCATCATCAGGCCGCCGGTGATCGCGGTGGCGAAGCCGTCGGATAGTTCGGCGAGGCTCTCGGCATCGCCCGACGGGCTGACGCGGACGCCCTTCGGCAGCGATTTCATCACTGGCAATTCGGCGATCTGTTTCTGCGCGTCGCCGAGCGCGGCGTTGCCGAGCAGGTCGGCCGCGACGGTCGCCTGCCGTTCGCGGTCGTAGCGGGCGATGCTGGTCGGGCCCTGATCGAACTTGACGTCTGCCACCACCGACAGCGGCACCGAGCCGCGGCCGCCGAAGATCGGCACCTGCAGTTGCTCCAGCGTCGGCAGGTCGCCGCGCGCGCTATCCTCGAGCTGGACGCGGATCGGCACCAGCCGGTCGCCGGCGTCGAATTTGGCCAGCGCCGGGCCGACGTCGCCGATGGTCGCGACGCGGATGGTCTCGGACAGGCTTTCGGTCGAGACGCCGAGCCGCGCGGCGAGGTCGGCGCGCGGCACGACGCGCAGTTCGGGCCGGTCCAGCGACGTTTCAGAGATCACATTGGAGACGATCGGGATCCGCTTCATCTGCGCCGCCAGCTCCTGGGCGACGTTGTTGACGATGTTGCTGTCGGCGCCGGTCACCACCAGCGCGATCGCCCGCAGGCCGTTCTCGTCGAGGAACCAGTAGCGGATGTCCGGGACCAGATCGAGATCCTTGCTGATCGCCAGTTCGAGTTCGCGCTGGGTGAGTTTACGGTCGCCCTTCGGCGTGTAGTTGATGATCAGCGAGGCGCGCCGCACCTCCTGAATGCCGGGCGGCACCCGGCCGCCATCGACGAACACGCTCTTCACCTCCGGCCGCTTGCGCAGCATGGTGACGATGCGCTCGGTGGTCTTCTCGGTGGTACCGATCTGGGTGCCGGGCGGCAGCTCCATCGCCATCACCGAACGCGCCGTGTCCTGCGCCGGCAGGAAGCCCTGCGGCAGCAGCACGATGCTCCAGATCGAGGCGGCGAAGATGCCGAGCCCGATCAGCACGGTGATGTAATAGTGCTTCACCGACCAGGTGACGAGCCGCGTATAGGCGCGCAGCACACGGCCCGGCGGTTTCTCCACGTGCGGAACGTCTTTGAGGAAGTAAGCGGCCAGCACCGGCGTGACGAACCGCGCCGCCAGCAGCGAGAAGAACACCTGCACCGAGACGGTGATGCCGAACTGCTTGAAGAACTGCCCGGCGATGCCGGACATGAAGCTGGCCGGCGCGAAGATCGCGATGATGGTCAGCGAGATCGCGATCACCGCGAGGCCGATCTCGTCGGCGGCCTCGATCGCCGCCTCGTAAGGCGACTTGCCCATCCGCATGTGGCGGACGATGTTCTCGATCTCGACGATGGCGTCGTCGACCAGGATGCCGGTGGACAGCGTGATGGCGAGGAAGCTGACGAGGTTGAGCGAGAACCCCAGCATGTCCATCGCCCAGAACGCCGGGAAGATCGACAGCGGCAGCGAGATCGCCGCGATGACGGTGGCGCGGAAGTCGCGCAGGAACAGGAACACCACGATCACCGCGAGGATCGCGCCCTCGAACAGCGTCGAGATCGCGGCTTCGTAATTGCCCTTCGTATAGTCGACCGAGGTATCGATCAGCTTGAGGTCGACATCCGGATGCTGCGCCTTCAGCGCATCGATGCGCTTCTGCACCGCCTCGGCGACGACGACGTCGCTGGCGCCCTTGGAGCGCTTGATGCCGAGCGCCACCACCGGCTCGCCGTTGACGCGCGCAAACGTGCGCCGGTCCGCGATGGTGTCGGTGACGGTGCCGAGATCGTCGAGCCGGATTTCGCCGCCGGACGGCAGGCTGATCATCGTGCCGGCGAGATCGTTCAGCGTCTTGGCGCCGGCCAGGGTGCGGATCGCCTGATCGTTCTTGCCGATCTCGGCGCGGCCGCCGGCGAGATCCACATTGGTGCCGCGCAGCCTGCGCGACACGTCGAGCGCGGTGAGGCCGGCGGCTTTCAGCCGGTCGGGATCGAGCGACACCAGAATCTCGCGCTCGACGCCGCCGATGCGCTCGACCTGGGCGACGCCGCGCACGCCTTGCAGCGCGCGCTTGACGACGTCGTCGACGAACCACGACAGCTGTTCGGGCGTCTTGCCGGGCGAGATCGCCGCGTAGGTGACGATCGGCAGGCCGATCACGTCGACGCGCTGGATCAGCGGTTCGTTGACGTTCTGCGGCAGGTTGGCGCGGACGCGCGTCACCGCGTCCTTGATGTCGTTGAGCGCGCGGTCGGTGTTGGTCTCCAGCGCGAACTGGATGGTGGTGACGGACAGACCGTCGGTGACCGAGGACGCGATGTGGCGCACGCCTTCGACACCGGAGACACCGTCCTCGATGGTCTTGGTGACCTGCGCCTCGAGCTCGGCCGGCGCGGCGCCGAACTGCGCGACCGCGACCGAGACGACGGGAATGTCGGCGCTCGGCAGCCGGGTGATCGCCAGCTTGGTGAAGCTGATCCAGCCGAGCGCCAGCAGGATGATGGAGAACACGATCGAGGGCAGCGGATGCCGGATCGACCAGGAGGAGACGTTGAGGCCCATTTAGCGCACCCGCGATCGGTCGAATTCGTCCTGGACGATCGGCTTGATCAGATCGCCGTCGTGTAGCGAGGTGCCGGCATCGGCGACGACGAACTCACCCTCGCGGACGCCTTCGAGTACTTCGATGCTGCTGTCCGACACCAGCCCGATCTTCACCCTGCGGGTCTCGACGGTGTTGCCCTTCACCACCTGCACCTTCAGATGATCGACCGCCTGCCTCGGGATGGCGACGCCGCAGCTGCGCCGCGCGTCGATCGTGGCCTTGACGAACAGGCCGACGCGCAAGGCCGGCGAGTTGGTGACGGAGATCCGAACCTTGCCGAGCTGGGTCTTGCGGTCGATCTGCGGCGCCACCAGCCGCACCTTGCCGACGAGATCCGGGCCGTCGTCGCGGCCGATCCGTGCCGGCGCGCCGGGCGTCACCTTCAGCGCCTGGATGCTCGGCACTTCGGCCTCGACCTCGAGTTCGCTACCGACGGCGATGCGTGCGACCGGTCCGGCGAGCGGCGAGGCCGGCGCGCCGACCGCGGTGCGCAGTTCGGTGATCAGTCCGGCGGCCGGGGCGCGGAGCGAGCGCGCGCCGGTCGCGCCGACCAGGCGGACCAGTTCCTGATTGTCCGTGACGACATCGCCTTCGCGCACCAGCACCTCGGTGACCTTGCCCTCCGTATCGGCGATCACCACGGCCTCCTTGCGCGGCACCACGAAGCCGGTGACGCGGACCATGTCGGAAAAGCAGGCATTGGTCGCCTTCGCGACAGTGACCGGCACGCCGTTCGGCGGGGGCTCGGCTTTTTCGGCGGCGAATGAAGGAGCGAGCACGATGACGCTCGCGAAGCAGCTCAGGGCCGCGCAGGCGCCGAGGATCGCTGCGCGCGACACGCCGCGCCGCGGTGACGATCGCCGAGGCGTCTTGATCCATAACTCGGTCATCGGCGCACTCGCGTCATCGGCATGCTTCATGACATCTCGGCTGATGGTGCGCCGCACCTGTGGGTCGATCGATGCGCGGCCAAACCGCTCATGGCGCTGCGGAAATCTACACAGGGCGACCTCACCGCAAAAGGGCAAAAGCGCTCTGCCAGCAGCGTGGCGGTGGGCACCAAAGCCTCCTCCCGTCATCGTCCGCGGGATACTGGGTCGCCCGGGACGAGCCGGGCGATGGAAGTGGATGATGCGAGGGCGAGGGGCTCAGGCCCAAGTCATTTCGCCGCAGTCGTCTGGCTGGTCATGTTGACGACCTGCACGCGGCGATTGGACGGATCGGCCGGATGCGCTGCGTCCTTCGGCTTGCTCTTGCCGTAGCCCACGGTGACGAGATCGCTGCCGGCGATGCCGAACTTCTCGACCAGCGTCCGCTTGATCGTATCGGCGCGCCGCTCGGACAGGTCCTGATTATACGCCTCGCTGCCGATGCTGTCGGTATGGCCGGCGACCACGAAGGTCGATCCCTTCAGATCCGGATTGGACAGCGCCTTGCCGAGCGCCTCGACGGCCGGCGCGGCCTTCCGGCTGATATTGGCGGAGTTGTAGTCGAAGGTGATTTCGAGGTCGATCGCCGGCTTGTCCTTCGCCAGCGTGGCGATCTGCTCGCGTTCGCCGAGCGAGAGCGACCGCGACGGCCGGTTGCGCAGCGTGTCGACGAATTGCGTTTCGGTGGGATCGGCGGCGCGCGGGGCCGACAGGCTGCGCGTTAGCGGCTTCTTCGGCGCAAGCGCGCGCAGGATCTGGTCTTCGGTCGCATCGTCTGCCGCGGCGGCGATGCCGGCGCCGAGCGCCATGGCGCCGATGGCGAGGATGGTGCGGGCAAGCACGAAGCTGGATGTGGTCGACATGGCGATACCTCTGCGTCGTTCGGCGCTGTCTGCAGCCAGGTTACGTGGCCGGTCAGGTCGTCTCGACTCGTCGTCGCAGCCGGGGCGGCTGAGGTTCAATGCCCGCAGGCCATGGCGCGGTCATTCGACCCCGTAGCCGGCGTATTCCTTGACAATATTCGGATCCAATCCCTTGGCGGTATTGATATCGATATCGCCTTCGGACTTCAGGCCGAGCCGTTGCCGCGCAAGGCCCCGTCCATACAGCGACGAGGTCAGCCGCGGATTAATCTTCAGCGCGGCATCGAAATCGGCGACGGCGTTCTTGTACTGGCCGTTCTTGAGGTTGAGCAGGCCGCGGCTGTCCAGCGCATCGACGAAATTCGGCCGCAGCCGCAGCGCCTCGTTGCAGTCCTTGAGCGCTCCGGGCAGTTCGTTGATCACGGTTCGGACCCAGCAACGGTTGTTGTAGGCCTCGACGTCGCGGGGATTGAGCCGGATCGCATCGTCGAAGTCCTTCATGGCCGACCAGTATGCGCCCTTGCTCGCATAGACCTGCCCACGCCGATAGAACGCGTTGGCGTCCGTCGGATTTTCGTCGATGCGGTTGCTGAGGTTCTGCACTGTCGGGTCGTCGCGCAGCGACAGCCGCACCTTCTCGTCGTCCTGCTTCGGATCAGAAGGCGATCCGGTCTTGGTCGCGCCGAGTTCTTTGGAGAGTTCCTTCGGCACGTCGATCGGCTGCGGCAGATCGATCTGCTTGGCGAGGTCGACAGGCTTATTCGGCTCTATCGTCGGAGGTGGCGCAGCCTTGGCGTCGGCGGCGGGAACCGTTGCGGGCTTTGGCGTCGCGCCGTCCGCTGTTGCTTGCCCGGTTGCTGGCACGAAGGCGAAATCGTTCGCCAAGGACGACGAGATCCACGGCACCTGCTCGCTACGCGATGCGCGGGTGACGCCGACGCGGGTGCGGTTGAGCGCTTCCTCGGCGCCAAGGCCAGGGACGCGGATTTCCTTCAGCAGTTCGGTGACGAACAGGCTGCGGTCGCCGCCATTGTCGCCGACCACCGAACTCAGCGCCGCGGAGTACATCACCAGCGAATTGCCGGGCGCGATGATCGGCGCGAGGCCCGCCGAAAAGCTGCGGAACCGGCGCTCGAACGGATTGCGTCGCGACGCGTCGATCAGTGCGATCTTGACGGTGGCGCCACGGCTGTTGAGTTCGCCCAACACGGTTTCGAGGCTGACGCCGTCGCGGCGGACGTCCGGTTCGGTCCAGATCTGCGCATCGACCGGGATCATGTAGCTCTGCCGACCGGACTGGATGCCGAAGCCGCTGAAAAACACCAGCGCGACCGATCCCGGCTTGGTGCGTGTGTATAATTTGTCGAAGGCGCGTCGCATCGCATCGCCGCTGAGGTTCTCGCCGACATCGACGTCGAAGCCTTGACGCTTCAATTCGTCGGCGAGATCGCGGGCGTCGTTGACCGGCTGCTTGAGCGGCTTTTCGGCGTCCGGATATTTCGCATTGCCGATCACCAGCGCGACGCGGGCGCCGCGATCCTCCGCGGCTGTCGATGGGAGCGGGGACGCCATCAGCAGAGTGAGGACGATGAGTAGCGCACCTCGGAGCTTCATTCCAACGCCGATCCTTGAAGGGACGCCGATCCGGGCAAGCCGGAAGGCGATCCGAATGCGATCGTCGCCTTCATAGTATCAATCGGCCGACCTCGCCACTGTCGCTTACGTCGCGGCACGACGCGGAGAGGTTCGTCCATCGGTCACCGAAATGCCGTGATTGGGTCCGTCAGCCCGCCGAGACCTTGGGTTTGACGGCCGGCCCGTCGTCGTGGCCATGGCTGGCCTGGATCAGGTCGAGGTGCCGTTCGATCTTGCCGAGCGCGTCGGCGAGGCTGTCGCGCTCGCGCGCCGACAGGCACGACAGGATCTCCTGTTCCCTGCGTTTCAGCCGCGGCACCAGCTCGTGATACAGCGCGCGCCCCTCGGGCGTGAGGCGCAGGCGCAGCTCGCGGCGATCATCCTCGTTCTCGACGCGTTCGATCAATTCGCGCTCCAGCAGTGCATTCACCGCCCGGCTGATGGTCGATTTGTGCGTGCGGGTGCACTGCGCAATGAACTGCGCCGTGCAGGCGTCGTCGCGAAAGCCGAGCGTCGCGAGAATGCGCCAGCCCGGAATATCGAGGCCGTAACGCTGCTGATACTCCTCCGCCAGCGCCGTGCTGACTTCGGCGGCCAGCCGGTTGAGCCGAAACGGCAGGAAGGAGAACAGATCGAGCTTCACCAAAATTTTCTCCCGGACCGGGTTGCGCCTCGGCTCGGCACCGGCTTAGATGGTTGCAAATGAAACTATCATGCAGGAGGACGCCTTGACCAGCGATTTGCCGCGACCGCAGCGTCCGCGAGGCTGAACGCCGATGGCGGAGCGCAAGTCCTTCCAGTTCGGCTATCGCCGCCACCCGGATCAGGACCGCCGGGACCCGGCGCGCCATCCGGTGGTGATCGTCGGCGCCGGGCCGGTCGGCCTGTCGCTGGCGATCGATCTGGCGCAGCGCGGCCAAAGCGTCGTGCTGCTCGACGACGCCGACCGCATCGGCGAGGGCTCGCGCGCCATCTGCTTCTCCAAGCGCTCGCTGGAAGTCTGGGACCGGCTCGGCGTCGGCGCGCGCATGGTCGAGAAGGGCGTCGTCTGGCAGGTCGGCAAGGTGTTTCGCCGTGGCGAGATGGTGTATCGCTTCGATCTCTTGCCCGAGACTGGCCACAAGATGCCGGCCTTCATCAACCTGCAGCAATACTACGCGGAAGCCTTCCTGGTCGACCGCGTGCAGGAGCTGCCGCAGATCGACCTGCGCTGGCGCAACAAGGTGACGGCGCTCGCTCAGCACAATGATCACGCGGTGCTGACGATCGAGACGCCGGATGGGCCGTATCGGCTCGCCGCCGACTACGTCGTCGCCTGCGACGGCGCGCGCTCGGCGCTGCGTGGTCTGGTTGGCGCGGAGTTCGCCGGCGAAGTGTTCGAGGATCAGTTCCTGATCGCCGACGTCAAGATGACGGCGGAGTTTCCGACCGAGCGCTGGTTCTGGTTCGATCCGCCGTTCCATTCCGGCCAGTCGGCGCTGCTGCATCGCCAGCCCGACGATGTCTGGCGCATCGATCTGCAGATCGGCGCCGACGCCGATGCGGCGGTCGAACGATTGCCGGAGAACGTCCGGCCGCGGATCGAGCGGATGCTCGGCCATGGCGATTTCTCATTCGAGTGGATCTCGGTCTACAAATTCCAGTGCCGCCGGATGCAGCGCTTCCTGCACGAGCGCGTGATTTTCGCCGGCGATAGTGCCCATCAAGTGTCGCCATTCGGCGCGCGGGGCGCGAATTCCGGCCTTGAGGACAGTGAGAACCTTGCCTGGAAGCTGGCGCTGGTGCTGCGCGGCGATGCGCCCGCGAGCCTGCTGGACAGTTACGAGGTGGAACGCAGCCAGGCCGCCGACGACAACATCCGTCACTCGACGCGCTCGACAGATTTCATCGCGCCGCATTCCAAGCAGGAGCGACGGCTGCGCGACGCGGTGCTGGCGCTTGCTCAGGACGTCGATTTCGCCAAGCGCATGGTCAATGCCGGAAGGCTGTCGACGCCCTCGGTGTACGACAGCCCGCTGTCGACACCCGATGTTGATACTTGGGCCGCTGGTCCGCGCCCGGGCGCCGCGCTGATCGATGCGCCGCTGTGCTCTGCCGAAGGCGCGGCGCTGTTTCTCACAGATGCATTCACGCAGGCGGGCCGCAACTTCGTGCTGCTCGAAAGTGCCAACGGCGCACGCGCGCCGCTGCCTGCCGGCGTCGCCAGTCTCCGGATCGGCGCCGACGCGCCGCTGCGCGATGAGCAAGGCGCGTTCGCGCAGCGCTACGACGCCGTGCCCGGCTCGGCCTATCTGCTCCGCCCCGATGGCTATGTCGCCGCTCGCTTCCGGCATCCCACCGCCGCAGCGATCGAAGCCGCGCTGGCGCGGGCGAGCGGGAGGGCCGCGTTGTGAGCGCCGCGCTGTCGACAACCAGCAACTTCCCCGATCCGGACGCCGCCTACCGGCTGATCGTCGAGGCGCATCGCGGCATCAGCGACGAGCAGAGCGCCGCGCTCGACGCCGCCCTGGTGCTGATCCTCGCCAACCACATCGGCGACCTCGCCGTTCTGCGCGACGCGGTCACGCTGGCGAAGCGGCGGGTGGTGGATGAGCAGCAGGCGGCGTCGTGAGGGGATGAAGTGAGGCGAAGTTTGCCGAGGGCAAAGCCTCCAAGTTCGTCATTCCGGGGCGCGCGCAGCGCGAGCCCGGAATCCATAACCACCGCCGGGAGTATGGATTCCGGGCCTGCGCCCCAACAGGGGCGCATCCCGGAATGACGAACCCAAAGACTGGTACGTAAATCAAACTAATCGACCAACACTAAGGACCACACATGGCCAAGGGTTTCGCCTCCACCACCGACCTCGCCGAGAAGAAGGTGACGTTCTCCGAGATCGGTCCTGATCTCTACGCCTTCACCGCGGAAGGCGATCCGAATTCGGCGGTGATCGTCGGCGAGGACGGCTGCCTGGTGTTCGACGCGCAGGCGACGCCGGCGATGGCGGGCAAGGTGATCGAGCGGGTTCGCAGCGTCACCGACAAGCCGATCAAATACGTCGTGCTGTCGCACTATCACGCGGTGCGCGTGCTCGGCGCATCGGCCTACGGCGCCGAGGGTATCGTCGCCTCGCAGGAGACCTATCGGCTGATCGAGGAACGCGGCCAGCAGGATTGGGATTCCGAATACGGCCGCTTCCCGCGGCTGTTCCAGGATGCCGAGAGCATTCCGGGGCTGACCTGGCCCACGCTGGCGTTCGACGGTGAGATGTCGATCTATCTTGGCAAGCGCGAGGTGCGGCTGATGCAGCTCGGCGCCGGCCACACCTCGGGGGACATCGTCGCCTGGGTGCCCGACGCCGAAGTGATGTTCACCGGCGATCTCGTCGAGTATCACTCGGCCTGCTACTGCGGCGACGCATATTTGCGCGAATGGCCGACGACGCTGAACGAGATTCGCGACTTTAACGCGAAGGCGATCGCGCCCGGTCGCGGCGACGCGCTGAAGGGGCTCGAGACGACGCGCGAGGCGATCGCGATGACCCGCGATTTCGTCGGCACGTTGTATGGCGCCGCCGAAATCTCGGTCGCCAGGGGCCACAGCCTGAAGGAGACCTGGGACGCGACGCGTGAAAAGATGGATCCGAAGTTCTCCAGCTTCGCCATCTACGAGCACTGCCTGCCGTTCAACGTGGCGCGCGCCTTCGACGAAGCGTCCGGCATCGACGATCCGGTGATCTGGACCGCCGAGCGCGACCGCGAGATGTGGGCTGCCCTGCAGGGCGGCTGATAACGCTCATCGTCCCGGCGCGCCGGGATCATCCCAGACCGATCGGAGGATGACATGAACATCAATGCCGCACCGCAGATCCTCGGCCATGGCTCGCAGGGCGTCACGCCCGGCTATATGTCGGGCTTCGGCAATTCGTTCGAGACCGAGGCGCTGCCCGGCGCGCTGCCGATCGGCCGCAACTCGCCGCAGCGCGCGGCGTACGGTCTCTACGCCGAGCAATTGTCCGGCTCGCCGTTCACGGCACCGCGTGGTGCCAACGAGCGCTCGTGGCTGTATCGCATCCGGCCCTCGGTGAAGCACTCCGGCCGCTTTGCCAAGGCCGACGGCGGACTGTGGCGCTCCGCGCCGTGCTTCGAATACGACATGCCGATCGCCCAGCTGCGCTGGGACGCGCCGCCGATGCCGCAGGAGGAACTGACCTTCCTGCAGGGCGTGCGGACCATGACCACCGCCGGCGACGTCAACACCCAGGCCGGCATGGCGACGCATATGTATCTGATCACCAAGTCGATGGTCGATCAGCACTTCTACGATGCCGACGGCGAGCTGATGTTCGTGCCGCAGCAGGGCAGCCTGCGGCTGGTCACTGAATTCGGCATCATCACCATCGAGCCCGCCGAGATCGCCGTGATCCCGCGCGGCGTCAAGTTCCGGGTCGAACTGGTCGATGGCCCGGCGCGCGGCTATCTGTGTGAGAACTACGGCGGCGCCTTCACGCTGCCGGAGCGCGGCCCGATCGGTGCGAATTGCCTGGCCAATTCCCGCGACTTCCTGACCCCGGTTGCCGCCTATGAGGACAAGGACACGCCGACCGAGCTCTACGTCAAATGGGGCGGCTCGATGTATAGCACGAAGCTGCCGCATTCGCCGATCGACGTCGTCGCCTGGCATGGCAACTACGCGCCGTACAAATACGATCTGCGGACCTACTCGCCGGTCGGTGCGATCGGCTTCGATCATCCCGATCCGTCGATCTTCACGGTGCTGACTTCGCCCTCGGAAACGCCCGGCACGGCCAACATCGACTTCGTGATCTTCCCGGAGCGCTGGATGGTGGCGGAAAATACATTCCGGCCGCCGTGGTATCACCTGAATATCATGTCGGAGTTCATGGGGCTGATCTACGGCGTGTACGACGCCAAGCCGCAAGGCTTCGTGCCGGGCGGCGCGTCGCTGCACAACATGATGCTGCCGCACGGCCCGGACCGCGAGGCGTTCGATCACGCGACGAACAGCGAGCTCAAGCCGGTGAAGCTGACCGGCACGCTGGCGTTCATGTTCGAGACCCGCTATCCGCAGCGCGTCACCGAATATGCCGCGACCGCCGGCACGCTGCAGGACGACTACGCCGATTGCTGGCGCGGTCTCGAAAAGCGCTTCGATCCGACCCGGCCATGACCCGCATCGCCCCGCAGGACGAGCACGACGGCGCCGTGCTGTACGGTTACTTCCGCTCGTCCGCCGCCTATCGGGTGCGGATCGCGCTCAATCTGAAGGGCATCGTCGTCGCCGAGCGCTACGTGCACCTGCGCAACGGCGAGCAGAATCTCGAGGCCTATCGCTGGATCAATCCGGCTGGGCTGGTGCCGTATTGGCGCGAAGGCGACTTCAACCTCGCGCAGTCGCTGGCGATCATCGAGTATCTCGACGAAACCCATCCCGAGCCGCCGCTGCTGCCGAAGGACCCGCAGGCCCGCGCGATCGTGCGCGAGATCGCCTATGCGGTCGCCTGCGACATCCATCCGGTCGGCAACCTGCGCATCCTGAAGCGCTTGACCGAGCTGGGTGTCGACGACATCGAGCGCGCGCGCTGGTCGAAGGAGTGGATCGAGCAGGGATTTGCGGCGATCGAGGCACGGCTGGCGCAGACGCCGGGCCCGTTCGCCTATGGCGATGCCCCGACGCTCGCCGATCTCTGCCTTGTGCCGCAGATCTTCAACGCCCGCCGCTTCGACGCCGACCTCGCCCCGTTCGAACGCATTCGCCAGATCGAGGCGGAAGCGATGAAGGTCGAAGCGTTCATTGCAGCGGAGCCGGGGCGGCAGCCGGATGCGGAGTAACTTGTTTCGTGATTGCGAGCGAAGCGAAGCAATCCAGGTTTCTTTGGCGCGAACTAACAACGTCATGCCCGGGCTCGTCCCGGGCATCCACGCAAGCAGCGCAACCGCAACAAACACGTGGATGGCCGGGACGAGCCCGGCCATGACGGCGGGTTTATGAGTTGATGTCGCAACTAACGACTTAGGATTCAGTATGCACCCGAACGATCCGCGTCTGCGCTCCTTCATCGACGTGAAGGCTGATTGCGACTTTCCGATCCAGAACCTGCCGTACGGCGTGTTCTCGACCGCAGCCAATCCTTCACCGCGAGTCGGTGTCGCGATCGGTGAGTTCGTGCTCGACCTTGCCGCCTTGCAGCGGGTGAAGCTGCTGCATCTGCCGGACGGCGTGTTCGCGCAGCCCTCGATCAACGCGTTCATGACACTTGGCCCAAAAACATGGACCAAAACTCGAGACTGGATCAGTGTGTTGTTGCAGCATGACACTCCCGAGTTGCGCGACAATGCCGAGCTACGCAGACAGGCGCTCATCCCGATGCGCGAGGTGAAGCTGCATCTGCCGCTCCGCGTCGAAGGCTTCACCGATTTCTATTCGTCCAAGGAACACGCTACCAATGTCGGCACGATGTTCCGCGACAAGTCGAACCCGCTGCTGCCGAACTGGCTGCACATTCCGATCGGCTACAACGGTCGCGCCTCGACTGTCGTCGTCAGTGGAACGAAGATCCATCGCCCGCGCGGCCAGCTCAAGCCGCCGTCCGCCGAATTGCCGAGCTTCGGGCCGTGCAAGCGGCTGGATTTCGAACTGGAAATCGGTGTCGTCGTCGGGCAGTCGTCGCCGATGGGATCGATGCTGACCGAGCAGCAGGCCGAACAGATGATCTTCGGCTTCACGCTGCTCAACGACTGGAGCGCGCGCGACATCCAGCAATGGGAGTACGTGCCGCTCGGGCCATTCCAGGCCAAGGCGTTCGCGACGTCGATCAGCCCGTGGATCGTCACCCGCGAGGCGCTGGAGCCGTTTCGCATGCATGGCCCGGCGCAGGATCCGACGCCGCTGCCGTATTTGCAGCAGCAGGGCGCCAACAATTACGATATGGCGCTGGAAGTCGCGCTGCGGACGCCGGCGATGAACGCGCCGGCGCGGATCAGCGCCACCAATTTCAAATACATGTACTGGTCGTCGGTGCAGCAGCTCGTGCACCACGCCTCGAGCGGCTGCGCGATGAGCGTCGGCGATCTGCTCGGCTCCGGCACGGTGTCGGGGCCGACGAAGGATCAGCTCGGTAGCCTGCTCGAACTGAGCTGGAACGGTAGCGAGCCGGTGCAGCTGCCGGGCGGCGAGGCGCGCGGCTTCCTCGAAGACGGCGACTCGCTGGTGATGCGCGGCTGGTGTCAGGCCGATGGCTACCGCGTCGGATTTGGCGAGGTCGAGGGGACTGTGCTGGCCGCCGGAGAGTAGCTTCCGTGTCCCGGACAAGGCGCGCCGCGAAGCGGCGTGCCGCAGATCTGGGACCCCGGTTACTACTCGATCGCCGGAGCAACCGGGGCCCCGGATCTGCAGCGCACTCCGCCGCTGCGCGGCGCAGTGCACTTTGTCCGGGGCACGTACTCGGATGTTGTGATTTACTTGCCGCCCCACTCTTTCGCCAGCGCGGCGAGGTCAGTCTTGATCGGTGCGCGCACTGTCGACGGCGTGCGCAGGAAGCGCGGGGCCGGCGCCGGTTGCGTATGGCCTTCGTGCTTGATGAAGACCTCGCGCGCAACCATGTGCGGATGCTTGGTGGCTTCCGACATCGTCAGCACCGGGGCGAAGCAGACGTCGGTGCCTTCCATCAGCTTGCACCATTCGTCGCGCGTCTTGCTCTTGAACACAGCGACCAGCTTCTGCTTCAACTCCGGCCAATTCTTCGGATCCATCTGGCCGTCGTACTGCGCGTCGGTCAGCCCGGCGAGTTCGCGGAGCAGAGCGTAGAACTGCGGCTCGATCGAGCCGATCGAAATGAAGGCGCCGTCCTTGCATTCGTAGGTGCCGTAGAAATGCGCGCCGCCGTCGAGCATGTTGCTCTCGCGGGCTTCCTTCCAGCGGCCGGCCGCGGTCATGTCGAAGAACATCGTGATCAGCGACGCGGCGCCGTCGCACATCGCGGCGTCGACCACCTGGCCCTTGCCCGAGCGCTTGGCTTCGAGCAGCGCGGCGAGAATGCCGACCACGAGGTACAACGAACCGCCGCCGAAATCGCCGACCAAATTGAGCGGCGGCACCGGCTTGTCGGCCGGGCCGATCGCGGCGAGCGCGCCGGTGATCGAGATGTAGTTGATGTCGTGGCCGGCGGCCTGCGCCAGCGGGCCGGTCTGGCCCCAGCCGGTCATGCGGCCATATACCAGCTTCGGGTTACGGCCGAGCACGACGTCGGGGCCGAGGCCGAGCCGCTCCATCACGCCGGGGCGATAGCCTTCGATCAGCGCGTCGGCCTGATCGAGCAGCGTCATCACGCCGGCGACCGACTCCTTGTTCTTGAGATCGACCTCGACGACCTTGCGGCCGCGCGCGGCGGCGCCCTGCGGCTTCTGGCCGGCGCGCACCAGCGTGATCACCTCGGCGCCCATGTCGGCCAACAGCATCGCCCCGAACGGGCCCGGACCGATGCCGGCGAATTCGACGATGCGGATGCCGGTGAGCGGGCCGCCGGCGGCGGTCTGCGAAGTTGCGGAGGGCGAGGCTGACTGTTGCACCTTGGGTGTCCTTTTGTTGTTGTCCGCAGCAGCGGAGCGTGATGGTCGCGGCGAAATCACCACGGTCGCCCGGTCCGGGGCAAGCGGCTTTTCAGCGCAGCGCTGCATGCAGCCATGATGCGGCAGTGCAACAGGCGCCAGAAACGCAAAACGGCGCGCTCGATGCGCGCCGTCTGCCGTCGTGTGGAATAAGTGTTTGTCAGCCGGCGGAGTCAACCGCGCGCTGCGCCATGACCTTGATGAGATTGGCGCGATAGTCCGAGGTGCCGTGGATGTCCTCGATCAGGCCGTCGTCCGACACCTTGACGCCATCGAGCGCGGAGGCCGACCAATTGGCCTTCAGCGCCTCTTCGATCACCGGCACCCGCATCACGCCGTTCTGCGACGCGCCGGTGGCGGCGACGCGGATCTCGCCGGATTTCAGCTTGGCGACGAACACGCCGGTCAGCGCGAAGCGCGACGCCGGGTTGCGCATCTTGGAGTAGCCGGCCTTTTCCGGGACCGGGAACGAGATCGCGGTGATGATCTCGTTGTCTTCCAGCGCCGTCATGAACAGACCCTTGAAGAACTGATCGGCCGGGATCTCGCGCTTGTTGGTCTTCACCGTGGCGTTTAGCGCCAGCACGGCGGCCGGATAGTCAGCCGCCGGATCGTTGGTGGCGACCGAGCCGCCGATCGTGCCGCGATAGCGCACCGCCGGATCGCCCAGCACCGAGGTGAGATGCGCGATCGCCGGGATCATGCGCTTCACGTCGGCATTGCTGAGGATGTCGTAGTAGGTGGTGGCGGCCTTGATGGTCAGGCTGTCGCCGCTGGCCTCGATGCCGATCAGCCCCGGGATCTTGGCGATGTCGATGACGTCGCTCGGCGCGGTGAGGCGTTGCTTCATCACCGGCAGCAGCGTGTGGCCGCCGGCGAGAAACTTCGGGTCGCTGCCCTTGCCGAACAGCGCCACGGCTTCGTCGACGCTGGAGGCGCGGTGATAATTGGTCGAGTACATGGATATCTCCTTCCAGAGATCAAATGTTCATCTGTTAACGGGCCCTTCGTCATTGCGAGGAGCGAAGCGACGAAGCAATCCAGCTCGGTGCAGGGCGTCTGGGATTGCTTCGCGGAGCCTGTGCCCGGACCGCTCGTCGCGCGGATCCGGGTGCTCGCAATGACGTGTCTACACTCCGTCGCCTGTTACTCCGCCGCTTGCTGCAGCTGCATCGCGTGCCAGACGCGATCCGGCGTCGCCGGCATTTCCAGCCGGTTGGTGCCGATCGCGTCGGTGATGGCGTTGATCACCGCCGCCGAGGCACCGATCGCGCCGGCTTCGCCGCAGCCCTTGATGCCCAGCGGATTGCCCGGGCACAGCGTCGTGGTGTGCGAGACGTTGAACATCGGCACGTCTTCGGCGCGCGGCATCGCGTAGTCCATGAACGACGCGGTGACGAGCTGGCCGCTCTCGTCGTAGATCGCGTGTTCGAGCAGCGCCTGGCCGATGCCCTGCACCAGGCCGCCATGGACCTGGCCCTCGACGATCATCGGGTTGATGAGACGGCCAAAATCGTCGACCGCCACGAAGTTGACGAACGACGTCTTGCCGGTGCCGCGATCGACCTCGACTTCACACACATAGGAGCCGGCCGGGAATGTGAAGTTGGTCGGATCGTAGAAGGCGCTTTCCTTCAGGCCCGGCTCCATGCCGTCCGGAAGGTTGTGCGCCGTGTAGGCGGCGAGCGCGACCATCGGCAGCGCGATCGACTTGTCGGTGCCGGTGACTTTGAACTCGCCGTTCTCGATGACGATGTCGTTCTCCGACGCTTCGAGCTGATGCGCGGCGATCTTCTTGGCCTTGGACTCGACCTTTTCCATCGCCTTGACGATCGCCGACATGCCGACGGCGCCTGAGCGCGAGCCGTAGGTGCCCATGCCGAACTGCACCTTGTCGGTGTCGCCATGCACGATCGACACCTGATTGATCGGGATGCCCAGCCGGTCCGCGACGAGCTGCGCGAAGGTGGTCTCGTGGCCCTGGCCGTGGCTGTGCGAGCCGGTCAGGATCTCGATGGTGCCAACCGGATTGACGCGGACTTCAGCCGACTCCCACAGGCCGACGCCGGCGCCGAGCGAGCCGACCGCCTTCGATGGCGCGATGCCGCAGGCCTCGATGTAGCAGGAGAAGCCGAGCCCGCGCAGCTTGCCCTTGCTCTTCGCCTCGGCCTTGCGGGCCGGGAAGCTCGCATAGTCGATCGCCTTCAGGGCGGCGTCGAGCGAGGCATTAAAGTCGCCGGTGTCGTAAGCCATGATCACCGGGGTCTGGTGCGGGAACTGGGTGATGAAGTTCTTGCGGCGCAGCTCGACCGGATCGACCTTGAGTTCGCGGGCCGCGGTTTCGACCAGCCGCTCCAGCAGATAGCAGGCCTCGGGTCGGCCGGCGCCGCGATAGGCGTCCACCGGCGTGGTGTTGGTGTAGACACCCATCACCTCGGCATAGATCGCCGGGATGTTGTACTGGCCCGACAGCAGCGTGGCGTACAGATAGGTCGGCACCGATGACGAAAACAGCGACATGTAGGCGCCGAAATTGGCGTGGGTGGTGACCCGCAGCCCCAGCATCTTGTTGTCGGCATCGAACGCCATCTCCGCCTTGGAGACGTGGTCGCGGCCGTGCGCGTCCGTGACGAACGCCTCGGAGCGGTCGCCGGTCCACTTCACCGGGCGGCCGGTGCGCTTGGAGGCCCACAGCGCCACCATCTCTTCGGGATAGATGAAGATCTTGGAGCCGAAGCCACCGCCGACATCGGGCGCGATCACCCGCAGCTTGTGCTCGGGAGCGACGTTGTAGAACGCCGACAGCACCAGGCGGGCGACATGCGGGTTCTGCGAGGTGGTGTAGAGCGTGAAGTGCTCCTCGGCGGCGTTGTAGTCGGCGAGCGCGGCGCGCGGCTCCATCGCGTTCGGCACCAGGCGGTTGTTGGTCAGCTCGAGCGAGACGACATTCTTGGCCTTGGCGAACGCTTCGTTGACCGCCTTCTGGTCGCCGATTTCCCAGTCGTAGACCACGTTGCCGGGGGCTTCCGGGTGGAGCTGCGGCGCGCCGGCGGCGATCGCGGACTTGATATCGGCGACCGCCGGGAGCTCCTCGTAATCCACCACGACGGCTTCGGCCGCGTCGCGGGCGAGGTTCTTGGACTCGGCGATCACAACCGCGACCGCCTGGCCAACGAAGCGCACCGTTTCCGGCGCCATCGCCGGCCATGCGCCCATCTTCATCGCCGAGCCGTCCTTGGAGTGGATCGCCCAGCCGCAGATCAGATTGCCGATCTTGTCGTCGACGATCTGCTGACCGGTCAGCACGTCGACCACACCGGGCATCGCCTTGGCGGCTTCGACGTCAATGCTCTTGATCTTGGCGTGGGCGTGCGGGCTGCGCACGAAATGCGCATGCGCCATGCCGGTGATCTTGACGTCGTCGACGTAACGGCCCTTGCCGGTGATGAAGCGTCGGTCTTCCTTGCGAACGACCCTGGCGCCAATTCCCTCGATGCCCATCTGCATTTTCTCCCTTGGGTCTGCCTCTGCCGCGCGCGGTTTTCAGGCGTCGCGGGTCGCAGCCATCATTCGAATGTGTGGTCGGCGACAAAAACGGGTGTGGGCAGGCGGCCTATTCGGCAGCCTGCGCCAACTTCATGCGGGAGGCAGCGTCGAGCACCGATTTGACGATGTTGTGATAGCCGGTGCAGCGGCAGATGTTGCCTTCGAGCTCCTGGCGCAGCGTGTGCTCGTCGAGATCGCTGCCGTGGCGGTTCACGATGTCGATCGCCGACATGATCATGCCGGGCGTGCAGTAGCCGCACTGCAGGCCGTGGTTATCGCGGAACGCCGCCTGCATTGGGTGCAGTTCGTCGCCGCGGGAAATGCCTTCAATCGTGGTGATGTTGGCGCCGTCGACCTGGCCGACCAGCGTGGTGCAGGACTTCACGGCGCGGCCGTCGATATGGACGACGCAGGCGCCGCATTGGCTGGTGTCGCAGCCCACATGGGTGCCGGTGAGGTTGAGATGATCGCGCAACAGATGGACCAGCAGGGTCCTGTCTTCGACCTCCGCAGTCACGGCTTTACCATTCACAGTCAGTGAGACTTTGGACACGCCCGATCCTCCCGGTGGAATTTGTAATTGTTCCAATTAGAAGCACGGCCGCAGGAGTTTGCAACTGGGATTTTTGCGGCGTCAGTCCTGGCCGGCCGCGCGGATGACACCCGCGTGACGATCCACATGCTGTTTGCTTGATTTGCAGGCAGCTGTGGCGGAGCGCAGTCCTCGGCGCGGCCGTTCGACGGCGCGATCCGGAACTGATGCGGCGAAGCTCCGTTAATGCCGCAACCTGTCCGCGGCCCGCGGCGCATCGCCACGTGCGGCGGTTGCGGCGTGGCTCAACGCGCCGAGCGAGGTGAATGGCCGATCCGATCAACGCTGCGAGCATCGCGCCGGCCTATGGGCCGATGGCGCGGGGGCGTGTTGTGCAAACGGACATTCCGGCCCGGCTGGACGGTTTGCTGTGGAGCGGTATCCATACCCGCGTCGTGCTGGCGCTCGGGGTTACCTGGATACTCGACGGCTTGGAGGTGACGCTGGCCGGTTCGCTCGCGGGCGCGCTCAAGGCGAGTCCGCAGTTGCAGTTCTCCAATCTCGACGTCGGTGTCGCCAACAGCGCCTATCTGGCCGGCGCGGTGATCGGCGCCATCGGCTTCGGCTGGCTGACCGATCGGATCGGCCGCAAGAAGCTGTTCTTCATCACGCTGGCCTTATACCTCCTCGCCACGGCTGCGACGGCGGCGTCCTGGGACGTGTGGAGCTACGCGCTGTTCCGCTTCCTCACCGGTGCGGGCATCGGCGGCGAATACACCGCCATTAATTCGACCATCCAGGAGCTGATGCCGGCGCGTTATCGCGGCTGGACCGATCTCGTCATCAACGGCAGCTTCTGGATCGGCGCGGCGATCGGCGCGGTGGCCGCCATCGTGCTGCTCGATCCAGCCGTGATCGATCCGGAATATGGCTGGCGGCTGGCGTACTTCACCGGCGCGGTGCTGGGTCTCGTCATATTCGCGATGCGGTTCTGGATTCCCGAGAGCCCGCGCTGGCTGATGACGCACGGCCGGCCCGAGGAGGCCGAGAGGATCGTCGCCGAGATCGAGCGCGGGGCGCGGATCGATCCGGAAGCCGCGCGCCTGCGTCCGACGATCCGGCTGCAGATACGCAGTCACACGCCGCTGCGCGAGGTCGCGCAAACGCTGTTCCGGACTTATCGGCAGCGCTCGCTGGTCGGCCTGACGCTGATGGCCGCCCAGGCGTTCTTCTTCAATGCGATCTTCTTCACTTATGCGCTGGTGCTGACCGATTTCTTCGGCATACCTTCCAGCCACGTCGGCTGGTACATCCTGCCGTTTGCGGCCGGCAATTTTCTCGGGCCGCTGCTGCTCGGCCGGCTGTTCGACACGCTGGGCCGCCGCACCATGATCGCGTTTACTTACGGCGTCTCGGGCGTTCTGCTGGCGATCTCCGGCTATCTGTTCTCGATCGGCGCGCTGAGCGCGCAGGGCCAGACCATCGCCTGGATGGTGATCTTCTTCTTCGCGTCACCGGCCGCAAGCGCGGCCTATCTCACGGTGAGCGAGACGTTTCCGCTCGAGGTGCGGGCGCTGGCGATCGCGCTGTTCTATGCGTTCGGCACGGGCATCGGCGGCGTCGCCGGGCCTGCGCTGTTTGGTGCGCTGATCGACACAGGCTCACGCAGCAGCCTGTTCGCCGGCTATTTGCTCGGCGCAGCGCTGATGGTGATCGCCGCCATTGTCGGGTGGCGTTATGGTATCGCGGCCGAGCGCCGCTCGCTTGAACACATCGCGCGGCCACTGGCCGCCGTAGAGGATGACAAATGACTTCGAAGCTCGCCGAAACCGCAAAGCGGCTGACGTCGGATTCAACCCCGGCCTCCGCGATCTCGATGCCGCGCCTCGATCAGTGTGCGCTGCTGCTCGATATCGACGGGACGCTGCTCGACTTTGCGCCGACGCCGCGCGAGGTCTGGGTTCCGCCGGAACTCGAACACACGCTGCGTCAGTTGCATGACCGCACCTCGGGCGCGTTGGCGCTCGTCAGCGGCCGCTCGATCAACGATATCGATCTGATCTTCGCGCCGATGAAGCTGCCCGCTGTCGGCGGCCACGGCGCCGAGATGCGGCTGCTATCGAGCGGAGAGGCGGTTGCGACGCACGCGCCGCCGCTCGATCCGGAACTGAAGAGCCGGCTGGCCGCGATCGCGCGGATCAGTCCAGGTATTCTGCTCGAGGACAAAGGCTATTCGCTGGCGCTGCATTATCGCCTCGCGCCGCACACTGAAAAAGCGATCTACGAATCCGTCGCGGCGATCCGTGCCGAGAATCCGCATGCGCCGCTGGAAGTTCTTCCCGGCAAGTCGGTGTGCGAAATCAAACACTCCGGCTTCACCAAAGCCACTGGCGTGATCGAACTGATGAAGCATCATCCGTTCACCGGGCGTCGCCCGGTGTTTATCGGCGATGACGTGACCGACGAAACCGTGTTCGCCATCATGCCGGAACTGCAGGGGCTCGCCTTCTCGGTCGGCCGTCACAGCGACGTGGTCGATGGCCATTTCGAGGAACCGCGCGATGTGCGCGAATGGCTGGTGGGTCTGCTCGATCAGCCGGTAACCTAAGTTGGTACTACAGCAACATGCGACGCCGTAGCACGGCGGAATGTGCGGCAGATGACCATCTCGCGGCCTTAAAGTTGTTCGAATTGCGTCATGGAACGAACTCGATGAACGTATGTTAATTCAGCAATCATCAATAGGGGCGCCGGAGGGACAAGTGAACCTAGTCGTCGTTTCCAACCGGGTGGCGAGGGCGTCGGCGAACGAGCCGATGACGGGTGGTCTGGCCGCCGCATTGCTGCCTGTGGTCGAGAAATCCGGAGCCATCTGGGTCGGTTCCAGTGGCCGCGTTCGCGATGGTGCTCAGCGGGAACCCTTTGCGGAAATTGAGGAGCTTGGCGCCGGCGCGCTCGCCATGCTGGATCTTCCGGCGGCGCACTACGGCGGATACTACGAAGGATTTGCAAATTCAGCGCTCTGGCCGGCGCTTCATTCCCGGGCCGATCTGATCCGCGTTTCCCAGGACGACTACCACTCCTACCGCGAAGTGAACGGTTTCATGGCGCGAGCGCTGATGCGCTTCCGCAAACCGGATACGTCCTTCTGGATTCAAGATTACCATTTTCTTGCCCTCGGTGCAGAGCTGCGCGATCTCGGCGTGACCCAGCCGATCGGCTTCTTCCTGCATACGCCGTGGGCCTCCCCGGCCACGATGGGCTGCGTGCCGCATAATCGCGAATTGATCGAGGCGATGCTCGCCTATGATCTGATCGGTTTCCAGACCGACGAAGATTGCGCCAACTTCCTGTCATACGTGCAGAGTGAGTTCGACTTTTCGATCGTGGACGGCGTCGTGACCAGTCCGCGTGGAGTCTCCCGCTGCCAGGTGTTCCCGATCGGCATCGACGCCGATCTGTTCGCCCAGCAGGCGCAGAAGGCAACGGCTCATCCTGACGTGTCGCGGCTGCGCAAGAGCCTCAATGGCGAGAAGCTGGTGATCGGCGTCGATCGGCTCGACTACTCCAAGGGCCTGATCAACCGCATCAACGCGTTCGAGCGGATGCTCACGTCGAGGCCGGCGCTGCAGCGGAGCGTTTCGCTGCTTCAGATCGCGACGCCGTCGCGCGGCACGATCGAAGCCTATGGCAATCTGCAGGGCGATCTCGCCCGACTGGTCAGCGACGTCAACGGCCGGCTCGGCGAAGCCGACTGGACGCCGATCCGCTATCTCAACAAGGGCTTCCGCCAGGCCGTCCTCGCCGGCCTGTATCGGACCGCGCAGGTCGGGTTGGTCACTCCGCTCCAGGACGGCATGAATCTCGTGGCGAAAGAGTATGTCGCCGCCCAGAACCCGATCGATCCGGGCGTGCTGGTTCTGTCGAAATTCGCCGGCGCCGCCAACGAGCTCGACACGGCGCTGCTGGTGAACCCGCACGACGTCGAAGGCATGGCCCGCGCGATCGCGACCGCGCTGGCGATGCCGCTGACCGAGCGGCGGATGCGCTGGGAAGTCATGATGGGCAAGCTGCGCCGCGGCAGCGTGCAATCCTGGTTCTCGGATTTCATCGCGGCGCTGGGACAAGCCCACGCGTCGGGACGCGAGGCGGAGACCTCCGACCCTTCCGCGGCGGCTCCGCCTCTGAAGATGGCGGGCGGCTGGTCCCGTCGCTCTCCCATGGCGTTCGGCGGCGCGATCCTGCAGTGAGGTGACGGAGTCGGTCGGGTCTGCCGCCCCTTGGTTGGGATCTGGCCGTTGATGGCCATCAGATCCTCTCGGTTCGGGAGGGAAAGGCGTGGCCTTCGTCCGAAGCGCCCCGTCTAACCGCCGGCGGTGAGACGTCTCGATGTGGCTGGCGTAGAGGCAGGCCGTCCTGGCCAGCCAGTTTTCTTCATCGTCCATCCGTAGTTTGCGGCAACAGTCTGCAGGCGCAACCGCGCGATTCAGGGCCAGAACGGCGGGCGACCCTGCTTTCCGTCCAGCGCCCGGCGTCCCTGCCGCCCGGGACTTCCGTGAAATCAATAATTTAGGTGAAATCGCCGTCTCCGCGCGCCGATCCCTTGCAAAAACCGCGCGGCGCGGTCATGAGAGGGCGCCCGGAGAGATGGCCGAGTGGCTTAAGGCGCACGCTTGGAAAGCGTGTGTGCGGGAAACCGTACCGTGGGTTCGAATCCCACTCTCTCCGCCAGAGCTTCAGGTCCAGACGTCAGCCGATTTGTGCATCCGAGCGCTGGCGCTCGATCTAGTGTGCGAACCGCATCTCGACCCGCTTGCGCTCGTCGCGTGATTTGAGGAACGCCTTCGTCGTTATTTTCCTGCGCGCGATATCTCGGGCGTGGCCGTGAAGATCGCGCGGGATCTGCCGGGCGGGCATGTTCGGGCAACATTGCGCCTTCGCCGGGCAGGCGGAGCAATCGTGTTTACTGGCGCGCAACCGTAGCATCATCCCATCGTGAACTTTGCCAGTCGTGCGAAGCACCTTGCCGCTGGGACAGATATACACGTTGGCGCAGCCATCCCATTTGAGGTCTGGAAGCGAGAAGGTGCCGTCTTCGCGCGCACATCGACGATCTCTTTCGTCGGATGTCATGAACAGCGTCGATGTCGCCGATCGAGGGGCTTCGGTGGAGGGGCGGCTGGACGTTTCACAAGCCGGCCTTGTCAAACGGACTGACCGGCATATTTTCCACGGTTCGACCAGATCGGCCAATGATGAAACAACGATATCATCCAGTTCGATTGACCGGGCAGGTCACGGGATTCGGAAGGAAATGACGACGCGACGTACCACCGCCAAGAGCGGGGCCCGAGATCCCAACGCCACCAAAGCGAAAATTATCGACGCCGCCACCCGCGAATTTGCGCTGCGCGGCTATGACGGTGCACGCGTCGACGCCGTGGTCAAGCGGGCGCGTTGCAATATTAACCTCGTCTATCACTACTTCGGCAACAAGGAGAAACTCTTCATCGCGGTGATGGAGCGCGCCTATTCGATCGTGCGCTCGCATCACAAGGATATGGAGCTGCGCGGCGCGGATCCGGAGGAGGCGATGCGCCAGCTCATCGCCTCGACGTTCCGGATGTTCATCGAGTCGCCGGAGACGATCGGTCTCCTCGTCTCGGAGAACATTCACCGCGCGCGGCACATCAAGAATTCGCCGTTGATCGTCAGCATGTACGACGCGTTGCTCGATTTCATCCGCGAAACGCTCGATCGCGGCGTCGCCAGCGGCGTGTTCCGGGCGGGCGTCGATCCGATCGACCTCTTCATCTCGATCAATGCCGAAGGTTATTTCTATCTATCGAACCGGCACACGCTCAGTGTCATCCTGCATCAGGATCTGATGACACCGGCGCGGCTTCGCCAGCGCGAGCAGTTTATTATCGACGTCATCATGGGCTTCCTTCGTCCGTAAAGTTTGCGCTGCACGCGCGCGGGAACGCCGCGGCCTCGCGCTTGACAGCCCTTCGGCCAACTATTAAGTGAAAACTTAATAAGACGGAGGAAACAAAAATGACCGAGTTCCTGCAGGCGGATAACCTGCCGGCGACCATCGAGAATGAAGAGATTCTCGAGGAACTGCTGTCGCGGCCCACGGTGTGGCTGCCGAAGCTGCTCGAACGAGCTCCCGGCGACATCATGGTGCTCGGCGTCGGCGGCAAGGTTGGCCCGACGCTGGCGCGCATGGCCAAGCGGGCCGCGCCGGACAAGCGCGTGATCGGCGTCGCGCGCTTCTCGGAGAAGGGACTACGCGAGCGGCTCGACAACTGGGGCATCGAGACGATCTCGTGCGATCTGCTCAACCGCAGCGCGCTGGAAAAGCTGCCGGACGTGCCGAATATCGTCTACATGGCCGGCAAGAAGTTCGGCACCGACGTCGATCCGAGCTTTTCCTGGGCGATGAATACGCACGTGCCCGCGATGGTAGCCGAGCGCTTTCATCGCTCGCGCATCGTGGCGTTCTCGACGCTGTGCGTCTATCCGTTCGCGCCGATTTCCGGCGGCGGCTGGGACGAGTCGGTGCAGCCCAATGCGGCCGGCGACTACGCGACCAGCTGCACTGGCCGCGAGCGCATGTTCTCGTACTTCTCCCGCCGGCACAACACGCCGGGCCGGCTGATCCGGCTCAACTACGCGATCGATATGCGCTACGGCGTGCTCTACGACATCGCCCGCTGGGTGATGGACGGCACGCCGATTCCGATCGGCACCGCTTACGCTTCGGTGATCTGGCAGGGCGACAGCAACGCGCAGATTCTTGGCGCGCTGGCCCATGTCACCACTCCGACGTCGCCGCTGAACGTCGGCGGTCCGGAGCACATGAGCGTGCGCCTGGTCGCCGAGGAGTTCGGGCGCAAGTTCGGCAAGAAGCCGGTGTACGAAGGCGAGGAGGCCTCGACCGGCTGGTACAACACCACGCTGGCGGCGCAGCGGCTCTACGGCTATCCGACCGTGCCGTTGGCGCGGATGGTCGATTGGGTCGCCGACTGGATCCAGCGCGATATGCCGTCGCACAACAAGCCGACGCACTACGAAGAGCGCGAAGGTCAGTTCTGATCTCGTCGTTCGATCAATCCAACGCGCCGCGCACGCCGTGGCGCCCCTCGATCTGTCGGATCATCTCATGAGCAATCCAACTGCGTCGGGCTCCGGCCTGATGGCCTTCTGGTCGGACATCGATCCCGACTATGTCGTGCGTTACCAGCAATGGCACAATTGCGAGCACATCCCGGAGCGCGTCTCGATTCCGGGCTTTCGCGAAGGCCGGCGCTATCGCGCGACCAGCGACGCGCCGCATTTCCTGATGTTCTACGAAACCAACGCCACCAGCGTGCTGGCGTCGGAAGCCTATATGGCGGCGCTGAATGCGCCGACGGACTGGACGCGCGAGGCGCTGACGCATTTCAAAAATCCGGTGCGCAGCATCTATTCGCGCGTCGCCGAAGTCGGCGGCGCCACGGCGTGGCCTGCGCCCTACGTGACGACGATGCAGTTCGATCTGCCGGACGGCGACGAAGACGCCTGCGCCGGTGCTTGGTTGAAAACCGTCGGTAACTGTGAGGGCGTGGTGCGCGCACGGCTGTGGCGCGCGGATGCGGCGGTCGGCAACATCACCACCTCCGAGCGCAAGATCTACGGCGGCGGGCCCGGCAAGCAAGCTTACTTGGTGCTGATCGAGCAGACATTGCCGCCGCAGCGGCTGCCCGATCCGATCGCGGCCGGCGACGCCGCACAGGCGCTTCGGCGCGCCGACGAGAAACGCGGAAGCTACTGGCTCGAGATGGCGCTGCGCGCCGCCGACACCTCTCACGGCGGGAAATGACATGAAGCTCGTCAGGTTCGGCACTGTCGGCAAAGAACAGCCGGGACTCATCGACCAGGCCGGCGCGCTGCGCAGTCTCGCGGGCGTCGTCAGCGATATCGATGGCCCGGTGTTGTCACCGGAAGGTCTGGCGAAGCTCGCAGCGCTCGACACGGCAAAATTGCCGCTCGCCCCGAGTGGCGTCCGCATCGGCCCCTGTGTCGGAAGTGTCGGCAAGCTGATCGGCATCGGCCTCAACTACTCGGACCACGCTGCCGAGTCCGGCCTGCCGGTGCCGAGCGAGCCGATCGTATTCATGAAGGCGACGAGCTCGATCTCGGGGCCGTACGATCCGGTCGAGATCCCCGTCGACGCCGAGAAGACCGACTGGGAAGTCGAACTGGCCTTCGTCATCGGCACCCGCGCCAAGAACGTCTCCGAAGCCGACGCGCTGAAGCACGTCGCCGGCTACTGCATCGTCAACGACGTCTCCGAGCGCGCTTGGCAGATCGAACGCCAGGGGCAGTGGACCAAGGGCAAGAGTCACGACACGTTCTCGCCGATGGGGCCTTAGCTCGTCACGGCCGATGAGGTCTCCGATGCGGGCAATCTCGGCATGCGCCTCGACGTCAATGGCGTGCGCCGGCAGAACGGCTCGACGCGCACCATGATTTTCGGCGTCGCCTATCTGGTGAGCTATCTCAGTCGCTTCATGACCCTGCATCCCGGCGACGTCGTCACGACCGGCACGCCGCCCGGCGTCGGCCTCGGCATGAAGCCGCCAGTCTATCTCAAGCCCAACGATGTCATGCGGCTCGAGATCGACGGGCTGGGGCATCAGCAGCAGACAGTCGTGGTCGAGGGCACCTGACCGATGGGCGGACCGGTCGCGACATCTGTCGGCCAGTTCGACTACATCATCGTCGGCGCCGGCACGGCCGGCTGCGTGCTCGCCAATCGGCTGAGCGCCGATCCGAATGCCCGCGTCCTGCTGCTGGAGGCAGGTGGCAGCGATAACCGGCTGTGGGTGCATATCCCGGTCGGTTATCTCTACACGATGGGCGACCCACGGGTGGATTGGTGCCTCAAGACGCAGGCCGAGCCGGGGCTGAACGGGCGCGCCTTGAACTATCCGCGCGGCAAGGTGCTCGGCGGTTGCTCGTCGATCAACGGCATGATCTACATGCGCGGGCAGGCGGCCGACTACGACGGCTGGCGCCAGATGGGCAATGCCGGCTGGGGTTGGGACGATGTGCTTCCCTACTTCATCAAGTCCGAACGGCACTATGGGCCGGCCGACGCCTATCATGGCGTGACCGGCGAACTGCGCGTCGAGCAGCAACGGCTGCACTGGCCGGTGCTCGATGCGGTGCGCGAGGCGGCCGCCGAGCTCGGCATTCCGCCGGTGGATGATTTCAATCGCGGCGACAATGAAGGTTCCGGTTACTTCGCCGTCAATCAGCGCCGCGGCGTGCGCTGGAATGCCCGCAAGGCGTTTCTCGATCCGGTCAGGCAGCGGCGCAATCTGCGGATCGAGACCGGCGCCGAAGTCGAGCGCATCGTCGTAACGGAGGGCCGCGCGACGGGAATTGAATTCGGCAACAGAGGGCGTCGGCTGCAAGCCGATGCGACGCGCGAGATCGTGCTGGCGGCCGGCGCGATCGGCACACCCAAGCTGCTCGAGCATTCGGGCATCGGCCGCGGCGACATCTTGTCCGCCCACGGGATTGCAGTCGAGCGCGAGTTGCCGGGCGTCGGCGAAAATCTGCAGGATCATCTGCAAATCCGCACGGTGTTCGGTATCACCGGCGCGCGCACGCTGAACGACATGACGGCCGGCTGGCTGGGCAAGCTCCGGGTCGCGGCCGAATACGCGCTGCGGCGCAGCGGTCCGATGGCGATGGCGCCGAGCCAGCTCGGCATCTTCACGCGCTCGTCGCCCGCTTATGCCAGCGCGAACATCGAGTATCACGTCCAGCCGCTGTCGCTCGAAGCCTTCGGCGAGCCGCTGCATCGGTTCCCGGCGCTGACGGTTTCGGTCTGCAATCTGCGTCCCGAAAGTCGCGGCAGTTGCCATATCGGCAGCGCTGCGCCCGGCGATGCGCCACTGATCCGGCCGAACTATCTGTCGACCGAAGCCGACCGCCTCGTCGCGGCTGACAGTATTCGGCATGCGCGCAAGCTGATGGCGACGCGCCGGCTAGCTGAATATCGGCCGCAGGAATTGAAGCCGGGCCCGGCCATCAGCACCGACGATCAACTGGCCCGCGCGGCCGGCGATATCGCGACGACGATTTTCCATCCGGTCGGGACGGCCCGCATGGGCCACGATCCGATGGCGGTCGTCTCATCTGATCTGACGGTGCACGGCGTTTCCCGGCTCAGCGTCGCCGATGCGTCGGTGATGCCGACGATTCCGTCGGGCAACACCAACGCCGCGGTGACGATGATCGCGGAGAAAGCGGCCGAGATGATCCTGGCGCGGGGCCGCGCTTAGCGATGATGGACGCGGCCCGGATAGCGATTAGTTCGACGCGGCCGCGACATTCGGCGGCAGTGAAAATCTGCGGTGCGGGGCGAGCCGCGCTTGACAGTCACCGCTCGCACGCCCTTAATGTAACGGCGTTACCATCTAAGAGTAACGGGGTTTCGGAAGTTTTGGCCGGGCGTATCAACGTGCGGGCGAAGCTGATCTCGGGGAAGGTTCGGATGGCCGCGACATCTGAAGGGTCGAAGCGGGGCGCTGGAAAACCTGTCGAGACCACCGTGCTGGCGGTCGAGCGCGCGCTCGAGACGATTCAGCTGCTGTCCGGGGCTGCCGATGGCCTGAGTTTGGCCGAGATCTCGCGAGAACTGATCGTCAACAAGGCGATCGCATCGCGCCTGCTCGAAACCTTGGAGCATGCCGGTTACGTCTGGCGCGACGACGTCGCGCAGCGCTACTACCTGACCTATCGGATCAGCAATCTCGGCCTCCGGCAGCTGCAGCAGTCGGGCCTGCTAGGCCAATGCACCAGCCTACTGGAAGACCTGGCTGAGCGGACCGGCGAGCTTGTGCGCCTGTCTGTGGTCGAGCGCGGCGAGAAGATCACCTGGGTCTACGCGGTGGTTGGCACCAGGCGCACGCTGCGCATCGACCCGAATTTCAACTTCGATGTCAGCCTGCATACACACGCCACCGGCAAGGCGTGGCTGATGACACTGCCGCCGGAGCGCGCGGCGCATCTCGTCGAGCAGGCCGGCATGGCGCGGCTGACGCCGCACACCAGCATCGACTACGCAGCGTTGCGCCGCGAACTCGATGTCGCCAGCCGCCGCGGCTTTGCGGTGACCTTCGAGGAAAATGAGATCGGTGTTGGCGCCGTGGCGGCCCCCATCATGGCGCCCCGCCTGTCCGGCGTCACCGAATGCGTCGGCGTTGTCTCCGTGGCGGCTCCGACCAACAGAATGACACGGGCGCAGATCGAAACCTGTGGCCCGCTGGCGGCTGAGGTTGCTTCGCGCCTCGCTTTGATGTGGCCACTCGACGAGCGCTATCCGCTGCACATGCAACGACACGCCTGAATCTGGAACACCGGAGATCGATATGAGCCGCTTCGCCAACTACGTGCCGCATGGCGTTATTCCCGCCGTCCTGCTGCCCTTCCACGAAGACTTCTCGATCGACGAGGCCAGCTTCCGCAGCCATCTGCGCGATATCGCAGCCGTCGAGGGACTCTCCGCAGTGACGGTCAACGCCCATTCGACCGAAGTGGCGTCATGCACGGCCGAAGAGCAAAGCCGCGTGCTCGAAATCACGATGGACGAGATCGGCGACCGTCTGCCGATCGTCCACGGCGTGTGGGCCGACGGCAGCCTGGAAGCCGCGCGGATCGCCGAGCGCGCGCAGGCCGGCGGTTCGTCGGCGCTGCTAGTGTTTCCGCCGGCGCCGTTCACGCTGGGACAGAGCGCCGACATGGCGGTCGCCCACTTCAAGACCATCGCGTCGGCTTCCGACCTGCCGATCATCCTGTTTCAGTATCCGCTGGCGACCGGGCAGGGCTATCCGCTGGCGACGCTGACGCGGCTGATGGACGAAGTGCCGAGCATCCGCGCCATCAAGGATTGGACCCAGGTCGTGCCGCAGCACGAGGCGCAAGTGCGTGCCCTGCAGTCGCGCAGCCGGCCGGTCAACGTGCTGTCGACCAACAGCGCGTGGCTGTTCAGCTCGCTGGTGCTGGGCTGCAACGGCTTGCTGTCGGGCAGCGGCAGCGTCATCGCCGATCTGCAGGCGCGGCTGTTCCGTGCGGTTCAGGCCAACGATCTCGCCGAGGCACGCCGTCTCAACGACCAGATCAACCCGATCGCCAGCGTGTTCTACTCGGATCCGTTCGTCGACATGCACAACCGGATGAAAGAAGCGCTGGTCCTGCTCGGCAAACTGCCGCGCGCCGTCGTCCGTCCGCCGCTGATCAAGCTGAAGGAGCCGGAGATCGAGCGCATCCGGCATGCGCTGATCGCCGCCGGCCTGCTCGACGCCTCCGGCAAACGAAAACAAGCGGCGTAGCCGCTCGACGACCGGCAAGGCGGGCACAAGACCCGCCGGCCAATGACTAAGCAAAAAACAAATCCAAGGGATAGGAAACGAACATGCAGAGTCGAACATCCGTGCTGACGGTCGCTCTGGCGTCGGCGTCCATGACGCTCGCGTCGGTGACCGCGATGGCTCAGGACAAGCCGCCGGTGAAGATCGGTTTCGTCACCGAACTCACCGGCCCGTGGAGCTTCTTCGGCACCAGCTGCGTTGCCGGCCTTAAGCTTGCCGAAAAGAACCTCAACCCGCCCGGCAAGCGCAAGATCGAGTTCGTCATCGCCGACGATCAGACCAGCCCGGCCCAGGCGGTGGCGGCGTCGCGCAGCCTCGATGTGCAGGACAAGGTGCTGGCGCTCAGCGGGCCGACCAGCTCCGACACCGGCCTCGCCGTTTACGGCTATGCCGAGCAGAACAAGGTGCCGTTCGTCGTGCCGGTCGCGGCGTTCCCGCAACTGACCAAGCCGGGCACGCGCTACACGTTTCGGCTCGAGCCGGACGCGGTCGGCTGGGGCTACGCGATCTCGAAATTCGTCGAGAAGCAGAAGCCCGGCGGCAAGATCGCCATGATCTATTCCGACTACGCGCTGATGCGGGCGATCACCGCCGGTATCAAGTATCAGGCACCGCGCTCGGGCCTCAACATCGTCGCCGACATCGCCTTCCCGCAGGGCTCGAGCGACGCCACCGTGCAGGCGGCGCAGATTCTCGCAGCCAAACCCGACTACGTGGTCGTCAGCGGCGCCGGCGGTTTCGACAACACCATCACCAACCAGTTGCTCGATCTCGGCGTCAAGCCGGAGCAGATCATCCACCCATTCGGCATCACCACGCAGGTGATCAACTGGGGCAAGCGCAGCGTCGGTTCGTATTACGGCACGTTCTTCGACTCCAACCTCGACTCGCTGACGCCGGAAGGCAAGACCTTCGTCTCCGACTTCGTCGCGCAGAACGATCGGCCGCCTTCCTACGGCGAGAACTTCTGCTACGTCACCGCCAACGTCATCCGGGAAGTGATCGACAAGAATCCCGAAGCCGCGGACGACCGCGAGAAATTCCGCGACGCGATTTCGGCGCTGAAGACCAAGGAGACGACGTCGAGCGTTCCGATCGAGTTCGACAAGAACGGCGCCCGCAAGGAATACATGTACTTCCTGCAGATCAACGATGTGGCGGCCAAGTCCTACAAGGCGAAGCAGGCCTTCTACATCGAATGGGATCCGGAAGTCATTCCCGTCTACACCTTGGTCAAGTGATCCTGAGATAAAGCGATCATTAGGGCCGCCGCGCGCCGGCGGCCTCTCTCTCCCGAGGAGATGTGCGCGTGTCCGACGCGAACCTGATCATTCTTTTATCGACGATCTCGACCGGCCTGATCCTGGGCTCGATCTTTGCGCTCGTCGCCGTCGGCGTGACGATCGTGTACGGATCGATCTGGATGCCGAATGCCGCCAACGGCCAGTTCTTCGTGCTCGCGGCGCTGCTGGGCTGGACCATGACGATCAGCTGGGGCGTGCACCCGGCGATCGCCGCAATCCTGGTAATCGGCATCAGCGTGCCGCTGTCCTACGCGCTCGAATACGTGCTGGTGCGGCGGTTCTACGACGTGCCGAACCGCAACATCTCGTATTTCGTGCTGAGCCTCGGCATCACCCAGATTCTCACAGGCATCTTCTCGTCGACCTATGGGCGCTGGAGCGATCAGTTTCAGTTGCCGCCGCTGGTCAGCGGCATCACCTTCGTCGGCCCGTTGCCGATCGCGACCAATCGTCTCGTGGTGCTGGCGCTGGCGCTGTCGATCCTCGCGGCATTGTTCGCGCTGCTGCGATTTCA
Source organism: Rhodopseudomonas telluris (assembly GCF_042432815.1). Classification (NCBI taxonomy): domain Bacteria; kingdom Pseudomonadati; phylum Pseudomonadota; class Alphaproteobacteria; order Hyphomicrobiales; family Nitrobacteraceae; genus Rhodopseudomonas; species Rhodopseudomonas telluris. Next base: position 346,139 of record NZ_JBHLWM010000001.1, read on the forward strand.
TCGTTACGGCCGCGCCATCCGCGCCGTGTTCCAGAACCGCGATGCGGCGGCGCTGCGCGGCGTCAACGTCAAGGCCAGCTACAGCCTGTCCTTCGCGCTCGGCAACGCGGTGATCTTCGCCGGCGGAATCCTGTTCGCGCTTGCCTACAGCTTCGACCTCACCGTGGCGTGGACGATGTCGATCACCGCCTTCGCCATCATGATCATCGGCGGCCCCGGCTCGGTGCTCGGCGCGCTGATCGTCGGCATGGTGTTCGGCTTCACCCAGGCGGCCGTCAGCACGGTGGCGAGCCCGACGATCGCGGCGTTCTCCTATCTCGGAGCAATGCTTCTCATCCTGCTCTTCAAACCCTCGGGACTGTTCGCGCGATGACACCTCTCGGACGAGGCAAAGACAACGCGCTGCGCCGGCAGGGCCTGCCGCTGCTGTGTTTCGCCGTGCTTGCCTTTGCGACGCCCTTCGTGTTGTCGGGCAATCGCTATCTGGCTTTCGTGGCCGGCGTGACGATGCTGCACATCCTGTGGGCCTGCGGCATGAACCTGCTCTACGGCTACACCGGATTGATGCCGCTGATGTTCGCGGGCCTCGCCGGCATAAGCGCCTACACGGTGGTCGATCTCACCGCCGCTGGCTGGTCGTTCTGGCTGGCGCTGCCGGTCGGCGCGCTGGCGGCCTCGATTTCCGGCACCATCCTTGGGCTGCCATCGCTGCGGCTCAAGGGCTTTTATTTCACGTTGTGCTCGCTTGTGATCCAGACGGTGGTCACGCTGGCCTTCGTGTACTTCGCCGGCCTCACCAACGGCGACACCGGCATCTCGCAGATCCCGCCGCCGACCTTCGCCGGCAAGCCGTTAATGGGCTTGTCGTACGATCTGGTGCTGGTGGCGGCTGCGGTGATCGGCGTTCTCGTGCTGATCGGAATCGTGCATTCGTCACTCGGCCGGCGGCTGATCGCGATCCGCGAGGACGACGAACTCGCCGGGATGCTCGGCATCAACGTCACCGGGTACAAGATGATCGCCTTCTTCATCGGCTCGCTGTTCGCCGGCGTCGGCGGCGCGCTGTATGCGCCGTATATCGGCTTCATCTCGCCGCGCTCGTTCGACGTGCTGATCAGCATGAACATCTGGCTGATGGTGGCGTTCGGCGGCCGCGGCACGATCTGGGGGCCGGTGATCGGAGCGATCCTACTGGCGCCGCTGTCGTTCCTGCTGCAGGAATACTACACGGTCAAGGACGTGCTCTACGGCCTGTTGATCATCGTCGTCATCGTGGCGATGCCGGGCGGCATCGCCAGCGGCTTCCAGCGCAAGAAGCGGGAAGCGCCTGAGGCGGTGGGCGTGTCGGCCTCGCGCGGGGGAGCCAAATGAAAGACGTCCTGCTCGATGTGAAAGCCGTCTCCAAGCGGTTCGGTGGCGTCGCCGCGCTCAAGGGCATCGATCTGGTGCAGCACCGCGGCGAGACGCTGGGCATGATCGGACCGAACGGCTCCGGCAAGACCACCTTCGTCAACGTCATCTCCGGCCACATCAAGCCGAACAGCGGCAGCGTGACGTTTGACGGCGAGGCCTTCGGCGGCAGTAATCCGTTTCGCATCGCCAAGGCCGGGCTGACGCGGACCTATCAGGCGGTGCGGGTGTTCGGCGAACTCAGCGTGCGCGACAACGTCGCCACCGCGCTGGTCGATGCCCGCGATCCGGCCTCGCCGGAGTCGGTAGCCGAGATTGCGGAATGGCTGCGCATCAGCCATCGCTTCGACACCCGCGCCGGCAGCCTGACCTTGATGGAGCAGCGTCAGGTCGAGCTGCTGATGCGGCTGGTGCAGAAGCCGAAGCTGATGATGCTGGATGAGCCGGTCGGTGGCCTGTCATCGGCCGAAGTTCGCACCATGATCGGCGTGCTGTCGGAGCTCAAAGGCCGCTGCACCATCTTCGTCATCGAACACACCATGAAGGTGATCCGCGAACTCGCCGACAAGGTCGTGGTGCTGATGGCCGGCGAGAAGCTCGCCGAGGGGCCGCCGGCGCAGATCCTGTCCGACCAGCGCGTGATCGATCAATATCTCGGAACAGCAGATGCTTGAAATCAAGGACCTGACGGTCCGCTACGGGCCGTTCCTGGCGGTCGATCATCTGGCAATGAGCGTCGGCAAAGGCGAGATCGTCGGCGTCGTCGGCCCCAACGGCGCGGGCAAGTCGTCCATCGTCAAGGCGATCGGCGGCCTGGTCGAACCGAAGTCGGGGCGGCTGACGTTCGACGGCAGCGAGCTGCAATCGGTGCCGACGCATCGGCGCATCAAGCTCGGCATCTCCATCGTACCTGAGGGGCGCGGCCTGTTTCCGCGGATGTCGGTCGAGGAGAACCTCGTCATCGCCGGCGACGCCCTCGGCAACGGCAAACGGGTGCAGCATAATATCGAGCGCTGCTACACGCTGTTCCCGATCCTGAAAGAGCGGCGCTGGCAGGCCGCCGGGACGTTGTCGGGCGGCCAGCAGCAGATGGTGGCGGTGTCGATGGGCCTGATGCCCGATCCGCGGCTGCTGATCCTCGACGAACCATCGCTCGGCCTAGCGCCCATCGTGATCGGCGAGATCGGCCGGGCGCTGACGACGCTCGGGGCCGAGGGCCTCACCGTCGCGCTGTTCGAGCAAAACGCCAAGCTGACCTGCAGCGTCGCGGAGCGCATCTACATCCTCGCCAGCGGCGCAGTCCGTCATCACGACCGGGCAGAGGACCTGCTGAAGAATCCGGAAATTCTCGATCATCTGATGTAGCGGCGGCGTCCCGACGCGGCGGCGCTCGTGCCGCGCGCTTCGGACGATGCGTCGTCGCGCTGACCTGAAAGGCTGAGCTATGCGAATGGGCGTTGCGGGACTGGGGCGGATGGGCAGCGCCATCGCCCAGCGGCTGATCGAGGTCGGACACGAGGTCGTGGTGTGGAATAGGTCGGCCGAGAAGACGAAGCCGCTGGCCGAGCTCGGCGTGGCCGTGGCAGCGTCGCCGAAAGATCTCGTCGGGCGCGCTGAACTGATCATCACGCTGCTGACCGACGCCGACGCAATTGATCGCGTGTTCGGCTGCGATGAAGGCCTTCTTGCCGGCTCCGTCGCCGGCAAACTGTTCGTCGAGATGAGCACGGTGCAGCCGTCGACCGAACAGGCGCTGGCGCAGCGCGTGGCCGCAAAAGGCGCCGCGCTGCTCGAATGTCCGGTCGGTGGCACGGTCGGGCCGGCGCTGAGCGGCAAGCTGCTCGGCTTCGCCGGCGGGGCGCAGGCTGACTTCGACCGGGCCAAGCCAATTCTCGATCAGCTCTGTCGCCGCGTCGAGCTGATGGGCCCGATCGGGTCCGGCTCCAGCATGAAGCTGGCGATCAATCTGCCGCTCGCCGTGTTCTGGCAAAGCTTCGGCGAGGCCTACGCACTGTGCCGCCACCTCGGCCGCGACGCGGCCTGGATGGTCGAGCTGTTCGCCGAAACCTCCGGCGCGCCCAACGTCCTCCGTGCGCGCGGCTCGGCCGTGGCGAAGGCGCTGCAGTCGCAGGATCCGGGCTCGGCGACCTTCGACTGCGACTCGATCCGCAAGGACCTGCGCACCATGGTGGCCGAGGCGCAGGCACTGGGCTTCTCGCTTCCACTCGCGCAGCAGACCCTGACGGTGTTCGACCAGGCCAGCCAAGCCGGCTGGGGCGGTCGCGATTGCACCGAGCTGCCGGCCTACTGGTCGACGAAGCATTCCGGCTGAGAAGCCGCGAGAGGATTAGTCATGAAAGCAATCCCGACGATCGATGGCCACCATCACATCTGGCGGCTCAAGGACCTGACCTGGTTGTCGGGTCCGCAGGTGCCGCGGATCTTCGGGCCCTACGAGCCGATCTGCCGCGACTACACGATCGAGGAGTATCGATCCGACATCGCGGACTGCGATGTCGTCCAATCGATCTACGTCCAGACCAACTGGCCCGCCGGCCAAAGCCTCGACGAAGCGCGCTGGGTGCAGTCGGTGGCCGATGCCACCGGATGGCCGCATGCCAACGTCGCGCATGCCGATCTGGCCGATCCTGCGGTCGGCGATCTGCTGGGCGAACTAAGCCGCCTGCCGCTGACCCGCGGCATCCGCCAGCAATTGCACTGGCACAGCAACCCGCAATACAGTTTCGCGCCGCGTCCGGACGTGATGAATGATGCTGATTGGCAGCGCGGCCTGAAACTGGTGACGAAGCTCGGCCTGGTGTTCGAGCTTCAGGTCTTCACCAGCCAGATGGCCGACAGCGTTCGTCTGGCGCGTGCGTTTCCCGACACGACGTTCGTGCTGGAGCATGCCGGCATGCTCGAAGACACTTCGCCGGCCGGCTGGCAGGCCTGGCGCGACGGCATGGCGGCGCTTGCCGATTGCCCGAACGTCAACGTCAAGCTGTCGGGACTTGGAACCTTTGAGCACGCCTATCGCTTCGAGTCGGTAGCGCCGATTGTCAAGCAGACCGTCAAGATGTTCGGCGCAAACCGCTGCCTCTACGGCAGCAACTTCCCGATCGAGAAGTTGTGGACCGACTACCAGTCGCTGTACCAGAACTTCCGGCGCGCCATCGAGGATATGACCGAGGCGGAGCAGGCCGACATCCTGTTCAACACCGCGGCGCGTCTGTACCGGCTCTAGACGTTCGCCATGCGGGCGTCGTCCCTCCGGTTGGATTGACCAAGCCTTTATAATTAGTGCGAGAGAAGCTCGATAGTCCGCTAAGGGCCATGTGTGGACGGCTTCCCGGTTGGCGAGAAGAATCTTCACGTTGCCGGGTTGGTCGGAGCAGCCATGTGTTCGGCCTTTCAGCGCGGTTCACTTGACCGCTGGCCATAATGCCCTCCGGGGATCAGGTTTTGGCCATGCCTTAATGAGTGCCGCTCCCGACAGCGACAAACCATGGTATGATGTTTCTTGGGAGCGTTTGGCTACACCTATCCGACAACAAGGCCGGGCTCGTTGCCGCGGGCAATATCCGTGCGTGCTCCGCGTTTCTTCGCGAGCAGCTGCCTCAGTCGGAGTCGTTCATGACCAAGTCCAAATTGTTCTCGCCTCTGCAGGTCGGCGGGTTGAAGCTCGAGAACCGGATCGTGATCGCGCCAATGTGCCAGTATTCGGCACGTGACGGCCAGATGACGGATTGGCATCTCATGCATCTGGGCCATTTGGCGCTTTCCGGCGCGGCGTTGCTCACGGTCGAAGCCACTTCGATCGCTCCGGAAGGCCGCATCACGCCCGCCGATGTCGGCCTGTGGGACGACCGGACCGAGGCAGCGATCGGTCGGGTGATCGATGCGATCCGGAGTTGGTCATCGATCCCGATCGCGATTCAGCTGTCACACGCGGGCCGCAAGGCGTCGGCCGATGTGCCGTGGCGCGGTGGGCGCCATCTGCCACCGCACGACCCCAACGGCTGGCAGACCGTGGCGCCTTCGGCGCTCCCGCTCAGTGTCGGCGGTCGGTCTCCGGTCGCGCTCGACGCCGAAGGCCTCGCGCAACTCCGCCAGGGCTTTGCCGAGAGTGCCCGACGCGCGGCCAGACTTGGCGTTGATGCCGTGCAGTTGCATGCGGCGCACGGCTATCTGCTGCACCAGTTCTTCTCGCCGATCTCGAACAGGCGCGAGGACGAATACGGAGGGTCGCTCGAGCAGCGCATGCGCTTTCCGCTGGAAGTCTTCGACGCCGTACGTGCCGCCTTCCCGGCGGATCGCCCGGTCACGGTCCGGATTTCGGGCTCCGACTGGATCGAAGGCGGCGCGACGATCGACGACGCCGTCGCCTTCGCCAAGGCGCTCGAAGCACGTGGCTGCGCCGCCGTCAACGTGTCCAGCGGCGGCATCGACCCGCTCCAGCGCATCACGGATGGGCCCAACTATCAAGTGCCGTTTGCCCGGGCTGTGAAACAGGCGGTCTCAATTCCGGTGGTCGCGGTCGGGATGATCACGGACTACGAGCAGGCCGAGGCGATCATCGCAACCGGCGACGCCGATCTCGTCGCGCTGGCCCGCGGCATCCTGTACGATCCACGATGGCCCTGGCACGCCGCAGCGCATCTGGGTGGCCGCGTTCGCGCGCCGGATCAGTACCTTCGCTCTCAGCCTTATCAGCACAAGAACCTGTTCGACTATCAATCCGAGGACTGACAATCCTGTTCGGCCGTCCCGGCGAGCGCGCAGCGGCGTCCTGTTCGATGCGCGCCGATCCGTCCTCGACTTGGTCGTCGACGACAGGTGGCCGTGCGGCCCCGCATCGGATGCCTGTCGGACGAGCGAATTCCGCTGACCGTCCGGTTGCTCGTCGGCGTTTCAGCCGGTCCCACCCAGCCTTCAAACCTACGTATAGCTGTGGTGTGCTGCTTTCATTCCGATGTTCTCGGTGTCGCGTCGTTGAACTGCTGAAGCGGTTCAAGATCCTTGGAGTCGGAGAACAGTCATGGTTGCCACCGAAATGAAAAGCCCCCGCGAGGCCGCCCGCGCGTTTACGCCTCAGCTCACTGATTTCGTGGAAGACCCGCTGTTCTCCAAGGTTTGGGAAGATCGCGCGCTCAGCAAGCGCGATCGCAGCCTGGTGACGGTTTCCGCGCTGATCGCCCTTGGTGCCGCCGACGAGCTTCCGGCGCATCTCCGCCGCGCGATCGAGAATGGCGTGACCAAGGTCGAGCTCAGCGGCCTCATCACGCATCTCGCATTCTATGCCGGCTTCCCAGCCGCGATATCGGCTTCGGCCCGTGCAGCGGAGACGCTCGGCGCGCTGGGCGGGACCTGAGGTGCCTTCCGCCGATGCGGGATGCCGCACGGTCGAGGCGGGCAATTTGCAGCGGACAAGTCCCGAGCAAGCCGCGTCGATACCGACGCGCTCCGCTCCGGCGCCAAGAACGATCAAACCATGCGGAATTGGTTCGAACGGCTTCAGCAACTTGTTGCTGCGGTCTGAACCAACCCCGCTCGCAACTTCATCATCGAAGCAACGATAGGAAGATACTATGAAGGTTCTATTGGACACCATTCTCTCGAAGTCAGCGTTCCACGCGGATGTCGATGTTCCGATCGACCGGTTCGACATCGCCGACTGGCTGTTCAATCTGCCGGAGGCCGAATATCAGCGCTGCTGCCCGCCCGACCACATCGCCTGCGGAGTGACGACTTCGGACGACGGTTCGAGGATGATGATCAACGTCGAGATGATTGGCACGGGCCTGGTCGTGCAGCATTATGTAGCTGAAGAAGTCAGCCCGACCTATTGCCGCATGAACTCGATCTCGGACGTGTTCACCTCGGCCGGGCGCACGAAGGTCAACGTGATCTGGGAGCTGTCTGCTGAAGGCATCGCGGGCGGCCGCACCCGCTACACCAACAGCGTGACCGCGCATCCGACCGACAGCTTCATGGATTTCATCAAGCAGCACGGCGTCAGCTACGAGGACGCTGCGAAGGCTCGCCAGGACGCCGGTGGCGACCACAATTCGCGCGAAACCCCGCTTTTCGCCGCCAGCATCGCGCGTCACTCGCTCGCCCAGAAGAGTTGAGCCGGCCTCGCGGAAATAGGATGGGACGATCCCCTCAACGGGGGGATGCGGATCGCCTTGCATCCATCCAGCCGGGGCATGTTGAGGTCGAGCAGCGCCAGCGCGGGCGTCGGCGCCGAGCCTTCCTCGGCGTAGCGGTGGCCACGCTTGAGACAATCGAGCTCCTGCTCGCCGTCACTGACGAAGCGGATATCCGCCTTGATTCCGGCGCGACCGAACACTTCGGTTAGGATCCGACCCGGGTCGGAGTGATCCTGGAGATACGCGGCCACCAACTGATCTGCATCATTGAGGACGACGGCTGCGGCGTGCCAGAGGTCGAGCCGGGCGTAGCTGAAAAGTCATCGCGACGACTCGGCCTGCGCGAGCGCTTGGCCCTCGTCAATGGGACGGTCGAACTCGAATCTCACCCGGAGAGAGGCACGGCGCTGTTCGCAAGTATTCAACTTGGGTAGAATTATCGAAGTTAGATTCTCGCCACTGAATGCAATTCGAGAACCGCATGTCCACATGACGTGTCGAAATGCCGTTACGGAATGTGCAGTCCATTCCGCTTTGCCAGAGCGGCGCTAAAGTCTTTGTGCGACTTGGGCCAGGAGCAGACTATTGTCCGGATTGGTCTGCTCGATCTCCTGCGGCCAATTCAGATCATTCTGACGGCCGAGCGTCGCGGTCGTCAGGCCGTCTTTGAAGCCTGAGATTTGCCGTTGCCATCCGGGTCTGGACCACCGACGGGAAGGACGATTTCGAAGACAGAGCCGCTTCTGGTCGATGTCCTGTACCGAGCGTGTCCGCCATGCGCCTCGGCGATCGCGCGGACCACAGACAATCCGAGCCCGGAGCCACCGAATTGACGAGACCGGGACGGCTCCGCGCGTGCGAACGCATCGAAGGCTTGAGCGGCAAACTCTGCGCTCAGGCCGGGCCCCTCATCCTCGACGGCGAGGACGAGGGTCGCCTTCTCGGCGGCTATCCGGATTTCGATCACCCCGGGCGTCGCGTAGCGTCGCGCGTTTTCCAGGATCGCAAGCAGCGCCTGTCGGATCCGCGCGCCGTCGCAGGGCAGCGTCACCGGCCGGGTCGTGATCTGGACAGTGAAGCCGGCCGCCACCAGCGCAGGACGCATCGCGTCGACAGCCTGCTCCACCTCCTTGACGAGATCCGTGGGCTCGATACGCATGTCCAGGCGCTGGCTGTCCGAGAGGGTCACGACCCGTAGATCGTCGACGAGGCGCGACAGGTTCTCGGCCTGGGCCAGCAAACTTCTGAACAGTTCGTCGCTCGGTTCGAAGACGCCGTCGGTGAGCCCCTGCAGGCGGCCGCGCAGGATTGTCAGCGGCGTCCGCAGTTCATGGGCGATGGCAGCGTTCCACGACGCCATCGACTCCGCTGCGTCCTGTAGACGCTGAGCCATCGCGTTGAAATCGTCCACGAGTTGGGCGGTTTCGCCGAGCGAGCGATCGCCCGGCACCGCTCGCGCGGTGAGGTCGCCGGCTGCGATCTTGCGCGCGCCTTCCGCCAGAGAATTGAGCGGCGCCAGAATCCGCCGCGTCAGCCGCAGTGCGGCGTGGATCGCGATGGCGAGGCCGAGCAGAAGGAAGATCGCGATCAGGACGAAGTCGGGTGCTTCCGGCAGCAGCGACGGCGGGCCGGGAGGCGGCGGAAACCACGTCAGATAGATGGTGTAGAAGATGAACGTGCCGACGAACACCATCAGCACCGCGATGGCGGCGACGACGCTCATCGATAGCGTGATCTGCCCGCTGAGGCGATAACGTCTCATGCGCCGGTCAGTCGGTAGCCGATTCCGCGCACGACCGACATCATGCCGCTCGCGCCCGCCTCGTCGAGCTTGCGGCGCAGATTGCTCACATGACTGTCGACCGTCCGCTCCAGCGCATCGCCGCCCGGAAGGCAGGCGTCGATCAGTTCGTTGCGGCCGAAAGCCCGCGTCGGCGCCTTGGCCATATGGGCCAGTAGCCGGAATTCCGTCAGGGTCAATTGCAGCGGCATCGCGACGTCGTCGCCATGCACCTTCGCCAAATGACCCTCGAGGTCGATTTCGAGCTTGCCGATGCGGAGAATAGTTCGGCTGGCCGCGTGCCCCGACCGTCGCAGAACCGCCTTGGTGCGGGCGACGACCTCGAGCGGGTTGAACGGCTTGACGACGTAGTCGTCAGCACCCAGACGTAATCCCTGCAGACGATCGAGATCCTGATCGAGCGCGGTGATCATGATGATCGGCGTCTGCCCCCGGCGACGCAACTCGGCGAGGACGTCCCAGCCGTCGATCTTCGGCATCTTCACATCGAGCAGAACGAGATCCGGTTTCAGGATCGCGTGCTGATCGAGCGCAGTCTGTCCATCGGCCGCATTCACGGTGCGGAATCCTTCGCGCACCAGATACGCGTCGAGGATCTTGGTGATTTCCAGCTCGTCTTCAGCGATGAGGATGAGTTCGTTCATCTTTCATGTCCAACGGGAGCGCGCCGATCGAGACTATCTGCAAGATCGGCGCAGCTCGAGGCCCGTCCGGGTCAGTGGTCCCATGACCAGTCGGGGGCGGGCGGCGTTTCGTCATCGTGCGAGGGGTCGTCGTGAGACCAGTTGTATTCGTCACTCCAGTCGTAGGCGCGATAGCCATCATAGACGTACGGCCACGAAGAAAACCGATAGCCGAGACGGCGATCGGGACGGCAGGTCCCCCGGGACGTGACATGCCATCCTCGGCCGCATTGCCAGTCGGCTTGGATCACTTCCGGCGACGCGTGCAGCGGCGCGCGTCCGAGCGGCATCGACAGCGCGCTGCCGTTCCACAGCGACAGCGCGCTCATCAGGATCGCGGCCTTCAATAGCAATTTTCTCATCGGATCACATGGCTCCCTTTCAGTGTCGCTGATCGGCGACCCGTCTCTTGTTAGCGAAGATCGCGGCCAAAATCCTGCCGACGCCACGACGGCCCGGCGACGTCAAATCTCGCTTAATTATTTGATATAATTACAATTTTTCTGTCGGCAGGCTGACTTCTGGCGGCCGTGGAATCGCGGCCTCCATCAACCCTCCACATTGCCTCCACACGCGACCAATGCGCGGCGGGTAAGTCTCGCGCCTCATCGCATTGCGTTCCCAAGCTCCAGCCGGGGGCGTGCGTCTCACTCCCTCGAGTATGAAGTCCGTGTTGTCCCAATCAACCGTTGCCGCGATCGTGGCACTGGCGTTTGCCATGGCGCTTGCCGGCTGCAAGCCCCCCGCAAACGATCACAGAGCCGATTCCGCCGGCGTCGCCCTGCCCGAGGTCGGCATCGTGACGCTGCGCCCGCAGGCGGTGGTGATGACCGCGGAGCTTCCCGGCCGCGTCGTGGCCTCCCAGACGGCACAGGTGCGTCCTCAGGTCTCCGGCATCGTTCAACAGCGCCTGTTCAAAGAGGGCAGCGAGGTCGCCGAGGGCGCGTCGCTCTATCAGATCGACGCCGCGCCCTACAAGGCGGCCTATGACAGCGCCGTCGCGGCCTTGCAGAAGGCGGAAGCCGCTGTGCCCAGCGCGCAGGCCAAGTCGGAGCGTTATCAGAGTCTCGTCAAACAGAGCGCCGTCAGCAAGCAGGATTTCGACGATTCGGTCGCCGCGCTCGCGCAGGCGAAGGCGGAGGTGGCCACCGCGAAGGCCGCCGTCGAAACCGCCAGGATCAATCTCGACTACACCACGATCAAGGCGCCGATCGGCGGCCGCACCGACCGCTCGTCCTTGACACCCGGTGCGCTGGTCACGGCCGGCCAGGCCGCGCTGCTGACCACGATCCGCACGCTCGACCCGATCTTCGTCGACGTCATTCAGTCGAGCACCAATATGCTGAACCTGCGGCAGGCGATCGACTCCGGACGCCTGAAAGTGAGCGGCCCGCATGTCGCGGTGAAACTGAAGCTGGAGAACGGCGCGATCTATCCGCTGGCAGGCCAGCTCGAATTCTCAGAGGCCAATGTCAGCACCACCACCGGGACAGTGACGTTGCGGGCGGTGTTTCCCAACCCGCAGCGGCTGCTGCTGCCGGGCATGTATGCGCGCGCCGTGGTCGAAGAAGGCGTGGCGCCCGACAGTTTCCTGGTGCCGCAGCGCGCCGTCACCCGAAACGTCAAGGGCGAGGCGATCGCGGCCTTCCTCGACAAGGACGGCAAGGCCGGCGAGCGCGTGCTGTCGGTGATCCGCAGCGTCGGCAACAACTGGCTGATCGGTGCCGGGGTTCGCGAAGGCGATCGGGTGGTGGTCGAAGGGACGCAGTATGTGCGCCCCGGGCAGAAAGCCATCGGCGCCGAAGTGGTGATCGACGATACGACCGGCGAGGTGCTCGGACGGCTGCCGCCGCAGCGACGCGCCGCCCGGCCGAGGGCGGAGCCATGATCTCCGCATTCTTCATCCGAAGGCCGATCTTCGCCTGGGTGATCGCGATCGTGATCATGCTCGGCGGGCTATTGGCGCTGACGACCCTGCCGGTGTCGCAATATCCCGAGATCGCGCCGCCGACGATCCAGATCAGCGCCAGCTATCCGGGCGCGGATGCGCAGACCGTCGAGAACTCGGTGACCAAGGTCATCGAGCAAGGCATGACCGGGCTCGACAATCTCGACTACATGACGGCGTCCTCGACCTCGAGCGGGCAGGCCGAGATCACGCTCACCTTCACCAACAAGGCCAATCCGGACGTCGCGCAGATGCAGGTGCAGAACAAGCTGCAACTCGTCACCGCGCTGTTGCCGTCGGTCGTCCAGACCACGGGGCTGTCGGTCACCAAATCGACCAACGGCTTTCTGATGGTGGTCGGTTTCGTCTCGACCAACGGCAAGCTGAGCGAAACCGACATCGCCGACTATGTGAAGAGCTCGCTGAACGATTCGCTCAAGCGCGTCGCTGGCGTCGGCAACACGCAGCTGTTCGGTGGCGGCTATGCGATGCGGATCTGGCTCGATCCCGAGAAGCTGCTGAAATACGCGATGACGCCGGCCGATGTCACGGCGGCGATTCAGGCCCAGAACACGCAAGTGTCGGCCGGTCAGCTCGGTGGCCTGCCGGCGCGCAAGGGGCAGCAACTCAACGCGACGGTCACCGCGCAGAGCCGGCTGCAGACTCCGGCCCAGTTCCGCAACATCGTCGTCAAGAGCGACACCGACGGATCGATGGTCCGCATCAACGATATTGCGACCGTCGAATTCGGCGCCGAGGACTACACCAGCTCGTCGACCTACAACGGCCTGCCGGCGACCGGATTGGCCATCAATCTCGCAACCGGCGCCAATGCGATCCGGACGGCGGCCGCCGTCAAGGCGACCATCGAGCGGCTGTCGCCGACGTTCCCGCAAGGCGTGAAGGTCGTCTACCCGTACGACACCACGCCCTTCGTCGAGATCTCGATCAGCGCCGTCACCCGCACGCTGATCGAAGCGGTCGTTCTCGTCTTCGTCGTGATGCTGGTGTTCCTGCAGAATTTTCGCGCGACGCTGATTCCGACGCTGGCGGTGCCGGTCGTGCTGCTCGGCACCTTCGGCGTGCTGGCGCTGGCCGGCTATTCGATCAATACGCTGACCATGTTCGCCATGGTGCTGGCGATCGGCCTTCTGGTCGACGACGCGATCGTGGTGGTCGAGAACGTCGAACGCGTCATGCACGACGAGGGATTGTCGCCGCGCGAGGCCACGGTCCGATCGATGAGAGAAATCACCGGCGCGCTGATCGGCATCACCACGGTGCTGTCGGCTGTGTTCGTGCCGATGGCGTTCTTCGGCGGCTCGGTCGGGGTGATCTACCGGCAGTTCTCGGTGACGATCGTCTCCGCGATGGTGCTGTCGGTGATCGTGGCGCTGGTGCTGACGCCGGCCTTGTGCGCGACGATTCTTCGTCCGCCGCGGTCGCACGACGAGAAGCGCGGCGTGTTCGGATGGTTCAATCGCGCGCTGGGCCGAGGCACGGATGCCTATCAGGCCGGGGCGCGTGGCATGCTGCGGCGTCCGCGGCAAGGGCTGGTCGCGTTCGTGCTCGTCATCGTAGCCGCCGGCGCATTGTTCATCCGCCTGCCGACTTCGTTCCTGCCGGAAGAAGACCAGGGCTTGCTGATGGTGTCGGTGCAGCTGCCGGTCGGCGCCACCACCGACCGCACCGAGCGCGTGCTCGACACGGTCACCCGCCATTTCCTCGACCACGAGACCAAAGCGGTGGATGGCCTGATGACGGTCACGGGCTTTTCGTTTTCCGGGGCCGGCCAGAATGTCGGCATGGCCTTCGTGCGTCTGAAGGACTTCGGCGAGCGCAAGGGCGCCGATCTGTCGGCCAGTGCCGTGGCCGGCCGCGCCATGGCGGTGTTCGCCGGCATTCGCGACGCGAAGGTGTTCGCGCTGGCGCCGCCGGCGATCGAAGGGCTCGGCACCAGCAACGGCTTCGATTTCTATCTGAAGGATGTCAACGGCGCCGGCCACGACAAGCTGATGGCGGTCCGCGATCAGCTGATCGGCGCCGCTGGCCAGAGCCGACTCCTGGCCGGGACCCGACCCAACGGGCAGGACGACACGCCGCAGTTTTCGATCGACATCGATCAGGAGAAAGCGAGTGCGCTCGGCCTCAATCTTGCCGACGTCAACTCGACGCTGTCGATTGCGTGGGGCAGCAGCTACGTCAACGACTTTATCGACCGTGGCCGCGTCAAACGGGTCTACCTGCAGTCGGCGGCGGATTTCCGCATGCAGCCGGAGGATCTGAATCTCTGGTACGTCCGCAACAGCTCCGGCACGATGGTGCCGTTCTCTGCCTTCGCGTCCAGCCGCTGGAGCTTCGGCTCGCCGCGGCTCGAACGCTACAACGGCGCGGCCGCAGTTCAGATCCTGGGTGACGCTGCGCCGTCGGTTAGCTCCGGCGCCGCCATGGCGGAGATCAATCGATTAGTTGCCGGCCTGCCCGCCGGCTTCGGCCACGAATGGACCGCGCTGTCGCGGCAGGAACAGCTCTCCGGCAATCAGGCGACCTCGCTCTATGCGATCTCCATTCTGGTGGTGTTCCTGTGTCTGGCGGCGCTCTACGAGAGCTGGTCGATTCCGTTCGCCGTGATGCTCTCAGTGCCGGTCGGCGTGTTAGGCGCGCTGGCGGCCGCGTTGATGTTCGGTCAGACCAACGACGTGTACTTCAAGGTCGGCCTGCTGACCACGATCGGCCTCGCCGCCAAGAATGCCATCCTCATCATCGAGTTCGCCATCGCACGACAGCAGACGGGGCTGGGATTGCATCGCGCGACCTTGCTCGCCGCGCGGCAGCGGTTGCGGCCGATCCTGATGACCTCGTTTGCATTCATCCTCGGTGTCACGCCGCTGGTCGTGGCCAGCGGCGCAGGCTCGGCGGCGCAGAATTCGATCGGCATCGGCGTGATGGGCGGCATGCTGGCGGCGACTCTGCTGGGCATTTTCTTCGCACCGCTGCTGTTCGTCGTGGTCCGGCGTGTGTTCAGGGGCGCGGCCGGCACCGAGATCCCCGCCAGCGCATCCCCGCCCGACGCGATCGCCTTGTCGGGCCGGCGAGAGCCGTGAGCGGAGGAATGATGGGCACGCGAACCG
This sequence comes from Rhodopseudomonas telluris, assembly GCF_042432815.1. Classification (NCBI taxonomy): domain Bacteria; kingdom Pseudomonadati; phylum Pseudomonadota; class Alphaproteobacteria; order Hyphomicrobiales; family Nitrobacteraceae; genus Rhodopseudomonas; species Rhodopseudomonas telluris. The sequence goes on from NZ_JBHLWM010000001.1 coordinate 361,264, forward strand.
GGATGACGCGGCCTCGCCGGTGGCCGATGCGCTGCCGGCGTGCCGGAGCGCTGGTGGTGGCGTCCGTGACGTTGGCGTCGACCGCGACTGTGCTGAGCGGGTGCGCGATCGAGATTCCGCTGGCCCCTGCGAAGACGCCGCCGCCCGCGCAGTCACCAGCGCCACCTGCGCCAGCGCCGTCCTTTGCGATGCTGATGATCCTCGTCGCGGCGTTGCTGGGCGGATGCGCGGTCGGACCCGACTATCGGACCCCGCTTCTCGCCACGCCGGCGCATTGGAGCCGGACTGGGGGCGTGACGACTGCGCCGCCCACGCTGCCGCGTTGGTGGGCTCGGCTTCACGATCCGTTGCTGGATCGGCTCGTGACCGAGGCGGTGGGCGGCAATCTGGATGTCGCGACGGCGAGCGCGCGCGTGCGCGAGGCGCGGGCGAGCTACCGGCAGGCGGTGGGAGCGTTGCTTCCGACGATCGCCAACAGCGACTCGGCGCGGCTGGTGAATGGGACGAACTCTTTGTCGGCGATGCCCGGCGGGACAAATATCGGCACTCCGTCATCGTCAGTCGGATCGAACGATGCGGCCGGTCTTTATCAGGCGGGCTTCGACGCGAGTTGGGAGCTCGATCTGTTCGGCGCCAACCGCCGGGCCGTCGAAGCGGCGGGATACGGCATCGATGCCTCGGACGAGAATCTGCGCGCAGTGCTGATGACGCTTGTCGGCGACGTCGCATCGAACTACGTGCAGGCGCGCGGTTATCAGGCGCGCATCGCGCTCGCCCGTCGTACGGCGCTGTCGCAGGACGAAACCACCAAGATCACCCGCAACCGCTTGGCGGCAGGCACGGCCTCCGCGGCGGACCTCGCCAATGCGACCGGGCAGGCGGCGACGACGCGCGCCTTCGTTCCGACGCTCGAGGCAGCGTATGCCGAAGCCGTGCATCGGCTGTCGGTGCTGACGGGACGGCCGCCGGCCGCGCTGGCGGACCGCATGGCGCGCCCTGGGCCGATCCCGACGCCGAAGCTGCCGGTGCCGGCCGGTGTTCCTGCCGATGTCTTGCTCCTGCGTCCCGATGTGCGGCTGGCGGAGCGCCGCTACGCGCAGTCCACGGCGCGGGTCGGGCAGGCCGAAGCGGCTCTGTATCCAAGCGTCAGCTTGACGGGGAACATTGCAACCTCCGGCACCAAGCTCGGCGATCTCGGCAGGAACTCGTCGATCAGTTGGTCGCTCGGTCCGACGCTGACGGTGCCGATCTTCAAGGGTGGAAAATTGCGGGCGGCGGTGGATATCGCGCAGGCGCAGCGTGACCAGCAGTTTCTGGCTTACCAGGCGTCTGTGCTCGCCGCATTGAAGGACGTCGAAGACGCCCTGGTGTCGCTCGGTCACGAACGTTCGCGGAACGGCCTTTTGGCGACATCGACCACGGCCTATCGGCAGGCAGCAAGCCTGTCGCAGTCCCTGTATCGATCCGGATCGTCGAGTTTTCTCGACGTGCTGACCGCCGAACGATCGCTCTACAGCGCCGAAGACGCGTTGCTGCAGAGCCGGGTCAAGATTGTCGCGGACTACATCGCACTGAACAAGGCGCTGGGAGCTGGATGGGACGGCGACGTCGATGTGCTGACGCCGGAAGTAATCGATGCCGACACCGGGCCGCATCCAGCCGGTGCGATCCCTCTTCGGCGTGCGGCTCCATGAGAGAGACGATTAGCGAAAGCCAATTCAACCATGCAGGAGACGAAGCAATGAGATTGGACGAGGCTCATCGTGTCATACCAGTCTCGGCACAGGCAGCGCACCTGACGGATTTTGGGCTCGGCCTGCAGGACGCATTCGTGGCCGGTGCGGGTCGGCGGGGTCGTGTTGACGATCGACTTCGCTGCGTATCGCGTTCGCTGTCGTAAGCCCATGAACCTCGAGAATGCCGACGCGCTTCGTCGCGATCCGCGCGCGGCCTCTTCCCGGCCGGCCGTGATCCGCCGTGGCTGCTTGCGACGCGCCTTTCGCCGCGGCGCCGCGGCGCTGCTGCTTCCGGGACTCGGGACTCCGCTGCTGCTGGGGGGTGTGGTCGGCAATGCGTTGCTGTGGGTCGCTACACTGACCATCCTTAAATTCGCTCAGGTGCTGCATTCCGACAGCACGGAAGCGTTCGCGTGGGGCCAGACCCTGGCCTGGGGCTCGGGCAAGCACCCGCCGATGGCCGGGTGGGTGGCGCGGGCGTGGTTCAGCGTGTTTCCGACCAGCGATTGGGCGTTCTATGCGCTGGCGATGGCCGTCACCGGCGCCACCGTCTTGCTGATCAGGTTATTGGCCGGGGAAGTAGTCGATCGCCGACGCGCTGTCCTCGCCACGCTGCTGGCGATGATCTATCCGATCCTGAATTTCAAAGGCTACAAGTTCAATCCCGATTTGTTGCAACTGCCTTTCGTGGTGCTGATCGTTTGGGCCTATATGGTCGCAGCCGAACGGCGAACCGCGCTGTGGGGCGTGGTAATCGGGCTCGCCGGCGCCGGCGCGGTGATGACGAAATACTGGGGCGTGTGGGCACTGGTAGCGATTGCGGTCGCAGCGGTGGCCCGGCCGGACCGCAACCTGCTATTCCGCTCGCCGGTGCCTTATGTCGCGTTCGCAGTGTTCGTGCTGGCGATGGCTCCGCATCTCGACTGGCTCTACGCGGTCGGCTTCACGCCGTTCCGCTACGCTTCGCAGTATCTCGGGTGCGATCGCGTGACGGCCGCACGATATGCGATCGACTCGACGCTGCACGCCTTTGCTCTCCTGCTGCCGGCGCTGGGGGCCGGCGCCGTCGCCGTGTTGCTGCCGCGGCTTCGGCGTGTGGCAGCGCGCCCGGCCGATATGCTGGATCGTGCCTGCCAGATCTGGATCATCGTCGCCGTGTTGACGATCGGGCCGCTCATCGCCGCCATTGCGATGCCGATCTTGATGAAGAGCGATTGGACCGTCCCGCTGTTCTCACTAGTCCCGCTCGCCGTTCTGACGTTGCAGCAGCTTGCCGTGCCGCTGCGCGCGGTGGCCAGGGCGGCGGTGATCCTGCTGGTGCTCGGGGTGGGAGCGTTGCTGGCGGCGCCCGGGCTTGCGACGGTGAAGGTTCTGTTCGAACCAAACCGCGCGCTGTCGCCGCGGCTGGATCGCCTGGCGGCGATTGCAACCGACCTGTGGCGTGAGCGCGCCGGCACACCGCTCAGCGTTGTAGTCGGCGACATCGGGGAAATCGCGACCGTGTCGTTCTACAGCGCCGACCATCCGCGCATGTTCTCGGCCAGTACGCCCGAACTGACGCCGTGGATTTCAGCCGAAACGCTCGGTCGCAGCGGCTTCATCGGGATATGTCCGGCCGCAGCACCGGCTTGCGTCGACCGGATCATGGCGCTGCGGCCGCGGGCCGAGCAGATCGCCGTGACCACCGAACGGAGTGCGCTCGGGCAAACCCTGCCACCGGACCGCTGGCTCGTGCTGCTCGCGCTTCCAGAAGCCGGTGCCGGGGTCACTCGCTAAGGCCCCTGCCGAAATGGAAGCCGGGGGACAGCGCGCCTGCGGCATCGCTCGCGGCTTTCGATGAGCTACCGGTGCGGCTCTATAGCAAGACGAGTGGAAACACAGTCGACAATGCAGGAGACGAAGTAATGAGAACGGACGAGGCAAATCGTGTCATCCTGGTTCCGGCGCAGGAAGCGGATCTGACGGATTTCCAGCGAGGTCTGCAGGACGCTTTCGCTGCCGGGTTCAAGGCAGCGTTCGGAACGCTGCCCGAAGGCCCGATTCCGTCCGATGCAGAGCTCGGTGATTTCTTCCATGCGCCGGGCGCGGTCACGTATCACATCATGCTCGACGGCGCGCGCGTGGGCGGGGTCGTACTGACGATCGACACCGCCACGCATCACAATTCGCTCGATCTGTTTTTCGTCTCCGCCGGACATCATGGAAAAGGCATCGGCTCCAGAGCGTGGCGTGCGCTCGAAGCAATGTATCCCGACACACTGGCGTGGGAAACCCACACGCCGTATTTCGAGAAGCGCAACATCCACTTCTACGTCAACAAATGCGGTTTCAAGATCGTCGAGTTCTACAACCTTCATCACCCGGATCCGCATCCAGAAACCAGAGAGGGCATCCCGGATGGGGAATCGTTCCGGTTCGAAAAGGCGTATGCCGATCGACCCGCGCAATCAGATGAACATTGATCCGCACGATCTCAAGAGCTGCGGGTTCCGTTGCCGGCGGAATTCAGGCGGGCGAATGACACAGCCGATGCAGCTGCGTCATAATTCCATTATGAGCCGTGAAGCGTGTCGGGGGTCCTGACCGATCAGGCGAACGGCTCATCGCCATCGCTCCGTCTCGCCGCTGAGCGCCGCCGGAGTGCAGTTGCGCAACAGCCGTGCCGATCCGGAAGAATTCTCATCTCCGCATTCCCAGATCGGTCTCAGGCACGAGGCGACAAACCCAAGCTTGTTCGACGCCGCGTAGCCGTCACACAAGCCAGCAGACGACGATGTCGAGCTTCACGATGGCTGGCAGTTCGCGTCCGGCTTCATTTGAGGATTCTTGCCATGCAGATGCCGCTCGCCCGCTTACATTTAGATAGCCCGACTGATCTTCCAGATGACGCCACACGCGACATCTCCGCCGCGTTGCGGGCTTTGCTAGCCGACGTCTTTGCCATCTACCTGAAGACGAAGAACTTCCACTGGCACATGTCCGGTCCGCACTTTCGGGACTATCACCTGATGCTCGACGAACAGTCCGACCAGATCTTCGGCATGACGGACCAGCTCGCTGAGCGTGCCCGCAAGATTGGTGGCAACGCGCTTCGCTCGATCGGACACATCGCGCGGACCCAGCGCATTCTCGACAATGATGCCGACTATGTCGATCCGCAGGACATGCTCGCCGAGCTTCGCAGCGACAATCAGCAGCTGACGTCCGAGCTGCGGCGCGTGCACGAGCTCTGCGATTCATTCGGCGACGTCGCGACGGCAAGCCTGATCGAAAACTGGATCGACGACGCCGAACGCCGTGTCTGGTTTCTTTACGAAGCGGGCCAACGCGGCCACAATTCTCACGGCGCCTGAAGCGAAGTGCGAGACGCACGACGGGTAGGTTGCACAGCAGAGTAGCAGATGGCAGCCGGCAGAGCCTCCGTGGCTCCGCCGGCTGTATTCCGGCGGGTCTTGCCGATCACGCGCATGTCGTGCGTCACCCGTAAAGTCGTAGCTCGGATCCGCCCGACGTGGCGATGGACGATCGTCTCGCCCTCTGCGGGATCAGTCCGCCAAGCTGGATTAGAACGACCGCTTTCATCTCGGTCCCGGGGCGATGTAACACCGTTCGCGCCCATGCTTGTCCAGCCGGGTGTTACAGAATTCGTTCCAGCTCACTCTGTGCTCCCCATCACGTCTGCAATACTTCGACCGGAGCCGTCGGCCGACAACTCGCGTTTTATTGAGGCGGTGCCGGCGGCGTTGCGACAAGAGAAGACGGCCTGGAAAGCCAACCGTTCAGGAAGCGTGCGCCACCATCTCCATGCCGATCCGGTGCGGACGCATGGCGCTCGCCTGCGCGCGGCGACTGGTCGTGCCGCGCGCGGTGAGCTGGGACGTGCCGCACGTGCGGCGGGCGGCGGTCGCCACCTTCGCGAACGCGCGCGCCTCGATCTGCCGGACCCGCTCGGCCGAAATCGAGAGCGACTGACCGATCGACTCGAAGCTGGCGGGACGCTCGCCCAGATGCCGCGCCGAGAAGATGTAGCGTTCGCGCGCGTCGAGCTGGACCAGTGCGTCCCGCAGCGCCCCGCGCTGACGATCGAGTTCGTCGTGGCCCGCCAGGACGGCTTCGGCATTCGGCGAATCGTCGGCGATCAGATCCTGCCATTCGCCGCTCTCCTCGATGTCTGACAGCGGTGTGTTCAACGACAGATCGCCGGACAGTCGTTGCTCCATCTCGATGACCTCGCGTAGCGGCACGTCGAGCGTGATCGAGATCTGCTCCGCCAGGTCCTTGGTCAGGGCGCCGTGGTGATCGGGGCGCAACTTGCGGATTTCGCCACGGAGACGGAAGAACAGTTTCTTCTGCGCCGGCGTTCGGCCGATGCGTACTAGCGACCACGACCTGATGATGTGATCGTAGATCGCCGATCTGATCCACCACACCGCGCAGGTGGCAAACCGCGCGCCCCGGTTCGGATCGAACTTGTCGAGCGCCATCATCAATCCGAGATTCGCTTCGGCGATCAGGTCGCCGATCGGAAATCCGTAGCGCCGGTAGTTGCGGGCGAGCTTCGCAGCGAGCCGCAGATGGCTGGTGATCAGCATGTCCGCCGCCGTCTTGTCGCGAGAGGTCAGCCAGCGTTGCCACAACCGGGCTTCTTCGTCCTGTTCGAGCACGGGATAGCGGCCGATCGCCCGCATGTAATCCTGCTCGTCGAACAGCACGGAATTGACGTGTGTCGATGCGGGCGACGCCATAGGAAATGATGAGGCCATGTTAATCTCCACTACCAGTGCTGAACTCTGATCAAGAAGGTAGCGAAGCCTGCTTCGGCTGAACATTAAATCTAGGTGTTAGGCTATCGTCGGAGCGAATGAGCTGCGCTTCGCTCTCCCGCCCGCGCGACATGCGCGGGGTGCCAAGGCGCAAATCATCGTCCATTTCGACAAGACCGGACGGTGTGTCTGTGCTGAAGATGCGTTCGGCTACACATGCCCCGCCACGCGATGGTCGACGCACAATGGCTTTCAGCTGAAGGGGCCGCGGGTCACGCTAGCCCGATTACGGGCTGGTCGATCGTCGCGGTGAATGGTCGATCGGGTTCGGCGAGTCGAACTGATTCAGCGTCGCGCCGATCGCGACAGCGATGAGCACTCCGACGGCCACAGACATCGCCCCGGTCAGTCCGAAATGCCTCAGTGCGAGGCTGCCCAGACTCACGCCGCCGACGAAGGCAGCCCACGACATGCCGTAGGCCAGTGCGAGAGTCACGCCGCCCCGGCCGCGCGCCAATTGTGCCAGCGCTTTGCCGAAATTGAACACGAAGCCGGTGATGAAGCTTTTGCCGACCTCGACGCCCGCCACGGTCTCGTGCGCGGCGTTCTGCAGCCCCATCGCCATGCAGACAGGAAACATCACGGCATGGCTGCTTGACCAACGGCTCAGTGCGATCGCAACGAGTAGCAGCACGATCTCCATTGCGAGGATCGCGGTCAGCTTGAACCGACCCGCGGGATCGCTGACCAGCGATCCGGCGAAGGCACCTGCGACGAAGCTGCTGATGACGAGAACACAGGCCAGCAGAAGCTGCCGGTCGCCCTCCGCGATGGCAAGGCCCAGGCGGGCGCTGTTGCCGCTCATGAACGAGACGTACAGACCGGCCAGATGGGTGTATCCGACGGCATCGAGAAATCCCGCCGTGGACGTCAGCAATGGCGCAAAGATGAAGGACAGGTTCGGCCTCGTGTCGACTCCACCGTCCATGGTCGTTGCAACTGGCCTCTCGGCGTCCGCCTGCCGCAACTTTCCAAGCGCCGGAGCGCTCTCGCTGCGCCGAGCATCCCGGAGCGGCACCTGAGCAGAGCCGGCCCGCACGCGCGCGTTCGGGCCGGCCTCCGTCATGTCAGCGCGTCACGGAGCGCGGGTTCGGGTTGAGGGCCGCCATCGCGACGTCGTCGAGATCGAGATGGCCGCGCACCAGATCCGGCGGGGTCAGCGCCAGCCATTGGTTGAGCGGAACGTCCTTGAACAGCGGCTTGTTGAAGACGTTCAGCACCCGAACCGGCGTAGTGCCGATGTTCTCGATGTAATGCGCGAGGGTCTTCGGCACATAGCCGACGTCGCCCGCGCGATAGTTGAACGTCCGTGCCTTGGAGGTGGCGTCGAACACGGTCATCCGGGCCTCGCCCTGGATGTAGTACTGCCACTCGTCGGCGTCCGGGTGCCAATGGATTTCGCGCAACGCGCCGGGCTCCAGTTCGATGATCAGCGCCGCCATGTTGGTCACTGGGAAATTGCGGACGTCGATCACCGTGGTCTTGCCGCCGTCCCACTGCGTCGGGGTGAAGTCGCCGCCATGCACCGTGAACGGCATCGCGGGCCGGGTCTTCGGCAGCTTCGCCAGTACCTCGTCGAGCGCCGGCGGCACCGGCAGCGGGAAGATGTACTTCTCCTTCGGCGGCAGATTGGCGAAATGCGTCGCCGGAATGCCGAAGTTCTTGGCGAGCACCTCTGTAGGCATGTGCGCCATCAGTTCGGTCACCAGCAGCGTCTCGTTCTCGGAAAAGTTGCCGTCGTCGAACACCAGCAGAAACTCGCAGCCTTCCGCGTGCGCCTGGATCGAATGCGGGATGCCGGAGGGAAACAGCCAGATGTCGCCGGCCTTCAGGTCATCGACGAAGACGCCGCGATCGGCGTCGACGGCAGTGACGCGGCAGCGGCCGTCGAGCACGTAGCCCCATTCGGCTTCCTTGTGCCAGTGCAGTTCGCGGACCACGCCGGGGCCGAGCCGCATGTCGACGCCGGCCATGCCCTTGGCGGCGGGCAATTCTCGCACCGTGACTTCGCGCGCCCAGCCGCCAGCCTCAAGCCGGTTGTGCGCCATGCCGAACGAGAACTTGAGGTTCGGGATCGATCCGTTGTCGGTGGGGGGCGGGACCAGAATATCGGGGTTCTGCAGATCGAGTTCGACGTTGCGCGGGCCGGGATCATCGGCGCCGTAGCTGCCGCGGATCGGTTGAGGGGTGGCTGATGTCGGCATTGCGTGTCTCCGCTGCGTTCATGACGGCCAAGCGCTCATGCATGAGGGGATTGCGCTTGGCCGATCACCCATATGAGGAGGCATGCGGCGGTTTGTTTCCCCGAAAGCACTTCACATTTGCGCGGTTCGGCCGATCAGCAGACAGCGGCGTTGGTGCTGCAGGCAGCGACGGTACTGATGCCGCGCAGATAGATCGGCACGTCGCGGCGGCTCACCTTTGCGACGACCGCCGGCGCGGCTGCGGCGGGACGGTGATCGCCGTCGCGGCGGTCCTTGAATTGCTCGATTTTGCGTAACAGATGCCGGCGGCTGCTGAGGCGGCCTCGCCAGCGCCCGAAGATCGATCCCCGGTTGAGCTGCGGACGTGATGCGATTTTGCGAAATAGCACTTCGAGGCGCGTCGATGCCGGGTCGAGCGGCGCGACATGCCGCGCTGGTCGCCGCAGCGGCTGGCCGCCGCGAGATGGGGCTTGGGATGGCGGGCCGGGCTTTCCACTTGTGGAGCGGTTCAGTCGTTGAGCAGCTCGCAGGTGGCGTTAGGGAAGAGGTTGGCTGCTTCCATTGTCGCTCACGACGCCGGCCGCGGCGACCCTGATCGTCGCCGGATGTTCATAGGTCACACAGTCTAAGGAGCAGGGCGCATGCCCAAGGTCGCGGATCGAATTGTCGAAACTCTTCATCAAGCCGGCGTCCGGCGGATCTTCGGCGTCGTCGGAGACAGCCTCAACGGCTTGACGGAAGCGCTGCGCGAGCACGGCGGAATTCAATGGGTGCACGTCCGCCACGAGGAGGTCGCCGCCTTCGCCGCCGCCGGCGAATCCCAGGTCACCGGCGAACTCGCGGTTTGCGCCGGCTCCTGCGGCCCGGGCAATCTGCATCTCATCAACGGCCTGTACGACGCGCAGCGCACCCGCACGCCAGTGCTGGCGATCGCGGCGCAGATCCCGTCGACCGAGATCGGCGGAGGCTATTTCCAGGAGACCCATCCGCAGAATCTGTTTCGAGAATGCAGCGTCTATTGCGAGCTGATTTCCGATCCCCAGCAGTTCGACTACGTGATCGAGAATGCGATTAGGGCCGCGATCGGCCGCCGCGGCGTCGCCGTCGTGGTGATCCCCGGCGACGTCGCCTTGCGCGAGGCGACCTCGCGCGGCGTCTCGCCGGCATCGGGCCTGCTGCCGCCGGCGCCGGTGGTCACGCCCCGACAGCCGGAGATCGAGGCGCTGGCGACGCTGCTGAACGACGCCGGCAAGGTGACGCTGTTCTGCGGTCGCGGCTGCGCCGGCGCGCACGACGAACTGATGGCGCTGGCCGACGCGCTGAAGAGCCCGATCGTTCATGCGCTCGGCGGCAAGGAGCATGTCGAATACGATAACCCCTACGACGTCGGCATGACGGGCTTCATCGGCTTTTCGTCGGGTTATGAAGCGATGCATGCCTGCGACGTGTTGCTGATGCTGGGCACCGACTTTCCGTACAAGCAGTTCCTGCCGAGCGACGTGAAGATCGCCCAGGTCGACCTTCGCGCCGAACAGCTCGGCCGCCGCTGCAAGCTCGAGCTCGGCGTCGTCGGCGGTGTGCGCGAGACCATCGAGGCGCTGTTGCCGAAGCTGACGACCAAGACCGATCGCGGCCATCTCGATCACTGCGTGGCGCACTACGTTTCGGCCCGAAAGGGTCTCGACGATCTCGCCAAGGGCACGCCCGGACACAAGCCGATCCATCCGCAATATCTCGCCAGGCTGATCAGCGAGAACGCCGCCGAGGATGCGGTGTTCACCTTCGACGTCGGCACGCCGACGATCTGGGCGGCGCGCTATCTCAGGATGAACGGCCACCGCCGCCTTGTCGGCTCGCTGGCGCACGGCTCCATGGCGAACGCGCTGCCGCAAGCGATCGGCGTCCAGGCGGCACAGCCGGGCCGGCAGGTGATCTCGCTGTCCGGCGACGGCGGCTTCACCATGCTGATGGGCGACCTGATCACGCTCACGCAGATGAAGCTGCCGGTGAAGATCGTGATCTTCAACAACGGCGTGCTCGGCTTCGTGGCGCTGGAAATGAAGGCCGCGGGCTTCGTCGAACTCGGTACCGATCTGCAGAATCCGGATTTCGCCGCGATGGCGCGGGCGGTCGGCATTCATGGTGTGCGGGTCGAGGACCCCGGCGATCTTCCGGCCGCGGTCGCCGAGGTGCTCGCTCACGACGGTCCCGCGGTGCTCGACGTGGTCACCGCCAAGCAGGAACTGTCGATGCCGCCGACCATCGGCGCCGAGCAGGTCAAGGGCTTCAGCCTGTGGCTGTTGCGCGCGGTGATGAGCGGGCGCGGCGACGAAGTGATCGATGTGGCCAAGCAGAATCTGCTGCCACGCTAACCGGATCAGCATCGGCCAAACGGAGAGGCGCCGCCCACGACGGGCGGCGCATCGTTCGATCGTCACGGCGACAGCGCCAGCATGCCGCCAAGCCTAAGGCGTTGCGGCGGCCGTATCGCTTTCCCATCGGCTCTTCTGGTCGCCGTTGGACCACGTTCCGCCAAGCCTGCTGCTCGCAAGCTGCAATGCGAAATGAAAACGCATCCGCCACGACGGCTCCATGTGAAGGAGACCAGCGGGATGCTTCGTCCCGCGGCGAAGAGCGCAGGGCGGGATCGTGGCACATCGGCGACCGGATGGAATTCGAGACTACGAGGAACCGGCGGGCGGATGGGGCGCGCTCAAGGCGCTCGCCGTTGCGCTGAAGGAACAGCAGCTTCTCGTCGACGGCGTGCCGACGCTGTTGAAGCAGAACCAGCCCGACGGCTTCGATTGCCCCGGCTGCGCCTGGCCGGATCCCAAGCACACCTCGGCATTCGAATTCTGCGAGAACGGCGCCAAGGCGGTGACCTGGGAATCGACGCCGAAGCGTGTCGGTCCGGAGTTCTTCGCGCAACATACGGTCGCGTCACTGTGGGAGCGATCCGATTATTGGCTCGAGGATCAGGGCCGGCTGACGCATCCGCTGCGATACGATGCAGAGACCGACAAGTACGAAGCGGTCGACTGGCAGGTCGCGTTCGACGATATCGCCACGCGGCTCAACGCGCTCGACGATCCCAATCAGCTCGAACTCTACACGTCCGGGCGCGCTTCCAACGAAGCGGCGTTTCTGTTCCAGCTGTTCGGCCGTCAGTTCGGCACCAACAATTTTCCGGACTGTTCGAACATGTGCCACGAGCCGACCTCGGTCGGCCTGCCGCGGTCGATCGGCATCGGCAAGGGCACCGTCACGCTCGACGATTTCGACAAGGCCGAACTGATCATCTCGATCGGCCACAACCCCGGCACCAATCACCCGCGGATGATGACGCCGCTGCGCAACGCCTCGCGGCGCGGCGTCAAGATCATCGTGCTCAATCCGCTGCGCGAGCGGGCGCTGGAGCGCTTCGAGGCGCCGCAGGCGCCGATCGAGATGGCGACGACGTCGTCGACGCCGATCGCCTCGTGCTACTTCCAGGTCAGGGTCGGCGGCGACGCGGCCGCGCTGAAGGGGATCTGCAAGGCGCTAGTGGCGAAGGACAAGGCGGCGCGCGCCGCCGATCTGGCGCCACTGCTCGATCACACCTTCATCGCCGGCCACACCGCCGGCTTCGCCGAGATGGTCGCCGATCTCGAGGCCTGCTCCTGGGCGGCGATCGAACGCGCCAGCGGACTGCCGCGTGCCGATCTCGAACGGATCGCCGACGACTACGCGGCATCGAATGCCACCATCGTCTGCTACGGCATGGGCGTCACCCAGCACGCCACCGGCACCGCCAATGTCCAGCAGATCGCCAATCTGCTGCTGCTGAAGGGCAATATCGGCAAGCCGGGCGCCGGCATTTGTCCGCTGCGGGGACACTCCAACGTTCAGGGCGACCGCACCGTCGGCATCACCGAGCGACCGTCTGCGCAGCTGCTCGACCGGCTGCGCGACGTGTTCGGCTTCGAGCCGCCGCGCGCGTTCGGCCATTCTGTAGTCGATAGCATCGCGGCGATGCGCGATGGTCACGCCAAGGCGGTGATCTGCCTCGGCGGCAATCTGGCGATGGCGGCGTCGGACCCGCAGGCCTGCTTCAAGGGTTTCCGCCGGCTCGATCTCGCCGTTCATCTCGCCACCAAGCTCAACCGCACGCATCTACTCGCCGCCAGGACGACCTATCTGTTCCCGGTGCTCGGCCGCACCGACGCCGACATGCAGGCCTCCGGCCGCCAGGCGCTCACCGTCGAAGACTCGATGTCGATGGTGCACGCCTCGCGCGGCTTCCTGACGCCGCCGAGCGATCAGGTGCGCTCCGAGCCCGCGATCGTCGCCGGCATCGCCAAGGCGACGCTGGCGGGCCGGACCTGGGTCGACTGGGACGCGCTCGCCGGAAACTACGACCTGATCCGCGACGCGATCGAACAGGTGTTTCCGGAGTTCGAGGCCTACAACGATCGCATCCGTAAGCCGGGCGGCTTCCAGCTTCCGAACTCGGCAGCGATGCGAATCTGGAATACGCCGACCGGCAAGGCCAACTTCGCCATCTTCGCCGGCCTGGAAGAAGACGAGACGACCGCGGACCCCGGCGTGCTGCGGATGACCTCGCTGCGCGCGCACGATCAGTACAATACTACGATCTACGGCCTCAACGATCGCTACCGCGGCGTGTTCGGCCGTCGCGACGTGCTGTTCGCTAATCCCAAGGACCTCGCGCGGCTCGGCTTGGCCGAGGGCGACGTCGTCGATGTCGCCACCGCGCTGGACTACGCGCGGCCCGATCGCATCGTCCAGGGCTTGACGCTCGTCAGCTACAATCTGCCGGACGGCTGCTGTGCGTCTTACTACCCGGAGATCCAGCCGCTGGTGGCGCTCGAATTCCGCGATCCGGAGTGCCTGACGCCGTCCTACAAATCGATCCCCGTCAAGATCATGCCCGCCACGGCGCCGCTCGCTGGCGATCGGGCGGTGGCGCGCGACGGGATCGTCGGCCGACCGCCGACTGAGACGGCCCCTGCGCAAGCTTCGCCCACGTCCCCCACCGAATGATCTGAACAGGCTCACCCGATGGATCAGCTTCTTCTTTCCCGACTGCAATTCGCATTCACGATCGGCTATCATATCCTGTGGCCGGCCTTCACGATCGGAATCGCATGGTTCATCGTGGTGCTGAGTGCGCTGTGGCTGCGCACGCACAACCCGGTGTATCAGCACCTGGTGCGGTTCTGGACCAAGGTGTTCGCGCTCGCCTTCGGCATGGGCGTGGTCACCGGCGTCGTGATCTCCTACCAGCTCGGTCTGAACTGGTCGGGATATGCACGGGCGACGGCCGATGCGATTGGGCCGCTGTTCGTGATGGAGGTGCTCACCGCCTTCTTCCTCGAGGCCGGCTTTATCGGCGTGATGCTGTACGGCCAGGAGAAGGTCGGTGAGAAGCTGCACTTCGTCGCCTGCCTGATCGTCGCGATCGGCACGGTGCTCTCAGCGTTCTGGATCATCTCGGCGAATTCCTGGATGCAGACGCCGACAGCGTTCACGACGACGCCTGATGGCCGATTCGTCGCCACCGATTTCTGGGGCGTGGTGTTCAATCCGTCGATGCCCTACCGGCTGGCGCATATGATCACCGCGAGCTTCATCACCGGTGGTTTTGTGGTGACGGGCGTCGCGGCGTTCTGGCTGTGGCGCGGGCGCCCTGCCGATCAGCCGGCGGCACGCAAGGCGTTCTCGATCTGCCTCGGTCTGCTCGCGGTGCTGATGCCGGCGCAGATGCTGATCGGCGATCAGCACGGGTTGAACACCCGCAAATATCAGCCGATGAAGCTCGCCGCCATCGAGGCGCGCTGGGATACGGCGCGCCGCGTGCCGATCAACCTCATCGCGTGGCCGGACGAGAAGGCGGAGCGCAACGACTATGCGCTCGAGATTCCGCTGCTCGGCAGCCTGATCCTGACGCATTCGCTCAATGGCGAGGTCAAGGGCCTCAAGGAAGTGCCGCCGTCGGAGCGGCCGCCCGTGCTTCCGGTGTTCCTGGCCTTCCGCGTCATGGTCGGCTGCGGGATGCTGTTGCTTCTGGTCGCGTTTACCGGGCTGTATCTGCGCTGGCGCGGACGGCTCTACACCACGCGTTGGTACCAGATCGCCTGCATGGGCTGTGTCCCGCTGGGCTTCATCGCGACGCTCGCCGGCTGGGTGATCACTGAAGTCGGACGACAGCCCTATGTGATCTACGGCCACTTCCGCACGGCCGACGCGGTGTCGCCGATCGCTACCGGCGCCGTCGCCAGCTCGATGGCGATCGCCTTCGTGCTCTACAATTGCCTGCTGCTCGGCTTCTTCTGGTATGCGGGCCGGCTGGCGTGGCGTGGCCCGATGAGCGGAGTGCCGACTCATTCGGCCGTGCCGCTGGCGACCGTCGCCGCCGCCCTTGGACAGACCTCCCCAATCCCTAAAGGTGCGAAATGAGCATGCTGGCGAACTTCGACTTCGCGGCCTTCTTCGCCGTCAGCGCGGCGATCGTGATCGGCCTGTATGTGGTGCTGGATGGCTTCGACCTCGGCGTCGGCATCCTGTTTCCCTTCGCGCCGCGCTCGTCGGATCGCGACGTGATGATGACCACGCTGGAGCCGTTCTGGGACGGCAACGAGACCTGGCTGGTGCTCGGCGGCATGGTGCTGCTGGCGGGCTTTCCGCTCGCCTTCGCGATCCTGCTGCCGGCATTCTACGTACCGCTCTGCCTGATGCTGTTCGGGCTGGTGATCCGCGGCATCGCCTTCGAATTCCGCTCTCAGCGGGGCCAGTTCGAGATCGTGTGGTCGATGACCTTCGCGGCCGGTTCGTTCATCGCCGCGTTCTGCCAGGGCGCCGTGCTCGGAGCCTTCGTCGGGCGCAGCATCGCGGTGTCGGATGGTGCGTTCGCGGGCGGGCCGTTCGACTGGCTGGGCCTGTTCTCGATTGCGACGGGTCTCGGCGTGGTCGCCGCCTATGGCCTGCTGGGCGCCTGCTGGCTGGTGTGGAAGACGGGCGGCTCGACGCAGAACTTCGGCCGCGAGTTGATGTTGCCGACGCTGCTGTGCGCCGGCGGCGCGATCCTGCTGGTCAGCGTCTGGACGCCCTTCGTCAAGCCGCAGATCGCCGAACGTTGGTTCGTGTGGCCGGACATGCTGTGGCTGGCGCCGTTGCCGATCATCGCGGTCCTCGCCGGGATCGGCATTCTGCTGACGCGCTGGAGCGAACGCGAGTGGGCACCGTTGGCATTGTCCCTGCTGCTGTTCATCACGTCACTCGCCGGGCTCGGCGCCAGCGTGTGGCCAGAAGCCATTCCGGGCGTGATGACGATCTGGCAGGCGTCGTCGATGCACCGGACGCAGGTCATCGTCGCCGGCGCCATCGTCGTCATCGTGCCGATCATCCTGGCCTATATCGGCTACGGTTACTGGCTGTTCCGCGGCAAGACCAAGCCGGTGCCGGAGTTTCCGGAGAGCTGAAGACTGGCCGCGGCAGGCGTTTCGCACCAGCTGTGAACGTCTGCCGCCTTTGATTGTTGGGATCGTCGAACGAGGGAGATGCGCATGTCGAAGGGCTGCAAACATATCGCGGGCATTCGTGACGTGACGCCGAGCGCGCTTGGCTGCGAGGAATGCCTGAAGATCGGCAGCCCATGGGTGCACCTGCGGATCTGCCGGACCTGCGGCCATGTCGGTTGTTGTGACCAGTCTCCGCACCAGCACGCCGCGCGGCATTTCCATGCGACGGCGCATCCCATCATCGAGGGCTACGACCCGCCGGAAGGGTGGGGGTGGTGCTATGTCGATGAGGTCATGTTCGACCTGTCCGACCGCATAACTCCGCACAACGGACCGATCCGGCGCTACGTCTGACCCTCCGCCACGTCCCGGATCGGCAAGAACATCGCTCGATCGGATCTCGCATCCATGGCGGATCAAGCAACGCTCACTCGTTTTGGCCCATGAGGAAACGTGCCGTGACACGGATCGTGATCGTCCTTCCACTCATACTTGCCTGTGGACTCGCGAGCGGATCGGCCTATGCGGGGGGATGCTCGCGCTCCATTGGCAGATTGCAGTCTCGGGTCGATTCGGCGATCGATGCCCGGGTGTCCAAGCAGCCTTGGCAGCCGGAAAGCCTGTCCGCGCTCCGGGGCTATCAACCAACTCCTCATTCGCTGGCCATCGCCTCAGGAGATGCTGATCTTCAACAAGCTCTTGGGGCACTGGAACTTGCTCGAGCCGCGGATCGTGCTGGCGATAGTGATCGGTGCAGGCGCGAGCTTCGGCGCGTCAGAGCCGCGCTGCGGCGCCCTTGAGGCCGGCGGCCCGTCGATTCTGCGTCTCGCGAAGGCGAGGCCCGCCCCGCGCTGGCCGGGTGACCCTTTGAAACCCACATCCTCCCGACGTCCGGGATGCGCATACGTCCGTATGATGTTCGGTTGAACCTAACTCTTCATATTAACGGGAGCGCGCAGCGTGGCGCGTGAGCGTCAATGTGGAGGTCAGCCGTGTCGCAGCCGTCTTGCGAGTTCGCCAGCGAATCTCACCCGAACCGTCGGGCAGCCAGCATCCGAGCCCAAGTGGACGCTCTTGACCAGCATCGAGATCAGTCCGCGCATCACCGCGCCGAGACGATCGACTTCAAGAGCATTGCTGCGTCGATCAGCATCGTGACGGGTGAGGGGACTGATGTTCGCGCGGGCCAGGACGGGTGGCGATACCGAGCCGCCGATGGTGGCCCTGAAACACTGCTGAGTTTTCCCGACGTGGCGCGTCCGCTCCCCCGCCACGCGGCCGACCCATCAGCCGATCAGGATCCGATGGTCGCCAGGCTGTCCGAGGCTCTGGCGGCAGCCGAGCGCGATCCTTCTGAATTCTCCGCGCTCTATGCGGACGCCGTGCGTCTGGTGACGGTGGTCCGTCGCCTCAGCATCGAGGGGCACGCCGGCGCTTTCAAGCCGCCGCAGACGACGCCGACCGCTGGCCTTCCGAAATGGCGCCTGAAGTTGGTGTGCGATCACGTCACCGCGCATCTCGGCGAGAAAGTGACGCTGGCCGACATGGCAGCGGCGGCGCGGCTGAGCCGGATGCACTTCGCGGCGCTGTTTCTGCGGGCGACCGGCATGCGGCCCCATCAGTACCTGCTGCAGCGACGCATCGCGGCCGCGCAGGAGCTACTTCAGGATACCAACCAGCCGATCATCCAGATCGCCATTCAGGTCGGATTTCAGACTCAGGCGCACTTCACCACGGTCTTCAAGAAGATCACCGGTGTGACACCGGCAAAGTGGCGGGAGATGGTGAGGTCGCAAGGCTCGCACCCCGATCAGTTCGGCAGCGACCTCGTCGTGTCTTGAAGACTGGCCGCTTGTCGCCGCGATCAGCGGCGCTTCAAGGCGAGGCCATCGCCCATCGGTTCGCCTCGTGTCCCTCGTGCGGTGCACGACCAGGCAGGCGTCAGCTTAATATCTGATTGCTACATGCGGGCTGGAGCAAGCGGACCGCGTCAGAGAAGGCGACACCATACCGGAAAAATCAAGGGAGCGCCGCAGGTCGGCGGCGCTCCCGTTTGGTTTGGTCTATGGCGTCAGCGCGCGGTCGGCTGGGCGGCGCCGGTGTTACCGAGCAGCAGACGCGGATTGACGGTGCATTCTCCGCCGACGCCCGACGCGCTGGCGCGGCACGCGGCGAGCGTCCGATACTCGCATTCCAGGGCGTCCGCGGTGCCGTAGTCGACGCACCACTTGTAGGATGCGGCCGAAGCCGCGCTCGCGGTCAGCATACCGACACCAACAACCGACAGCATCAAAAGCTTCTTCATCGTTTCATACTCGCTTTGATCGGCAACCACTTGCCGTGCAAAGCCCATGTGCGCGCCGCACCGCGGTGATCGTTTCCGATTCTATCGGTGGTCTTCGAATTCGAACGGATGGCCGCCTAAACCATGGTTGGTATCAGCTGTGATGCCGCTGCGAAGCGTCGCGAGACCTCATCGGATGCCGATCGGCCGCGCCGGCAAACCATCGTATGATGGAGCTCACCCCGCGGTGGCTCCATCTGAGTTGCAGCCAGCTTCGAGGTGTCCGCCGACATGAGCGCATTTGATGACAGGAGCCGCGAGGATCTGCTGATCTGGCGCGGCTGGGAGGCGGCACTGCTCCGCCTCCGCGCGTGGGCTCCCAGGATTCTGTTCGGCCTGCGTCTGTCGGCCTCGGTCTGTCTCGCTCTGTTCGTCACCTATTATCTCGAATTGCAGAACTCGTTCTGGGCCGCGACCACGGCCGCTATCGTGTGCCAGCCCAATCTCGGCGCGTCGATCCAGAAAGGGCGCTTCCGCGCCATCGGATCTGCACTTGGCGCCGTGGCCATGGTTGCGCTGCTGGCGTCGTTTCCTCAGCAGCGGGAGCCGGCGATGTTGCTGCTGGCGCTGTTCTGCGGCGTTTGCGCGGCCGCGGCGACATTGCTGCGCAATTTTGCGGCGTATGCGGCAGCCCTTGCTGGTATCACCAGCGCGATCATCTTTGCCGACACCGTGACGGACCCATCGTCGGCCGCCTTTCTCGCGATTATTCGAGTCGGCGAGATCTGCATAGGCGTCTGCGCGGCTTGTGTGATCGCCATCCTCACCGACTTCGGGGCGGCGAGGCGTCAGCTATGCCAGACACTTGCCAGGATCTCGGCCGATCTCCTCGCGGGCTTTTCCGCGGATGTTGCGTCCGGCAACCCCGGCGAAGGCCGCCCGGCACGCATCGCGCTGGTACGTGAGATGGGCGCGCTGAATCTCGCCATCGATGCCGCCTTGGGCGAGCAATCCCCGATCTCCGCCGATCGGGATCGGCTTCGCCGAGTCCCGGCCATGCTGCTCGATGCACTGACAAGCTGGCGCAATGCGGCGCGCGCGGATTGCGCGAGCGAAGCCGGGTCGGCCGGCACACGAACAGAAATCCAGGCTGCTCTTGTCTCGATCGACGCGGTCCAGTTTCAACGTGATCCGGTCGGCTTCCGGGAGACGTGTCTGGCGGCGCTCGATCGTATCGTCGCGATACGTCGTTTGGATGCCGCGAGCGCGCCGGTCGTGACCGCCGCACGCGATGTTGTGCACGCCCTCGCGGCCGCCGCGGATGCGGTGCTGGCCGATGGCTCCGGTGATCGAAACGAGGGCAGGGCAGGGCGCTGGGTGCTCGTGGTCGCCGATCCGCTCCCGGCGCTGGTCAATGGTGCCCGGACGGCCGCGGCGATCCTCGCCATGACCTCGTTCTGGGTGGCGACCGCCTGGCCGTCGGGTCCGTTCGCGATCGTGTTCACTGCGGTCGCCACGCTGATCTTCGCCTCTTTCGGCGATCAGGCCCGCGATCTCGCCCGGGACTACACGATCGGCGTGGCGTTGATGGTCGCCGTCGGCGGCATATTGTATTTCGGTATTCTGCCTGCACTATCGAGCTTTGCGGCCCTGATGGGTGTTTTGTCGGTGCTGTACGTCGTGCTCGGAACGATGCAGGCGGGGTCGTGGCACAGCGTGGTCTTCCTCGCGATGACGATCTCGTCACTGCCGCTGCTCGGCGTCGGGAATCCGATCGCCTATGACGCCTCCGCATATTTCAATCTGGCGCTCGCGATTGTCGTCGGAAGCGCGTTCGGGGCTCTGTTCTTCGTCGCCATGCCGGTGGTGCCGCCGGGCCTTCGGCTGCGCCGTTTGATCGCCCTCTCGGTCCGCGACTTGCGCCGGGTCCTGTCTCGCCCCCGGCCGCGGGATCGGGAGCGTTGGACGGCGCTGATGGCGCGGCGCATCGAGTTGCTTCCGCCACAGGCGACGGCGGAGGACACAGCCGATCTCATCGCGCTCTATGCCGTCGGTCGTGCAGCTCTCCGCCTCGAACAGGCGGTGTCGGACGAGCGTTCGCTGAGTGCGCTTCGAGCCGCGCTGACGACGCTTGCCGACGGGCATCTCGCCGATGCGCGGGCCCTGCTGGTGGCATGGCGCGGCCAGAGCCACACGCCGAATCCGTCCGATCACGACGCGACGAGTCGGCGCTGGCTCGCTTGCCAGTCCCACACGTCCGTCATCATCGACGCGATCGACAACCATCCGGCGCTGCTGATTTCGCCGTTTCATGGCTGGCAGCTTTTCGTCACGGCATTCAAATGAGGCGACCGACACGATGTACCGAGAAGTGAATGTATTCGGCGTGTATGTCGCGCCGTTCGTGGTGATGATGCTGATCGCGTGGGCGGCGACGATTCCGCTCGGCATTCTCGGTGCGAGGCTGCAGGTGCGCCGGTGGGTCTGGCACCCGGGTCTCTTCAATCTGTCGGTCTATCTAATCGTTCTGTCGACGGTCGTGGTTGTTTGTGGAGCTTACCAATGACGGTCGCCGATGCCCCGCTGGCGCGCTGGTCGGTTACGAGATCGGTGCTTTCGGTGCTGGTGACGCTCGGCGCCGTCGCCGCGGCCGCCTATATGGGCCGGATGATGTGGCAGGCCTACATGGCTGCGCCGTGGACCCGTGACGGCACTGTGCGGGCCTATGTCATCAACGTGACGCCGCAGGTGTCGGGACGAATCTCGGAGCTCGCGGTGAAGGCGGCGCAGTACGTCCGCAAGGGCGATCCGCTGCTGAAGATCGATCCGATCGATTTTCAGATTGCGCTGGCGAGCGCGGAAGCATCCGTGGCCAGTGCCAAAGCGGATCTCGCCAACAAACAGGCCGAGGCCGAGCGCCGCAGCCGTCTGTCGTCTCTGGCCGTCTCCAAGGAGGAGCAGCAGATCTACACGGCAGCGGCCGACATGGCCGCCGCGACCTTGCGGCAGGCGCTGAGCAATCTCGACAAGGCGCGGCTGGCGCTCAGCCGCACGCAGATCGTATCGCCGGTCAATGGCTACGTCACCAATCTCGTCACACAGGCCGGAGATTACGCCACCAGCGGCCAGCGTGCTTTATCGATTGTCGACAGCGACAGCTTCTGGGTGGATGCGTATTTCGAGGAGACCTTGCTCCGTGGCATCCGCGTCGGCGACGAGGCGCGCGTCGCGCTCATGGCCTATCCCACTGCACTGGAGGGAGCCGTGGTCGGAATCGAGCGGGGCATCGCGGTGCCCAACGCCGAGTCCGATCCGTCCGGCCTCGCCACGGTCAATCCGGTGTTCACCTGGGTGCGGCTGGCCCAGCGCGTCCCGGTCCGCATCGCGTTGAAGGACGTGCCGCCCTCGATCGTTCTCGCCGCCGGGCTCACCGCGACGGTGTCGGTGGTGCCAAACAGTGCGTCGGCCGGCGCCAGACCGATCGTCTCGCCCGCAACTGATTAGAAGGCAGCTTGGCGTGCCGTTGCGGTCCGGACCGGTGCCCCGGTTCAGGCGCGGGACAGATGCCGATATTCCCCCGGTGAGGTGCCGACATGGCGCCGAAACGCGCGGGTGAAGGTCGCCTGCGACGAGAACTGGCAGATATAGGCAATGTCGGCCAAGCTCAGCCGGCTGTCCTTGAGCAGGTTCAGCGCGTGGTCGAGTCTTCGCTCGCTTATGAAGCGGTAGGGCGGCGTACCCGTTGCTTCTCGGAAGGCCCGGGCAAAATGATGTTTGCTGAGACAAGCGACATCCGACAGCTTCGACAAGGTCCCGTGGCCTTTTCGTAACCTGGACCGGAGCCTCGGCCGGTTCAAGCATGTCAATCTTGGCCAAAACCTTGTCCATCCGTGCAAAGACCGAGCCAGACGGTTGCTGTAGGTCTGATCCCAGGTCAACAGCAGCCCAGAGGCCTCCTTGGCCAAGTCGCAGAAAACTCATCACAGCGAGACGGCCGCAGGGGCCGCCTCCGACGACGCGGGGCTCTACGCCGCGATCGACAGTCGGTGGTGGTCCGAACTTGCCTTCTCGTTCATCGGGTTGGTCGATGGCATCGAGACGCATGTCGCGGAGGAAAAGACAGGCCGAACATGGCACATCCGCAGCGCCGCGGCGGGGACGCTTGCAGGAACTCGGTTGGAGCGCGAGGCGACGGTCGCGGCCGTTTTGGGCGGCGACGTCGCGGACATGCCCGCCTATGTTGGCGGCGGCGACAAGGTCGTTCTGGTCTACCCCGCGCGTGCGCGTCGCCTGCTGGCGGATTTGCCGATCGGTGAGGTCGCGGTCGAGCACTTTCTCGCAATTACCAAGCAGGCGGCCCTTTCGCTCGCGCGGGTTCACGAATGTGACGTGATCCACGGCGCGCTGGATCCGTCCAAACTGCTGCTCGATGCGGGCGACCGAGTTCGCTTCGCTGAATTTGGCCGGGCGCGGGCGACGGCGCAGAACCTCGCCCCTGAAATGTCGGCGCTTCCAGAGATCAGTTTCAGGTACGTGGCACCCGAGCAGGCGCGGCGAGATCGTCCGGTCCTGGACGAGCGAAGTGACCTCTACGCTTTGGGAGCCATTCTCTACGAATTCCTGGTCGGCCGCCCGCCGCTGTTCGCCACAAGCGTCGCCGAGTGGCTGCACGCCCATGTGGCGATCGAGGTGCCGCCTCCCAGCCTGGTCCGGGCGCGTATTCCGTCGAGTATCGATGCGATCCTGCTGAAGCTTTTGGCAAAGGATCCTGCTCAACGATATCAGACGGCGCGTGAGCTCCACGCCGAGATCGAACGGCTCGCCCTCTCGCTCGCGGCGGCGGGCGCCGAGGATGCACTTTCCGATCCGTCGGGGAAGCTGGCCGTTCGAGCCAGACTGGCCGACTCGTTCTTCGGCCGCACCTCCGAGATCGAGAGCCTCGTTCGTTCGCTGGACAATGTGCGGCAATCCTGCAGGGCCGAAGTGGTGCTGCTGTCGGGCCCGCCGGGTGCTGGAAAATCTGCGCTCGTCGGCCGTCTGCTGAAGCGCATCGGTCCGGGCGATGCCATCAGCGCTGTGGGCAAGGGCGACCCGCTGCGCAAGGCGATTCCGTATGCGCCGATCGTCCAGGCGCTGCGGTCGGCCATGATCAGTCTGGTGGCCGGTGACCGCGAGGTGCGAGACGCTGTACGCAGCCGTCTCGCCGATGTGCCCGGCTGCGGCCGGCTGCTGGCTGATCTCATTCCCGATGTCGAATTGCTGTCCGGAAGCAGCCGGCCTCTCCCCGAGGTTCCTGCCCATCTGGCCCAGGTGCGCACGACACGTATCATCCGCGAGACCTTTGCCGCGCTGGCCTCTGCGCAAACGCCGCTCATCCTGTTTCTTGACGATCTGCAGTGGTTCGACGGCGCCAGTCTCGATGTCGCCAAGGCGCTACTTGACGCGCGGTCCTCGCACATCCTGCTGATCTGCAGCCATCGCAGCGACGAACGGAGCGACGGTCCCTGGCGCTCGCTGTCCGACGAAGCGCGCGCCTCCGGCATTCCCTTCACCGAAATGAACCTCGCGGCGCTGTCGCCGGGCGACACGGCCGAACTGATCGCCTTCGCGCTGGACCAGCCGATCGATGAGGTCGGGGAGCTGGCCGCGATCATTCATCGCGAGACCAACGGCAACCCGTTCTACATCGGTCAGATCGTGCAGAAACTGACCGACGAGGAGATCGTTTCGTTCGACGGAGCCCGGCGGCAGTGGATATGGGATCAGGCCCGCCTGTTTCAGGGCTTCACGGTCATCGAATTCATGGCGCGGCGGCTCGAGGCGCTGCCCAAGCGCCAGCGCGAGGTGCTGCGTCATCTCGCCTGTCTCAGCCGGCGAGGATCGATCGAGGCGCTGGCCGGACTGACGGCGATCCCTGCGGGCGAAACCCGCACGCTGGTCGATAGTCTGGTGCAGGCCAACCTCGTCGTGCGCACCGGGGAGTATCTCACATTCTCGCACGACCGCGTTCGCGAGGCGGCCTATTCGCTTACCCCGGAGGAGCGTAGGCCGAGCGAGCACTTGCGCATCGCGCGCTATTTTCTTGCTGCCGGCGGCGGCGACTGCAGCCCGGATCTGGCGTTCGACATCGCGACCCAGATCAAGCGTGCCGACAGAAGCCGGCTGGAGGATCGCGAGCGTGTCGTTTTCGCCGAGGTGCTTCTGACCGCGGCCAGGACGTCGCGGTCGACCGGAGCGGTCGAGCAGGCGATGCGGTTTCTCGACGTGGCTCGCGACATGCGAGCGCGCGGCAGCGCTGCAGATAACGAGTTTCCCGTCTTCGCGGTCGAGTGGCTACGATGCGATTGCTTGCTCGCCCTCGCAGGTGCCGAGGACGCCCTCATTGCGCTCGGCGGCTTGCTGGATGTCGCCAGCACGCCCGTCGAGATCGCCGACACCTATCGGCTGCGCGCCCTCGCTCTGACCATCAGCTCCGAATACAATCAGGCGATCGAGGCTGCGTTGCAGGGCCTGTCGGCGATCGGCATCGACATCGAGCGTCTTCCTGATCTGCGCGAGCTGGAGCGGCTTTATCAGACCTGCCGCGAGCGGCTGGAAGAACTGACGCCTGAGGGGCTTCTGGCTCTGCCCGACGCATCCGACGACATTGCGCGCACCGCACAGCCGCTGTTGTCGACGCTGATCTCGGCGTCCTTCGTTCCCGGCGACCTCCGCTTCCTTCATGTTCTCAAGATCGTCGAACTCACGTTGGATTACGGCCTGACTCCCGAGTCGGCCTATGGGCTGGCGTGGTTCGGCGTCTACGGCGCGCATCACTTCGCGGCCTATGAGCAAGGCGTGCTCTGGGCCGAAGTCGCTTGCCGGATGGTGACGCGCGAGGGGTACGAGGCGCAGCGGGCCGCGGCGCTGATCGCGCTGGATCAGGTCAGCGTCTGGACCAGGCCGATGCGCTTTGCGCTGGAGCAGGCGCGCGAGGGCGCCCGCGTCGGCCAGGCCGCTGGCGATCTGGGCATGGCCTGCTATGCGCGCAACCATATCGCCTCGAATCTTCTAGTGCTCGGCGAACCGCTCGACGCGGTTCGGGCTGAGATATCGGAGGGCCTCACTTACACCATCGAGATCGGCTACAAGGATATCGAGCGCATCCTCGACGCCCAGATGGGCCTCGTCACCGCGCTGCTGAGTGGCGACATCGATCGCCATCAAGTTCCCGACGCAGATTCCATCACGTCGAAGGTGACCCAGTTCTGGGTGAGTTACTACGCCGGCGTGACCGCCTTCCTGTTCAATCGAGATGCCGCGGCGCTGCGCCATCTGGAGAAGGCGATGGACCTGGCGTGGTCCGCGCCGGCTCACATCGATACGGCGCAGTGCCGGTTCTTCTTCGCGCTGGCATCGTGCCGTTCGATCGCGGGAGGCCGGCCGACCGACGACAGGGTCGCACGCCTCGACGCAGCCCGCGCGCGCTTCGCCGAATGGGCGCGTTTGAACCCGGACACGTTCGAGAGCAAGTCTCTCCTGCTCGAAGCCGAGGCCGCCCGGCTGGGGGGCGATAGCGCGGCCGCGCAGAGATTGTACGAGCGGGCGGCCCGTGCCGCGGAGAGAACGGGCCTCATCCACGACCAGGCGCTCGCCCACGAGCTGGCCGGGAATTACTACGTGGAGGCCGGCCTGTTCGCTCCGGCGCAGGGTTGCCTTATTGCCGCGGGCGCCTGCTATCGTCAGTGGGGCGCGATCGGCAAGGCGACGCATCTCGCGGTCCGATTTCCGCAACACGCGGGCAGGGTCGCGCCGGCGGACGACGTTGGCGGCCAGCGCGAGCTAGATCTCGCGGCGCTGACGGCGGCGGCGCAGACGCTGTCCGAGGAGGTCGGACTCGACCAGGTGCTGCGAACCCTGATGCGGAACATGATCGTTCATGCCGGCGCGCAGTTCGGTCTGTTTCTGCTGCTGCAGGACGCCGTCGCGGGAATCGAGGCGTCGGCCAGGGTCGAGAAGCAGGAGATCCGTGTCGATCTCTACAGCGCGATCCCGACCGACGACGACCTGCCGCTGTCGTTGCTGAAGACCGTGATGCGGACCAAGAAAGCCGTCACCTTCGCCGACGTATCGGCGGACGCGCCGCAGCTCGATGCGGCCGGGCCGCGCCGTCGCGCCGCCCGCTCGCTGGCTTGCATTCCCTTCATCAAACGCGGCGATCTGGTCGGTGTGCTGTACCTGGAGAACTCGCTGGCCGCCAACGTCTTCACGCCCGGCCGGACCGCGATGCTCGAAGTGCTCGCCGCGCAGGCGGCGATCTCGCTGGATGCGGCGCGGCTGTATCGCAATCTGATCGAGGAGAATCGCCGCCGGGCCGAGGCGGAGTTTCAACTGCGCGAAGCCCGCGCCGAGTTGGGGCGGACATCGCAGATGACCGCGCTCGGCAGCTTCGCCGCGTCGATCGTGCACGAGATCAATCAGCCGATCGCCAGCATTCTGGCGCAATCCGAGGCCGCGCTGCGGTGGCTGAACCGGGAGCAGCCGGACATCGCCGAAGCGACCCAGGGGTTGACCCGGATCAGGAGTTCCGGCCGCCGCACCGCCGACATCGTGAAGTCGCTACGGTCGCTGGGCAAGCAGGCGCCGGCGACGTTCTCACCGATCTTTCTGGAGGAGGTGGTCGAGGAGGTGATGCGGCTGATCGCCGACGACCTCGATGCGGACAGCGTGCAGATGACCGTGGACCTGTCCGATCGGCGGCGCAGCATTTCGGCTGATCGCGTCCAGCTGCAGCAGGTCATCTTCAATCTCGTCACCAATGCGATCCACGCCATGGCGGAGATGGACGAGCACGCCCGCCTGATCGCGATCAGGACTACTTACGCCGGTGATGGGCTGGTGCGCCTGACGATCCAGGACAGTGGTTGCGGCATGTCCGATGAGGTGAAGAGCAAGATCTTCGACCCGTTCTTCACCACCAAGGCGTCCGGAATGGGGGTCGGATTGGCGATCTGCCGCTCGATCGTGGAACTGCACCGCGGGACGATCAGCGTGCGATCAGCGCCTGGCAAGGGAAGTACATTCGAGATCGCCATCCCCATCGTGCGAGAAGCCTTGTCTTGAAGGCTTTCACTCGAAGGCTGAGTTGCCGCACGTCTCTTGCGCCGCCTGCGATGCCGTTGGGCGCAGCCGCGCGGAACGAAGCCTCCGTGGCTCGATCGTCAGCCGTGAAGTTGATCAGCCGCGAATATGAAGTGAGCCGAGGTGCAGCTCGTGGGGGCCGCCGTCGATAAGGGCGCGGACGTGTATCAGTCCGGCGTGTCGGATCTCGATAGGTTCGATGATCAGGCTGGCGGATACGACGATATAGGGTGGCGCCTCGGTGTCCGGGGGAAGCGAGTCCAGCAAAGCGAGCTGGCTGCTCGGCGGCGGCACCTCGATCGGTTCTTCGGCGACGGGCTTGTCTTCACCGGGAAGATAGCAGCGGGCCATCAGGGAACTGTAGGGCCTGTTGGCTGGCGAGCAGATCGTGACGTGGAAACACAGTTTCGGCAGTGACACCGGGAACGGCCTGTCGACCACCATCACGGCGTTGTAGCAGCGGATAAAGCTGAGCTTTCCCCCCGGTTCGATGCGGATGTCGTCGCAGAAGATGCAGTAACCATAACGATCGAGCGCTTGCACTGACGCATTACTCCTTGGACTTCAACTGAGCGTTCTGCTCAGCCAGCTCAGCGGACCCGTTCGATCTGGAGAGATGGACGACCTTGATCGGGCCGTGCCCGATCGTCGATGTGCCGCTGATATCATTGCGGCCGTAGGCGCATGAAGGCTCCTGCAGCTGCAGCGAGACTTCCATGTTCATCGCCCAGGCGATTTCGGCGAGGCTTCGTAATGTGAGATTGCTCTCGCCGGAGAGCTGTCGGTTGATCTGCGAGCGGTCGACTCCGAGCCGCTTAGCGATGGCCTGCTGTGTCAGGCCCTCGGCCTTCTTCTTTTCTGACAATACGCGAAGTAATTCAGTGCGCACGCGCGAAATAAGCCGTCCTGCACGTTGCGCCCTGCTGCCGATATCAAAATGAAACGACGTCATCGGGGGTGCTACCTTTCACACACAGGTTGTCTTCTACACCTAATTCTCGTCGAATTCGTCTAATTGAAATGCGATAACCTCGATATAAATCGTGATCCTTAACGCGGTTGGTCCAGTCGCCGAATACCGCTGCGAAACAATCCTTCTGCAAGAACCAGCCGAAGATGCGCACGTCGGGCGTCTTGAATTCCCAGACGGCGTTAGGCTCCACGCGAATGACGCGAAACTGCCGGGTGTAGATCATCTGCTTTCCGGCCGTGAACGCGTAGAACAGTGCGTCGACTTGCTCGGCGACGGTCGCGTCGCCGAGACGTTGCGGCGGCTCTGCCCCTGCCAGCAGAGTGCCCAGCCATTCGATGAAGCCCGGTGTGCCATACAGCAGGCGAGCCGGTTGCTCGCCTGCCGCGAGGTCGACTTCGATGCGGATCAGCGCACCGCTGTCGACCAGGTGTTGGATTGTTGACATAGAAATCAACGCCTCGGAGCAGGAACGTGGTGGCGATGAGGCTTCAACGAAGTTGATGTTTAAGTCAACAATAGCGTCTATCCGCTCCCCCAAGTGTTCATTTACCAAGTCTTTCTGCTCCGTGACCAACCGCACGAAACGTAATCAGTCCTATGAATGAGCCAACTAACAAGTAATCGAACGTGAGCAATCGCACACGACGTTGAGTAACAACGCACCAATTAAGCTAAATAATCGGATTGCCATTGTCGAGTCGCTTAACTTCAGGTTAACCTCTTCCTTGAGGGCAGCGATGGTCGCTGACCCCGCTTTGGATAACAGGGAACCGTCATGAAGAAGGTGACAGCACTCGCCATCTTGTTGGCCTCGACCTCGCTGGCTTCGGCCGCTGGCGTTAACGAATCATTCGTCGCGCAGGTCGGTGTGAGCAACACCGCGACCGTCGGTCAGACCGGCGGCAACAACAAGCAGGGCACCGCGCAGTTCGGCTACAAGAACAACGCCATCACTGCGCAGGATCAGGCCGGCGCGAAGACCAACGCGTCGGGTACGCTGCAGATCGGTTCCAAGAACCAGGCGAATGTCGGTCAGACCGGCGGCAACAACAGCCAGGGCACGGTGCAGGTCGGTGTCGCGAACTACGCGAAGACGTACCAGCTGGGTGTGCAGGGCACCAAGACCAACACGTCGTCCACCGGTCAGTTCGGTTATCTGAACAGCTCGGAAGTCGGCCAGACCGGCGGCAACAACACCCAGGGCACGCTGCAGTTCGGTGACAAGAACAGCTCGGCGACGGCGCAGGGCACCAACAAGCAGGGCGGCAAGAACAGCGCCGACACGCTGCAGGTGGGGGCTGGTAACGTGTCGACGACCGCTCAGGGCTCGAACGGTTCAGGGGCGTTCTTTGGCGGCTATACGGGCGGCGACAACGCCTCAACGGCCGTTCAGTTCGGCGTTAAGAACTGGCAGATTACGAACCAGAATGCGAATGGCGCAAACGCCTTGAACGGCGTCGACAACAGCGCGGCCACGTTCCAGGCCGGTTACAAGAATGGTTCGACCACCACGCAGTCGGGCCAGCGCCTGCTGAGCCTGCCGGGCAACCAGTCGCTGACCGCTCAGTTCGGCGCCGAGAACCTCTCGACCGTCTCGCAGCTCAATGGGCTCAACACCCAGGGCACCCTGCAGATCGGCTACAAGAACGACGCGACCACCACCCAGACCAACAGCGCGCTGTCGGGCGGTATCAATGCGGCGGCGACCATTCAGGCCGGTGCCAAGAACCACGCCGGCACCACCCAGGTGGCGAACCCGCTCAGCGGCGGCCTCAACTCGTCGCTGATCGCCCAGTTCGGCGCCCAGAACTCCGCCTACGCCAACCAGACCGGCCCGCAGGCCTCGAGCTGGGCCATCCAGCCCAACACCCAGGCGACCCTGCAGGTCGGCTACGCCAACACGGCCACGACCAGCCAGATCGCAAGCGCCTCGGTGTCCAACACCTCGGTGACCGCGCAGTTCGGCTCGCACAACGTGTCGACCGTCGTCCAGCACTAACCGGCCGCAGCGGCGGGGCGTGAGCCCCGCCGTTTGCTTCTCGCATCTGCGTCATGCCGGGGAGTGTGAGTCGATGGATGGCGCGTGGCCAGCGATTGCGGCCGTTGTGCTCGGATCAGTGTTCGGCGTCCCGATCGCAACGGGGCCGGCGGCCGCCAAGGCGCCGCCGGCGGCCATCGCATGTGACATCCGGACGACGACCGAAGACGGTCTGCTGCGGATCGAGGCGATCGCGACTGCCGCCAAGCCGACGACCGGGACCTACCGGCTGGTCGTCACCAAGAGCAGCGCAACGGGAATAAGTGAGAATCATCAAAGCGGTTCGTTCGAGCTGAACTCGGACGGCGAAACGGTCCTGACCACCATCATTCTCGACGGGTCGGCGCGTGGCCACTACCGGGCATCGCTCATCGTCGAATCAGGCCTAGGGAGAATCTCATGCGTGTCACCATAGCCAACCAGCGTCGGACTCACCTGAAATACGCGCCGTTCGCCTGCGCGCTGCTGGTGTCGGTCTGCGTCGCCGGTCCCGCCGGGGCCGGGACAGCCTACATCGATCAGTCTACCGCACTGCGAAACGGCGTGCAGTACGCGATCCCGGTGGTCGGTCAGACGGCCCCACAGGGAGCTCGAGGGTATCAGGGGGTGCCGGCGGGAGCGACGCCGGAGCTGGTCTCTGCCGGAAATCGCGGTGGGAATTACGCGGTTACCACGCAAATCGGCAACTACAACTACGTTTTCCAGGCGCAAAGTGGGAATAACAACCTGTCGAACGTTGGTATTATCGGTGGTAATCACAACACCGTGGGTGTGTTGCAGCGTGGTTACAGCTTGTTGTCGAATCTCATGCTAGTCAACACGTCAGGATTGTTTGTGGGTGTGATTCAGCCGCCCGGCTCGAAGCCGGTCAACGCGTTGATCGCGCGATTGCCGAATGGCGGTTTATTGATCAAGCGGTAGGCTATCTCGCCGGATCGCAAAGGAGATATCTCATGAGGATTACCGGATTGCTCTCGCTCTGCGTCGGCGTTGCATTGTCGGGCTCCGCCTTTGCGACCGAACAGGTCTATCGGCCGATCAGTCCAACACTCGGCGGTAATCCTCTTGCTGGCAACTTCCTGCTGTCGATGGCACAGGCGCAGGGCAAGGGCGCGACCTCGGGGAACAAGGGCGTCGACCTGTCGGGGCTGAGCAATGCGCTCAGCAATGTCGGCGGTGGATCGTCGACCTCCCCGGTGATTGTGATCGGGGGATCTGGCGTCACGACGCCAACGAGCCCGTAGCCCGACCGAACCCTAGCGGGGCTTAATTTGATGATGTATGCTCGTATGGCCGGCGCATTGCTGCTGGCGCTGAGTGCTGGCGGCTGCGCGCTGACCGGAACGACGAAGGATCCTCTGACCGAACCGGCCCAGATGGTGGCGCCGACGAAAACCGGCGTGGTGCTTGAAAGCCTGCCGCCGCCGAAGCGCAAGCTCGATGTCTCGGTCTACAATTTCCCTGACCTGACCGGTCAGAACAAATCCAACGACAATTTCGCGGAGTTCTCCCGCGCGGTGACGCAGGGCGGCAGCTCGATCCTGACCGACGTGCTGGTCAAGGCCGGCGGCGGCGCCTGGTTCGATGTCGTCGAGCGCGCCGATCTGGCGCCGCTGCTGCAGGAGCGGCAGATCATCCAGAACACCCGCACCGCGCTCGAGGGCGAAAAGGCCAAGAGCCTGCCGCCGCTCCGCTTCGCCGGCGTGCTGCTCGAGGGCGGCGTGATCGGCTACGACACCAACGAGACCACCGGCGGCATCGGCGCCAACTATCTCGGCATCGGCGCGAACGTCCAGTATCGGCAGGACATCATCACCGTCGCGCTGCGCGCCGTGAGCGTCCAGACCGGCCGCGTGCTGGCCTCGGTGACCACCAGCAAGATCGTCTATTCGGTGAATCTGTCGGGCACCGGCTTCCTCTACACCTCGGTCGACCATCTGCTGCAGGCCGACGCCGGCTTCACCAAGAACTCGCCGGCCACGCTGGCGGTGCGCGAAGGCATTCAGCTCGCGGTCTATTCGCTGATCTTCGAGGGCGTGAAGAACAACCTCTGGAGCTTCAAGGATACCCGGGCCGGCGAGGCGTTCATGCGTGAGCTCGAACGTCACCAGAAGGCGATCCCGCCGGTGCCGTTGCCCGATCAGCAGTACTATCCGCGCCCCGTTGCCCGCGATCCGCGCAGCAACGCGGCGTAGGAAAAGCTCGGGTCCTGACCGAGTCAGGGCCTGAGAGCCCGGCCTAATAAGCGCTGTTTGAATTCAGGCTGGTCCAATCCCGCCCGTCATGCCCGGCCTTGCGCCGGGCATTCTCGTCTTGGTGACGCAAGCGCGGAAAGCGCGTGGAAGCCGGGACCAACCCGGCCATGACGGACTGACGAGCCTACGTGGCGATCGAGAACGCCACTGAGAAATCAGTTCGCGCGATCGTCATTTGTCGGAGTTCGCCCGCGCGCGCCTGGCGTCGCGCCTGCAAAAACGCTGATCCGCCGCTAGCGGGCGGGTGAGCGATACTGCTGCGTGGCGCTGTAGCATTCCTTGGACGAGGCATTCTGCGGGCCGCAGGCCACGCCGGACTGAGCCGCGTTGGCCGTCACCGAGGCCGCTGCGGGGCCACTTTCCGGTGTGGCGACGCTAGAGGCCGCGGGCGCCGGTGCGGCTGCCGCCGCTGCTCCGCTCCGGGCCGGTCCGCCGCTTTCGGGCGTCTGCGGCAGCGGCGGGGCATCTGCCGGCCGCTGCCTTAGCGCCGGCAGGAAGCCGCTCGGCTGCTGGACGAAGACTTCGGACGCGACCCGGATCAGCGGGCCATGCCGGTTCTGGGCGACGTCGGTTGCGGGCAGGCCTGCGCTCAGGCCCATCGCTGTTGTCAGTGCTACGGCTGCGTACCACATGCTCCTGGCTCCATAAGTCGCCTGCCCCCGAGAGTGAGTTCCGACTCTGTGCAGATTATAACATCTGCACACCCGACCGGAGAGGGAGAGTTGTACCGCTCCACGCAAAATAGTGCAGCAATTGCTCCTGACGGACGATTAGCGACCGCGCTGCGTGACCGTCGCGCGGTTCAGGGCGCCCTGCTGGATCACCGAGGACGCGTTGTTGCTTCCTGTCTGCAGCACGGCGACATCGTTCCGGTAGCCGCTTTGCGCCACCACAGACGAATTGGCGCGGAGATCGCCGGGGCTGGGCTGTAGAGCATTTGCCGCCGCCAGGCCCTGAGCGACATCGATCGGACGCGCGATCGCCAGCGCCGAGGTCGCCTGCTCCAGCGACGCCGAGGACATCCGGGCTGCACCCTGCAGGGCCTGCGGCACGAACGCCTCGCCGGCGACCGCGCCGAACGTCGTCAGAGCCAGAAAACTACCTGCGCCAACAGCAGAAATAAGCTTCATGTCGAATCCGATCCGTTGCAAGGAAATCAGCTTCGGAAGCATCAATCTGCGCTGGTTAAGGTTTGGTTCCGGGCCGTATGAGCAAGACTAATTCGTCGGCTGCTGATCGACCTCAGTCGATCCAGCGTCACCAACGGCTCTCAGCTTGTCGGAGATATTTAGTAGATCTTCTGCCGAATGCAGGTGGTGCAGAGGTCGCCGGATCGTCCCGGTGTCCGGGTGCTGACCATGGTCGCCTGGCTCTGGCCCCGCACGGTGTCCAGGATCAGCAGCTCGGCCTCCTGCTGCGTCTGGCGGCGGGCGCGTTTTCGGACCACGGCCGGGCTCGCAGAGAACGCAAATTCCGGATTGGCCTGCGCCCACTCCTCGGCGACACGGCCGGTAATGATGCGGACGTAGTTCTGCGTCTCGGCCGGCAGGCGGCTGGCGCCGGCCAGCCAGCGTCTCACCCGCTCGGGGCCGGCATTGTAGGCGGCCGCGGCCAATCCCCAGTTCCCGAAGCGGTTCTTGAGGTCCTTGAGTAGTTCGGCCGACTTGACCAGCGCCTCTTCGGGATCGAACGGGTTCTTGAGCCCGCGCTGCGCTGCGGTCGCCGGCATGAACTGCGCCACGCCCTGGGCGCCCTTGCTGCTGACCGCATTGGGATCGAACGCGCTTTCCTGATGGATCAGCCGCCTGAAGAAATCGGACGGCACCGCCGAGGCCTGCGCGGCGCGCTCGACGAAGGTCAGCAACTGGCCGCGATCCCGCGGCGCCTCCTGGCGGATCCGACGAACCGCCTTCCAGACGGCGAGCCTGGTGGCGGTGACCTGTGCGACCGAGATCTCCGAAGCCGATTCACGCGACGCACATTCGCCCGCCGAGATCATCGCCAGGGTGACCAGCAGGATGCAGCCGAAAATCTTCATCGTGTAAAATGCCGATATCGAAATGCCGACGGACTGTAATGCGAGGCCATTGGATCGTTAGCTGATCTCCGGCGATCAATCCATATCAAAGGTCGGCCGGGGCCGGCGAGGAATGTTCGGCGAGATCGTTACCGCCTGCGCGGCCAGCGGCCGCCGATTCGTCCGGATCGATGCAAAGCAGGTCCGCAGCCTGGATGTTCGCGATCCAAGCCACGCAGCCGCTCCAACAAGGCCGGCATAGAACCGCGTCGCTGCGCTGACGACAGTTCGTTCGGCGGGATCGAACGCGTTGCTGATCATGCTGCAAGCCGCTCTGAGCGCCGACGCCGTGATGATCGTCACACCCGCGGGGATCACGCCCAGAATGCAAAGGCTCAGCGCCCGGTACGCAAGCGGCTCGGCCGGTCCGAATACGACGAAGAAGATGCCCACGAACAGCAGGGCCAGCGCCACGATCGCAAGAAGCCGATACAGCAGGATACCGAGATCATCGATCTGCACCGCAGTCTTCGAGCGCGGTCGGACCGGAACGGCAATGGTATCCGTGTCTGGTTGCGGGTGGACGGTGCAGCACGGCGTCGATCGATTGCCGAACCGATGACTGGAAATCCGCATCATGGGCCGTCCACCTGGCAGGTAATAGCTATTTAGGGAGATTGATCTGCGGTGCTGATGCTGGTCGACGATGCTGAATATTTCGCAAATAATCGATTAGTTGGAGTGATTAGTTGACGTGCGCGAGGTGCGGTTGGCTGGCGGCTGTACCTGGTGTGGGTGCCTCGGTGGTATGGATGCGTCGCGTAGTGAGTTGCCGAAGTTGGCCTGCTGCGTCGCGCGAGGGTAAAACCGGCGCCCCGTGCGAACCAGTTTGGGGGCGACCTCCGGGCGCGGACGTGCTGCCCGCTGGTCCTTGCCAACTCGGTGATCATCCAAACGTCCAATCGCCGGCACAAGCCTGCAATCCCGGCCCGGCTGTCCCGACTACCTTCCGGCTTCATCGCTGAATCTCCGCAGGGCCTGTCCGTTCGCGGAGGGCTCGAAGGGACCAGCCGAATGACGACACCGCGCCATGCCACGATCCGTGCCAACGGCATCCGGCAGTTCTATCGCGAGGCCGGGTCGGGGCCTCCGGTGATCCTGCTGCATGGATTCCCGGAGACGAGCTATGCGTGGCGGTTTCAGATTCCCGCGCTGGCGAAGCGCTACCGGGTGATCGCGCCGGATCTGCGCGGCTATGGCGACACCGACAAGCCGGCCGGCGGCTACGACAAGCGCACCATGGCGAGCGATATCGTGGCGCTGGCGCAGGCGCTCGGCATCGGACGCTTCGCGCTGATCGGCCATGACCGCGGCGCCCGCGTGGCGACGCGGCTGACCAAGGATCATCCCGATCTGGTCGATCGGCTGGTGGTGATGGACAATGTGCCGACCCGCATCGTGGCGCGCGACATGAACGCCAGGATCGCCCGGCAATACTGGTTCTTCCTGTTTCATCAAGTGGCCGACCTGCCGGAGGCGCTGATCGCCGGCCGCGAGGAGATCTGGCTGCGCCACTTCTTCACCGACTGGTGCCACGACCCGAAAAGTATCACCGAGGATGCGATCGCCGCCTATGTGAAGGCCTTCGCGGCGGAAGGCGGCGTGCGCGGCGCGCTGTCGGATTATCGCGCCGGCGCCGAGGATATCGCCCAGGATCTCGCCGACGCCGACGTCAAGATCGCGTGCCCGACGCTGTCGCTGTGGGGCGCGGATTTCGGCGCGGTCGGCAAGCTGTTCGACATGGAAGCGGTGTGGCGCGAGATGGCCAGCGACCTGCGGGTCGCGGCGATCCCGCAATGCGGACACCTGCCGCACGAAGAACAGCCCGAGATCGTCACCAACCTGCTGCTCGAGTTCCTCGACGGCTGGCAGGGCTGAACCCTGCCGCGGTGATCGACCCGTTCAACCGGCGATGCAATCCGACAAGAGCCGGACGGAGCTGCGGCCGATACTTGCGCATCTGTCCAAGAGAGACTCGATGCTGGCACTCAAGGTCAATGGCCGCGACTACGCGGTGGACGCGCCCGACGACATGCCGCTGCTCTGGGTGCTGCGCGACCTGATCAAACTGCGCGGCACCAAGTTCGGCTGCGGCATCGCGCAATGCGGCGCCTGCACGGTGCATCTCGACCAGCAGCCGGTGCGGTCCTGTGTTCTGCCGGTCGGCAGCGTCGGCAGTCGGTCCATCACCACCATCGAAGGCGTCGGCGAGACCGAGACCGGCCGCAAGATCCAGCAGGCGTGGCTCGATCTCGAAGTCGTGCAGTGCGGTTACTGCCAGTCCGGCCAGATCATGAGCGCGGCGGCGTTGCTGAGCCGCCAGGCCGACCCGGACGATGCCGCCATCGATGCCGCGATGGCCGGCAACATCTGCCGGTGCGCCACCTATGTGCGCATCCGCGCCGCCATCAAGGCAGCGGCGAAATGACGGCGAGGGAGGAATCTCGGCCGTCCTCGCGTGGTCCGTCGCGCCGCGCCGTTCTGGCCGGCGCGCTGGTGATCGCCTTCGCCCGTCCCGGCAAGGCGCATGCCGCGCCGTCGGAGACCACCGCTGCGCCGGCGGCCGCCCAACTCGGCGGCTTCGTCCGCATCGCGCCGTCGGGCGAGATCGCGCTGGTGATGCCGAGTGTCGAGATGGGGCAGGGCATCTACACGGCCGAAGCGGCGCTGCTCGCCGAAGAACTCGACGTCCGGCTCGATCAGATCACCGCGGTGGCCGCGCCGCCCGACGCCTCGCTTTATGCGCAACCGCTGTTCAAGGCGCAACTCACCGGCGGCTCGACCTCGATCCGCGGCTTCTGGACGCCGCTGCGCCAGGCTGGCGCCGCCGCGCGTCACATGCTGGTCGCCGCGGCCGCGCAGCGCTGGCAGGTCGAGGCGGCCGACTGCATCACCCGCGACGGCATCGTCACGCATGCGCCCAGCGGCCGCGCGCTGCCTTATGCGGAGGTCGCAGCGGACGCCGCGGCCCTGCCGGTTCCGATGCAGCCGCAGCTCAAGTCGCCGGCCGACTACAAGCTGATCGGCAAGAGCCTGAAGCGGATCGACACGCCCGCCAAGGTCGACGGCAGTGCGGTGTACGGCATCGACATCGACGTGCCCGGGATGAAGACGGCGGTGCTGGCGATCTGTCCGGTCGCCGGCGGCACGCTCCGCGCAGTCGATGACTCGAAAGCACGACAATTAGCTGGCGTGATCGATGTGCTGCGGATCGACGATGCGGTCGCGGTGGTCGGCGAGCATTACTGGGCGGCCAAGGCCGGCCGCGACGCGCTCGATCTCGATTGGAATTTTGGGCCGAATGCCGGCCTGTCGTCGGACGGCATCTGGCAGGACGCCAAGGCCGCATCGCAGAGTATCGCGCCGATCGAGGCGTTGAAACACGGCGACGTCGATGCGGCGTTTAGGCAGGCCAAGCGCCGCGTCGACGCCGACTACGAGATGCCATTTCTTGCCCACGCCACGATGGAGCCGATCAATACGACCGTGCACGTGCGGCCGGACGGTTGCGACATCTGGGTCGGCACGCAGACGCCGGTGGTGGCGCAGCGCCATGCGGCGCGGATCACGGGGCTGCCGGTCGAGACGGTGGCGGTCCATAATCAGCTGATCGGCGGCGGTTTCGGCCGACGGCTGCAGGCCGACACGATCGAGCAGGCGGTCCGCTTCGCCAAGCAGGTGTCCTATCCGCTGAAGGTCATCTGTACGCGCGAGCAGGACATCCGGCACGATCGCTTCCGGCCCTCGTACTACGACCGCTTCAGCGCCGGTCTCGACGAGCAGGGCCTGCCGATCGCCTGGACGCATCGCACCACCTCGGGCACCGTTCGCAAGGATTTCGATGACAACGGCTGGCCGCAGGGCAAGCTCGACAAGGACGCGGTCGATGGCTCCTGGGACAGCCCTTACGCGTTCCCGAACATCCGTGTGGATTGGGTCCGCCACGATCCGCCGATCAAGCTGAACTGGTGGCGCGGCGTCGGCCCGACGCACAACGTGTTCGTGCTCGAGAGCTTCGTCGATGAATTGGCGCATAGCGCCGGCCGTGACCCCGTCGCGTATCGTCGCGCGCTGCTGCCGGCTGACAATGTCCGCGCCCGGCATGTGCTCGATCTGGCCGCCGAGAAAGCTAACTGGCGCGCGCCGCAGGGCGGCAGGATCGGCCGAGGCGTCTCGCTGCATCAGAATTTCGGGAGCTTCGCAGCGCTGGTGGTCGAGGTTGCCGTGGCGCCAGCGGGTGAAGTGGTGCTGCGCAAGGTCGTCGCGGCGATCGATTGCGGCATCCTGGTCAATCCCGACATCGTGCGGGCGCAGATCGAGGGCGGCGTGCTGTTCGGGCTGTCGGCCGCGCTGTTCAACGGCATCACTTTCGCGGGCGGCCGCGTGCAGCAGAGCAACTTCAACGACTATCGCCAGCTGCGGATCAACGAGACGCCGACGGTCGAGGTGCATCTGGTCGATAGCCGCGAGCCGCCCGGCGGCCTTGGCGAAGTCGGCACCGTGTCGGCCGCGCCGGCGCTCGCCAACGCGATCTTCGCCGCCACCGGCGTCCGGCTGCGGCGATTGCCGATCGACACATCGGCGCTTAAGGCAGGGGGCGCCACATGACCCGCATTCTCGCCGTCCTCGCCGCGTTGGTCATTGCGGCGGCCGCGCTCGCCGGCTGGTTCTTCTTCTGGCCGGCGAAGCTGATACAGGTCCAGCCTTCGCCAAACCAGCCGACCGGTCCAGCGCTGATCGCGCGTGGCGCCTATCTCACGACAGCCGCCGATTGCGAGAGCTGCCACACCGCGCCGGGCGGCAAGCCATTCGCCGGCGGCCGCGCGTTCAAGCTGCCGTTCGGCACGATCTATTCGTCCAACATCACGCCCGATGCCGACACCGGAATCGGCAAGTGGTCGGACGCCGAGTTCGTCCGCGCATTGCATCAGGGCATCGGCCGTGCCGGCGAGGATCTCTACCCGGCGTTGCCCTACACCTCCTACGCGCTGCTGGCGACCGACGACGTGCTGGCGATCCGCGCCTATCTGGCGACGCTGCGGCCGGTCGCGCAGCAGCCGCCCGCCAACACGCTGGGCTTCCCGTTCAATCAGCGCTTCGTGCTGCGCGCCTGGAAGCTGCTGTTCATGCCGACGCAGCCATGGCAGCCGTCGCCGGAGCGCGATGCGCAATGGAACAAGGGCGCTTACTTGGTCGAAGCGCTGGCGCATTGCGGCGAATGCCACACGCCGCGCAACGTCATGTTCGCGATGAAGCGCAGCGAGAAGTTCGCCGGCGCGATCGTCGACGGCTACAAGGCCTACAACATCACGCCGGATGCCGAGACCGGGATCGGCCGCTGGCCCGACGCCGAGATCAGCGCGTATCTCGCGACCGGCCACGCGCCGGGCCATGGTGGCGCCTCCGGCGGCATGGCAGAGGCGATCAAGTTCAGCCTCGGCCGCCTGCCGCAAGAGGACATCGCGGCGATCACTGCGTATCTGAAAACCGTGCCGCCGCAACGGTCCACGCTATCGCCCGCGGCCGATCCGCATCCGGTCACGCTGGCAAGCGCCGGGCCGTGGTCGCCGGGCCCCGATGGCGGCGCCGATCCGATCGGCCTGCGCATCTTCGCGTCGGCTTGTGCGAGTTGTCACGGCTGGGACGGCTCCGGCCGCCAGACCGGAAACGCCTCCTTGCGCGGCGCCCGCAGCGTCAACGATGTCGGCGGCGCCAATGTCATTCGCACGGTGCTGCAAGGCGTTGCCGTCACTTCGCCGACGGGGGCGATGCCGGCCTTCGCGGCCGCCTACACTGACGATGAGATCGCGGCGGTCGCCAACTACGTGATCGGCCATTTCGGTGGCAAGTCCGGCCGCGTCACCGCGAAGGACGTCAAGGCCGCGCGCAACTAAGTCGGCGCTGCGATGCAAGGAGACGCAAGATGAAGTCGCTCAAGGTCGTCCTTCTCGGATTGCCGCTGTTTCTGTGCGGTGTTGAAGCGGCCGCGGCGGCCGCGCCACAGGTGCGCACGCAGGCGCCCGGTTACTATCGGATGATGCTCGGAAAGTTCGAGATCACGGCGCTGCTCGACGGCACCCACACCTTTCCGGTCAATAAGGTGATGCTGCGCAATGAAGCCGCCGCCGACGGGACGCGCCGCGCGGTCCAGCTCTCCGACATACACCCCGGGGAGGCCGAAGCGTTGCTCGCCGCCGAGCGGCTGTCGATCCCGCTCGAAGGCGCCATCAACGCGTTCCTGGTCAACACCGGTGACAGGCTGGTTCTGATCGACAGCGGCGCCGGCAGCCTCTATGGCGATTGCTGCGGCCATCTGATCGAGAATTTGCGCGCTTCCGGCTACAAGCCCGAGCAGGTCGACGAGATCTATTTGACGCATCTGCACGCCGACCACGTCGGCGGCGTCGCGCCGCATGGCCAGGCTGCGTTCCCCAACGCGGTCGTCCGCGTCAATCAGAAGGACGTCGATTACTGGCTCGATCCGGCCAGCGAGGGCAAGGCGCCGGCATTTCTGAAGTCGATGTTCGAAGGCGACCGCGCCTCGCTGAAGCCGTATCAGGGGTCGGGGCGGCTGAAGCCGTTCAAGGATGGCGAGCAGTTGTCGCCGGGCATCCGCGCGATCCCGACCGCAGGGCACACGCCGGGCCACACCTCCTACGAAGTCAGCAGCGACGGCCAGCGGCTGCTGGTCTGGGGCGATCTCGTCCACGTCGCGCCGCTCCAGTTTCGCGATCCGGCGATCACGCTGACTTACGACAGCGATCCGTTCGGAGCGGAAGCGCAGCGCACTGCGATCTTCGCCGACGCGGCAACCACGGGCACCTGGATCGCCGCGGCGCACATCGCGTTTCCGGGCATCGGCCACATCGTGCCGTCCGGCACGCGCTTCGTCTGGATCCCGGCGAGCTACACGACGCTGCTTGGGAAGAAGTAATTGGTCAGTCCCGCCGAGAAACCCAGTGTGAATTTGGCAGGCGACACCACCTCCGTCATTGCGAGGAGCGCAGCGACGAAGCAATCCAGCCCGGTGCACTGGGTTTCTGATTGCTTCGCTGCGCTCGCAATGACGGGGAGAGGTCGCGGGCTAAAAACTAAGGCCGCCGCGACGGCTTGATCACCTTGTCGGAGTTGCGGTCGGTGTCGTCCATCGGCGGACCATCTTCCGGGCGTGGCGGCATGTGGTGGCCGCCTTGCTTGCGCTGGATGCGCTCGCGTTCCGCCTGATCGTCGGTGGGATTTTGCGTGGTCATCGGCTTGCTCCTGTCGCCATGTCGGCACAGGTCCAAAGCCCCACGCTCCGCCCGGTTCCTAACCTCGTCGCGCCTGCGGTGAAGGCGAGGCGGCCGGCAGCCGGAGATGATGGTCCAGCGGCACGAAGCCGCTCAAGTCGCGGCGTCGATCAGGCTTTCGAGCAGACGCTTCAGCTCGGCGGTCGCCTTGTCGCCGTAGCTCTCGGCGATATGCGCTTCCTGGCTCAGCGCCAGCGCATTGAGGCGCTGGGTCAGCGCCTTGCCCCGTTCGGAGCTGTACATCAGGACCTTGCGGCGATCTTCCGGATCCTGCGCCCGATAGACCAGCGAGTCCGACACCATCCGGTCGATCATCTTGGTGAGCGTCGGGTGGTTGAGCAGCACTTCCTCGGCGAGTTCGCCCATCGAGTGGCCCTTGCCGTCGGACAGCACCTTGAGGATGCGCCACTGCTCGACCGGCACATTCTCGTCGCGCAGCCGTGCCTCGAGCTGCCGGTTGATCTCCCGGTTCGCCTGGGCGAGCAGATAAGCGAGATGTTCGGTGATCGGCGGATTGCGGCTGGGCGATTTGGCCACGGCTGGGACTTTATCGTTCGGATTGAATGAATCAGATGCTCAGTTTGCTGCATCTATATGCACATCAATTCTTGAAAGTTCAATATTTTCGAATAGCATTCGTCTCCGTGCGGACAGGACTTTCGCAGGATGCCCGCGCCAATAGTCAGGAGAGGGTGTGCTCTCGATCGGGGATCTCGGAAACGGTGCGGCCGTTCCGCCGCCACTGGGCGTGCTTGACCGGGTGTCTTCGCTCGACGACGCGGCGTGGATCGATTGTCCCGGCGACGGCATGGGCGCCGCGGCGCGGCGGGCCCGGAGCAAGCTTCGGATCGGCAACTTCGTCACCTTCCAGGGTGCCCCCGGTCTGTGGGGCCCGGCCTGCTGCAACGCATCGCTGCTCGCGGCCGCCGAGATCAACAAGCGCGGCGGCATTCTCGGGCGCGAAATCGAACTGGTGATGTACGACGCCGGCGGTCCGATCGAGGATGTCGTCCAGCGCGTCGCCCGTGCGGTCGATGACGAAGACGTCGACATCGTGATGGGCTCGCATATCAGCGCCGTCCGCGTTGCGTTGCGCAACGCCATCCGCGGCCGCGTTCCGTACATCTACACGCCGGTCTATGAGGGCGGCGAGCGCGCGCCGGGCGTTCTGACGATCGGCGAGACGCCGCGCTGGCAGAGCCGTCCGGCGATCGACTGGCTCACCCAGGTCAAGCACGCCAAGCGCTGGTATCTGATCGGCAGCGACTACGTCTGGCCGTGGCTGTCGCACCGTGCGGTGAAGACCTACATCAAGGACGCCGGCGGGCAGGTGGTGGGCGAGGAGTTCGTCCCGCTCGGCGAGGACAATCACGAGCGGCATCTGGCGCGGATTCGCGCCGCGCGGCCGGACGTCGTGCTGATCTCGCTGATCGGCACCGACAGCGTCACCTTCAATCGCAGCTTCGCCGAATGCGGCCTATCCGCCGGCATCCTGCGGCTCGCCGGCGCGATGGACGAGACGGTGCTGCTCGGCATCGGTGCCGACGCTACAGAAAACCTGTTCTGTGCGTCCGGCTATTTCGGCTGCCAGGACTCGCTCGAGAACGACGAATTCCGCGCGTCCTATGTGCGTGCCTTCGGCCCGACGGCGCCGCCGATCGGCTCGGTCGGACAGTCCAACTACGAAGGGCTGCGATTTCTCGAAGCCGTCGCGCAGAAGGCCCAGACGCTGGCGCCGCGGCCGCTGCTCTCGGCCGGCAAGAACATCGTCTATCGCGGCGCGCGCGGCCCGGTTGCGATCCGGGACGGCCGCGCGCGGATGAGTATCCATCTCGCTCAGGCCGACGGTTTGGATTTCAAGTTGATCCGCGCCTTCTGAGTCCGGCGCGGCGCCGCTTCGTCGGCCCTTCAAAATAATACTTGAAATCGAAAATATTTCTGTATGTAGTAACAAGATGACGCAGCGGCCGCTGGGCCGCCGCCGGTCGT
The DNA here is from genome assembly GCF_042432815.1 of Rhodopseudomonas telluris. Taxonomy (NCBI): domain Bacteria; kingdom Pseudomonadati; phylum Pseudomonadota; class Alphaproteobacteria; order Hyphomicrobiales; family Nitrobacteraceae; genus Rhodopseudomonas; species Rhodopseudomonas telluris. The sequence goes on from NZ_JBHLWM010000001.1 coordinate 405,572, forward strand.
CCCCGGACCGGCGCCGTCGACCGGTCCACGCGCAGGAGATCAATCTTGGCAGTCTCGCTTCCCACCCCCACGCAGCTTCTCGATGTCGCCGATCAGTGCGGCCTGGCCCTCACCGATGAGGACGTGACCTCCTTCCGCGCCCTGATGCAGTCCTCGGTCGACGCCTACAATGTCGTGGCGATGCTGCCGGACGAAGTGCCGCTGGTGAAGTATCCGCGCACGCCCGGCTATACGCCCGGCGCGGACGAGAACCCGCGCAATGCCTGGTATCGCAAGTCGAGCGTCAAGGGCGCGGCCTCCGGCAAGCTCAAGGGCAAGACCGTCGCGCTCAAGGACAACATCATGCTGGCCGGCGTGCCGATGATGAACGGCTCGTCGACGCTCGAAGGCTTCATGCCGGACTTCGACGCCACCATCGTCACCCGCATTCTCGATGCCGGCGGCGAGATCCTCGGCAAGACGCATTGCGAGCACTTCTGCATCTCGGGCGGCAGCCACACCGGCTCCAACGGCCCGGTGCACAATCCGCACAAGATGGGCTACTCGGCCGGCGGTTCGTCCTCGGGCAGCGCCGTCGTAGTCGCGCTCGGCGAGGCCGACATGGCGATCGGCGGCGACCAGGGCGGCTCGATCCGCATGCCGTCGTCGTTCAGCGGCACCTACGGCATGAAGCCGACCTGGGGTCTGGTGCCCTACACCGGCATCATGCCGATCGAGATCTTCGTCGACCACACCGGTCCGATGACCGCCTCGGTCGCCGACAACGCTCTGCTGCTCGAGGTGCTGGCCGGCGACGACGGCTACGATCCGCGGATCCGCGCGCCGATCGTGCACGAATACACCAAGGCGCTCGGCACCGGCGTCAAGGGCATGAAGATCGGCATCGTCAAGGAAGGCTTCGATCAGCCGGGCGCCGAAACCGCGGTGAACGAAAGCGTTCGCGAGGCCGCCAAGCGGCTCGCCAGCCTGGGCGCGACGGTCGAGGAGATTTCGATCCCGGCGCATCTCGTTGCGGGCGCCGTATGGACGCCGATTGGCGCCGAGGGAATCGCCCAGACCATGATGTTCGGAGACGGCTACGGTCTCAGCCGCGCGGACCTGTATTCGACGGCGCTGATGAAGGCGCACCGCGGCTGGCGCGACCAGGCGGATTCGTTGTCCGAGACGACCAAGCTGTTCCTGCTGCTCGGGACCTACATCAACAACACCTTCGGTCCGCGCTACTACGGCAAGGCCGTCAACATCTCCCGCCGCATCACCGCGGCGTACGACGCGGCGCTGGCGCAGTACGATCTGCTGCTGATGCCGACGACGCCGATGAAGGCCACGCCGCTGCCGGCGCCGGGCGCCAGCCGCGAGGAAGTCGTTGGCCGCGCCTTCGAGATGATCAGCAACACCGCGCCGTTCGACATCACCCATCATCCGGCGATGTCGGTGCCGTGCGGCATGGTCGATGGCCTTCCGGTCGGCATGATGCTGATCGGCAAGCATTTCGACGAACCGACCATCTACCGCGCCGCGCATGCCTTCGAGCAGGCCGGCGACTGGAAGAAGATGTGAGGCGCATGATCCGGAACGCCGCGTCTCGGCGCTCCGGATCGCCCGCGCGCATCAACGCTTGCTCCTCCATCCGGTAAAGGTCGAATGGAAAATCTGCTCGTCGCCCTGTTCGAGATTCTGAGTTTCGGCGCCATCGTGGTGCTGGTGGTGCTGGGCCTCGGAATCATCGCCAGCATGATGGGGATCTTCAACTTCGCGCAGGGCGAATTCGTCCTGCTCGGTGCCTATGTCACCTACTTGGCCTACACCGCGGGCCTGCCGGTGTGGACCGGCATGGTCGCGGCGCCGTTCGTCGTCGGTGCGTTAGGATTTGTCCTTGAGAGACTGATCGTCAGACGATTCTACGCCGCGCCGATCGTCGCGATGCTTGGCACCTACGCGCTCGGCCTGATCATCCGCGAAATCGTCCGTGGCCTGATCGGCGGCCTTTATATCTCCGTGCCGGAGCCGATCGGCGGTTCGGTCGCGCTCGGCTCGATGCATTTCTCGACCTGGCGGCTGGTGATCATCGTCATCACCGCGCTGGTGATGGTGGCGAGCTATCTGTTGCTGTCGCGCACCTCGTTCGGCCTGCGCGTCCGCGCCTCGCTGGAAAATCCGGCGCTGGCCCGCGCCTCCGGCATCTCCACCAACGCGATCTACGGCGCGACCTTCGCGTTCGGCGCAGCGCTGGCCGGTCTTGCCGGCGCGCTGATCGTCCCGGTGTTCTCGCTGTTCGCCGATCTCGGCCTGCGCTTCCTGATCCAGGGTTTCGTCGCCGTGATGGTCGGCGGCATCGGATCGTTCGCAGGTCCGGTCGCCGGCGCCGGCATCATCGGCACGCTGTCGGCGGCGCTGCCCTGGGTCATCCAGCCGGTGATCGCCGACGTGCTCGTCTTCGTGCTCGCGATCATCTTCATCAAGTTCCGGCCGCAGGGCCTCGTTTCGGGAAAAGGGATCTAGCCTGATGTCCAGCGACTCCAACTTCCAGCTCAATCGACGTCGCTTCCTCTCCAACTTCGCCTTCGCCGGCACCGCGATCGCCACCGGCGTCGGCAGCTGGGTGGTCCCGGCCGGCTGGGCCAACGCGGCCGCCGGCCCGATCAAGGTCGGCATCGCCACCGACCTCACCGGCCCGATCGGCTACGCCGGCAACGCCGACGCCAACGTCGCCAAGATGGTGATCAAGCAGATCAACGACGCCGGCGGTCTGCTCGGCCGTCCGCTCGAACTCTACATCGAGGACACCGCCTCGAACGAAGCCGTCGCCGTCGGTAACGTCCGCAAGCTGATCCAGCGCGACAAGGTCGACATGGTGCTGGGCGGCGTTACCTCGTCGATGCGCAACGCCATCAAGGACGTGATCGTCTCGCGCGGCAAGACGCTGTACATCTATCCGCAGCTCTACGAAGGCAAGGAATGCACCGCGAACCTGTTCTGTACCGGCCCGACGCCGGCGCAGCAGTGCGACGAATTCATTCCGTGGCTGATCAAGAACGGCGGCAAGAAATTCGCCCTGCCGTCCGCCAACTACGTCTGGCCACACACGCTCAATGCCTATGCCCGCAAGGTGATCGAGGCCAATGGCGGCGAGGTCGTGCTCGAGGAGTACTATCCGCTCGATCAGATCGACTTCTCGTCGACCGTCAACCGCATCATCTCCAACAAGGTCGACGTGGTGTTCAACACCATCATTCCGCCGGGCGTCGGGCCGTTCTTCAAGCAGCTCTACGAAGCCGGCTTCCTCAAGAACGGCGGCCGTCTGGCCTGCGTGTACTATGACGAGAACACGCTGGGCATCAACCAGCCGGCCGAGATCGAAGGTCTGGCGAGCTGCCTCGATTACTTCAAGGCCGTGGCGAAGGACGATCCGGTCAGCGCCAAGATCCAGGCCGAATACGACAAGGCCTTCCCGGGGACCTTCCTGTTCGCCGCCGGCAGCGCCGCCACCGGCACGTATCGCGGCCTGAAGCTGTGGGAAGCGGCCGTGAAGGAGGCCGGCAAGATCGATCGCGACGGCGTCGCCGCGGCGCTCGATCACGCCAAGATCGCCGAAGGTCCCGGCGGCCCGGCCGAGATGGTTCCCGGCAAGCGCCACTGCAAGATGAACATGTACACGGCGGTCGCCAAGAACGGCAGCTATGAGATCGTCGAGCGCAGCAAGGGTCTGGTCGACCCGAAGGAATGCTGATGCACTGCGCTTACGACGAGTCGTCCCCGCGCAGGCGGGGACCCATAACCCCTGGCGCTTGCGGTGGGGAAAGGCAGCTGCCTCCGGGCTTCTCTCGAGAGGCTGCGGAGTATGGGTCCCCGCCTTCGCGGGGACGACGTGACGAGAGGCGGTGCCATGATCGCTTCGCGGCGCCTTCTGCACCTTCATTCGGTCGCGCACTCTCGCGCGCTGCTCCTTCATCCGAGAATCGGCGGATCGATGGCTGAAACCTCGTCGACACTCGACACCGTCGCTCCTCCGCGGATTAAACGCCGGCGCAAAGTGCTGCCGATCATCGAGATCGTGCTGCTCGCGATCGGTCTGCTGCTCCCACTGGTGCTGCAGGACTATCTGACGGTGTTCGGCACGCGGGTTCTGATCCTGTGCCTGTTCGCGCTGTCGTTCGATCTGGTGTGGGGCTATTCCGGCATCATGAGCTTCGGCCAGGCGGTGTTCTTCGGATCGGCCGGCTACGGCGTGGCGCTGCTGGCGCGCGATCTCGACATCACCTCGATGCTGCTTGTGATCCCCGCCGGCGTGCTGATCGGCTTCGCGATCGCGCTGCTGATCGGCGGCTTCCTGCTGCTCGGCCGTAACCCGTCCAGCGTCATCTTCGTCTCGCTCGGCACGCTGACCGGCTCCTATGCGTTCGACCGGCTGGCGCGCGGCTGGTATTATCTCGGCGGCCAGAATGGCATCCCGTCGATCCCGCCGATGCATATCGGCAGCTACGATCTGACCGAGGGGCCGGTCTTCTACTACTTCGTGCTGGCGATCCTGCTGCTGGTCTATCTCGGCTGCCGCTTCCTGGTGCGGTCGCAATTCGGCCTGGCGCTGGCCGGCCTGCGCGAGAACGAGCAACGCATCGCGTTCTTCGGCTACAAGGTCCAGCACATCAAGGCGATCATCTTTTCGCTCGGCGGCGCGATCGCCGGTCTTGCCGGCAGCCTCTATGCCTTCCACGAGGGCTTCGTCTGGCCCAATATGCTCGGCGTGGTGATGTCGACGCAGGTGGTGCTCTACGTGCTGTTCGGCGGTTCCGGCACGCTGATCGGCGCGGTGATCGGCACCGTGGTGATCGAGCTGGTGTCGTTCTGGCTGTCGAACAACTATCAGGACATCTGGCCGATCATCCTGGGCTGTCTGATGCTGGCGGTGATCCTGTTCCGCCCGGCCGGGCTGATCAGCCTGGTGCTTAGCGAGCGCGAGCGCATCGGCGAATTCGGACGTCCGCCGGCGGCCGGCAAGAAGGAGCGCGGCCATGGCCCTGCTTGAGGCGTGCGGTCTGAAGAAGATCTTCGGCAAGCTCACAGCGCTCAACGGCGCCGAACTGATCGTTCAGCCCAACGAGTTTCACGGGCTGATCGGGCCGAACGGTTCCGGCAAGAGCACGATGATGAAGTGCATCGCCGGCGCCGAGGTGCCGACCGAAGGCCGCGTCACCTTCGACGGCCAGGACATCACCGCGGCGTCGCCGGCGGAGCGCGCCCGCAGCGGCATGAGTCTGAAGTTTCAGATCACCAGCGTGCTGCCGGCGCTGACGCTGTACGACAACGTGCTGCTGGCACTGCAGGGCCAGACCGCACTCGGCAAGCTGATGTTTTCGCGCACCCGCGGGCTGCTGCACGACAAGGTGATGGCGATGCTCGAGCAGTTTCGCCTCGTCGATCGCGCCGGCGAGCCCGCCGCCGCGCTGTCGCACGGCCAGCAGCAATGGCTGGAGATCGCGATGGCGCTGGCGCCCGAACCCAAATTGCTTCTGCTCGACGAGCCGACCGGCGGCATGAGTCTCGAGGAGCGCCGCGTCACCGGCGAACTGCTGGAGCCGATCAAGTCCCGCTGCTCGCTGGTCATCGTCGAGCACGATCTCGATTTCATCCGCGATATCTGCGACCGCCTCACCGTGCTCGATCAGGGCGCGGTGCTCGACACCGGCTCGATCGAGCAGATCCAGGCGAGCCCGAAGGTCCAGGAGGTCTATCTCCGCCGTGCTTGAGGATCATTATCTCCATATTCGCGATCTCGACGCCGGCTACGGCCGCAGTCAGGTGCTGTTCGGCGTGTCGATGTCGGCGCCGTGGCGCGGCGGCGTCGCCATTCTGGGCCGCAACGGTGCCGGCAAGACCACGCTGATGAAGGCGATCATGGGGGAACTGCCGGTGAAGCGCGGCCAGGTGTCGCTCGACGCCCGCGACGTCACCAAGCTGCCGACCGAGCAGCGCATCCGCGCCGGCTTCGGCTACGTGCCGCAGGACCATCCGGTGTTCGCGCGGCTGTCGATCCGCGACAATCTCGCGGTCGGGGCGCTGACGAATAAAGACAGCCGTGCGGTCGATCGCGTGCTGGAGATGTTCCCCAAGCTCGGCCAGCGGCTCGATCAGGCCGCCGGCACGCTGTCGGGTGGCGAGCGCAAGATGCTGGCGATCGGCCGAGCCCTGCTGTCCGAGCCGAGCGTGCTGCTGCTCGACGAGCCGACCGAGGGCGTGTGGATCGGCGTGATCGAGGAGATCACCGACCGGCTGGTGGCGCTAGCCAAGGACATCGCCGTGATCATCGTCGAGCAGCATCTCGATCTGGCGCTGCGCGTCGCCGACCGCGCTTATGTGCTCGACCGCGGCCGTGTCGCGCTCACCGGCACCGCCGAGGAAGTCCGCAACGATCCCCGGCTGCTGCAATATCTCGCGCCGTAGCGGCCGCCCGGCCGAACCTGCTAACCTCGGGGCTGCGCCGCGTAATGGCGGCGCGGCGCGAGCCCTCGCGCCGGTGTTGACCGAGCCGCGCCGTTCGATGCGCGGACCTGATCCGAGCATCTGATGATCTCTCCCTTTTCGATCGCCCGTCTGCCCCGCATCCAGTTCGGCGCCGGCGCGATCGCCAAACTGCCCGACCTCGCCGCGCGCTACGGCCGCCGCGTGCTGCTGGTCACCGGCGCGCATTCGTTCGACGCCGCGCCTTACGCAGCGCCGCTGCTGGCGGAGCTCGCCGAGCGAGGGCTGAGCTGCGAGCGTGTGACGGTCAGCGGTGAGCCGTCGCCGGAGCTGGTCGATGCCGCCGTGCGCGACTGGCACGATGCGAAGATCGACGTGGTGATCGGCCTCGGGGGCGGCAGCGCACTGGACGCCGCCAAGGCGATAGCGGGACTGCTGAAGCCCGGCAATTCGGTGATGGACCATCTCGAAGGCGTCGGCCCGGAGCTGCCATATCGCGGCCCGGCGACGCCGTTCATCGCGGTGCCGACGACGGCCGGCACCGGCTCGGAGGCGACCAAGAATGCCGTGCTCTCACGCCATGGGCCGGACGGTTTCAAGAAGTCGTTTCGCGACGAGGCGCTGGTCGCTGAAATCGCGCTGGTCGATCCGGAGCTGCTCGCCGGCTGCCCGCCGGAGCTGATCGCCGCCAATGGCATGGACGCGCTGACGCAACTCCTCGAGTCCTACGTCTCGACCGGCGCGAACGACTTCACCGATGCACTGGCGCTGTCCGGTCTGCACGCGGCGCGCGATGGGCTGCTGGCCTGGTACGAGGGCGGCGCGGCTGCGACGGAGGCGATGTCGGGGATGGCCTATGCGTCGCTGCAATCCGGTATCTGCCTGGCGCAGACGGGATTGGGCTCGGTGCACGGGCTGGCGTCGCCGCTCGGCGCTTACTTCCCGATCGGTCACGGCGTGGTGTGCGGTACGCTGCTCGCGGCGGCGACGCGGGTCAACATCGCGGCGCTCCGCGCCCGCGAGCCGCAGTCCCGCGCGCTCGCCAAATATGCGCAGATCGGCCGGCTGCTGTCCGGCCGCGAAGGCGCGAACGCCGAGGCGGATTGCGACAACCTCGTCGCCACGCTGGAGCACTGGACCCAGCGCCTCGCGCTGCCGACGCTGTCATCGCTCGGCGTGTCCGCAAGCGACGTCGGCCGCATCGTCGCGGCGAGCCGCGGCTCCAGCATGAAGACCAATCCGATCGTGCTGACCGACGACGAGATCAGCCAGGTGCTGCAGGCGCGGCTCTGAGCGCGTCAGAGCTGGCGCTGCACGAAGCTGTGCAGTTCGCTGGCGATCAGGTCCTTGTCGTTGTCGATCGTGGCGACGTGATAGGAGTTGTTCAGCCACAGCAGCTCGACGCGATCGGAGCCGACATGGCTCGCGATGATCGTGGCGTTGTGCGGCTTCAGCACGTGGTCGACCCGCGAGTTGATCACGAAGGTCGGGCAGGTGATCTTCGGCAGCAGCGCGCGTGCGGCCGCGGCGAGACCGATCACCTGCTTGAAACAGGTCACCGGCACCTGGTCGTAGGCCAGCTCCTTGACCGACGTATCCATCATGTCGGAGCCGATGCCGGGCACAAACTCCGGCATGTTGCGGGCGAACGCCACCGCCGCCATGTCGGGCGAGTCGACCTGCACGGCGGCGTTGATCGGGATCACGCCGGCGACCTTGTCGGGATGCAGGGCGGCCAGATACAGCGACAGCGTACCGCCCATCGACAAACCGGTGACGAATACCTTGTCGCACTTGGCGGACAGTTCGAGCAGCGCGTCTTCGGCGCAAGCTACCCAGTCATTGGCGGTGGTCTTGGCCATCGCGGCCGGCGAGATGCCGTGGCCGGGCAGGCGCGGGCCGAGCACCGAATAGCCGCGTTCACCGAGACGTTCGCCGAGATAGCGCATGCTCTGCGGACTGCCGGTAAATCCATGCAGCACCAGAACGCCGGTCTTGCCGCCACCGAATGCGAACGGCTCCGCGCCGGCCATCACTGCCTCAGTCATGTCGTTTCCCCCTTGGCTCCGCGAGGGGCATTCCCGCCTTGACCCTCACGGCTGTTGTTTCGTTTCAACTTTCGTATGTTTCAGAGAAGCTGCGGAAGCGTCAAGTGGAGGCCGCCTTGGCGGTCCTCACGCTCATGCTCGCGTGGCGCGTTGAGGCGAAAGTCTAAGGCGCGGTTGCGGCGAAGTCGATGTTCGCCTTTTTGGTGAATTATCCCCATCCGTTCTGATCTAAATCACGTCAGCGTTCAACTAAGTGTGCAGGATTGGCCGCGCCCCGCCGTGTCTGCGGTACCCATGTGCGGTTGCGTTCGCTGGGATATAAAAATTCCTGAGGTGGTACCAAGGAAATTCAAGCTTTGCTTATGTCGCCCTTCGGCTCACAAGCTCCCGGCACCGAAGCCGGAGGGATGGCAAGTCAGGCTTCGTTGTGGGGGACAGTCATGGATCAGGGTCAGACGCTATCACGTCTGTTGGAGTCCTACGGGACGGATCCGCGGAAGAGAGCGGTCGCGGCGGCGGTCGGCGCGATCGCCGGTGCCTCGGTGGAGATCTCCGAGCTGATCGGTCAGGGCGCGCTGGCCGGAATCACCGGCGCGGCGCACGGCTCGGCCAATGCCGACGGCGACGTGCAGAAGGATCTCGACGTCAAGGCCGACGAGACCATCATCGCGGCGATGAAAGACGTGCCCTACGCGGCGCTCGCTTCCGAGGAATCGGACACCCTGATGATGGGCGATCCGCAGGCGCCGATCTCGATCGCCTACGATCCGCTCGACGGCTCGTCGAATATCGACACCAACATGACGGTCGGCACCATCTTCTCGATCATCCCGAACGAGCCCGGTGTGACGCCGTTCAGCGCACCGGGGAGCTGTCAGCTCGCCGCCGGCTTCGTGGTGTACGGCCCGCAGACGTCGCTGGTGCTGACTCTCGGCGACGGCGTCGACATCTTCACGCTCGACCGCAAGGCCAAGACCTACCGGCTGATCCGCGAGCGCGTGAAGGTCCCGGCCGACACCGCCGAATACGCCATCAACGCCTCGAACCATCGCCACTGGGAGCAGCCGGTGCGCGACTTCGTCGACGAGTGCCTCGCCGGCGCCGACGGTCCGCGCGCCAAGGACTTCAACATGCGCTGGATCGGCTCGCTGGTGGCCGAAGCCTATCGCATCCTCACCCGCGGCGGCGTGTTCCTGTATCCGGCCGATCAGCGTCCCGGCTACGGCGAGGGCCGGCTGCGGCTGCTGTACGAAACCCATCCGATGGCCTTCGTGATGGAGCAGGCCGGTGGCGGCGCATCGACCGGACGTGAGCGCGTACTCGATCTCACCGCCCGCGCCATCCATCAGCGCTCGCCGCTGATCATGGGCTCGATCGACAAGGTCAACCGCATCGAGCTGCTGCACACCGATCCGAGCGCCGCCGCGCGCACCGCGCCGCTGTTCGGCCGTCGCGGCCTGTTCCGCGTCTGATTATTCGTACATCTGGAAGTTAGTCCCCATGTCCCGTAAGCATCCGATCATTTCCATCACCGGCTCCTCCGGCGCCGGCACGACGTCCGTCAAGCGGACCTTCGAGCAGATCTTCCGCCGTGAGAACGTCAACGCCGCCTATATCGAGGGCGACGCGTTCCACCGCTACAACCGCGTCGACATGCGCACCCGGATGGCCGAGGAAGCCGAGCGCGGGAATCGTCACTTCAGCCATTTCAGCCCCGAGACCAATCTGTTCGAGGAGCTGGAGCAGACCTTCAAAAGCTACGCCGAGACCGGCACCGGCCGCACCCGCACCTACGTGCACGACGACAAGGAAGCGGCGCTTCACGGCGTGCCGCCGGGCAATTTCACCGAGTGGCATTCGCTGCCGGAGGGCTCGGACCTGCTGTTCTACGAAGGTCTGCACGGCGCGGTGATGACCGACAAGGTGAACGTCGCCCAGCATGCCGACCTCAAGATCGGCGTGGTGCCGGTGATCAATCTGGAGTGGATTCAGAAGCTGCATCGCGATCGCGCCGATCGCGGCTACTCCACCGAGGCGGTCACCGACACCATCCTGCGCCGGATGCCGGACTATGTGCACTACATCGTGCCGCAATTCGCCGAAACCGACATCAACTTCCAGCGCGTGCCGACGGTCGACACCTCGAACCCGTTCATCGCCCGCTGGATTCCCACCGCCGACGAATCGATGGTGGTGATCCGCTTCAAGAACCCGCGCGGCATCGACTTCGCCTATCTGCTGTCGATGATCCAGGGCAGCTTCATGTCGCGCGCCAATTCGATCGTGATCCACGGCGCCAAGCTCGATCTGGCGATGCAGCTGATCCTGACGCCGCTGATCATGCAGCTGATCGACCGCAAGCGCGGCGTGAAATGACGACACTTCGTAACACCATTCCCGGGAGGCCGGTTTGAACATCCCCGCACGCGAACTCCACGATCAAGTCAGCCATCGCGACATGGCGAACGCGATCCGCTTCCTCGCCATCGACGCGGTGGAGAAGGCGAAGTCCGGCCATCCCGGCATGCCGATGGGCATGGCCGACGTCGCCACCGTTCTGTTCACCCGCTTCCTGAAGTTCGATCCCGCCGATCCGGCGTGGCCGGACCGCGACCGCTTCGTGCTGTCCGCCGGCCACGGCTCGATGCTGCTGTACGCGCTGCTGCATCTGACCGGCTATCCGGAGATGACGATCGACCAAATCAAATCGTTCCGGCAGTGGGGCTCGAAGACCGCCGGTCATCCGGAATACGGCCACACGCAAGGCGTCGAGACCACCACCGGCCCGCTCGGCCAGGGGCTCGCGACCTCGGTCGGCATGGCGCTCGCCGAGCGCATGATGAACGCGCGCTACGGCGACGCGCTGGTCGATCACTATACGTATGTGATCGCCGGAGACGGCTGCCTGATGGAAGGCGTCAGCCACGAGGCGATCTCGCTGGCCGGCCACCTCAAGCTGAACAAACTGATCGTGCTGTGGGACGACAACCACATCTCGATCGACGGCAACACCTCGCTGTCCTGCTCGGACGATCAACTCGCGCGCTTCGCCGCCTCGGGCTGGGCCACCACCCGTGTCGACGGCCATGATCCGGACGCGGTGGCGGCGGCGATCGAAGCCGCCAAGGCGAGCGATCGCCCGTCGCTGATCGCCTGCCGCACCACCATCGGCTTCGGCTCGCCCAAGGTCGCCGGCACCGAGAAGGCGCATGGCGCGCCGCTCGGCGCCGAGGAAATCGAGAAGACCCGCGCGGCGCTGAACTGGCCGTATCCGGCCTTCGAAGTGCCGGACGCCATCCTGGCGCGCTGGCGCGAGGCCGGGAGCCGCGGCAAGGCCGCGCATCAGGCCTGGACGCAGCGCCTCGGTGGCCTCGATGCCGCGACCCGCACCGGCTTCGAGAACAACCTCGCCGGCAAGCTGTCGGCCGACTACGAGCCGGCGCTGAAGGCGCTGATCGCCGGCTTCGCGTCCGAGCAGCCGTCGATCGCCACCCGTCAGGCGTCGCAGCTCACCATCAACGCGCTGGTGCCGGCGTCGCCGAACCTGCTCGGCGGCTCCGCCGACCTGACGCACTCCAACCTGACGCAGGCCAAGGGCTCCGCTTCGGTGAAGCCGGGCGCGTTTGGCGGCAGCTATCTGCACTACGGCATCCGCGAATTCGGCATGGCGGCGGCGATGAACGGCATCGCGCTGCATGGCGGCTTCATCCCGTTCGGCGGCACCTTCCTGGTGTTCGCCGACTACAGCCGGCCGGCGATCCGCCTCGCGGCGCTGATGGGCGTGCGCGTCATCCATGTGATGACCCACGACTCGATCGGCCTCGGCGAAGACGGCCCGACCCATCAGCCGGTCGAGCACGTCGCCTCGCTGCGCGCGATCCCGAACGTGCTGGTGTTCCGCCCGGCCGACGCGATCGAGACCGCGCAGGCCTGGGACGCCGCATTGAAGCAGACGCACCGCCCCTCGGTGCTGGCGCTATCGCGCCAGGCGCTGCCGACGCTGCCGCGGCCGAACGGGGTCACCGACAATCCGGTTTCGCGTGGCGCTTATTTGGTCATCGATCCCGGCCAGCGCGATGTCACACTGATCGCCACCGGCTCGGAAGTGTCGCTGGCGCTCGAAGCCGCCTGCAAGCTCGAGGCGGATGGTATCAAGGCGGCGGTGGTGTCGGCGCCGTGCTTCGAACTGTTCGCCGAACAGGACGACGCGTATCGGGCCGGCGTGCTCGGCACCGCGCCGCGGGTCGGCGTCGAGGCGGCGCGCGACACCGACTGGCGTCGCTGGATCGGCGATGGCGGCGCCTTCGTCGGCATGACCGGCTTCGGCGCCTCGGCGCCCGCGCCGGTGCTGTACCAGAAGTTCGGCATCACCACCGATGCGGTGGTGGACGCCGCCAAGGGCGCGATCGCCCGCGGCAAGCATTGAGCCCGATTTCGAACACCACGACCGCAGCGTCGTCACACGTTTAGTCAGTAGGAGACATCATGGCGCGTATCACCCTGAGGCAATTGCTGGATCACGCCGCCGAGCACAGCTACGGCGTGCCCGCGTTCAACATCAACAACATGGAGCAGGGCCTGGCGATCATGGAGGCGGCGGCTGCGGTCGACGCGCCAGTGATCATCCAGGCGTCGCGCGGCGCGCGGTCCTACGCCAACGACATCATGCTGGCGAAGATGATCGATGCGCTCGCCGAGATGTATCCGGACATCCCGCTGTGCATGCATCAGGACCACGGCAACGACGAAGCCACCTGCGCCACCGCGATCCGCTACGGCTTCACCTCGGTGATGATGGACGGCTCGCTCAAGGCCGACGCCAAGACGGCGGCGGACTATCAGTACAATGTCGACATCACCCGCCGCGTCACCGACATGGCGCATTGGGTCGGTGCCTCGGTCGAGGGCGAACTCGGCGTGCTCGGCTCGCTCGAGCATGGCGGCGGCGAGCAGGAAGACGGCCACGGCGTCGAGGGCAAGGTCAGCCGCGAGCAATTGCTGACCGATCCGGACCAGGCGGTCGACTTCGTGCGCGCCACCAAGGTCGACGCGCTGGCGATCGCGATGGGCACCTCGCACGGCGCCTACAAGTTCTCGCGCAAGCCGGACGGCGACGTGCTGGCCATGAAGGTGGTGGAGGAGATCCACCGCCGTCTGCCCAACACCCATCTGGTGATGCACGGCTCGTCGTCGGTGCCGCAGGATCTGCAGGACATCTTCAACGAGTTCGGCGGCGCGATGCCGCAGACCTTCGGTGTGCCGGTCGAGGAGATCGTGCGCGGCATCAAGCACGGCGTCCGCAAGGTCAATATCGACACCGACTGCCGCCTGGCGATGACCGGCGTGTTCCGCAAGGTCGCGACCCAGAACAAGGCGGAGTTCGATCCGCGCAAGTTCCTGAAGCCCGCGATGGATGCGATGCGCGACGTCTGCCGTCTGCGCTTCGAACAGTTCGGCACCGCCGGCCACGCCAGCAAGATCAAGGTCGTGCCGATGTCCGAAATGGCCAAGCGCTACAAGGCCGGTGCGCTCGATCCGCAGATCGGCCAGGTCGCCCGCGCCGCCGAATAGGCGCGGCGCGGCCAGCAACGCGGACCAACCGCGGCTCAAGAAATCACGGGGAGAATGCGCGCGCGGGGAGAGGGGTCTCCGCGCGGCCGCGCGCTTGCGCGGCGAATTTTCGGATGCATCACGCCGGCAGTGGCCGGCACTCAGGAGTTCGTCATGGACCAGTCCAACCGCTATGCCAACCTCAACCTCAAGGAAAGCGACCTGATCGCGGGCGGACGGCACGTGCTGTGCGCCTACATCATGAAGCCGAAGGACGGCTTCGGCAATTTCCTGCAGACGGCCGCGCACTTCGCCGCCGAATCCTCCACCGGCACCAACGTTGAAGTTTCGACCACCGACGACTTCACCCGCGGCGTCGACGCGCTGGTGTACGAGATCGACGAAGCCAGGCAGCTGATGAAGATCGCCTACCCGATCGAGCTGTTCGACCGCAACATCATCGACGGGCGCGCCATGATCGCGTCGTTCCTGACGCTGACGATCGGCAACAACCAGGGCATGGGCGACGTCGAATACGCCAAGATGCACGACTTCTACGTGCCGCCGGCGTATCTCAAGCTGTTCGACGGCCCGTCGACCACGATCAAGGATCTGTGGCGGGTGCTCGGCCGGCCGGTGGTCGATGGCGGCTTCATCGTCGGCACTATCATCAAGCCGAAGCTCGGCCTGCGGCCGCAGCCCTTCGCCAACGCCTGCTACGACTTCTGGCTCGGCGGCGACTTCATCAAGAACGACGAGCCGCAGGGCAACCAGGTGTTCGCGCCGTTCAAGGACACGGTGCAGGCCGTCGCCGACGCGATGCGCCGCGCCCAGGACAAGACCGGCGAGGCCAAGCTGTTCTCGTTCAACATCACCGCCGACGATCACTACGAGATGGTGGCGCGCGGCGAGTACATCCTTCAGACGTTCGGCGAGAACGCCGATCACGTCGCTTTTCTGGTGGACGGCTACGTCGCCGGCCCGGCCGCGATCACCACGGCGCGCCGCCGCTTTCCGAAGCAGTATCTGCACTATCACCGCGCCGGTCACGGCGCCGTGACGTCGCCGCAGAGCAAGCGCGGCTACACCGCCTTCGTGCTGTCGAAGATGGCCCGTCTGCAGGGCGCCTCCGGCATCCATGTCGGCACCATGGGCTTCGGCAAGATGGAAGGCGAAGCCTCCGACCGCACCGCGGCCTTCATGATCACGCAGGATTCCGCGGAGGGTCCGTACTTCCATCAGGAATGGCTCGGCCTCAATCCGACCACGCCAATCATCTCGGGCGGCATGAACGCGCTGCGGATGCCGGGTTTCTTCGACAATCTCGGCCACTCCAACCTGATCATGACGGCGGGCGGTGGTGCGTTCGGTCACATCGATGGCGGTGCGGCGGGCGCCAAGTCGCTGCGACAGGCCGAGCAGTGCTGGAAGCTCGGCGCCGATCCGGTGGAGTTCGCCAAGGATCACCGCGAGTTCGCCCGCGCCTTCGAGAGCTTCCCGCAGGACGCCGACAAGCTGTATCCGAACTGGCGCAACAAGCTGAAGCTCGCGGCCGCCTGAGCGACCAACTGCGATGATTGCAACGGCCCGCGTCCTCGGCGCGGGCCGTTTCGCGTAGTACGACCTCGGACTTGCCCGAGGCCGCGACCTTGCACCTGGGTTTGCCTACCCAGTCAGTCCCCGACCAATCGACTTACTTGCTTCGGATCGCGTTAGGAAACGACTCACGCTGCCGCGAGGCGGCGCTTCACAATTTGTCCAAGCCGTGCAAGCGTTGGGCAGTCCGCAGCCTGTGATAGCTCAGTTGGTCTGTCCGCTGTGGCCGGGACGAGGGAATCGCGATGATTCACCGTCATTCCAAGACCTACATGTTTCAGCTTCAGCGGAACGGCTGCGCCTACGACTGCGCGTTCTTTCTCACCGACAACCGGCTGATCACGGTCGAGGCCGCCGGCCGGAAGCACACCGAGGCGCTCGGCTCGAAGCCGCCGGGAGCCTCCGCGATCCGGATCGCCGCGCATCTCATTGCCGAGGCCCAGCCGCGGGCCGAAGCGGACGAACGCAAAGGTTGGTTCGGGCGGCTGTTCGGCGGCTTCCAGCCGACCGAGCCGGTCGAACCGTTCCACGAGCGTCCCTGAAGTCCGACTGACGCCGCGCCGGTTAGAAACGCTTGGCGATCAGCAGGCAGAGCAGCACCGTCGCCGACGACGCCATCACGGTCGCCATGTTGGTGAGGTTCAGCGCGATCACCGTCGCGAGTCCTGCCGTATCGGCGGAGGCGGTGTGGCTTTTGCGGTGGGTGGTCTTGGCTGTCGAGCGTGCCGTCATTGTCATTCCCCTTATCCTGCCGCCGCCAAGCCATGAGCGCGGCCGGGCAGCAAAATCCCCGCCGTCACCCTTCCACGCCGCGTTGGCCGAACCCTTAACGCCGCCCCGCCGCCGCGTCCGATCGCAACCCATGGTTTATGATTTCGGTGAGGGGCGAGGCGTCCGCGCCGCTCGCACTCCGCTTGGCGAACGGCTGTTCCAGCCTCGTTAGTTCGGTCGCACTGGGGAAACTCCGCAAAGCGCGCCGGCAAATTGTGCTAGATCAAACCACTTTCGCGCGATTTCGCGTTACATGCGAATTGATAGCGCCTGTTACAATCGTTCTAAACTCCGAGCGGCGCAGGGCTGAATCTCTTGACCTCTGCAGCCACGATTGGAAGAACGGGCGATGACCTCGAACCTGCATCACAACGGCCATAAGCCGATCCTGCTCGGCAATGCGCGGCGCGGCTATCGGGGCGTCGTGCAGGCGATCGATCCGCAGCGCGTGGTTTCGTCGCTGCAGCCGGTCGAGCTGGAGAGCCGCCTGATCGAACTCGGCTTCGTCGAAGGCGCCAAGGTCGAGGTTCTGCACGAAGGTATCATCGGGCGTGATCCGATCGCGGTGCGGGTCGACAACATCACGATCGCGGTCCGTCGCCGCGAAGCGATGGCCGTCGTATTGATGTGACGATTTCACGATGAGCTCCGTCGAGAGTCAGCCCTTCAATCTTGCGCTGGTGGGAACGCCGAACAGCGGCAAGACCTCGCTGTTCAATGCGCTGACCGGCAGCCGCCAGAAGGTCGCGAACTATCCGGGCGTCACGGTCGAGCGCAAAGCCGGCGTGTTCACGACGCCGGCCGGCCGCACCGTCAGCCTGCTCGATCTGCCCGGCACCTATTCGCTGCGCGGCCGCAGCCCCGACGAAGAAATCACCCGCGACGTCGTGCTCGGCCGCAAGGCGGGCGAGTCGGTTCCGGATCTCGTTCTGTGCGTCGCGGACTCGACCAATCTGCGCCTGACCTTCCGGCTGATGCTGGAGCTGAAGGCGACCGGCCGGCCGCTGATGCTCGTGCTCAACATGTACGACATCGCCAAGCGCCGCGGCGTCGATGTCGACATCGCGAAGCTGTCGGAACAGCTCGGCATTCCGGTCGTGACCTCCATCGCCGTGCGCAAGGGCGGCACCGCCGAGCTGCTGAAGCGCACCGACGAGATGGCGGCGCATATGCCCGCCGTTGCAGCGTCCGACAATTGGCGCCCGCTGACGACGGCGGAACTGCGCGCGCTGCAGCGCGAGGCCGATCGCATCATCGCCGAATGCGTCAGCCTGCCGGCACGTCCGCACACAGCGACCGCGAAGGTCGATGCGGTGGTGCTGCATCCGGTCGCCGGGCTGGTGCTGCTGCTGCTGATCCTGTTCGTGATGTTCCAGGCGGTGTTCACCTGGGCGCAGCCGCTGATGGAGCTGATCTCCGGCGGCTTCGAGGCGCTTGGCGAATTCGTGCGCGCCACCCTGCCGGAAGGCCTGCTGCAGAGCTTCCTGCAGAACGGCGTGATCTCCGGCGTCGGCAGCGTCATCGTGTTCCTGCCGCAGATCATCATCATCTTCCTGTTCATCCTGCTGCTGGAAGATTTCGGCTACATGGCGCGGGCCGCGTTCCTGATGGACCGCATCATGGGCGGCGCCGGCCTGCACGGCCGCGCCTTCATCCCGCTGCTGTCGAGCTTCGCCTGTGCGATCCCCGGCATCATGGCGACGCGGGTGATCGACAATCGCCGCGACCGGCTGACCACGATCCTGATCGCGCCGCTGATGACCTGCTCGGCGCGCATCCCGGTCTATACGCTGATCATCTCGGCCTTCATCCCGTCGCAGCAGGTGTTCGGCTGGATCAACCTGCAGGGGCTGGTGATGTTCGGCCTCTATGCGGCGGGTATCATCAGCGCGCTGGCGGTGTCGGCGCTGATCAAGTTCTTCATGTGGCGCGACTACGAGCCGGCGCCGTTCATGCTGGAACTGCCGGACTACAAGATGCCGCGGCTGAAGAGCGTAGCGATCGGCATCTACATCCGCGCCAAGATGTTCCTGCAGCGCGCCGGCACCACGATCTTCTCGATGATGGTGCTGATCTGGTTCCTGGCCTCGTTCCCGCGGCCGCCCGCCGGCGCCACCGAGCCGGCGATCGACTACAGCCTGGCGTCGATCATCGGCCATGCGATCGAGCCGGTGCTGGCGCCGCTCGGCTTCAACTGGCAGATCGCGGTGGCGCTGATCCCCGGCATGGCGGCCCGCGAAGTCGCGGTGGCGAGCCTCGGCACCGTCTATGCGATCGAGGGCGGCAAGGAAGCCGCCGAGCAGATCGGCCAGGTGCTCGCGTCGAAATGGAGCCTGGCCACGGCGTTGTCGCTGCTGGCGTGGTTCGTGTTCGCCCCGCAATGCGCCTCGACGCTGGCGGTGATCAAGCGCGAGACCGGCAGCTGGAGCTGGATGGCGGTCACCTTCATCTACATGTTTGTGCTTGCCTACATCGCCAGCCTGATCACCTACAACGTCGCCGTCGCGCTCGGCGCGGGGTAGTCACAACGTTGCGGTTCACCCCCCCCTGGAGGGGGAGGGTCGCTCGCGTAGCGAGCGGGGTGGGGTGGCGAAGAGTTCGTCCGCTGTGCCCGCGGCTCACCCCACCCCGTCGTGCCTCGCTTCGCGAGGCCCGCCGACCCTCCCCCTCCAGGGGAGGGTGAAGATCAGCGCCAGCCCAATCAGACTCGCACGTAAGCCCGCGCGTCCTGCAGCTCATCGAGCTTGCCGGCCGCCCGGCACACCGCGTCGGCGATACTGCGGCCGCGGTTGTCGATGCCGGTCCATTGGGCGTGGCGGCCGCGTGGGTCGATCTCCAGCAGCTTCACCCGCACCGGGACTTCGCTGCCGTCACGCACGATGCCTCGCACAATGCCGTCGCACGGCGCGCGCACCGGCTCGCCGCTGAGATGGCCGAGGACGAATCCTTTGAACACGCGGCTGCCGATCTCGACCGCCGAGTGCCATCTCCCGGTCGTCTGCGAATACTGGAAGCGCTCCGCCCCGGCATCGCCGAGCGGACTGGCGACTCCGTCGGCCGCATCGGTCCAGCCATGCGCGACGATCAGCCCGCTGCGCCCCGGCCGCGTTTCGATCGCCGCGTCGCAATTCACCTCGGTGGCGAAGCCGGGCCCGAGCCCGATGCTCAGCCCCGCGAGCCGCCGTAGATCGGGCGTGACGCGGTGCTTCTGCATCCGCGCATCGACCAGCAGATCGATCGAGCGCACCGGCAGCAGATCGGGCAGCGGCAGCCACGTCACCTGGATCGCCAGCGAGTGCCGCAGCGCCTGGTAGATCTGCATGCCGTCGTCGGCCCGCTCGCCCACCACGCCGTCGACCGACACCGGATCGCCATACAACGCGTCGTGAAACGCCATCCGGCGGCGGATCACCGGCGGAAACGGATCGTGCGACATCACCACCGCGAAGCCTGCGCGATGCAGATGCACCGCCACGGCGGATGCGATCTCGTTGGTGCCGAGCACCACCGCGAAGCGGCGTCGGCTGTGGTCGATCGGCTGGTGCATCCGGATCTCGACTGTCGCTAGGGTAACGGTGACGCCTGATAAGCAAAGGCCGGACCACGCGCGATCGGCCTGCGGAATGTCGCGAATTACGCCTTTGGTCGAACAATGCTGTCGGGAAGGCCACGATTTGTCGGGCCGGTCCGCGTGGGCGTTGTCGGGCACATGACATTGGCTGGCAGCAAAGCACCGTATCGCCGCGCAAATCCGCCGGCGTCGTCTTTGGCCCGGTTCATGCAAAGTCGTTCGTGAAACAAGTGATGGAGGTCGTCCTTGCACAGCGAGCCGTTGCAGGCCGAGCGGCCGGGGCATCCGGGCGGGCCGGGGATTCATGCCCCCGCGCCGCACGATCACCCGGCGACGCATCCGGCAGGCGCGCCGACATCCGGCGCCTGTCCGTTTCACAACGATCAGCGCGAGTCGCGTTCGGGCAAGCAGAAGACGCTGGTGCTGACCGGCGCGTCGCGCGGCATCGGCCATGCCACCGGCAAGCTGTTCTCCGACGCCGGCTGGCGCATCATCACCTGCTCGCGGCAGCCGTTCGCCGACGATCGCTGCCCCTGGGCGACCGGCATGGAAAACCACGTCGCCGTCGAACTCGCCGATCATCGCGCGCTGCCGCGGGCGATCGACGAGCTCAAGGAAAAGCTCGGCGGCGGCCCGCTGCATGCGCTGATCAACAACGCCGCGATCTCGCCGAAAAGCGAAGCGGGCGAGCGGCTCACCTCGCTGAACACACCGGTCGGCACCTGGATGAGCGTGTTCCACGTCAACCTGCTGGCGCCGGTGATGCTGGCGCAGGGCCTGTTCGACGAACTGCGCGCCGGCCAGGGCTCGATCGTCAACGTGACCTCGATCGTCGGCTCGCGCGTGCATCCGTTCGCCGGCAGCGCCTACGCGACCTCGAAGGCGGCGCTGACCTGCCTCACCCGCGAAATGGCCCACGACTACGCGCCCTACGGCATTCGCGTGAACGCGATCGCGCCGGGCGAGATCAAGACCGATATCCTGTCGCCCGAAACCGAAGCCATGCTGGCGCCGACGATTCCGATGCGACGTATCGGAACACCAGATGAAGTGGCGAAGGTGATGTTCTTCCTGTGCTCCGACGCAGCCAGCTACGTCACCGGCGAAGAAATCCACATCAACGGCGGCCAGCGCGTGTAGTGCGGGCATAAAAAGGCCCGTTCTCTTGCGCTGCCAAATACAAGTCGTGCCGTCATCCCCGCGTATGGGGGATCCAGTGTCCCAGGGCTTTCGTTGCTAATCGTCAATGCACTACAATACTAGGTCACCCGCTTTCGCGGGTGATGACCGCGGTGAGTGGGCGGGTCGTGCCTCAGTGAGGGGCGTGGTCGATGAGCACTCCTACGCGTCATCCCCGCGTAGGCGGGGATCCAGTATCCCGGGGCGCTCGTCGTTCGCCGCTGACGCTTCGGAATACTGGGTCGCCCGCCCGCGCGGGCGATGACGGTGAGTGAGAGGCGTGCCTCAAGGCCTCCAATCAGTTCCGCGAATCGTTCTTGCGATCAAGCGAATAGTTCGCAATTAGCACTCTTCCTGCCGGTGGATTGATGCCACTGCACGTCTTTTAGGATGCTCATTTTGCGTTGCATCAATGCGGGAGTGAGTCGATTCCGCTGGTAACTAAGTAATCAGAGCATTTTCAGGCATTTCGCTCTGGCGACGAACTGTGCAGTGACAGCTATCAGTTTCCTCAGCGATGCAGCCAAGTTGAGCACGACATCGGAATGAGGATCAGACACAATCCCGCAACGCTCCAGAACTAAAGGGGGAAAAGCTCAGGAGCGATGGAGATGGAAATGGCTCAGCGCGAAGTACGTCTTGTCGAGAGCGAGCAATCGCGGAAGCCGATGAACCAGAACCCAGTACCGCTGAGTGAGATTGCGCTCACCGGCATTTTCGAAATTTCCAAGATCCTCACCGCGCCGGCGCGGCTCGAAGTCACGCTGGCCAATGTGGTCAACCTGCTGCAGTCGTTCCTGCAGATGCGAAACGGTGTCGTGTCGCTGCTGGCGGACGACGGCGTGCCGGACATCACCGTCGGTGTCGGCTGGAACGAAGGCAGCGACAACCGCTATCGGGCGCGCCTGCCGCAGAAGGCGATCGATCAGATCGTCGCGACCGCGGTGCCGCTGGTCGCCGACAACGTCTCGGCGCATCCGATGTTCTCGGCCGCCGATGCGCTGGCGCTCGGCGCCACCGACGACACCCGCGTGTCGTTCATCGGCGTTCCGATCCGGATCGATTCGCGCGTCGTCGGCACGCTGACGATCGACCGGGTGCGCGACGGCCGCTCCAACTTCCGCATGGATGCCGACGTCCGCTTCCTGACGATGGTGGCCAATCTGATCGGCCAGACCGTCAAGCTGCACCGCGTCGTGGCGCGCGACCGCGAGCGGCTGATGGCGGAAAGCCACCGGTTGCAGAAGGAATTGTCTGAGCTGAAGCCGCAGCGCGAGAAGAAGCGCGTGCGCGTCGACGGCATCGTCGGCGAAAGCCCGGCGATCCGCACGCTGCTGGCCAAGGTCAGCATCATCGCCAAGTCGCAATCGCCGGTGCTGCTGCGCGGCGAGTCGGGCACCGGCAAGGAGCTGATCGCCAAGGCGATTCACGAATTGTCGGCCCGGGCCAACGGCCCCTTCATCAAGATCAACTGCGCGGCGTTGCCGGAGTCAGTGCTGGAGTCCGAACTGTTCGGCCACGAGAAGGGCGCCTTCACGGGCGCCATCGCGTCGCGCAAGGGGCGGTTTGAGCTGGCCGACAAGGGCACGCTGTTCCTCGACGAGATCGGCGAAATCTCGGCGTCGTTCCAGGCCAAGCTGCTGCGCGTACTGCAGGAGCAGGAGTTCGAGCGCGTCGGCGGCAACCAGACCATCAAGGTCAATGTCCGCATCGTCGCGGCGACCAACCGCAATCTCGAAGAAGCGGTGGCGCGCAAGGAATTCCGCGCCGACCTGTACTACCGCATCAACGTGGTGCCGATGATCCTGCCGCCGCTACGCGACCGGCCGACCGATATTCCGCTGCTGGCGACGGAGTTCCTGAAGAATTTCAACAAGGAGAACGATCGCGAATTAGCGTTCGAGCCGCACGCGCTGGAGCTGCTGAAGGCCTGCTCGTTCCCCGGCAACGTCCGCGAGCTGGAAAATTGCGTCCGCCGCACCGCGACGTTGGCGATGGGGCCGCAGATTCTCGACAGCGACTTCGCCTGTCACCAGGACGAGTGCCTGTCGGCAATCCTGTGGAAGGGCCACACCGAGCCGGCGCCCGAACGGCCTCGCCCGCAGATCCCGCTGCAGGTGCTGCCGCGCAAGGCGCCGCTCGAGATCGTCCCACGCGAAGCCGCGAGCGCACCGCTCGACGCCGCGACCGCATCGCCGCCGTCCGAGGCCGGCAACGGCGCGCCGATGTCCGAGCGCGACCGACTGATCAGCGCGATGGAGCGCTCCGGCTGGGTTCAGGCCAAGGCCGCGCGCCTGCTCGGCCTGACGCCGCGCCAGATCGGCTACGCGCTGAAGAAGTACGATATCGAGCTGAAGCACTTCTGATCGCTTCGGCAGCGGCGCGCGATCGATCAGCGTCGCGAGATCTTCGGATTCCCATGCATCTTGGCCGGGCTCGTCCCGGCCATTCGCGTTTCTGTCCCGTGTTCGCGTCTGGGCCGAGGCCGCGAACTTCGTTCGGTTCTGTTCGACTTGCGACAAGTGTCGGGGCCCCGACACCGTCGCGGTTTCCGACGATCCGTATAATCTTTCTAAGAATCAACGAAGTAGCAGTCTGGCACGAGGCTTGAAAGACGATGCGCAACGCAATGTCTCTCAACCGAGGAGCCGGATATGGCCTACAAGATCGTGACCTCCCAATGCACCGTGTGCGGTGCCTGTGAATTCGAATGTCCGAACGCTGCGATCAGCATGAAGCGCGGCACCTATGTGATCGACGCCGCCAAGTGCACCGAGTGCGAAGGTCAGTTCGATAAGCCGCAGTGCGTCTCGGTCTGCCCGGTCGACAATACCTGCGTGCCGGCCTGACGCCTGCGTGACCGAAGGACGAGCCGGCGCCTTGACCGTCGGATGTCGTCTTCGCCCGATCGCCGTGCCCGAAGTTTGCCACAACACTTTTGCCGGCCCGGTTGCAGCACCCCACCCACGGACAAGCCGCCTGTCGTGCGGCGATCGAACGAGGCCCGGATATGAGCAAGCTGCTGCAACTCCACGATTTTGGCGCCCCGGGCGGAATGTCGTTCGACGCACTCCGCAACAGTGCCGCCTCCGCCGGCTGCAGCACCAAGGGCGGCGCCGGCAAATCCAGCTGCGGCTCCGCCGCCGGCCCGAGTGATTTGCCGCCGGACGTCTGGGAGAAGGTGAAGAACCATCCCTGCTACTCCGAGCAGGCGCATCATCACTTCGCCCGTATGCACGTCGCGGTCGCGCCCGCGTGCAACATTCAATGCAATTACTGCAATCGCAAATACGATTGCGCCAATGAGTCCCGCCCCGGCGTGGTCAGCGAGAAGCTGACCCCGGAGCAGGCCGCGCGCAAGGTCGTGGCGGTCGCCTCCACCATTCCGCAGATGACGGTGCTCGGCATTGCCGGCCCCGGCGATGCACTCGCTAATCCGGCCAAGACCTTCAAGACGTTCGAGCTGGTCACGCAGACGGCGCCCGACATCAAGCTATGTCTCTCCACCAACGGCCTGATGTTGCCCGACTATGTCGAGCAGATCGCCGCCATGAACGTCGATCACGTCACCATCACCATCAACATGATCGACCCCGAGGTCGGTGCGAAGATCTATCCGTGGATCTTCTACGACCACCGCCGCATCACCGGCGTCGAAGCCTCGAAGATCCTCAGCGAGCGGCAATTGCTCGGCCTCGAAATGCTGACCGCGCGCGGCATCCTGGTGAAGGTCAACTCGGTGATGATCCCCGGGATCAACGACAAGCACCTCATCGAGGTCAACAAGGCGGTGAAGTCGCGCGGCGCCTTCCTGCACAACATCATGCCGCTGATCTCCGAGGCCGAGCACGGCACGGCCTTCGGTCTGTCGGGCCAGCGCGGCCCGACCGCGCAAGAACTGAAAGCGCTGCAGGATGCCTGCGAAGGCGAGATGAACATGATGCGGCACTGCCGGCAGTGCCGCGCCGACGCGGTCGGCCTGCTCGGCGAGGACCGCAGTGCCGAGTTCACCACCGAGAAGGTAATGGCGATGGACGTCGAATACGATCTCGCTGCGCGCCAGGCCTATCAGGCCAAGGTCGAGGCCGAGCGTGACGCCATCGCGGCCGCCAAGCAGCGCGAGATGCAGTCGCTCGCCGACGAGACCGCGTCGATCAAGATCCAGGTCGCGATCGCCACCAGGGGTGGCGGCGTCATCAACGAGCATTTCGGCCACGCCCACGAATTCCAGATCTACGAAGTCTCGACCGCGGGCGCCAAGTTCGTCGGCCATCGCCGCGTCGATCTGTATTGCGAGGGCGGCTACGCCAGCGATGCCGGCATCGAGCCGATCCTCAAGGCGCTGAACGACTGCACCGCGGTGCTGGTCGCCAAGATCGGCCTGTGCCCGAAGGACTCGCTGGCCGGCGCCGGCATCGAGGCGGTCGAGACCTACGCGTTCGAATATATCGAGCAGTCGGTGATCGCTTACTTCAAGGACTATCTGGCGCGCGTCGGCAAGTCGGAGATCCGCCACGTTGCCCGCGGCGACGCCGACATCCGTCAGGGCGCGTTCTTGGCGGTGTGAGGGCAGGCCATGGCCTACAAGATCGTCGCCTCGCAATGCACCGGCTGTTCGGCCTGCGAGCCGCAATGCCCGAACACCGCGATTTTCGAGAAGGGCGGCACCTTCGCGATCGAGCCGGCGAAATGCTCGGAGTGCATTGGGCATTTCGATCAGCCGCAATGCGTCGCGGTGTGCCCGGTCGACGACACCTGTGTGATCGACAATTCAGTCCCGCGTTATCGGGCGGCCTAAGGGGAGAACGATGGATCTGAATCTGACCGAAGCAGCCGAGACCTTCATCCGCCGCATGCTGCGCTTTTCCGGTGGCGCCGGCGGCTTCCGCCTGGTGGTCACGTCGGGCGGTTGCTCAGGCCTGTCGGCGACGTTCGACGTCGAAGCCGCGCCGCAGGCCGGCGATGTCGTAGCCGAGCGCGGCGACTACAGGCTGTTCCTGCCGCAGGCCAGCGCCGAGCTTCTCGCCGGCATCACCATCGACTTTCGCGACAGCATGGCCTCGACCGGATTCGTGTTTATCGATCCGAATCCGTCGAGCTGCAAATGCTCCGGCGACAGCGCGCCTGCCAAGGCGCCGCTGGTCCAGCTCGGCGAGTTCTGATCCATGCCGCCCCGCCTGCACAGCGAGTTGACGATGTCCGGGCCCGAGCAGTCGCTGCTCGCCGGCGCGCTGCTCGGTGCGGGCCTGCCGGCCGAAGCGCATCGCCATCTCGAACTCGCCGGCGCAGATTTTCAGAGCGACTCGGTGGCCGAGCAGCATCTGCGCGAGGCGCAGGTGCTGGCGCCGGATCACGCCGCGGTGCTGATCGGGCTGTATCGCTTCTATTTCTATAAAGGCCGTCTGCAGGAGGCGCTGCGCGTCGCCGAAACCTGTCTGGCGAAAGCGGCGCGCGACAATGATCTCGATGCCGACTGGCGCAAGGTGAGGCGGAGCGACGCGGAATTTTCCAGCTTCGCCGCCATCCTGCCGCGCTTCTATCTGTTCGCGCTGAAGGCCTATGCGTATTTGCGGATGCGCCTCGGCGACATCGACGAAGGCCACGCCGCGATCAAGAAGCTGCTCGAACTCGATCCGACCGACAAGGTCAATGCCGGCGTGCTGCACAACGTCTGGCAACGGATAGGGCAGGTCGATGACGACTGACATCGACGAGGCCCGCGACTGGCAGGGCAACGAGATCGATTGCGCATCCTGCCCGCATCGCGATTTGCTGGCTCTGGGCGGCTGCGAAATCAAGAAGGCCTGCGTCCAGGACCGCTATGCGCGGCGGCTGGAGCGCTTCTTCCAGCAAAATAGGGCGTTGGCGGATCAGTATCTCGACCATCCGTATTTCGAAACCCGCGCGGTCGCGGCCGGTTATGCGACCGTGTTCCTGCTGCCTCGGCTGCTGCAGGATCCGGACGAAACCGTGCGCTGGAGCGCGGCGCGGCGGTTGCCGAAGCGCTATCTGCTGCCGCTGCGCAACGATCCGCATCGCGAGGTACGCATTCGCGTCGCGTCGGTGCTTTCCGACGAAGATTTGCGGCCGATGGCGAGCGACGAGGACTACTACGTTCGCCAGATCGTGGCGAAGCGTGCATCGCCGGGACTTCTGCCGTTGCTGGTACTCGATCCCGACAGCGGCGTGCGCCGCGAAGTCGCGCGCCGGATCGGTCCGGAATGGCTGGCCCAGATGGCGATGGACAAGGACGGCGAGGTGCGGCTCGAGGCTGCACGGCGCATGTCGCCAGGCCGGCTGCTGGCGATGATCGACGATTCCGATTGGCGCGTTCGCTACGAAGTCGCCAGCCGTGTCGACACCTATGAGCTGAGCCGGCTGCTGGACGATCCGGACCCGATGGTCCGGGAGCTGGTGCGCAGCCGCACCGGCTTCACCGGCGCGTCGCGGTCCGGTCCCACTTCTCCCAATACCAAGCCCGCCACGGAGCCCTCATCATGAATATCGCCCGCGACAGCGACATCGTCGAACTCGATGGTCCGCCCTCATTCGAGTACGGCCAGAAGGTGCGGGCGAAGATCAACATCCGCAACGACGGCACCTTTCCGGGCAAGGAGATCGGTGAGGTGCTGGTGAAGAAGGGCGACGAGGGCTACGTCGTCTCAATCGGCACCTTTCTGCAGCAGTTCTACATCTACGGCGTCGACTTCGTCGCGCAGGGCCGCATCGTCGGCATGAAGCGCAAGGAGCTGCTCCCGGTCGAAGCCGCGACGCCGAGCGAGCAGGAGGTCGCGTGATGACCGAGCCGAAATATCAATGGGGCCAGCGCGTCAGCGCTCAGATCGACCTGTTCAATGACGGCAGCTTCCCGGATCAGCCGGAAGAAGCGCTGCTGGTGAAGAGCGGCGATGCCGGCGAGATCGTGCGGATCGGGCTGCACGAGGAGAGCAACCAGCCCGTCTATCTGGTCGAGTTCGCCGAGCATCGCGTCATCGGCTGCCTCGAACACGAAATCGCGCCTGTTTAACACTTGTCGCTGCGGCGGCCCAACCCAAGGACCGAATTCCATGAAAGTGATGATCCGCAGGACCGAGAAGGGGCTGTCGGCTTATGTGGCCAAGAAGGATCTCGAAGAAGCGATCGTTGAGATCGAGAACGAGGCGCTGTGGGGCGGCAAGGTGACACTCGCCAATGGCTGGCAGCTCGAACTGCCGGCGATGGCGGCCGACACACCGCTGCCGATCACCGTCGAAGCCAGAAAGCTCTGATCGTGGCGCTGTCGCCCGACGATATCGCCAGGATCGACGCGCTGCTCGGAGACGATGCGGCGGAAACCGGCGCGCTGAAGGCGGTGCGGCAAGCGCTTCCC
This sequence comes from Rhodopseudomonas telluris, assembly GCF_042432815.1. NCBI lineage: Bacteria > Pseudomonadati > Pseudomonadota > Alphaproteobacteria > Hyphomicrobiales > Nitrobacteraceae > Rhodopseudomonas > Rhodopseudomonas telluris. The sequence goes on from NZ_JBHLWM010000001.1 coordinate 434,115, forward strand.
GGACTGTCGCTCACGCAATGCGACGCGTCCGACATCGATGCGGAGCAGCCGTTCCGCGATTATCCGCGATTCAGCGTCTATCTGGTCGACGGATCGAGTCATTGCTGGACCATCACCACCGACATCGCGCATGCGACCGGTCTGGTGGTGGTCCATCACAAGGCCGCAAGAGCGATCTGACAGGGGAGCATTATTATGCCGGCACAAGCACTCGACGACATCGGCGCAGGCTTGATGCGCGGGCGGATCATCCCCTATCTCGGCGCCGCCTGTGTGGCGCTCGGCGAAACCAGCAGCGTGCCGACCTCGCCGGTTGAGTTGGTGGCGCGGCTGACGGCGAAGACCACGGTGCCGCACAAGGTACGCAGCAATCTCACCGGCGCGGCGCAGTACATCGAGAACTTCAAGCACCGCAAGACGCTGAGGACGATGATGGCCGAGGCGTTTGCCACGTCGCCCGAGGCTAACGCGTTGCATCGGATGCTGGCGACTCTGCCGTCGCTGCCGCTGTTGGTCCATGCTTGGTACGACGACCTGCCGCAACGGGCCTTCGCCGGCCGCACGGACTGGGGCGTCGCGCAGGGGCTCAGCCAGGCCGAAAACCATGGCCGCTGGGCCGGTTTCTATCGTGCCGATGGCAGCGAGCTCACCGAGCCCGAGCCGAGCATCGTTGCCGACGATCCTGTCGCACTCGACATGCCGCTTTACGTACCGGTGCCGGACGAAGCGCGGGCCTGGGCGACGCTGCTGTATCAGCCGCTCGGATCGGTTCGTCCGGCCGCGAATTTTCTGGTGTCGGACAGCGACTTCGTCGAGGTTCTGACGGAAATCGACATCCAGACGCCGATCCCGCAGACGGTGCAGGAAATCCGACGTGACAGACATTTCCTGTTTCTCGGCTGTCGCTTTGACACGCAGCTCGATCGCGTGTTCGCGCGCCAGATCATGAAGCGCTCGTCGGCCCAGCATTGGGCGGTGCTGCCCGACACGCCGACCCGTAACGAAGAGCGCTTCCTCGACGAGCAGAACATCCGCCGCATCGACTGGCCGCTGGTCAAATTCGTTGCCGCGCTGGCGGAGCAGCTCCAGAACCAGAAGCTGCCGGCCTAGGCCGCTTCATCCCCTGACACTGATCATCGATGGCCGGGCTCGTCCCGGCCATTCGCGTTTTTCTGATCGTCGCGACGTCCGGGCGTGACGATGCGGCGCGAAGCGCCGCGCCGGCTTCCGATCCGCGCGACCGGACACGCGCCCCTGCGTCACGCCTCGCGCAAAAGACCTCGTCGCGCGGACTCCTGATACCGACGTTGGTGAGGACGGTTCGCAGATCGCGAAGTCGGGGAAATGTCCGTCTCGTTGTCGGCCGGTATCAGTTTGTTTTGTTTCTAACAGCCTTACCCGCGGATGTCGTCCGCTCGGCCGCGATGTCGGATTCTAAACATCTACGTACATTTCACCTCGATGCTGACTATCCGCACGAAATTGCACGCTTTTTCGAGCTGCGCTGCGACTGGCACGGTCGTTGCAAAACAGGGATCAGCAAGGCGAGGCATCGTTGGCTGAGCGATCAAGCGAAGCGCAACGTCCGCATCTGAGCCGTGCGACGGTTCTGAACTGAATGAGGCTGCGCTGGTTCGCGCAAATCGATCAAGCGGCATTAGGTCAACGGAGAGAAAACATGGCACTTCGGCAAATCGCATTTTACGGCAAGGGCGGCATCGGCAAGTCCACTACCTCGCAGAACACTCTGGCCGCTCTGGTCGAGATGGGTCAGAAGATCCTGATCGTCGGCTGCGACCCCAAGGCGGACTCCACCCGCCTGATCCTCAACACCAAGATGCAGGACACGGTGCTGAGCCTCGCCGCGGAAGCGGGTTCGGTCGAGGACCTCGAACTCGAAGACGTGATGAAGGTCGGCTACAAGGGCATCAAGTGCACCGAAGCCGGTGGTCCCGAGCCGGGCGTCGGCTGCGCCGGCCGCGGCGTCATCACCGCGATCAACTTCCTCGAAGAGAACGGCGCCTATGAGGACGTCGACTACGTCTCCTACGACGTGCTCGGCGACGTGGTGTGCGGCGGCTTCGCGATGCCGATCCGCGAGAACAAGGCCCAGGAAATCTATATCGTGATGTCCGGCGAGATGATGGCGCTGTATGCCGCCAACAATATCGCCAAGGGCATTCTGAAGTACGCCTCGTCGGGCGGCGTCCGCCTCGGCGGCCTGATCTGCAACGAGCGCCAGACCGACCGCGAGCTCGACCTCGCCGAAGCGCTGGCCAAGCGCCTGAACTCCAAGCTGATCCACTTCGTGCCGCGCGACAACATCGTGCAGCACGCCGAGCTGCGCCGTCAGACCGTGATTCAGTACGCGCCCGACAGCCAGCAGGCCAAGGAATATCGCGAGCTGGCCACCAAGGTGCACGCCAACTGCGGCAACGGCACGATCCCGACCCCGATCACCATGGAAGAGCTCGAAGAGATGCTGCTCGACTTCGGCATCATGAAGACCGACGAGCAGGCGCTCGCCGAACTGCAGGCCAAGGAAGCCGCCAAGGCGGCCGCCGCGTCCGCCTGATCCCATGAGCCGGGCCGGCCGCCTCGCGCGGCCGGTCCCCGGCGGCCCCAGATACGAGGAACAACGATGAGCACCGCAGTCGCAGAATCCCCCGCGGACATCAAGGAACGTAACAAGAAGCTGATCGGCGAAGTCCTGGAGGCCTATCCGGACAAGTCGGCCAAGCGTCGCGCCAAGCATCTCAATACTTACGAGGCCGAGAAGGCCGAGTGCTCGGTCAAGTCGAACATCAAGTCGATCCCGGGTGTGATGACGATCCGTGGCTGCGCCTACGCCGGTTCGAAGGGCGTGGTGTGGGGCCCGATCAAGGACATGGTCCACATCAGCCACGGCCCGGTCGGCTGCGGCCAGTATTCCTGGGGCTCGCGCCGCAACTACTACAAGGGCAATACCGGCATCGACACCTTCGGTACGATGCAGTTCACGTCCGACTTCCAGGAGAAGGACATCGTCTTCGGTGGCGACAAGAAGCTCGGCAAGATCATCGACGAGATCCAGGAGCTGTTCCCGCTGAACCGCGGCATCTCGGTGCAGTCGGAATGCCCGATCGGTCTGATCGGTGACGACATCGAGGCGGTCTCCAAGGCCAAGTCGAAGCAGTATGACGGCAAGCCGATCATTCCGGTGCGCTGCGAAGGCTTCCGCGGCGTGTCGCAGTCGCTCGGCCACCACATCGCCAACGACGTGATCCGCGACTGGGTGTTCGACAAGACCGCCGACAAGATCGCCGCGTTCGAATCCACCCCCTACGACGTCGCGATCATCGGCGACTACAACATCGGTGGCGACGCCTGGGCCTCGCGCATCCTGCTCGAGGAAATGGGCCTCCGCGTCATCGCGCAGTGGTCCGGCGACGGCACCATCGCCGAGCTTGAAAACACCCCGAAGGCGAAGCTGAACATTCTGCACTGCTACCGCTCGATGAACTACATCACGCGGCACATGGAAGAGAAGTTCGGGATCCCGTGGGTCGAGTACAACTTCTTCGGTCCGACCAAGATCGAAGCCTCGCTGCGCGAGATCGCGTCGAAGTTCGACGACAAGATCAAGGAAGGCGCCGAGCGCGTCATCGCCAAGTACAAGCCGCGGATGCAGGCGATCGTCGATCGCTATCGCCCGCGCCTCGAAGGCAAGAAGGTCATGCTCTATGTCGGCGGCCTGCGTCCGCGCCACGTCATCGGCGCCTACGAAGACCTCGGCATGGAAGTGGTCGGTACCGGCTACGAATTCGGCCACAACGACGATTATCAGCGCACCACGCATTACGTCAAAGACGGCACGCTGATCTACGACGACGTCACCGGCTACGAATTCGAGAAGTTCGTCGAGAAGGTCCGGCCCGATCTGGTCGGCTCCGGCATCAAGGAAAAGTACATCTTCCAGAAGATGGGTGTGCCGTTCCGCCAGATGCACTCCTGGGACTATTCCGGCCCGTATCACGGCTATGACGGCTTCGCCATCTTCGCCCGCGACATGGACATCGCCATCAACGCTCCGATCTGGAAGCTTACCAAAGCCCCCTGGAGCTGAGCCCACTCGTCACGCGGGCTTCCGGTGCGATCCACCGGAAGCGCCGTGTCCCCGAATTCCTTGGGAAAGAACATCACCATGACCGAGACCGCAGAAAAGATCCGGGATCACTTCGATCTCTTCCATCAGCCCGAATACGCGGACATGATGGACAACAAGCGCAAGCAGTTCGAAAACTCCGTCGGCGAAGCCGAAGTCGCGCGGGTGTCGGATTGGACCAAGACCAAGGAATATCAGGAGAAGAACTTCGCTCGTGAAGCCCTGGTCATCAATCCGGCCAAGGCCTGCCAGCCGCTCGGCGCGGTGTTCGCCGCGGTCGGCTTCGAGAAGACGCTGCCGTTCGTGCACGGCTCGCAGGGCTGCGTCGCTTATTATCGCAGCCACTTCTCGCGCCACTTCAAGGAGCCGACCTCCTGCGTCTCGTCGTCGATGACGGAAGACGCCGCGGTGTTCGGCGGCCTCAACAACATGATCGACGGCCTGGCCAACGCCTATGCGCTGTACAAGCCGAAGATGATCGCGGTCTCGACCACCTGTATGGCCGAAGTGATCGGCGACGACCTCAACGCGTTCATCAAGAACGCCAAGGAGAAGGGCTCGGTCCCGCAGGACTTCGACGTCACCTACGCCCACACCCCGGCCTTCGTCGGCAGCCACACCACCGGCTACGACAACGTCATGAAGGGCATTGTGGAGCACTTCTGGGACGGCAAGTCCGGCACGGTCGAGAAGCTCGAGCGCAAGCCCAACGAGTCGATCAACTTCCTCGGCGGCTTCGACGGCAACACCGTCGGCAACATCCGCGAGATCAAGCGCATCTTCGACCTGATGGGCATCGACTACACGATCTTCGGCGACAACAGCGACGTCTGGGATACCCCGGCCGACGGTGAGTTCCGGATGTACGACGGCGGCACCACGCTGGAGGAAGCCGCCAACGCCATCCACGCCAAGGCGACCATCTCGATGCAGGAGTTCTGCACCGAGAAGACCCTGGCGACGATCGAGGCGCACGGCCAGGAAGTGGTCGCGTTCAACTCCCCGATCGGCATCTCAGGCACCGACCGCTTCCTGCAGGCGGTCTCGCGGATCACCGGCAAGGCGATCCCCGAGGCGCTGACCAAGGAGCGCGGCCGCCTGGTCGACGCGATCGGCGACTCCTCGGCGCACATTCACGGCAAGAAGTTCGCGATCTACGGCGATCCGGACCTCTGCTACGGCGTCGCGGAGTTCATTCTCGAACTCGGCGGTGAGCCGACCCACATCCTGGCGACCAACGGCAACAAGAGCTGGGAAGCCAAGGTGCAGGCGCTGCTCGACAGCTCGCCGTTCGGCAAGAACTGCAAGGTCTACGCCGGCAAGGATCTCTGGCACCTGCGTTCGCTGCTGTTCACCGAGCCGGTCGATTTCCTGATCGGCAACACCTACGGCAAGTATCTCGAGCGCGACACCGGCACGCCGCTGATCCGCATGGGCTTCCCGGTGTTCGATCGCCACCATCATCATCGCTCGCCGATCTGGGGCTATCAGGGCACGATGAATGTCCTGGTCAAGATCCTCGACAAGATCTTCGACGAGATGGACAAGGCGACCAACATCGCCGGCAAGACCGACCTGAGCTTCGACATCATCCGCTGATGCCGCAGCTTCGGAGAACCTGATCCATAGGAGTGTCGCATGAGCCGGCTCGCAGACAAGATTCAAGACGTCTTCAACGAGCCCGGCTGTGCGGCCAATCAGGTCAAGTCCGACAAACAACGCAAGAAGGGTTGCAGCAAACCGCTGCAGCCGGGAGGCGCAGCCGGCGGCTGCGCCTTCGACGGCGCCAAGATCGCGCTGCAGCCGATCGTCGACGTCGCGCATCTGGTGCATGGCCCGATCGCCTGCGAAGGCTCGTCCTGGGACAATCGCGGCACCAAATCGTCCGGCTCGAAGCTGTATCGCACCGGCTTCACCACCGATATGGGCGAAAACGACGTCATCTTCGGCGGCGAGAAGCGGCTGTTCCGATCGATCAAGGAAATCATCGAGAAGTACGATCCGCCGGCGGTCTTCGTGTATCAGACCTGCGTGCCGGCGATGATGGGCGACGATATCGTCGCCGTCTGCAAGGTGGCGGCTGAAAAGTTCGGCAAGCCCTGCGTCCCGATCATCTCGCCGGGCTTCGTCGGCCCGAAGAATCTCGGCAACAAGCTCGCTGGCGAGGCGATGCTGGACTACGTGATCGGCACCCAGGAGCCGGAATTCACGACTCCGTATGACATCAACATCATCGGCGAATACAATGTCGCCGGCGAATTGTGGCAGGTGAAGCCGCTGCTCGACGAGCTCGGCATCCGGATCCTGTCCTGCCTGTCGGGCGACGCGCGCTATCACGAGGTCGCGCAGTCGCACCGCGCCCGCGCCGCCATGATGGTGTGCTCCACCGCGATGATCAACGTCGCGCGCAAGATGGAAGAGCGCTACGGCATTCCGTATTTCGAAGGCTCGTTCTACGGCATCAGCGACACCTCAGAATCGCTGCGTCAGATCGCGCGGCTGCTGATCGCCCGCGGTGCCGATGCCGAGCTGATGGACCGCGTCGAGGCGCTGATCGCACGCGAGGAGGCAAAGGCCTTTGCAGCCATCAAGGCTTACACGTCGCGGCTCGAAGGCAAGAAGGTGCTGCTGATCACCGGCGGTGTGAAGTCGTGGTCGGTGGTGGCAGCGCTGCAGGAGGCCGGGCTGACGATCGTCGGCACCAGCGTCAAGAAGTCGACCAAGGAGGACAAGGAGCGGCTCAAGGAGATGAGCCCCGACGTCCACCAGATCGACGATCTGCGCCCGCGCGAAATGTACAAGATGCTCAAGGACGCGCAGGCGGACATTATGCTGTCGGGCGGCCGCTCGCAATTCGTCGCGTTGAAGGCGCGGATGCCCTGGATGGATATCAACCAGGAGCGCAGCTACGCCTATTGCGGCTATGTCGGCATCGTCGAGATGGTACGTCAGATCGACAAGGCGCTGTCGAACCCGATCTGGGCGCAGGTGCGCTCGGCGCCGCCTTGGGGCGAAGTCACCTGGGAGCAGCGTGCCGACGCCGCCAATGCGGTCGACGACCGGAAGCGCGCGATCTTCGGGCCGCGCTCCGCGCGGGTCGCGTGAGGAGGCGGCGTTGGCGAAGATCACCACATCGACCAAGTCCTGCACCGTGAACCCGCTGCGGATGAGTCAGCCGCTCGGCGCGTCGCTCGCCTTCATGGGGCTGCGAAACTGCATGCCGCTGCTACACGGCTCGCAGGGCTGCACTTCATTCGGCCTAGTGCTGTTCGTTCGGCACTTCCGAGAATCGATCCCGATGCAGACCACAGCGATGAGCGAAGTCGCGACAGTGCTGGGCGGCTTCGATAATGTCGAGCAGGCGATCGTCAATATCGTCGGTCGCACCAAGCCCGACGTGATCGGGATCTGCACCACCGGCGTCACCGAGATCAAAGGCGACGATCTCGACGGCTTCATCAAGGACGTGCGCAAGAAACATCCTGAACTGGCGAAGGTTGCGCTGGTGCCAGTGTCGACGCCGGACTTCAAGGGCGCGTTCGAGGACGGCTTCGCCGCGACTGTGACACGAATTGTCGAGACGCTGGTCGAGACGCCCGTGCCGAACGCCGCGCGCGATCCCGCGAGGCTCAACGTGCTGGCCGGTAGTCATCTCACGCCTGGCGACATCGACGAGCTGCGCGACCTCATCGAGGCGTTCGGCCTGATGCCGACCTTCCTGCCGGATATTTCCGGCTCGCTCGATGGCCATCTGCCCGATGATTTCACGCCGACGACTCACGGCGGCGTGTCGGTGGCCGAGGTCGCCACGATGGGCGCGGCGGCGCACACGCTCGCGCTCGGCGAACAGATGCGCGGCGCGGCCGAAGCACTCGAAGCAAAGGCCGGCGTGCCGTTCACGCTGCTGCGCCGGTTGACCGGGCTCGCGGCCGGCGACGAGCTCATGGCGACACTGGCGCAGATCAGCGGCCAGCCGGTGCCGCCGAAGTATCGGCGGCAGCGCAGCCAGTTGGTCGACGCGATGCTCGACGGCCACTTCTATTTCGGCGGCAAACAGGTCGCGATCGGCGCCGAGCCGGACATGCTGTTGAACGTCGCGAGCTGGCTGGCCGATATGGGTTGCAGCGTCGCCGCCGCGGTCACGACCACGAACTCGCCAGTGCTGGCGCAGGTGCCGAGCGACGAGGTGCTGATCGGCGATCTGGAAGATCTGGAGCGCCGCGCCGAGGGCTGCGATCTGCTGCTGACGCATTCGCACGGACGGCAGGCGTCGGAACGGCTCGGCGTGCCGCTGTTCCGCATCGGCCTGCCGATGTTCGACCGCCTCGGCGCCGCGCATCAGGTCGTGGTCGGATATCGCGGCACGCGCGATCTGATCTTCGCGATCGGCAACCAGTTCATCGCAACTATACGGGAGCCGGATGTGGACAGTTGGCGCACGCTCGCCACCAGCCAACCGGATCGGGTCGATGCGCCGCCTACGGCTCATTAGGACGGAAGCGAAGGAGATCGTCGATGCACAGCAACGGAGGCGCGGCATGAAGGTCGCTTTCACCACTCAGGATCTGAAGCGCGTGGACGCGCATTTCGGCTGGGCCAAGAACATAGCCATCTACGAGGTGACGGCCGAGGATTATCGCTTCGTGGAAGCCGTGCAGTTCGCCGAAGAGAAGGAAGACGGCAACGAGGACAAGCTGGCGGCGAAAATCGACGCCATCCGCGATTGCGCGATCGTGTATTGCGCGGCGATCGGCGGCTCCGGTGCGGCGCGCGTCGTTGCTGCCCAGGTTCACCCGCTCAAGCTGGCGCAGCCGGAGCTGATCACCGATCTGATCACCAAGCTGCAGGGCGTGTTGCGCGGCGTGCCGCCGCCGTGGCTGCGCAAGGCACTGCTGAAGGGCGAAGAGCGCAAGCTCGATTTCGCCGACGAGGTGTGAGCATGACCGATACCACCACTGCGTCTCCCGACGTCGCGATCGACGCGCCGTTCGTCAAGGAATTGATCAAGCAGCTCCGAGCCCAGGACACCCACGGCACGTGGGAAAATCGCTCCGACCTCAAGCTGCTCGAACCTTACATCATCGACAGGGCCAAGCGTCGCGAGATCCCGCTGATGGGCGATCCGGACCCGGAAACGCTGTGGCGGCTCGAGCTGTTCTACAACGCGGTCGCGCTGTCGATCGAGCGCGAGACCAAGATCATGGTCTCGCCGATGATGAAGATGCATCACGAAGGCTTTGGCCGCCTGATCCTCAGCGCCGGCCGGCTGATCGTGATCAACAAGCACATGCGCGACGTGCATCGGTTCGGCTTCGATAATCTCGGCAAGCTGGCGGCGGAAGGCGACAAGCTGGTCACCGCGGGCGTCGAGATGATCCGGAAATTCCCTGACGTTGCAGCGTATTGAAGGAAGGTAACCATGGCGGACATCGAGACGCTGAAAGCCGAGATCAAGAAACTGTCGGCTCGCGCGACGACAATGAAAATGAATCTGCACGACCTGTCCGAGGAACTGCCGATCAACTGGCAGAACATCATGACGATCGCGCAACAGACCCAGGACGCTTATGCGGCCCTCGAAGCCGCGCGCAAGACGCTGAAAGAGCTGGAAGCCAAGGCCGCCTAGGTAGCCGCGTGCGACAGCTCGCATCGCGCGGCAGATACCGCGCCGTAGGAGCATGATAATGGCGATTTTCTCCACCCGCGACGGCCAGGCTTGGGAGCCGACCTACCTCACCGCGATCGACGACAAGAAGTGCATCGGCTGCGGTCGCTGCCACAAGGTGTGCTCGCGCGACGTGATGCATCTGATGGGCGTCAACGAGGACGGCGAACTCGTCGCTTGTTCGTCCGACGACGATGACGACGATGAGGAATTCGTCCGCAAGGTGATGGTGCTGGACGCCGCCGGCAATTGCATCGGCTGCTCGGCCTGCGTTCGGGTCTGCCCGAAGGCCTGTCAGACTCACGTCAGGGCCAGCGAACTCGGGCTGTAAGGGAGCGGACCATGCGCGGCGCGATGGATATGGCTCGGGATCAGTCGTCGCTGCCGCTCCGCGTCGCCGCCGCCGGATTCGCGTCGTCGCCAGCAGTGGTTTACCGCGCGCTCACCGGCTGTCTGCCGGCCGAGGCGCAGATCGATGATGATCGTGCGTTCGACAGGCACGTGCTGGCGTCGATTCTCTCGGCCGCGATGACTGAGCCGGGGCCGATCATCGAGCGCTGCGGCTTGCCTGCCGATGATTTTACCGCGCTGATCGTTGCTCAGTTTCCTCATGTTTCCGTGCTGCTGTCGGTCCTGGCGTTGGATGAGCCGGAGATCGACGACGAGGCGGTGATGCTGCGCGACCTGCTGCTCAAGCATCGCTCCACCACGGGCGAGATTGGCCGCTGGCTCGCCGCGATGGTGGCGCGGCGGGCGATCGAACCGGAGCATCTGTGGGAGGATCTCGGTCTGCGCAATCGCGCCGAGCTGTCGCGGCTGCTGACGCGCCACTTCGCTCCGCTGGCGCAGGGCAACACCCGTAACATGCGCTGGAAACGCTACTTCTATCGCAAGCTCTGCGAGGACGACGGCCTGGTGATGTGCAGCACGCCGTCCTGCGCGCAGTGCAACGACTTCGCCGAGTGCTTCGGCGACGAAAGCGGCGAAAGCCGCATGGCCGCCCGGCGGCGAGAGGTTGAGCTGGCGGTCACCAGCGTGTCCTGACGGAGCGACGCCGTCCTTCACCCTCCCCTGGAGGGGGAGGGTCGCTCGCGTAGCGAGCGGGGTGGGGTGGCGAAGTTATGAAACCCTGTGCCCGCGGCTCACCCCACCCCGTCCCGCATCCCGCTGCGCGGGCTGCGTGCCGACCCTCCCCCTCCAGGGGAGGGTGAAGAGAGCGCCGGCGCACCGTGCTCCCGGACTATTAGCTGCGAGCCGTTGTCGGAAACCGTCGTCTTTCGACCATGTCGCAACCCTGACATTTCCCCGCGGTCTCCTAAACAAGTAACAACTCCAGTGGCTTGCCGCCGTGCTGCGGCGTGGCACGGGGGTTGCAATCCCTCATGTCGGACCCAACGCAAGGAGCCGATCATGATCATTCTGACCGAACAAGCCGGGAATGCCGTCAAGGCCGCGATGTCGCGGGCAGGCAAGACCGAGGGGGGACTGCGGGTCATGGTCGAGGCGGGCGGTTGCGCCGGCTACAAGTACTTGATCGGTCTCGACCCCGCGCCGCGAGATGATGATGCGGTGGTCGAAGCTGCCGGTGTCCGGGTGTTCGTCGATCCGGATTCGCAGCCGCTGCTCAGCGGTATGACGATCGACTTCGTCGAGAGCCTGGAAGGCTCGGGCTTTACCTTCGACAACCCGAATGCCGAGAACAAATGCGGCTGCGGCAAGTCGTTTGGTTGAGGCAAAGCTGAGGCAAACTTCAGGCAGGGAGTTGTTCGTCATGCTCGGCAATCTCGACAGGCTCGACGACCACTTCGACCGCCCGCGCAACGTCGGCGTGCTGCTGCTGGCCAACGCGGTCGGCTCGTTCGGTACCCTGCGGTGGGGCGATGCGGTCAAGCTGATGCTGCGGATTGATCCGCGAAGCAATCGCATCGACCGCGCGACCTTCCAGGCGTTCGGCTGCAGCGCGGCGATCGCGGCGGCGTCGGCGACGACCGAACTGCTCAGCGGCAAGACGCTCGACGATGCGGCGTCGATCAGCGCCGCCGATATCGCCGACGCTCTCGGCGGTCTGCCGGCTGAGCGGATGTACTGCGCGGTGATGAGCTACGAGGCGCTGCACCGTGCGATCGCGTCGTATCGCGGCGGCGCGGTGCTGCGCGAAGGCGAGGGGACGCCGTCGTGCAAATGCCTCAGCGTCAGCCAGATGATGATCGAGCGCACCATCCGCTTCAACCGGCTCACCAGCATGGAGCAGGTGACGCAGTACACCAAGGCGGCGGGGAGCTGCAGCTCCTGCTTCAAGCAGATCGAGGGCCTGCTGGCGCGCGTCAATGCCGAGATGGTCGAGGACGGACTGATCGACAAGCACGACGCGTATCAGCTCGGCTCGACGCCGCAGCGCGCGGTCGATCTGAAGCCGCGCGGCGAGCCGCAGCCCGGCACGAATATTTTCTCGGCCAAGACCGCGCCGGTGCATTTGCGGCCGACACCGCGGCCCGAGCCGGCGCGAGCGGCGCCGGCTGCGACGGCGACGCTCGAACTCGACGCTCCGACGCAGGCGACGATGATCGCCGAAGCGCTCGACGAACTACGCCCGCATCTGAAGCGCGACGGCGGAGACTGCGAACTCGTCAGCATCGAGGGCAACATTGTCTATGTCCGGCTGTCGGGCAATTGCGTCGGCTGCCAGCTCTCGTCGGTGACGCTGTCTGGCGTCCAGGCCCGGCTCGCCGAGAAGATCGGCCGGCCCTTGCGCGTGGTGCCGGTGTCATGACGGAGTCTCGTGTCGCACAGCCTTCGGCCGACATCGTCTATCTCGACGCCAACGCGACGACGCGCACCGATCCGCGCGTGGTCGATGCGATGCTGCCGTTCTTCTCCGGTTACTTCGGCAATCCGTCGTCGAAGCATGCGCTCGGCGGCCACGCCGCGCGGGCGGTGAAGCGCGGGCGCGATCAATTGCAGGCGCTGCTCGGCGCCGCGTCGCCGCACGATATCATCTTCACCTCCGGCGGCACCGAAAGTATCAACACGGCGATCCTGTCGGCGCTGGAAGCGATGCCGCGGCGACGCGAGATCATCACCACCGCGGTGGAGCATCCGGCCGTGATGGCGCTGTGCGCCTGGCTGGAGAAGACCAAGGGCATTCGCGTTCACGTCATCCCGGTCGATCGCCAGGGCCGTCTCGATATCGCAGCGTATCGCGCGGCGCTGTCGGATCGCGTCGCGCTGGTCTCGATGATGTGGGCCAACAACGAGACCGGCGTGCTCAACCCGGTCGCCGATCTGGCCGAACTCGCCAAGGAAGTCGGCGCGCTGTTTCACACCGATGCGGTGCAGGCCGTCGGCAAATGTCCGATCGATCTGCAATCCACCGCCATCGATATGCTGTCGCTGTCCGGCCACAAGCTGCACGGACCGAAGGGCATCGGCGCGCTTTATGTCCGCAGCGGCGTCGCTTTCAAGCCGCAGATCAAGGGCGGCCAGCACGAACGCGGCCGCCGCGCCGGCACCGAGAATGTGCCGGGCATCGTCGGCCTCGGCATCGCAGCGGAGTTGGCCGCCGAGGCGATGGCGGACGAAGACATCCGGGTGCGCGGTCTGCGCGATCGGCTGGAGCGCGAGATCCTGGCGCAGGTCGATCACTGCGTCGCGGTCGGCGCCCGCGCCGAGCGGCTGCCGAACACATCGACCATCGCGTTCTCCTTCATCGACAGCGAGGCGATCGTGACGCTGCTCGACCGCGCCGGCATCGCAGCGTCGATGGGCTCGGCCTGTTCGACCGGCTCGTTCGAACCTTCGCATGTGCTGGTGGCGATGAACGTTGCCGAGGAAGCGGTGCGCGGCGGCGTGCGGTTCTCGCTGTCGCGCGACAACACCGACGCCGACATCGACCGCGCGCTCGCGGTGATTCCGGGCGTGATCGCGAAGCTGCGGGCGATCTCGCCGTTCTGTGCCAACCAGGGAGCGCCGCAGGCGCTGGGGCGTGCGCATGTCTGATCTCGCTGCCTCCAACGCGTCGCCGCTCCCGGTCGTGCTCAACGACACCACGTTGCGCGACGGCGAGCAGGCGCCCGGCGTCGCCTTCTCGGCTGCCGAAAAGCTCGCCATCGCCAGAGTACTCGCCGCTGCCGGCGTGCCGGAGATCGAGGCCGGGACGCCGGCGATGGGACCCGACGAGATCGCGGCGATCCGTGCCATCGTCGAGGCCGGCCTGCCGCTGACCACGATCGCGTGGTGCCGGATGCGCACCGAGGATGTCGACGCCGCGCTTGCGGCCGGCGTCTCGATGGTCAACGTCTCGGTGCCGGTGTCGGACGTTCAGATCGCCGCCAAGCTCGGCGGGCGTCGCAGCAACGCGATCGAAACCGTGAAGCGCGTCGTCGGCTATGCACGCGACAAGGGTCTGGAGGTCGCGGTCGGCGGCGAGGATTCGTCGCGCGCCGATCCGGAGTTTCTCGCCGAAGTGATCGCGACCGCCAAGGCCGCCGGCGCGCGGCGCTTCCGCATCGCCGATACGCTCAGCGTGCTCGATCCGTTCAGCAGCTTCAAGCTGCTCGCGGCGCTGCGCGCGACCACCGATCTCGAACTGGAATTTCACGGCCACGACGATCTCGGCCTCGCCACCGCCAACACGCTGGCGGCGGTGCAGGCCGGCGCCACCCACGCCTCCGTCACGGTGATCGGCCTCGGCGAGCGCGCCGGCAATGCGCCGCTCGAAGAGATCGCGGTGGCGCTGAAGCAGCTCTATGGCCGCGACACCGGCGTGGTGTTGTCGGAACTGCGCCACGTCGCCGACGTGGTGGCGGAAGCCGCGGCGCGCACGATCCCGCTCAACAAGGCGATCGTCGGCGAGCACGTCTTCACCCATGAATCTGGCATCCATGTCGACGGCCTGCTCAAGGATCAGCGCACCTATCAGTCGCTCGACCCGTTGCTGCTCGGCCGCGCCAACCGCATCGTGATCGGCAAGCATTCCGGCCTGTCGGCGATCACCTCGTCGCTCGCCCGGCTCAACCTGCCGGCGACCGCCGACGAGGCGCAGGGGATTTTGGCGCAAGTGCGCCGCTACGCGGTCGCCCACAAGGGCCCGGTCGGCAACGACACATTGACGGCGATCTGGCGCGAAGTCCGCGACCGGCGGATGTCGAGCTGTGCGTGAGGGGTGGCGTTTGATCATGCAGCGTAAACTCTCCCCGCGTCATTGCGAGCACCCGGATCGGCGCTGCGCGCCGTCCGGGCACAGGCTCCGCGAAGCAATCCAGCGCCACACGCGCGGCGCTGGATTGCTTCGTCGCTGCGCTCCTCGCAATGACGGCGGGGAGGGGCTGGTTGCTAACCATAAGCGAAGGAGAATGACATGACCGCGTCCCTGGCGACCACGACCGAGCCCGCCGATATCATCGGCCAGCTGCAGCGCGCCGGTTCGGCGGAGGAGTTCTTTCAGCTGCTCGGCGTCGATTACGACCCGAAGCTGCTCAACGTCGCGCGCCTGCACATTCTCCGGCGCATGGGGCAGTACCTCGCCGGTGAGGATCTCGCCGGCCTGCCGGCCGAGGAGGCTGCCGCGCGCTGCAAGGCGGTGCTCGAGCGGGCCTATGCGGACTTCGTCGCCTCGTCGCCGCTCGATCAGCGCGTCTTCAAGGTGCTCAAGGACGCCGTGGCGCCGAAGGTCCCGCGCAAGGCGGCGTTCGTGTCGCTCGACACGCTGAAGTAACCGCGGCGTACATTTCACCGAAAATACTTACCTTTCCGTCATGGCCGGGCTTGTCCCGCCTGCGCGGCCGAAGCCGCTTCGGCGCGGCGAAGGCCCGGCCCATCCACGTCTTGCCGCATGCACGACCTCATGGTGAGGAGGCGCGAAGCGCCGTCTCGAACCATGGGCCGCGAATGCCGCGTGGCCCCATCCTTCGAGACGCCCGGCTGCGCCGGGCTCCTCAGGATGAGGAATCAGTGCAGTTGGTCGGGCTGTTTTGCCTGCGTCATTCGACGTCCAAGCTCTCTTTCAACGCGCTGTCGCCTTCCTGACAAGTGTCACACTTGTCGGATCGCCTTCACGGCAAAACCCCTGCGTGTACCGCGGCAGAATGCCCAACGCCTTGCTTTCCCGAGTGAATTCCGCGCATCGCAAAGTTGGTACGGGGCTTGCTGATAGCTCTCTGTCAGCTTAGCGCGGAGCACATCATGCATATCGTCGTTTGTATCAAGCAGGTCCCGGACTCGGCGCAGATCCGCGTCCATCCGGTCACCAACACGATCATGCGCCAGGGCGTCCCGACGATCATCAATCCCTATGATCTGTTCGCGCTCGAAGAGGCGCTGCGGCTGCGCGATACGCTCGGCGGCGAAGTCACGGTGCTCACCATGGGCCCGCCTTCGGCCGAGGACTCGTTGCGCAAGGCTCTGACCTTCGGCGCCAACCGCGCGGTGCTGCTGACCGATCGGTTCTTCGCCGGCGCCGATACGCTGGCCACCAGCTACGCGCTCGCCGCCGCGATCCGCAAGATCGGCGCGACCTTCGGGGCGCCCGACATCGTGTTCACCGGCAAGCAGACCATCGACGGCGATACCGCGCAGGTCGGCCCCGGCATCTGCAAGCGGCTCGACTTCTTGCAGCTCACTTACGTCTCGAAGGTTTGCTCGGTCGATCTCGCCGGCCGCACCATCGAGGTCGAGCGTCGCTCCGAGGGCGGCGTGCAGGTGCTGCGCAGCAATCTGCCGTGCCTGATCACCATGCTGGAAGGCACCAACCAGGTGCGCCGCGGCTCGATGCTGAACGCCCTGAATGCCGCTCGCGCCGAAGTGGTGAAGTGGAGCGCGCAGGACGCCGGCGTCGAGGACATCTCGAAATGCGGCCTGCGCGGCTCGCCGACCGTGGTGAAGCGCGTGTTCGCGCCGACGCCGCGCGCCGAGAAGGCCAAGGTCGTCGAGGCCGCGGGTCAGCCGCCGGCCGAGGCGCTGATCGACGAGATCTTCAAGCTCCGTCCCAAGCTCGAAGCCGACATGTTCGAGCTGGCCCGCGGATTCTGACACCTCAACATAGAAAGCCGTTCCGATGAGTCAGCCAGCCAAGCCTGCACCGCAGCCCGCCGGACGCGCCTCCGCCAAGAAGGAGTTGCCCGAGCACTTCAAGGCCTACAAGCATGTCTGGGTCTTCATCGAGCAGGAGCGCGGTCACGTGCATCCGGTGTCGTGGGAGCTGATGGGCTCCGGCCGCCGGCTCGCCGACAAGCTCGGCGTCCAGCTCGCCGCCGTGGTGATCGGCCCGAAGGGCGAGGCGACGCAGGCCGCGGTGGCGGAATCGTTCTGCTACGGCGCCGACCTCGCTTACGTCTGCGCCGACGAGGTGCTCACCGACTATCGCAACGAGTCCTACACCAAGGCGCTGACCGATCTGGTCAACACCTACAAGCCGGAGATCCTGCTGCTCGGCGCCACCACGCTCGGCCGCGACCTCGCCGGCGCGGTGGCGACCACGCTGCTCACCGGCCTCACCGCCGACTGCACCGAGCTGGAAGTGGATGCCGACAATTCGCTCGCCGCGACTCGCCCGACCTTCGGCGGCTCGCTGTTGTGCACGATCTACACGCTGAACTTCCGGCCGCAAATGGCCACCGTTCGGCCGCGCGTGATGTCGATGCCCGACCGGGTCGAGAAGCCGATCGGCCGCGTCATCGAATTCCCGCTCGGGCTGGTCGAAGCCGATATCGTCACCAAGATCCTGGCCTTCGTGCCGGATCGCGACAAGGCGACGTCCAACCTCGCATACGCCGACATCGTCGTCGCCGGCGGCCTCGGCCTCAACTCGCCGGAGAACTTCCAGCTGGTGCGCCAGCTCGCCGGCGTGCTCGGCGCCGAATACGGCTGCTCGCGGCCGCTGGTGCAGAAGGGCTGGGTCTCGGCCGACCGCCAGATCGGCCAGACCGGCAAGACCATCCGGCCGAAGCTGTACATCGCGGCCGGCATCTCCGGCGCGATCCAGCACCGCGTCGGCGTCGACGGCTCCGACCTGATCGTCGCGATCAACACCGACAAGAACGCGCCGATCTTCGACTTCGCTCATCTCGCTCTCGTCACCGATGCGATCCGGCTGCTGCCGGCGCTCACCGAGGCGTTCCGCAAGCGGCTGTCGCCGCACACCCGCGACCGGATCGCGAGCTAACAGGAGGCTGCCATGATCGAGGAACGTTTCGACGCCATCGTGGTCGGCGCCGGCATGGCCGGCAATGCCGCGGCGCTCACCATGGCCAAGCGCGGCCTGAAAGTGCTGCAGATCGAGCGCGGCGAGTATCCCGGCTCGAAGAACGTGCAGGGCGCGATTCTCTACGCCGACATGCTGGAGAAGCTGGTGCCGGATTTCCGCGAGGATGCGCCGCTGGAGCGGCACCTCGTCGAGCAGCGGTTCTGGATGATGGACGGCAAGTCGCACACCGGCCTGCATCACCGCTCGGACGACTTCAACGAAGAGAAGCCGAACCGCTACACCATCATCCGCGCGCAGTTCGACAAATGGCTGTCGAGCCGGGCGCAGGAAGCCGGCGCGGTCGTGCTGTGCGAGACCACGGTGAAGGAACTGGTGCAGGACGCCTACGGCAAGGTGATCGGCGTGATCACCGACCGCGACGGCGGCGAAGTTCACGCCGACGTCGTGGTGCTGGCCGAAGGCGTCAACGGCCTGCTCGGCACCAAGGCCTCGCTGCGCGAGCGGCCGACCCCTGACAACGTCGCGCTGGCGGTGAAGGAGATGCACTTCCTGCCGCGCGAGACCATCGAGGCGCGCTTCAACCTGAAGGGCGACGAGGGCGTGGTGATCGAAGCCGCCGGCACGATCTCCGCCGGCATGACCGGCATGGGCTTCCTCTACACCAACAAGGAGTCGATCTCGATCGGCATCGGCTGCCTCGTGGCCGATTTCCAGAAGAGCGGCGAGACGCCTTACGATCTGCTCGACCGCTTCAAGAAGCATCCGTCGATCGCGCCGCTGATCGAGGGCTCGGAAGTCAAGGAATATGCCGGGCACCTGATCCCGGAAGGCGGCTACAACGCGATCCCGCAGCTCTACGGCGACGGCTGGGTCGTGGTCGGCGACGCCGCGCAGCTCAACAACGCGATGCATCGCGAGGGCTCGAACCTGGCGATGACCTCGGGACGAATCGCCGGCGAGGCGATCTTCCAGGTCAAGTCGCGCAAGGATCCGATGACCAAGCAGAACCTCGCGCTCTACAAGAAGATGCTGGACGACAGCTTCGTCATCAAGGATCTGAAGAAGTACAAGGATATGCCGGGCCTGCTGCATATCCAGTCGCAGAACTTCTTCCTGACCTATCCGCAGCTCGTCAACAAGGCGCTGCAGAACTTCGTGCGGGTCGACGGCACGCCGAAAATCGAGAAGGAAAAGACCACGATCAAGTCGTTCGTGTCGGCGCGGTCGTGGGGCGGGTTGTTCGGCGACGCGTTCCGCTTCGCGCGGGCGTGGCGCTGAGTGGAACGTAGCTGGTAGTTAGTTCAGGATCGGAGAGGCCAATCATGACCACGGAAGCCCCCATTCGGGTCGAAGACAAGCTGTTCCAGAACCGCTATCTGGTCGATGTCGGCAACGCCCATATCAAGGTCAAGCCGCACACCAAGCCGTCGCCGCAATTGCTGGCGCTGCTGAAAGTCTGCCCGGCGCATTGCTACGAGCTGAATTCGAACGGCCAGGTGGAAGTGACACCGGACGGCTGCGTCGAATGCGGCACCTGCCGGGTGATCGCCGAAGGCGGCGGCGACATCGAATGGAACTACCCGCGCGGCGGCTACGGCGTGCTGTTCAAGTTCGGGTAGGTCGCGCCATTTCGAAGCTTACGTCATGCCCGGGCTCGTCCCGGGCATCCACGTTTCTGCGCTGACTGCTTGGCAAGACGTGGATGGCCGGGACGAGCCCGGCCATGACGGCGTGAGGGGCGTCGATCAGGCGATAGCGTCGGTCGAGGTGGCTGTCGGCGCGTTGCCCAGCCGCTCACGCCGCCGAATTCAGCACGGTCTCAGTGCCTGCCCGCACCCGTTGCGGGACGAGGCCGCGGCGGGCGAGCCATTGTTGCACGCGGGGCGAGTCGATCATCGCCTCTTCGGCGAGGCCGTTCGTGAATTCGCGCCAGCGCGCGACATGGCGCTCCGGCACGCCGACCATCACGGGAATCCCGAGATCCACCGCCTCGGTGATCACGTCGGCGAGGCCACCGCCGTCGGCTTCGAGCCGGCCGAATTTGTTGACGATCAGCAGCTCCGGGCACTTCTGGAACGCGGCGCTGATCAGCGCGGCAGCGTCCTGCATGGCGGCCGGATCGACCCGGCAGTCGGTGGGCTGCGGCGTCTGATCATCGGCGAGCTGCAGGATGATTCGCGAGGTCAGTTCCTCGATCTCCATGTCGCAGCGCGGGGTGCCTTCAGACGTGGCGTGATACGCCACGATGCCTGCGACCGCGACGCCGGTGTCGCGCAGCCGATAGCCGAGCTCCGAGATCGTGCGGCACGCCGCGGCGCCATCCGAATAGACCAAAGCGAGGATTGAAGGTCTGCCGGTCCGGCCGAGATTGTACCCCATCGCTGTCCCGCGTGCTCCAATAAGACTTTCGCATGATGAAATGCCAGAATCAGCACCGGCCGGCTTTGCGACAAATCAATCTCGGGAGCGGCTGCGAAACGACCGAAAATGTCTCATCAGCACAGGTGGACCAGAGGTTGTGGGAGGCTGCTGGTTCAAACTGGCCTGCCGAGGCAGCCACTGACGTCGGCCCGTGAGGCTCCCCAACACGTTCATCCCCATCATGCCCGGGCTCATCCCGGGCGCCACAGACTTGGACGTCGAGGTTCGGAAATACGTGGATGGCCGGGACGAGCCCGGCCTTGACGATGGGGGAGGAGCCGTTGGAAGTCGCCGTGCTGAGGGACAAGGTGCTGGTTGAAAGTCGCGGCAGACCACAAAGCTTATCACAAAAAACAAAGGCGAGCCCTGACGGCCCGCCTTCGGAAAGATGATAGCTACGCGTCGAGCGCTTAGTTGGCGCCGAGCAGCGATTGCGTCGGGCGCTGCGCAGCGGGCGCCAGCATCGAACGCAGCTTGGCGTAGACGCGGATCGCCAGGCCGAACAGCTTCGGCTGGGTGCGGCGGCAGAATGCGATCTTGCGGATGTGGCCTTCGACATGCCAGCGCGCGCTGGCGCCGTCCTTGAAGAAGATCACGTCGCCCGGACCGTAACGCTTCGCCGGCATGCCTTCGCTTTCGATCACCACCGAGCCTTCGAGAATGCAGATCGTCTCGTCGATGTCGTAGTGCCACTCGAACTTGCCTTCGGTGCACTGCCAGATGATCGTCGAGGCCATGCCGTCCGCGCTGCGGGACAGCGTGCAGTTCGTCGCCACCGGATTGCCCTCGAGAATCCACGACGGCTCGATCGGCGCCGGCTTCAGTTCGACATCGGTCTTCGCGGTGAGGATCAGATTGGCATTCATCTGGTGACTCCTGGGATGTGCTGCGGAAGCTGAGTGAGGACGACGCGGCGTTGCGGCCGGGATCAGGCTGCCTGCATCTGCAGGCGGCGCAGAACCATGCGCTCGATGGTCTCGACCGAGGTGAAGTTCTCGGGCGTGATCTCGGATTGCGGCAGGGTCAGATCGAATGCGGCTTCGACGCCGAGCATCAGGTTGACCATTTCCATCGAGGTCAGTCCGGCATCGGCCAGCCGTGTATCAGGATGCAGAGCGCCGGGCGTCGCGCTTTCCTTCAGCATCGATCCGACCAGTTCGAGCAGTTTGTTTCGGACCGTCGCGTCCGTGCTCGCCTGCATGGCATCCTCCGTGTTGTTTGTCCTCGCGCAGCCAGTGAAGTCCTGTCGCGTGCGCTCCCGATTGGGTGAGATGTAATCTCAGAAATTTTTCGAAAACAATTGCGCAGTTTGGCCGCGGAGGCGGTTTCGATTTTAACGCTAACGGGATGCGCCGGATTTTCCGCGATTGCCGCAAGCGGCGATTAACCGTCGTTTTCGAATCGAAATTGATTCACTTTGAATCATCTCGACGCGTCGCTGCCGCGCTCCTAGCGTCTCGGTCGCATTCGCCGGCTGCATTCAGCGTCGGCACGCGTAGCACCGCATGATCAGCATGTGCAACGCCGTCTCAAGGGAGACTCTACGCCATGGCGATGGTTACTGACAGCACGGCCCGTGATTTCACCTCGACCGCTGTTTCGTTCCGGCACGTAGCTGTGCCGTTGTCGCAACGCGTGGCACAGGTCGCTGCGATCGCGGCCAGCGAGGCCGACGGCGTCGATCGGGACTCGCGGTTTCCACACGCCGCGATCGAGGCGGCACGCGAACAGGGGCTGCTCGGCGCCCAGATTCCCGTCGAGTTCGGCGGCGAGGGCGCCACGATCCACGATATCACCGAGATGTGCTACGCGCTCGGCCGGGCCTGCGCCTCGACCGCGATGATCGTGGCGATGCATCAGACCAAGGTGGCCTGTCTGGTCCGCCACGGGCGCGGCAGCGCCTGGCACGAACGGTTGATGCGGCGGATCGCGGACGAGCAATTGCTGATAGCCTCGTCCACAACCGAAGGCAACAATGGCGGCAACATTCGCGCGAGCGCCGCCGCGATCGAAGTCACCACGGACGCCGTCTCGCTGGTCCGCGACGCCACGGTGATCTCCTACGGCGCGCAGGCCGACGGCGTGATGACGATCGCGCGCCGCGCCAATGATGCGGCGGCCTCCGATCAGGTGCTGGTGGTGTTCACCAAGGAAGACTACACGCTGCGGCCGACGCTGGGCTGGGAGACGCTCGGCATGCGCGGCACCTGTAGCCGCGGCTTCGAACTCAAGGCGAACGGCCTCGCCGCGCAGGTGTTCGCCGAGCCATATGATCGCATTCACGCCCAGACCATGACGCCGGTGGCGCATCTGTCGTGGTCGTCGGCCTGGGCCGGCATCGCGGCGGCTTCGGTCGAGCGGGCGCAGGCGTTCATTCGCAAGGCAGCGCGCGGCGCCGGCGGGCAGCTGCCGCCCGGCGCGGCGCACTACAATGCGGCCAAGCGCTCGCTGATCAAGCTGCGCGCGCTGATCAGTTCCAATCTCGACACTTACGTGGCGGCGGAGTTCGACGAGCGCGCGCTCTCCGCGCTCGATTTCCAGTCGGCCATCAACCTGCTCAAGGTCGAGGCTTCGGAACTGGCGGTCGAGACGGTGATGAGCGCGATGCGGGCCTGCGGGCTTTCCGGCTATCGCAACGACGGCGACTTCACCGTCGGCCGTCATCTGCGCGACGTGCTGTCGGCGCCGCTGATGATCAACAACGATCGCATCCTCGCCAACATCGGCACTGCCAGCCTGATGGCGGCCGTGCCGGCGACGTTGCGCGGCTGAACAATCACCGACTAATAGAGGAGGCCATCCGCATGAACGTCGCGATCCGCACGATCCCGTCCGAGGCCGCAGCGCAGCCGGTCGACCCGCTCGATCATCTCGCCGCGCATCTGTTCCACAAGCTCGGCGCCGACGGCGTCTATGCGCGCACCGCGCTGTATGAGGGCGTGGTCGAGAAGCTGGCGGCGCTGATCTCGCGGCATCGCGAGGCCGGCACCGAGGTGATGCGGTTTCCGCCGGTGATGAGCCGGGCGCAGCTCGAGAAGTCGGGCTATCTGAAGAGCTTCCCCAACCTGCTGGGCTGCGTCTGCGGCCTGCACGGCACCGAGCAGGAGATCAACGCGGCGGTGAGCCGGTTCGACGCCGGCGGCGACTGGACGACGTCGCTGTCGCCGGCCGACCTCGTGTTGTCACCGGCCGCCTGCTATCCGGTGTATCCGATCGCGGCGAGCCGCGGTCCGCTGCCGGCCGGCGGCCTGCGCTTCGATGTCGCCGCCGATTGCTTCCGCCGCGAGCCGTCGAAGCATCTCGACCGGCTGCAGTCGTTCCGAATGCGCGAATATGTCTGCATCGGCGCGCCGCAGGATGTGGCTGATTTCCGCGAGCGCTGGATGGTCAAGGCCCAGGCGATCGCGCGCGATCTCGGCCTCGCGTTCCGCGTCGATACAGCGTCCGATCCGTTCTTCGGCCGCGTCGGCCAGATGAAGGCGATCAGCCAGCAGCAACAGGCGCTGAAGTTCGAACTGCTGGTGCCGCTGCGCTCGGAGGACTCCCCGACCGCCTGCATGAGCTTCAACTATCACCGCGAGCATTTCGGCGTGACCTGGGGCATCGACGATGCCGAGGGCAAGCCCGCCCACACCGGCTGCGTCGCCTTCGGCATGGACCGCCTCGCCGTGGCGCTGTTCGCGACCCACGGCATCGACACGGCGGCATGGCCTGCGAGCGTGCGCGAGGCGCTGGCGCTGGACTAATCACCTCTCCCGCTTGCGGGAGAGGTCGGCCCGGCGGAGCGCAGCGAAGCTGGGACGGGTGAGGGCACTCCTATCAACGAGTCGCTGAATCACTGCCCGGGGCGCCCTCACCCCAGCCCTCTCCCGCTAGCGGGAGAGGGGGCGCGCTGCGATCGGGGCGCCTCGGTGGATAAGCAAACTACGCCGTATTCCCCGCGTCGATGGTCTGCACCGTGCCGGTGATATTCCGGCCGCCGTCGCCGAGCAGATACTCGACCATGCGAGCGACGTCGTCGGCTTCGGCGAGGCGGCGCAGGGCGCTGCGGTTGGCGATCTTGTCGCGGCCTTCGCCGGCGAGGCCCGAGGTCAGCTCGGTGTCGATGAAGCCCGGTGCGATCGCGTTGACGGTGATACCCAGCCGGCCGACTTCGCGCGCCAGCGACCGGGTGAAACCGATCGCGGCGGCCTTGGTGGCGCCATAGACGGACAGGCCGTTGTAGCCGGTCGAGCCGATGATCGACGACATGTTGATGATGCGGCCGCCGCCGTCCGCCATCATGTTGCGGACGATGTACTTGGTCAGCACCATCGGCGAGGTCACGTTGATGCGCAGCAGCGTCTCGATCTGGCTGTTGTGCATCGTCGCCAGCACGCCCTCGGTGCCGATGCCCGCATTGTTGACGAGGCCCCAGATCGAGCCGAACTCGCGGCGCAGGTCCTTGACCAGGCCCGGAATGGCGTCGATGTCGCCGAGATCGAACGGCCTGAAGGCGATCGAACCGGGGCCGTTCGCGGCGGCCGCGATTGCCGCGGTCAACTCGTCGCTCTCGCGCCGCGCGACGGCGATCACGCCGTAGCCGCCCGCCGCGAGTCGCTGCGCGATGGCGAGCCCGATGCCGCGGCTGCCACCCGTCACCAGCACCTTACGCATGGCGGGCCAGCTTGCCGGAAGCGGTGACGTCGAGTTGGGCCACGAAGTTGATCACCGCCGGCACCTTGTGGGCCGGCAGCGCGCGCTTGCATTCGGCGAGGATCGCTTCGCGGATCTCGCCGGTGCGCCCGGAGTCCGAGACGTTCGCCAACAGTACGTCGGCGACGACCAGCGCGCCGGTGATCGGACTGCGCCGCGAGCGGATCCGCACCATGCGGACCGCGGGATGGCGGTTGATCACCGCCTCGACTTCCTCGGGATGCACCTTGAGGCCGCCGACGTTGATGATGCCGTCGCGACGGCCGACGAAGTAATAGCGGTCGTCGCGCAGCTCGACCATGTCGCCGGTGTCGATGAAACCATCGGCCTCGGCGAGCGACGGGGCGCTCGCGCCCACATAGGTATGCGCGGTGCGCGTGGAGCGGATCCGCAGCGAGCCGTCGACCACCTTCATCTCGACGCCGCTCTGGTTCGGGCCGATCAGCGAGGCCGGAAAGCCCTCGCGGCCGTCGGTGACCGCGAAGCCGACGCCGGCTTCGGTCGACGCATAAGCGTGGCCGATCGAGGCGTCGGGGAAGACGCGGCGCAGACTGTCGAGCACCGCCTGATCGGCGATCTCGCCGGAGAGCCGCACGTAGTCCGGTCGGAAACTCGCGGCGGCGGCGCTCATCAGCGCCTTGCGCCAATGCGACGGCGTGCCGGAAATATGCGTGACGCCGCGGGCGGACAGGCGGCCGAGGTGATCGATCATGGTTTCGCCCGGCGCCGACAGCACCATCGAGCCGCCGCCGAGCACGGCGCGCAGGAAGATCTGCAGGCCGCCATAGCGGCGGATATCGTAGAAGGTCGCCCATGTCTGCGGGGCGCGCAACGCGGCGCCGTCCGCGACGATCGCGCCGGTCAGCGCCGCCAGCGTGTGCGCGACGATCTTCGGCGCGCCGGTGGTGCCCGAGGTGAGCATCAGCCATTGCGTGGTGTGCGTCAGTTCCAGCGGCGGCGCGGGCCGCAGCGGCAGCGCCGCCGTGACGATCAGCGCGACGCCGCGGCCGGCCCAGCGGTCCGGATCGTCGGTCACGATCGCATCGATCTCGGCATCGGCGATCAGCGAGGCGGCATGCGCCATGTCGAAATCAGGCGGACACAGCAACATCCGCCGCGCCACGCCGTCGAGCTCGATCATCGCGATGCCGCTGGCGAGCTGCGTCGACAAGGACAGCACGACCGATCTGCCGGCAAGGTCCGGCAGCCGGCCGCCCAGGATCGTTCCCGATGCGATGTCGGAGATCGCGACCGAATCCGTCTTGTCGGACAGCGTGCGGTCGTTCAGACCGGTCGCCAGATAGTTGCGCAGCGCGGTGATTTCACGCGGGGACATTCTCATACGCCTTGATGAAGTCGCCGAGCGTCACCGGAAAGATTGCGTCGTCGGCGGCCGTGAACGGATCGACGCCGAGCGTGTCTTCGAGCCGCGCCACCAGAATGGCGAAACACAGCGAGTCGAAGCCGGATTGGTGTAGTACGAGATCGTCGGTGAGCGGCGGCAGTTTGCGGTTCTGCTCTGCGGCGATTTCCTGCATCATCGTGACGATTGTTAACCGTACAGACATCGATCTTTCGCCTTCCTGCTCGATCCGTGAGACAACACCATAGTGCGCAATGATGAAGCGAATCTATGCGCGTAGTTCGCAAATCGGGTCGATTGGTAAACGACGATGGATGCTCGCAAAGTGCGTTGCCGCGAGATCACCGATGCGGATATCGAGCCGGTCTCGGCCCTGCTGACGCGCGGTTTCGTCGGTCGCACGGCGGACTACTGGCGGCGCGGCCTGCATCGCCAGGGTGAGCGGAAGATTCCGCCCGGTTGTCCGCGTTACGGATATTTACTGGAAGCCGGAGGCGAGCCGGTCGGCGTGCTCCTGCTGCTCTACGCGCAGCGTGGCGGCACCGACGATGCCGGCCTGCGCTGCAACGTGTCGAGCTGGTACGTCGAGCCGGAGTTCCGAAACTACGCGACGATGCTGACCTCGATTGCGCAGAAGAACAAGGCCGTCACCTACATCAATATCTCGCCGGCGGTGAACACCTGGCCGATCATCGAGGCGCAGGGATTCCGGCGCTATTGCCAGGGCATGTTCGTGGCATTGCCGCTGCTGTCGGCCGCCGAGCGCGGCATGAGAGTCGAGCGGGTCAATGCCGCCCCCGCGGCGGTCGAGGGGCTCGATCCGGCCGAGTTCGATCTGCTGCGCAGTCATGCGGCCTATGGCTGCCTGTCGCTGGTCTGTCGCGTCGGTCGCGAGGCGATCCCGTTCATCCTGGTGCCGAAGCGGATCAAGCACGGCCGCTTTCCGACGCCGGCGATGCAGCTGGTGTACTGCCGCGACGTGCCGGACGTGGTCCGCTGCGCCGGCGCGCTCGGCCGCGCGCTGATCTGGCGCGGCGTCGCCATGCTGATCGTCGATGCCAACGGGCCGATCGCCGGGCTGAAGGGCAAGTATCTGCAATCGCGCGGCTGCAAGTACTTCAAGGGCCCGAACCCGCCGCGGCTGGCCGATCTGACCGAGACCGAGCTGGTGCTGTACGGGCCGTAGCCGGCCGCGCATCAGCACAGCGCGCTCGCTCGGAGTCGCCGCCTCAGCTGCGGCTGTGTGCGAAATCCCAATACAGCTCCCGGGCGCGGGTGAAGACCGGGCCGGGCTGCAGCGTGCGGTCGTCGATGCGGATGATGGGCTGCACCTTGGCGAAATTGCCGCTGGCGAAGATCTCGTCGGCCGCGAAGAAGTCCTCGTAGCGCAGCGTGGTCTCGACCACGTCCATGCCGTCGCCGCGCAGCAGGGCGATGACCCGCTGCCGCGTCACGCCGTTCAGGAACGTGCCGTTCGGCGTCGGCGTGAACACCACGCCGTCCTTCACCAAGAAGATGTTGGAGTTGCCGAGTTCGGCGATGTTGCCGAGCATGTCGCGCATCAGGCAGTTGGCGAAGCCGCGGCTCTGCGCCTCGATCATCGCGCGCGAATTGTTCGGATACAGGCAGCCGGCCTTGGCGTCGACCACCGCGCAATCGGCGCTCGGCTTGCGGAACGGCGACAGCGTGATCGACAGGCCGGTCGGCTTCGGCATCGGGGCTTCGTAGATGCACAGGCACCAGTTCGTCGTCTCGGGATCGAACAGCACACCGCCGCCGAAGCCGTTCTGCGCCCAATACATCGGGCGGATGTAGGTTTCGGCCTTGGCATCGAAGCGCTTCAGCCCGTCCTGCACCAGCCCATGCCAGGTTGCTTCGTCGACCATCGGCTTGAGCTTGAAGTTGGTCGCCGACCAGTTGACGCGCGCGAGGTGTCTGTCGAGATCCGGCGTCACGCCCTCGAAGGCGCGGGCACCGTCGAACACCATCGAGCCGAGCCAGGCCGCGTGGGTGCGTGGCCCCATGATCGGCACATTGCCCTCGTGCCAATCGCCTTCGAAGAACGTCCACGTCCGGGAGAAGCTGACGGGTGCGGCTGCGGGGATCATGCTTGGTTTCTCATTCGACGACTAGCGATCATGAGGGGGATGGTTGCTGCTACAGGCGGAACTCGCCGGCCGCGATGCGGGCGTAGCGCTCGCGATCGAGCGGCACATAGCCGTCGGCGTCCGCCACATAGAGCGGATCGGTCACGATGCCCGGGTCGAAGCCGGCATCGATCAGCTCCTGCTTCTTTGGCTTGAAGGTGCCGGTGATCTCCAGCGCATGGCTCAGCCGGATGAACAGCGGCCGCGCGAACGGCGGCAGCCGGTCGGCGAGATAGCGATGCAGCGCGGCCGGGTCGAAATCATCGCCGACGACGAGCGCCGCCATGCCGGCGCGGCCGTCGGCGTGAGGCACGCTGACTCCATAGACGCTGGCCTCGATCACGCCCGGACATGCGGCGATCACTTCGGTGACCTCGCTTGCCGCGACGTTCTCGCCCTTCCAGCGAAACGTATCGCCGATGCGATCGACGAACCGAAAGAAGCCCTTGGCGTCCTGCAGCATCAGGTCGCCGGTGCGAAACCAGGAGTCGCCGGGCGCGAACACGTCGCGCAGCACCTTCTTCTCGCTCTCCGCCGCGCTGGTGTAGCCGTCGAACCGGCCGCCGCGACTGTCGGCCTCGCCGATCCGGCCGATTGCCTCGCCGGCCTCGCCGGGCGCGCAGCGGATGCAGCGGCCGTCTGCGTCGCGGAGCGGCTGTCCGGTGTCGATATCGAATTTCACGATCGCGGCCGGAAAGCGATGCGCGAGGAACGACGGGATGCGGCCGATCGCGCCGGGTTCGCCTTCGACGTTGTAGAGCGAGAAATTGCCCTCGGTCGCCGCATAGAATTCGAGGATGCGCGGGATCGCGAAGCGCGCCTGGAATGCCTCCCACACGTCGCCGCGCAGGCCATTGCCGCAGACCAGCCGCAGCCGGTGCTGCGTTTCGCGCGGGGAGGCCGGCGCCTGCAGCAGATAGCGGCACAACTCGCCGATATATTGAAACAGCGTGCAGTCCCAACGGACGATGTCGTCCCAGAACCGGCTCGCGGAGAATTTCTCCGCGATCACCACCGAGCCGCCCGCCATTAGCAGGCTGCCGGGCGCCACCACGCCGCCGACGCTGTGATACATCGGCAGGCAATCGTACATCCGGTCGTCGGACGTCGCGTCGATCAGCCCGGCGAACCAGCCGGCCCAGCTCATCACCCGCCGATGCGTGACGCGCGCCGCCTTCGGCAGGCCGGTGGTGCCGGAGGTGTAGATCAGCAGCGCGAGATCATCGATGGTCACCTCGCGCGGTGGACGTGCCGCCGGAAGCTCGGCGGCCCGCGCCCGCTCGATCGAGGTCTCGTCCCGAGCTCCGCCGTGTCGCCACAGCCGCGGCGACGTGGTGAGATGCGCGCGCGCGCTGTCGAAGGCATCGGCGAGATCATGAGCGACGATGATGTGCTTCGATTGAGCGAGATCGACGCAATGCGCCAGAGATGCGCCGACGAGCTGCGTGTTGATCAGCGCGACGACGCCGCCCACACGGGTGATGCCGAGCCATGCGGCGAGATAGTCCGGCCGGTTGGGCATCAGCAGGCTCACCGTGTCGCCCTTCGCCACGCCGATGGACACGGCCCAGCGTGCGTAGCGATCGATGCGGGCCGCCAGCTCGGCGTAGCTGAGCGACTCGTGCTCCGAGACGATCGCGTCGCGGTGTGGCGTCGCCGCAGCGTGATCGGCGATCACATCTGCCAACAAGCGATGCGGCGTCTGCTCGATGCGCGCCGTGAGCTCGATCGCCTTCAGCCAGCTCTTGGCAACCGAGGGCCTGGCCGGCGCGGATCGCGCCGGCGCCAAGCCCGCTGCGGTTACGGCTGTTGGTTGCATGTTCATGAACGCGAACCCGACAATCTGGCGACAAATATCGGCGCAACTTACGCGAATGGAATTGGCAAATGCTTGCGGGCGAGCCGACAAAGCGTCCGTAAGGTAAACGAAGCTATTTCAAATAGATTGATTCAAATTGTAGCGAATTCATCATTCGTTATTAGGGTTAGTACCGCGAAGTTTTTGAAACTTGTTGTCGCATTCAACCTTGCTGCCTTAGCTAGTGGCGTACCGGAAGCTGCCCGAAGTGCAGTTCGTGCGGACCTGCGGAGGTGAGCCTATGCGCAACGAGACGATTGCCATTCACGCCGGCTACGATCCCGATCCGACCACAAAGGCCGTCGCGGTGCCGATCTATCAAACCGCCTCCTACGCATTCGACAGCGCCGACCATGGCGCGGCGCTGTTCAATCTCGAAACCGAAGGCTATCGCTATTCGCGGATCGCCAATCCGACGAGCGCGGTGCTTGAAAAGCGGGTCGCGGACCTCGAAGGCGGCGTCGGCGCGCTGGCGGTGGCGACCGGGCAGGCGGCGCTGCATTTCTCTTTCGTCAATGTCGCCGATCACGGCGGCAACATCGTCTCGGTGCCGCAGCTTTACGGCACCACCCACACGCTGCTCTCACATATCCTGCCGCGCCAGGGTATCACCGGTCGGTTCGCCGAAAGCGACAAGCCCGACGACATCGAGCGGCTGATCGACCAGAACACCCGCGCGGTGTTCTGCGAGACCATCGGCAATCCGGCCGGCAATGTCTGCGATATCGAGCGCATCGCCGAGGTCGCGCATCGGCACGGCGTGCCGCTGATCGTCGACAACACGGTGGCGACGCCGATCCTGCTCAAACCGATCGACTATGGCGCCGACATCGTGGTGCATTCGCTGACCAAGTTCCTCGGCGGCCACGGCACGACGCTGGGTGGCATCATCGTCGACAGCGGCCGGTTCGACTGGGCCGCGCAGCCGGAGCGCTTTCCGGCCTTCAATCAGCCCGATCACTCCTATCACGGCATGGTTTATGCCGAGCGGTTCGGGCCGACCGCCTATATCGAGCGGGCGCGCTCGATCTATCAGCGCACGATGGGCTCGGTGCTGTCGCCGTTCAATGCCTTCCTGCTGCTGCAGGGCATCGAGACGGTGGCGCTCCGCATGGAGCGGCATGTCGAGAATGCCCGCAAGGTCGCCGAATTCCTCAAGGACGATCCGCGCGTCGCCTGGGTCAACTACACCGGATTCCCGGACAGCCCGTATTATCCGCTGGTGCAGAAATATCTCGACGGCCGCGCGTCGTCGCTGTTCACCTTCGGCATCAAGGGCGGCATGGAGGCCGGCAAGGCGTTTTACGACTCGCTGAAGCTGATCACCCGGCTGGTCAATATCGGCGATGCGAAATCGCTGGCCTGTCATCCGGCCTCGACCACGCATCGGCAGATGTCGGTGGAGCAGCAGCGTGTCGCCGGCGTGCTGCCGGAGACGATCCGACTGTCGATCGGCATCGAGCATATCTCGGACATCATCGAGGATCTCGATCAGGCGCTGGCGCGCGCGAGTGGCCAGCAGTCCCGCCTGATCGCCGCCGAATAGAGGCACGGCGGGATGACCTTGCTGTTCGACAAGGCCGATCTGCAAGACGATGCACCGCTGGTGCCGACGAATGCGGCCGAGAGCGCCGCGCCGGCGCGTCGCCGTGTGATCGAGATCGGCCTGGTCAACAACATGAGCGACGCGGCGCTCCGCGCCACCGAGCGGCAATTCATGCAATTGCTGCGCGACGGAGCCGAGGGCCAGACCGTGCGGCTGCATTGCTTCGCGCTGCCCTCGGTGACGCGCTCGCAGGCGGCACGCCAGCGCATCGCCAGCCTCTACACCGACATCGCAGAGATCGACGCGCTGCAGCTCGACGGCCTGATCGTCACCGGCGCAGAGCCGCGTGCCGCGACGCTGCAAGGCGAGCCGTATTGGGACGAGATGCGGGCGCTGGTGGATTGGGCCGAGGCGCATACGCGCTCGACGATCTGGTCGTGCCTCGCCGCGCATGCCGCGGTGTTGCATCTCGACGGCGTCGAGCGTCAGCGGCTGCCGCAGAAATGTTCGGGCGTCTATGGCTGCGACCTGATGGACGACGACGCACTCCTGGCTGGCCTGCCGGCCCAACCGCGCGTTCCGCATTCCCGGCTCAACGATCTGCCGGCCGAGAAGCTGGCCGCCGCGGGCTACACGATGCTGACGCAGGCGCAGGGGGCCGGCGTCGACATCTTCACGCGCCAGACCCGTAGCCGCTTCGTGTTCTTCCAGGGCCACCCGGAATACGACATCTGCTCCTTGCAGCGGGAGTATCTGCGCGACATCGGACGCTATCTGACTGGCGAGCGGCAGGACTATCCCGATGTGCCGGTCGATTACTTCGACGATGAAACCGAGCAGGCGCTTCAGATGTTGCGCGCGGAGGCCGAGGCCCGCCGCGATCCAGCGCTGATCGCCAAGCTGCCTTCATTGACGCTGCGCGCAGACGTGGCCGAAGCGGTCGAAGGAACCGCGTCGGCGCTATTCCGCAACTGGCTGACGATGCTGGCGCAGTAACGTCGATTCATCAGCGCCGAGCTTGCGAACTCAGGCCGTTCCGTTTCCATCCGTCATGCACGGCCTCGTGCCGGGCATCCACGTCTTGCTGACGGAAATACGGATAAAGAGTGGATGGCCGGGACAGCCCGGCCATGACGGCATTCCGGGCATATGTCGTAAGTCGCTGAGCTCGTCGCCGAGCCGCTTCACTCCGCGCGAAGCGGGGTGCGGCCGCGGCGCAGGCGGGTCATGAGGCGCAACACCGAGCCGTCGATGCCGGTCATGCTCTTGGCTGCGCCGCGCAGCAACAGCGCCAGGGTGACGAACGACACGGTGGTCGCTGCCACGGCGCCGGTGATGCCGAACATCGGGATCAGGATGAAGAAGCCGACCGCCCGCATCAGGACGGTGCCGCCGACGATCGCCAGATAGCTGCCCTCATGTCCGGTCAGCATCAGGATCGAGCCCGACGGGCCGGCCGCCGCGACCGCCGCCGTACCGATCGTGAGCAGCGCCAGCGCGCCGTAATACGGCACGTAGTCGGCGTTGAAGGCCATCAGGATCCAGTGGCCGCCGCCGAGCACGACCATCAGCCCGCCGATCACGATCGCCAGCGTGATCAGCGCGACGGAGTCGAGCAGACTGTCGAGCTGGCGATACTGGCGATTGTAGTACAGGTTGGGGAAGTGGCGCGTGGAGAAGATGTAGACCGCGCCGGTCGCCATCGCGAACGCGTTGGCGATCCGTGTCGTGACGAAATAGGCGCCGGCGACGGTCGGGCTCATCAGATAGCCGATGATCACGACGTCGGCATATTGGTTAGCGGCCTCCAGCGCGCCGGAGATCCACAACTTGGTCGATCGCGCCATCCACGTGCGCAGATCGAAACGCGAGCTGGAGCGCCCGATCCCGGGGAACTGCGCGCGGACGCGGCGGCGCAGGAGCGCCATCTGGATCAGCATGGTGATGCTCGCCATCGCCGCCATGCTCAGGAAGATCCGATACATCTCGATCGGCGCGCCGAGCGCGTAGCTGACCACGATGTAGAGCATCGGGCACAGCGCCACGGGCAGATAGGTCAGGCCGTCGCCGACCCAGACGCCGATTGCGCCGCGCGCGAAGTGCGAGGATGTCAGCAGCAGCGAATAGCAGACCAGATACAGCGTCGCCGCGAGCGCCAGCGCGATGTCGTGTTCGGCCGCGAACCAGACGAAGAACGGCAGCCCGATCAGCGCGACGCCGATCAGCGAGGCGAGGGCGGTGAACGTCATGGCGCCTTTCAGCGTCGCCTCGTCGTTTGCCGCGCTGAACTCGCTCCAGGACCGGGTGATGAAGATCTGCTGGCCGAAGGTGGCGATGACGCTGAGCAGGCCGGCGGCGCTGAACAGCATCGAATAGGTGCCGAAATCGTGGCGGCTGAGCATCCGCGCCGCGAGCGTCACCAGCGCCAGATTCGCGATCGTGATCGCCACGCGCAACGCGAATGCGCCCGTCATGGTGCGAACCGCGACGTTGCTGCGGAGGCCGACAAATCTGTCGATCGGAATGGTGAACTTCACAGGTTGAGCCTGACCGGAGCGGAACTTCAGAAGTGACGAAACGACGGCCACGCCGCGCTTCGTCAGCGATGTGCCGGAACGGCGATGTGACATCGACACGCTGGCATCGTATTGCAACTTACTCTAATTGGAGTCACTTCGGTGGCGTGCCAAATGATAATTGCGTGTAGGGTAAAGACTCGCGGTATCCGTGTCCGAAATATCCGCAGAGGGCTGCGCTGTTAACCATGGGAAGACGTGACGAGACGAGGATTGATGGAGCAGCTTCCGGCGAAATTCGAAGTGTTGCTGCGTATTGCTGCGTGGCTGTGTCTGGCCTTCATCGCGATGGCGACGCTCAGTCCGCTGGGACTGCGGCCGACCACCGGTTGGCCGCCATCGATCGAGCGCTTTCTCGCCTTCGCGGTCGTCGGCGGATTGTTCGCGATGGCCTATCCTCGCTACATCATTCTGGCGGCCGTCGTCGTGCTCGGTGCTGCGGCGCTGTTCGAGGTTCTCCAGGTGCTGACTCCGTCGCGGCACGGCCGGGTGTTCGATGCCGCGGTGAAGCTGTGCGGCGGCTCGTTCGGACTGATCGCGGGCTGGTTGCTGGTGCGCTGGATTCCGCGGCGCTGACGCGTTAGGCCTCAGCGGCTTGGCGCGCCGGCCGGTTCGCCGAAGCGGCTCGGGAGCCGTAGCGCCTCGATCTTCGGCTGAATGATGGTGCCGTCGATCAACTCCAGCCGACCGCAACGATTCAGCGTGTGCAGCTTGCGGCCCGGCCAGCGCGGACCTGGCGTGACCGTGTGCTGCACGGTCTGGCTGAAGCGCGTCGGCGACAGCTCGGTGATCTCGGCGAGACCGAGCGCGCTGCCGTAGCCGTGAGTGCAGTCCTGCACCGGCCGCCACAGCCGGCCGTTGCGGCGAACGAAATGGCCGGCCGGGCGCGCGCTGGCCCGATCCACCAGGGCGGGACGCTGCGCGTGCGGCTGCCATGGCCCGAACAGATCGTCGGCATAGTAGATCGACAGCGTGTCGGAATAGCCGCCGGCGCCGTCGCGGGTCGCGCCGAACATGTAGTTGAGGCCGTCGTGCTGCACGATCGTGGCGTCGGCGAATTCGACGCCCGCCAGCAGCGTCGCGTGGCGCTCCCAGCGGTGCGGGAACTCGGCGCACCGATAGATGGTCACCTCGTGCTCGGCGCTGCTCTCCGGGATCATCCAGAGTTCGTCCTGATGCACGATCAGGAACGGATAGGACAGGTGCCAGGATTCCTCGAGCACGGGGATCGCCGCGCCGATCGGCCCTTGGGGGCCGAACTCGATCGCCGAGATGAAGCCTTTGCCGACGTGATGGTCGAGCTCCTCGACGAACACGAAGGTGCGGCCCTTCCAGGTGACGGGAAATGGATCGGCGTAGAACCGGTTCGCCGGACTCGGCACGGCGCGCCAGTCGGGGCCCGAGAGGTCCCCCGAATTCCAGATGCCGGCATCGTCGGTGTGACGCCATCCGATGCGCCAATGCGGCGAGTAGCAGCAGAGCCGATAGATGCGCCGAGCCAGGCTGCTGGCGAGGCCGCGCAGCACGAACGCCGCCGGCGACCGCACGGTGCGAGGTGACGTGAACGGGTGCGGCGGCGCGGTCGGCACGCCCGTTTCGAGCGCGCCCTTCAGCAGCGTTGCGGTGCGGGCCATCACCGTTCCGAGCGCGCCGCCGAGGCCTTCGG
Source organism: Rhodopseudomonas telluris (assembly GCF_042432815.1). Taxonomy (NCBI): domain Bacteria; kingdom Pseudomonadati; phylum Pseudomonadota; class Alphaproteobacteria; order Hyphomicrobiales; family Nitrobacteraceae; genus Rhodopseudomonas; species Rhodopseudomonas telluris. The sequence continues at coordinate 470,396 of NZ_JBHLWM010000001.1, forward strand.
CGGCTTCGCCCGAGGGCTTGCCCGACCACAGCACGGCGCCGCTGATGTCGTCGTGGATTTCGATCAGCGGCAGATCGCCTGCCACGATCGCGGCGAGCGCCGCATCCTCCCCCGCGACGCCGTCATACAGCGGCCGCAAGTACATCCGCGGCGTCCGCGCCGGATCGCGCGGCATCGCGGTGAAGTCGATGACGACATCGGGTGTCTCCGGCGGCTGCCGGTTCTCTTGCGCGAAGGCGGGATCGGAATCCGCCCCGCAGGCGCGGCCGCGGCGGAGCAGCATGCGCTCGAGATCGAGCAGGGCTTCGAGGCCGGCGGGGCGGGTGTCGTCGGCGTGCACCCAGACGATCTGCAGTCGCGGGCCGACGTCGCCGAGCAGCGTCGTCAGATGGCGCATCCAGCGCCGTGGTCGGCGATCGTCGAAACGGAGTTCAACCAGCACGACGTGATCCTTCCCCCTTGGACCGGATCGTCTGCTCGATGAGGTGGACATATTCGTCGACCATCGCGTCGACCGAATAGAGCGTCTTCAGGCCGTCGCCCGCTCGGCGCAGCTGCGACGCGAGGGCGGGATCGCCGAGCACGCGCGCGATTGCGGCACCGAGCGCCGGCGTGTCGGAAGCCTCGACCAGCAGTGCGGCCGGCTCGCCCTGATACGACAGCACTTCGCGCAGCACCGGCAGATCGTTCGCCACGACCGGCACGCCCGCATGGGCGGCTTCGACGGCGGCGAGCCCGAAGGTTTCGGCCAGCGAGGGAAACACGAAGACGTCGAGGCAGGCGAGAAAGTTCGCGACCTGCTCGGGCGAGATCTCGCCGACGAAGCGAACCCGCTCGGCGACGCCGAGCTCGGCAGCGAGATCGCGCAGCCGCGCCTCGTCGGGCCCCTGGCCGGCCAGTGCCAGCGTCCAGTCCGGATGCGCCGGCAGCACGCGCAGCGCAGCGTCGAGCTGCTTCAGCGGATGCAGCCGCGCCACCGAGCCGAGCACGGTCGCGTCGGGCGCCAGGCCGAAATGGCGGCGAGCCTCGTCTTTCGACAGCGTCGGGCGCTTCTGGTCGAAGCCGTGCGGCACATGCGTCAGGCGCGTGCGATAGCCATCCGGGTAACGCGAATAGTCGCGCAACATGTCTTGCGAGTTCACGGTGATCCGCGCGAATACGCCGAGCTGTCCCATCACGCGGTCGATGCCGCGCAGCCAGGCGGGCATGGTCAGACGCGCCGATACCTGATTGGCGATCACCGGCGCGGGTCCGGCCAGCCGCGCGACCGCGCCGCCGATCGCATTGCCGTAGTGCTGAAACGTCAGGATCACGTCGGGCCGGATCTGCCGGATGCGTTGATGCAGCGTGCCGAGAAACCGCAGGAAGGATAGCGGGTCGCCGGGCCGTCGCGCCGCGCAGTACACGGTCTGCGGTGGCTCGTCGAACGACCGCGACTGCCGGAAGAAGAATAGATTGTGGACGTCATAGCCGCGTGCCGCGAGGCCTGCGCCGACCAGACGCGAGATTTCCTGCGCGCCCGCGTTCTCCGCCTGGGTCTGCACCAGCAGCACGCGCGCCCGCTGCGGCTTGCCCGAAATCGCCTCCGCGGCGTCGTCCGGCGCCGATCGCTCGCCGGATTCGCGGCGCGCGAGGGCGAGGCCGCTGCGGGCCCGGCTGTCCTGATCGCGGGTCATCGGAGATGGCGTCGGCAAAACTTCGTCCAATGGGCCGGCCGTGAGGCGCCGGTTCAAGGTTAATGAAGAGTTACGCATTGTGTGGGCGGTTTACAGGAAATGTCTGCGGTCCGGGTGAGTATCCTTGTATGCGGTTAATCTGAAGGATCTCTGCGCGAAACGTCGCGCGGCTGTTCCGGTTGCGATCGGTGTTAATCGATCGTCAATGCACCCCCGGCGCCGACGCGTAACCGCCGATTAACCCTAGTTCTTTACTTTGTAGTCAGTGTGCAAAGCGGCTCAGGCGTAGTCCGGATGGGTTCGGCGGCTGCCGCGGGCATCGGCATCGACGCAATCGCGGCGCGTCGCCGCAGTTACATCATCGGCCTTCGCGGCTCATGATCCGGGTTCGTAGATCCAGCGAGTTGTAAAGTATCATGTCGCCCAAGCCGACTTCGCCCGAAGTGCCGACAGACCGGATCTCCGACGGGATCGATTTCAGGAACGTGCTCGGCATTCTGTCGCGGCGGCGGAGCTGGGTGATCGGCATCCCGGCGGTGCTGTGCGGCATCGTGGTGGCGTATCTGCTGGTGGCGCATCCGTCCTACACCGGAACCGCGCAGGTGTTCGTCGATCCGCGCGATCAGTACACGCCGAAGGACGACCCGCTGCAGAATTCGGTTCCCGGCGACGGCCTGTTGCTGGTGGAAAGCCAGCTCAAGATCATCACCTCGAACGAGGTGCTGAACCGCGTCATCGAGCAGCTCAAGCTGCAGGACGATCCCGAATTCAACGGCGAGCGAATTACGATCGGGCGGCTAGTAAAATCGGTGATCGGTCTCGGCCGAACCGAAGACCGCGCGCTGGTGACGCTGCGCAATCTGCGCAAGAACGTCGCGACGAAGCGGATCGACCGCTCCTTCGTGATCGATATTCTGGCGTCGGCCGATACGGCGCCGCGCGCGGCGGCGCTCGCCAACGCGGTGGCGACCTCGTATCTCGAAGAGCAGGCCGGCGCCAATTCGGCATTTCAGCGCCGCACCTCGGAGGCGATTTCGGCGCAACTCGGCAAGCTAAGACAGGAAGTGAAGCGCGGCGAAGAGGCGGTCGCGGCCTTCAAGGCGGCCAACAATCTGGTCGGTTCCCGCAGCCGCATGGTGACCGAGCAGCAGCTCGACGAAGTCAATACGCAACTCACCAACGCCAAGACGCGCCTCGCCGACGCGCAGGCGCGTGTCCGCCTGATCGAAACCATCGAGCATGGCGACGCCGGTCTCGAAGCGCTGCCGGAAGCGATCCAGTCGGCCGCGATCGTGCAGCTTCGGTCGCGGCTCGCCGACGTGTCGCGCGAGGAAGCGCAGCTCGCGCAGATCGACGGACCGAACCACCCGGCGCTGCAGGCGGCGCGCGCGCAGGTGCGGGACGCGCAGGCGGCGATCCAGCGCGAGCTGAAGAACATCGCGCGCTCGGTGCGGAATACCGAGGCCAGCGAACGGACCAATGTGCAGAACCTGCAGGCCAATTTCGACGCGTTGAAGAAGCAGTCGGAGACCAACGACAAGGCGATGGTTCCGCTGCGCGAACTCGAGCGCAAGGCGGAGTCGAGCCGCATCGTGTACGAGAGCTTCCTCGCCAAGGCGAAGACCGCCGAGGAACGCCAGGGCATCGACACCACCAACATCCGCCTGATCTCGCGCGCCACCACGCCGGAGAGCAAGAGCTGGCCGCCGACGCTGATCATGCTGGCGGCGGCGCTGTTCGCCGGCATCACCATCGGCATCGCGGCGGCGCTGGCGCGCGACGCGTTCGATCGTCCGGGCCTCGAGCCGGATCCCGAAGCCGTGCCGGATGCGCCGGCGCTGGCGCCCGCCGACGTGGTCGCCTCCGCGCCAGCGCCGCGGCCGGCCGTGGTTCAAAGCAAGGTCGGCCGTCTTGCGGCGCTCGGCGAAGAGCTGCTCGCGGCGCCGAAGGGCACCACCATCGTGCTGGTGCAGGTCCAGCGCGGCGCGTGGCTCGACGACGTCGCGCTGCAGCTCGCCCGCACCGTCATCGCCAACCGGCTGGATGTGATGCTGGTCGACGCCGATCTCGCCCGTCATTCGACCACCTCGCGGCTCGGCTTCGACAAGGCGCCCGGCCTGCGTGACGTGATGAACGGCGCCGCCGACGTTCATCACGTCGTCCGGCTGCACAAGCCGACCGCGATGCGTGTCGTCCCGGTCGGGCTGTCGGCGCTGGCCGCGCGCGATCCGCGAGCCAGGCAGGCGCTGTCCGCCGCGCTGCAGCAGCTCCGCGTGTTCGACCGCGTCATCGTCGACGGCGGCGAGATGGGCGGGTCGGCTTCCGAATTCGGCCTGTACTACATGGCCGACGAGGTCGTGTTCCTGTCGCAGGGCGCGGGCGGCAAGAGCGAGGATGCGGCGATCCTGGTCGAACTGCTGCGCCATCGCCAGGTCAAGGCGCGCGTGGTGATCGTCGAGCCGGACGTCTCGGTGGCGGCATGACGGCGCGCGGGCAGGGCACGCCGCATTCGTCGGCGGCGTTCGGCCCTGCTGCGCCATCCACGTCGCTGGTTCGGCTGCGGCTGCCCTTCGCCGGGCCGCTCGTCCAGAAGATGATGGCGATCTACATCGTGCTGCTGTTCATCGTGTCGGCAAATGTGCTCGACCTGATCGGCTACGATTACAGCTCGATCGGCGGTTCGCCGATCACCAAGATCCACGTCTCGACCTATTTCATCGTGCTGCTGTTCGGCGTGTTCGTCGTCACCTATCCGCAGAAAGGCGATCTCGCCCGCTATTATCTGGCCACCAAGCTCGGCTCGCTGTTCTTTCTCTGCGCGTCGGTGTTCGCGGTCGTCAACATCGTCGCCGACGGCCGCAACGGCTTCGGCATGTTCTTCGACACCGACCTGCATCTGTTCCTGTGCGCGATGCTGCTGCCGTTCGTGTCGCCCGACAACATGGACCGGCTGGAGCGCTTCCTGCACTGGTTCTTCTTCGCCAACGCGCTGCTGGCGGTGATCGAACTCGCCATCGGCTTCAATATCTTCCCGCTGATCACCTACTCGCCGGACGGCATGACCACGGTCGAACCGCGCGCGACCGCGTTTCTCAGCCACCCGCTGCACGCCGCGACCATCACCTGCGTTTATATCGTCAGCCTGCTGTGCGGCGCCGGCACCGCGCTGCGGCAAAATCTGCGGATGCCGATGATCGGGCTGCAATGCGCCGCGCTGCTCGCCTTCGGCGGCCGCACCGCGTTCCTGCTGACGGCGGTGATCATGGCCGGGATGCTGGCGTGGACGCTGCTGCGCGCCGCAGCCGGCATGAAGCTGTCGCGCACCGCGCTGATCGTGTGGTTCACCATCATTCCGATCGGCATCGCCGCGGTCGCGGTGCTGGCCTCGATCGGCGCGTTCGATCAGATGTTCGATCGCTTCACCGAGGATGGCGGCAGCGCACGGACCCGCTGGATCATGGTGCCGCTGCTGCTGTCGTTCAACTGGGGCGACATGCTGTGGGGCGCGCACACCGACTATGTGCGCTCGCAGGTGTATTCGTTCGGACTGGAATGGGGCGTCGAGAATCCGTTCATCCAGATGAGCGTGTTCCAGGGCGTGGTGGTCGCCTCGATGATCATGCTCGGCGTGCTCCTGCTGATCTGGGAAGCGTATCGGCGGATGACCTGGAAGGCGATCTTCCCGATCGCCGTGTTCCTGTTCCTGTGCAACACCTTCGGCTCGTTCGCCGGACGTTTCTTCACCTTTGCGATCTTCCTGGTGGTGATCTCGGCGCTGTTCCGCAAGCCGGATGCGCCGCGCGACTGGGTGAGCTGAGCCGTGGACGCCGCGGTCCCCAGCCATGTCGACGATCCGCCGGCGATCGTGCGCGAGGCGGCGGATCTGCGGCCCGCCGGACGCGGGGGCTATCTGCTGCCGCCCGGCTATCTCAGCACGCGCGGCAGCCAGATCGTGGACGACGCCGGCCGCCCCGTGCGGATCGCCTCGATCGGCTGGAACGGCACCGAGGGCCCGCCGGGCGCGGCGCCTTCCGGCATCTGGACGGTCAGCTACAAGACGGTGCTCGACTCCATCGTCGATGCCGGTTTCAACACCGTGCGTCTTCCCTGGATCGACCTCGGCCTCGACACGCCGCTGCACGGCTACAGCGATCGGCTCGGCTGGATCAACACGACGCTCAATCCCGAACTGCTCGCGTCCGAGACGCCGCGCGCCGACGGCCGCTATCGCTACGTCACGACGTTGACCGCGTTCCGGCGCATCGTCGATTACGCCGGGCAGATCGGCCTGAAGGTGATCTTCGATCACCATACCAATCAGGGCACTGCCGGCCAGCAGCGCAACGGTCTGTGGTTCGATCTCGGTCCTGGCACCAATAACACCGACGGCATCGCGCCGGGCCGCTTCTCCGCCGAGATGGTCAAGGAGAACTGGCTGCGGATTGCCAAGACCTTCGCGGGCAATCCGACCGTGATCGGCTACGACTTGCACAATGAGCCGAACGGCGACCGCGGCCATATCACCTGGGGCGGCGGCGGCCCCACCGATATCAAGGCGATGTGTGAGGACTATGGCTCAGCGATCCATGACGTCGAGCCCGGCGTGCTGATCATCTGCGAGGGACCCGAGACCTACAAGCCGCCGCCGAAATCCTCCGGCATGGACCCGACCCTCGCGGCGCCGGCCGGCAATCTGACAGCGGCAGGCGCCAATCCGGTGCGGCTGAAGATCCCCAACAAGCTGGTGTATTCGGTTCACGAATATCCGGAGGAGATCGCCGACACCAAGCGCTGGGGCATTGCCGAAACCGGCAAGGGCTTTGTCGACCGGATGAATGCGACCTGGGGCTATCTGGTCCGCGACAACATTGCGCCGGTGTGGATCGGCGAAATGGGTGCGTCGTTGCGCACGCCCGAGACGCGCGAATGGGCGCGCAATCTGCTCGACTACATGAACGGAAAATACGGCGCGGAGGGCGGCCCGACCTTCACGGGCGATCAGCAGCCAATCAGCGGAAGCTGGTGGCTGATCGGCCCCTCGAACGATCCGCCGTACGGGCTGCAGACCGAATGGGGCATCGGCCATTATCGGCCGGATCAGATCGCCATCACTGACCAGATGTTGTTCCGGCCGCGCAAGTGACGGCCGGCGAGGCTGATCAGCGCGTCGTCTGCGTCAGCAGCAGATACATCGCATAGGGGTTGGTCTTGAGATAGCGCATGCCGAGCCGTCGCGGCTCCAGCGCCATCCGCCACAGCCATTCGAAGCCGAGGCGCTGCATCCACAGCGGCGCGCGCGGCTTCGACCCCGACAGGAAGTCGAACAGGCCGCCCGAGGTCTTGATCACCCCGACTGTGGTGAGCAGGTGACGATGCCGGCCGATGAACAGCTGTTCGCGCGGCACGCCCATCGACACCCAGAGGATGTCGGGCGCGAGTTCGGCGATCTGCCGGCAAGCCGCGATCTCCTCGTCCTGATCGGCGAAGAAGCCGTTGCGGCGTCCGACCAGCTTGAGATCGGGATAGCGACTTGTGACCAGCTCGGCGGCGAGCCGGTTCGAGGTTTCGTCGGCGCCGAGCATGAACATGGTGGCGCCGCGCTTGCTCGCCTCCCGCGCGACGTCGTGAAACAGATCCGTCGTCGCCACCCGCTCCGGCAGCGGCACGTCGCATTTGAAGCGCGACACGAACACGTGCGGCATGCCGTCGGCATGAATGGCATCGGCCTGCAGAAACATCGCGTGCTCGGCGGGATCGACCGCGCAGCGATACGTCACCTCGCCGTTGGTCGAGGTCATGTAGGCCGGGTAGCGCCACAGCCCGCGGCGCTTCAGCGCTTCGTCCACCATCGCGCGCGCGGTCTCGACTCGATCGGCCACGACGATCGGAAGGCCGCCGATCAGATTGCGCTTCCAGTGCAGGAAGCGGCTGCGCCGACGCTCGCCGCCGACGCGGCGCTCGCCGAACGGCAGCGCCTCGATCGACTCGATCGAGAACGGAGCCACCCGGCGGTCCGACGCACGCCGCTCGGCGCCCGTCGTCTGGGCTCGCTTGGCAATCTGCACCTGGGGCATCGCGAATTCCAAATCGTCGCTGAGGACGTGTTCCACTGGCATTGAAGACAAACAATCAGCGCTTCTTAACAGCCTTGCAAGCGCGGCTTAACCGTTTCCGCGCGACAAGGTAAAACAGTTAATGATGCAGTAACGATGCGCGCGCGATTTGCGGTCGACTGTGCCGGCCTGCATCAGCGCTGTGTCAGAACGATGCGGCGTGCCGGGATGGAGCAGGTTTCATCCACAGCGTGGAACCCGGCTCGCGGCTAGAGCCGCTTCTCCCATGCAAGCGCGTGGCGCACGATGGTCTCGAGATCGTCGTAGCGCGGCGTCCAGCCCAGCGCCGTCCTGGCGCGCGCATTCGACGCCACCAGCGCCGCGGGATCGCCGGCGCGGCGGCCCTTGATGCGGACCGGGAAGTCCACGCCCGAGACGCGCTTCACCACCTCGATCACTTCGAGCACCGAATAGCCCGTGGCGTAGCCGATGTTGCAGGTGATGCTCGGATGGCCCGCGCGCAGATAGCGCAGCGCGTCGAGATGCGCGGCGACGAGGTCGCTGACGTGGACGTAGTCGCGGATGCACGAGCCGTCGGCGGTCGGATAGTCGGTGCCGAATACGTCGAGGCCGTCGCGCTTGCCGAGCGCGGCCTGTACGGCGATCTTGATCAGATGCGTCGCGTTCGGCGTGGATTGGCCGGTGCGGCCTTCCGGATCGGCGCCGGCGACGTTGAAGTAACGCAGCGCCGCGTAGGTGAACGGGTGGGCATGCGCGACGTCGCCGAGCATCCACTCCACCATCAGCTTGGAGCGTCCGTAAGGATTGATCGGCTGCGTCGGCTGATCCTCGGCGATCGGCGTCCGGTCCGGCTCGCCATAGACCGCCGCGGTCGACGAGAACACGACATGCGGCACGCCGCGCTTCACCGCGCAGTCGAGCAACGTGCGGGCGTTGGCAGTGTTGTTGCGATAGTAATCGAGCGGCTGCGCGACCGAGTCCGGCACCACGATGCTGGCCGCAAAATGCACGATCGCGGCGATCGGATAGCGGTCCATGATGTGGCCGACGAAGGCGGCGTCGCCGACCGATCCCTGGAACAGTGGCACGCCGTCCGGGATCGCATCGCGCCGGCCGGTGGAGAGATCGTCGATCACCAGCGGGCGCTCGCCGGCGGCCTGCAGCGCCAGCGTCATGTGGCTGCCGATATAGCCGGCGCCGCCGGTGACGAGGATGTAGCTCTCCATCTGGGCTTTCCGTGGCCGGCCTCGACGAGCCGGAGGTCAGGGGCTGGCGTTGCTCTGGAACCGGACGCGACTGCTCGCAATTGCCACGCCCCAGGTCAAGCCGAGCAGCAAGAAATAATGCCGCCAATGGTCGGTATCGATAATGAAGCTCTCGAGCAGCGTCACGATCATGGTCGAGACGATGACGATGGAGGTGCGCTGCCACGGCGTGCGCACGAAGACGTTGCGCAGACCATAAGCCGCGGTGATGAACACCAGGGCCGGATACAGGATGCCGCTGATCCAGCCGCCGGACATGAAGGCGTTCAGGAAAGAGTTGTGGGTGTCCTCGGGGAAGAAGCGGCGGAATTGCAGCGGCCCGATGCCGGTCGGATAGTCCAGCGCCATCGCGGCGCCGAGCAGATGCCGGCCGAATCGGCCGAACCGGCCGCTGTCATAGGGCTGCGACAGGCTGGCGCGCTCCTTGAACAGCGCGTCGATCTGGTCGAACGACAGCAGCACCGCGAGCGCAGCGATCAGCAACACGCCGGCCAGCATCGCCAGCAGCACGATACGCAGCCGCCGATGCTGCGTCGGGGCGGTGACGAACATCAGCGCGACCATCAGCACCGACGCGCCGGCCAGCGTTCCCCACGCGGCGCGCGAGAAGGCCAGGAAGATCGCCAGCGCGATGATGCCGAACGCGATCGCGTTGCGCACTGCGCTCCAGAATGAGCCCTCGATCACCCGCTGCAGCGCGAGGATCGCCGGAAAGATCAGAAACGCGCCGAGCACGTTCGGGTCCTTGAAGGTGCCGCGCGCGCGACCCGCGAAGGTGAGGAGATCGCCGCCGCCGGGAATGAGGTTGAAATAGCCGGCGATGCCGGCCAGCGCGGCGATCAGGCCGCCCACCAGATAGCCGTTGGCGATCGCATCGATCCGCGCGCTGGTGTCTTCCAGCGCGACCAGCGCGAAGAACATCGCGGTGATGGCCATGTACCAGGAGGTCAGCAGCCAGTTCAGGATCAGCGGATCGTCGAGCAGGGTGGAAGCGCCGATGGTGTAGCCGAATTCCACCCCGATCAGCAGTCCGATCGGAATGAGCAGCGCGGGCGTGATCCGCAGTCCCGTCGCCATGAACAGCAGCAGGGACACGAGGACGGCGAATTCATACGGGCTTGGCTCGATGAAGACGATCGCGCCGCTGGCGCCGACGAACCACAGCAGCGCGAGCTGCAGGCTGCGCAGGCGAGGCGCCGTACTCGAAGGAGCCGCGATGGCAAAGTCGGTCATGCTGCAACCTTGCGTCGCCGGCGAGAAAACACTTCGTTAACCGTGTCGCGCCAGGCGCGAGGGGGCGGCGCGGACCGCGGCTGCCGCCGACCGGAGCGCCGGCGGTGACGGACCGCCGCGCGCGAAGTGTAGGAAAGCGGGATTAACGCTGGCTTATCGTTGGCGCGCGCGGGGTGGCCGTCCGGGTTCGTCGGCCTTTACCACATCTGCGGCATTGCGATGAAGCCGCGGCGGAACAGCGCTATAGGCTTGGAGAGATACCAGGTCGGAGACGATGATGATCAGCAAGCGTGCGTTTCTCGGTTCGACGGTGGGTGCTGCCGCCGCGTTATTCGGCGTACGGGCGACGCCTGCCTTCGCAGAGGTCTCGAATTATCCGGCCCACCCGGTGCGCTGGATCGTGCCCTATGCGGCAGGCGGCGCCACCGACGTGCTGTCGCGGATGGTGTGCCAGTATCTGTCCGAGAAGCTGGGGCAGTCCTTCGTGGTCGAGAACAAGCCGGGCGCCGGCAGCACGATCGGCACCCAGGCGGTGATCAACTCTCCGGCCGACGGCTACACGCTGCTGCTCACCAGCACGGCCAACGCGATCAACGCGTCGTTCGACAAGACGCTGCCGTTCGATTTCGCCAAGAGCATCGCGCCGGTTGCCGGGCTCGCCCGAATTCCGCTGGTGCTGGTCGTCAACAACGATCTGCCGGTGAAGAACGTCGCGGAGTTCATCGCCTACGCCAAGGCCAACCCCGGCAAGATCAGCGTCGGCTCCTCGGGTATCGGCACCTCGTTGCATCTGTCGGGCGAACTGTTCAAGTCGCTCGCTGGCGTCAATCTGGTGCACGTGCCGTATCGCGGCTCCGCGCCGGGGCTCACCGACCTGATGTCGGGCCAGATCCAGGCGATGTTCGACAATGTGACCTCGTCGTTCGAACTGGTGAATGCCGGCAAGATCCGCGCGCTCGGCGTCACCATGCGCGAGCGCTCCGCGGTGCTGCCCGATGTTCCGCCGATCGGCGATACGCTCGCCGGTTACGACACCAGTTCGTTCTATGGCGTCGGCGCGCCGCACGGTACGCCGGCGGACGTGATCGACCGTCTGAACCTGTCGATCAACGCCGCGCTGGACGATTCGACCATCAAGCAGCGCATCGCCGAGCTCGGCGCGATCCCGCTGCACGGCGATGCGGCCCAGTTCGGCGCGATGATGCGGGCCGAGACCGAGAGCTGGCGCAAGATCGTCGAGACGTCGCAGGTGCATAAGGAAGGCTGAGCCCGGCGCGGAACGGCGGCTCCGGCCGCCACCCCGGCTTGCAATTGGCCCTGCCGGCTCCGATATTTCGTGTTCCGCCCGTTGGGCCGAACAGGAGACGCCGGATGCCTTCCTTGCCCGAATGGAATGTGCCGGCCGCGATCCGGCCGCGTGCCGCCGACTTTCCGTTCGATCTCGACCGCGCGCTGTCGGCCGTTGTCGGCCTGCACGCGATCATTCCGCCGGACGCCTTCACGGCCAATACGCTCGGCACCGAACGCGCCGGCAACGCGGTGCTGATCGATGACGGTCTGCTGCTCACGATCGGCTATCTGATCACCGAGGCCGAGACGGTCTGGCTGCATCTCGGCGATGGTCGCGTGGTCGAGGGCCATGCGGTCGGCTTCGATCAGGAGAGCGGCTTCGGCCTGGTGCAGGCGCTTGGCTCGATCGATCTGCCGGCGCTGCCGCTCGGCAATTCGTCGGCGGCGAAGACCGGCGACCGCGTGATCGTCGGCGGCGTCGGCGGACGCAGCCGCTCGGTCGCGGGGCGGATCGCGGCGCGGCAGGAGTTCGCCGGCTACTGGGAGTATCTGCTCGACGATGCGATCTTCACCGAGCCGTCGCATCCGAATTGGGGCGGCACTGCGTTGTTGTCGGCGACCGGCGAACTGATCGGCATTGGCTCGCTGCAGATCGAGCGCAGCGGCAGTGACGAACACTACAACATGATGGTGCCGATCGATCTGTTGAAGCCGGTGCTCGAAGATCTGCGCACGATCGGCCGGCCCAACAAGCCGGCGCGGCCGTGGCTCGGCCTGTACTCGACCGAGATCGAGGACAAGATCGTGGTCGTCGGCATCGCCCCGAAAGGGCCGGCTGCGCGCGCCGAGCTGAAGACCGGCGACGTTATCCTCTCGGTTGCGGGCGAGAAGGTGTCCACGGAAGCCGATTTCTATCGCAAGCTCTGGTCGCTCGGCAGCGCCGGCGTCGAAGTCCCGCTGACCCTGTTCAGCGGCGGCGCGACGTTCGACGTCACTCTCCACTCCGCCGACCGCGCCAAGTTCCTGAAGGGACCGCGGCTGCATTGAGGTGCCCGCGTATCACTATTGATGATGCTGAGGGGCTCGACCATTCACCCGTGTCGTCACCCGCGCAGGCGGGCGGTCCAGGATCGCAGAGTGCGGGCGGCGCCGAGCCGCGAACGCCCGGGAATACTGGGTCGCCCGGTCGAGCCCGGCGATGACCGCGAGGGGGCGCGATCACTCTTCGGTCCCGCCCGCGTCGCTACTTCCCCGGGATCTTGTCGTCGATGCCCTTCACGTAGAAGTTCATGCCGAGTATCTGGCTGTCGTCGAGGTGATCGCCGCCTTTGCATTCGACGTCCTTGCCGTCCTGATCGACGACCGGGCAGGCGAACGGCTTGATGCTGCCGTCGATGATGCCGGCCTCGGTGTCGGCGGCGAGTTTCTTCACGTCCTCGGGCATGTTGGTGTAGGGGGCCATCAGGATCATCTTGTCCTTCAGCCCGCCCCAGGTGTCGCCCGGCTGCCAGGTGTTGTCGAGCACGGCCTGGACGCGTGCCGTGTAGTAGGGCGCCCAGTTGGCGATGATGCCGGTCAGCTGCGCCTTGGGGCCGAACTTGATCATGTCGGAATCCTGCGCGAAGGCCAGCGCGCCGCGTTCGTTGGCGATCTGCATCGCGGCGGCGCTGTCGGTGTTCTGCATGATCACGTCGGCGCCCTGATCGAGCAGCGCCTTGGCGGCTTCGGCTTCCTTGCCGGGATTGAACCAGGAATTGACCCAGACGATCTTCACCTTGATATCCGGGTTGACCTTCTGCGCCGCCAGGATGGTGGCGTTGATGCCGGAGATCACTTCGGGCACCGGGAACGAGCCGATATAGCCGAGCACGCCCTTCTTCGACATCTTTGCCGCAATCGTGCCCTGCACGTAGCGGCCCTCATAGAACCGGCCCGAATAGGTCGCGACGTTCTTCTCGCGCTTGTAGCCGGTGGCGTGCTCGAACTTCACGTCGGGATATTTCTTGGCGACCTTGATGGTCGAATCCATATAGCCGAACGAGGTGGTGAAGATCAGCTTGTTGCCGGCGCGCGCGAGTTGCTCGATCGAGCGCTCGGCGTCGGGCCCTTCGCTGACGCTTTCGAGGAAGGTGGTCTCGATCCGGTCGCTGAACTGCTTGACCAGCGCCTGGCGCGCCTGATCGTGCTGATGGGTCCAGCCGAAATCGCCCACCGGGCCGATGTAGACGAAGCCGATCTTAAGCTTGGCGGGCTTGTCCTGCGCCGCGGCGCCCGACAGCCCCGCGCATCCGGCCAGCAGCAGCGCCGCCGTCACTATCGCCTTCGTCATCCAGTCCTCTCCGCTCACGTGATGTATCTGTTTCGCTTTACCGATCCGGAACGAAGCTGGTTCCGAGCGCCGCCGGCGCCACCGATCCGCCGCGGCACACCCGGGAGATCAGCACCAACACCAGGATCGTGGCAAGATAGGGCAGCGCCGTCATCAGTTGCGGCGGCATGCCGAGCCCGAACGCCTGCGCGTGCAATTGCAGGATCGACACCGCGCCGAACAGATAGGCCCCGGCCACCAGACGGCCCGGCCGCCACGAGGCGAACACCACCAGCGCCAGCGCGATCCAGCCACGGCCCGCCGTCATGCCGGGCGCAAAGAACGGCGTATCGGCCAGCGGCAGGCTGGCGCCCGCGAGCCCGGCGCAGCCGCCGCCGAACAGCACCGCGAGCGTACGGATTCGCCCCACACGATGGCCGAGCGCATGCGCCGAGGCCGGATCGTCGCCGGCGGCGCGCAGGATCAGCCCCATGCGGGTGCGGGCCAGCACGAAGGCGATTGCGACGATCAGTCCCACCGACAGATAGACGAACGCCGTCTGGCCTAACAGCAACCGGCCGATGCCCGGCAGCGACGTGAGGCCCTCGATCGCCAGATGTGGCGCGGGCGTGATGCGTTCGCCGACGAAGGAAAGGCCGATCAGGCCGGCAAGGCCGGTCCCCAGAATGGTGAGCGCTAAGCCGGCCGCCACCTGATTGACCGCAAGGCCGATCGTCATCAGCGCGAACATCGCAGCCAACGCCATGCCGGCGGCGATGCCGCACAGCGTGCCGATCGCGGTCGAGCCGGTGGCCCATGCGCCGGCGAAGCCGCAGGCGGCGCCGAGGATCATCATGCCCTCGACGCCAAGATTGAGGACGCCGGCGCGCTCGGCGACGAGTTCGCCGCTCGCCGCCAGCAGCAGCGGCGTCGAGGCGGCGATGATCGACAGCAGGATCGCTTCGAACATGTCAGGCCGCCTTCCGCTGCGGCGCCGTCCAGCGGATCCGGTGCAGGATCAGCGAGTCGCAGGCGAGCACGTAGAACAGCAGCACGCCCTGGATCACCCGCGTCATGTCCTGCGGGATCTTCAACGTGATCTGCGCCTGCTCGCCGCCGATGAAGGTCAGTGCCAGAAACAGCCCGGCGATCAAGATCGCCAGCGGATTGAGTCGGCCGAGAAACGCCACGATGATCGCGGTGAAGCCGTAGCCCGGCGAGAAGCCCGGCTGCAGGTGCCCGACCGGGCCGGCGACCTCGAGGATGCCGGCGAGTCCAGCCAGCGCGCCGGAGATCGCGAAGGTCGTCAGCGTCAGCCGCTCGGCGCTGAAGCCGGCGAAGCGCGCGGCGCGCGGCGCGGCGCCGACGACGCGGATCTCGAAGCCTTTCAGCGTGCGGCCGAGCAGGATCGTCGCGCCGATCACCGCTAGCAGCGTCAGGATCACACCGACATGGACGCGGCTGCCGTCGATCAGCAGCGGCATCGTAGCGGCGGCGTCGAATTCGGCGGTGGTCGGGAAGTTGAAGCCTGCGGGATCGCGCCACGGCCCGCGCACCAGATAGTCGAGCACGAGATCGGCGATGTAGACCAGCATCAGGCTGATCAGGATTTCGCTGGCGCCGAACCGGACTTTGCACAGCGCCGGGATCAGCGCATAGAGCGCGCCCGCCGCGGCGCCGAGCAGCAGCATCGCCGGCAGCAGCCACGGGCCCGCCTCGCTGCCGTGGGTGATCACCGCCAGCCAGCTTCCCGCCACGGCGCCGATCAGCATCTGGCCCTCGGCGCCGATGTTCCAGACGTTCGCCCGGTAGCACAGCGCCAGCCCGATCGCGATCATCACCAGTGGTGAGGCCTTCACCGCGATCTCCTGCAACGCGTAGCTGTCGGTCAGCGGCGCGATGAAGTACGCAGTCAGTGCGGCGAGCGGGTCCTTGCCGAGCGCAGCGAACAGCGCCGTCATGGTGAGCAGCGTCAGCGCGATGGCGATCAGCGGCGACAGCGCCGCGACCAGCGGCGATCGCTCCGCGCGGCGTTCAAGCACCAGCGGCATGCTGCGCCTCCCGCTGCGGCCAACCGCTGCCGCCCATGAGTAGACCGAGCTGCTCGCGATCGATCGCGGACGATGCCGCGAGCGGCGACAGCCGGCCGTGAAACATCACGCCGATCCGGTCGGCGATCTCGATCAGTTCGTCGAGATCCTGACTGATCACCAGTACCGCGGCGCCCTGCGCGGCGAGGTCGATCAGCGCCTGCCGGATCGCCGCGGCCGCCCCGGCATCGAGGCCCCAGCTCGGCTGGTTGACGACCAGCAGCTTCGGCTGCCGCAGGATCTCGCGGCCGACGATGAACTTCTGCAGATTGCCGCCCGACAGCCGCCGCGCTTCCGGATCGCGCGCCGCGGTGCGGACATCGAACGCCGTGCTGATCCGCTCGACCAGGTCCCGCAGCGCGGCGCGTCTGATAAAGCCGTGCCGCACCAGGCTCGGCTCGGCGTGATGCGTCAGCAGCGCGTTGTCCGAAAGCGACAGCGTCGGCACCGCGGCATGGCCGAGCCGCTGCTCCGGCACGAAGGCGGCGCCGAGCTCACGGCGACGGGTGATCGGCAGATCACCGCACGGCTGGCCATCGATCAGGATGCTGCGCGCGTCGCGCACCAGCGCCTCGCCGGACAGCGCGGCGAACAACTCTTCCTGGCCGTTGCCGGCGACGCCCGCGATGCCGACGATCTCGCCGCCGCGAACGTCGAACGATACGGCCTGCAGCGCCGTGCCGTGCGGGTCGTCCGGGTTGATGTCGAGACCGGCGACGGACAGGCGTGCCGCGCCGATCGCATGGCCCGGCTGCGATCGCGGCTGGCTCACCTCGCTGCCGACCATCAGCCGCGCCAGCGAGGCCGTGGTATTGGCGCGTGGATCGCATGTCGCGACCACGCGGCCGCCGCGCAGGATGGTGGCGACGTCGCACAGCCGCTGCACTTCGTCCAGCCGGTGCGAGATATACAGCACGGCGCGGCCCTCGGCGCGCAGCCGCTCGAGCTCGGCGAACAGCCGGTCGGCCTCGGATGGCGTCAGCACCGCGGTCGGCTCGTCGAGGATCAGGAAGCGAGGCTCCTGCAGCAGCGCCCGCACGATCTCGATCCGCTGCCGCTCGCCGACCGACAGCCGCCAGACCTCGCGCTTGGGATCGAGCGGCAGGCCGTAATCTTCCGAGACCTGCGCGAGCCGGGCCGCCAAGGAGCGCAGCGGCGTGGCGGCAGGCAAGCCGAGCGCCACGTTCTCGGCGACGGTGAGGTTGTCGAACAGCGCGAAGTGCTGCGACACCAGCCCGATGCCGTGCGCGCGCGCCTCGGCAGGGCCTTCGGGGGCGAACGGCGCGCCGCGCCAACGCATCGCGCCGCCGTCCGGCTGGATCAGGCCGCAAATCAGCTTCACCAGGGTCGATTTGCCTGCGCCGTTTTCGCCGAGCAGCGCGTGAATCCGGCCGGGCGCGACGGCGAGATCGATCGAATCATTGGCGACAAAGCCGCCATAGCGCTTGGTCAGGCCGATCGCTTCGAACAACGCTGCGTCGCCCGGCCTGGCGTCGGGGGCCAGCTGGCGCGTCGGTCGCGGGAGCGGGGACGGATCGGTCAAGCGGGGGCGTACTCTTCCAGGCCGGAGTGGGCCAGAACCTAGCCGAAAACCGTGCCGCATGCGACGCGTCATCCGATCGTTGACTTCACCCTTTAGGTCGAAAGCTGTAGTCAGGAGATCTGCAGGAAGGCACCATGGCTGTCCGGTTTATCTTGATCTGGCTGGCGCTGGCCGCGGCGTTCGGGTGGGGCGCGTGGTATCAGGCGCGCGCGCCGCGGCGGGCCTTGTGGGTACGGATCGTCGTGGCAGCCGTACTGCTCGCCGGCTGCGCCGCGGGCTTCCTGATGTATGGCGATCATCTCGAGAAAAGTCTGGGCTCCGTGATCCTGTATTTCGCCGTGTGGGGCGCGGCGTTCGGCCTCTCGGCTGCGTGTGGCGGCATCATCGTCGGCACGCTGATCGCGCTTTTCATCGGCTGAGGCGCCGCTGCCCGCTGACTTTGCGGGCGACGTTGCTCTATCATGCGACCTGATCCGATCAGGAGAACGTCATGCAGCCCCCGACATCCGCCGCGTCTGCAACCATCGTGGCGGAGCCTTCGCCGATCAGTCTCGATTGGGCGACGACGGCGCTGCTGATCATCGACATGCAGCGCGACTTCCTCGAGCCCGGCGGCTTCGGCGAGACGCTGGGCAACGACGTCTCGCAGCTCGCTCGTGCGGTGCCGCCGACCACGGCCGTGCTCGCCGCCGCGCGGCGGGTGGGGCTGCCGGTGATCCACACCCGTGAGGGGCATCTGCCCGATCTGTCCGATGCGCCCGCCGCCAAGATGGCGCGCGGCGCCCCGAGCCTGCGGATCGGTGATCCCGGGCCGATGGGGCGCATCCTGATCCGCGGCGAGCCGGGCCACGACATCATCCCGGCGTTGTATCCGCGCGCCGACGAGGTCGTCATCGACAAGCCCGGCAAGGGCGCGTTCTACGCCACCGAGCTCGGCGACGTGCTGCTGAAATACGGCATCGACACGCTGCTGGTGTGCGGCGTCACCACCGAGGTCTGCGTCAACACCACGGTGCGCGAGGCCAACGACCGCGGCTATCGCTGCATCGTCATCGCCGACGGCTGCGCTTCCTATTTTCCGGAATTCCACGCTGCCGGACTTGCGATGATCAAGGCGCAGGGCGGCATCTTCGGTTGGGTGGCTGACTCGGGTGCGGTTCTCGCAGCGATGGGCGAGCACGGCTGAGCCCGCCGGGACACACTCACGCGTCGATCACCGCGTCTTGAGGAAACCCGATCGCGCATACGCTGTTATCGCTTTCGGCGCTTTGCACTGAAAGGAATTCCCGATGATATCGACTTCCGCTACGCGGCTTTTGTCTGCCGCCGTACTGTTCGGCTCGCTCGGGCTGACGTCCACGGCAAGCATGGCCGCCGGCGCGTTCGACGGACTGGCCGGTTACTGGAACGGCAGCGGCCGCGTGCAACTGTCGGACGGCTCGACCGAGCGCATTCGTTGCCGCGCATCCTATGCGGTCGCCGGCGGGGGACGCCTGCTGCAGCAGACGCTGGTTTGCGCCAGCGACAGCGCCCGGTTCGACATCACCAGCCATGTCGAGGAAAATGGCGGCCGTATCACCGGCAGCTGGACCGAAGCGACGCGCAACGCCAACGGCCAGGTCTCCGGCACGGCGCGGGGCGGTCGCATCGACGCGCAAGTCGGTGGCCCGGGCTTCTCCGCCTCGCTGTCCGTCGCGACGCGCGGCTCGACACAATCCGTCACCATCGTGCCGCAGGGCACCGATGTGCGCGAGGTCTCGGTGTCGCTGAAGAAACGTTAAGCCTGCGAACAGCATAATTTGCGACGATAGATTCGCGCGGTGTGCTCGCGCCTCTCTTCGATTGCATCACGGTCAACATTCATGCCCGGCCTTGTGCCGGGCATCCACGTATCTGGGGGCGACGCGGGGCAAGACGTGGGTGGCCGGGACGAGCCCGGCCATGACGCACTAAGCGGATGAATGGTGAGAAGTGAGGATGAGCGAGGTGGCTAGGCGTGTCGCGCGTCTCGACGTCCTGCGGGCCTGCTTGCTTCATCTCTCCATCCTGTCTCTGTCTGTGCCTCGTTCTTCATGAAATTTCGGACAGATCATTCGCGTGCGCCGCGTAGTCGTGTGCGCACCGATCCCATCGGGCGGCTCTCTATTTCCAAAGATTAATTCCCCAAACAGCTCGGCGTAATGTCGGGTCTCTATATTCCAGCGAGTAGTTCACGCCCCGTTCATCCCGCCCTGGAGCCTCGCCATGAATCAGAATGAGACCGACCGCAACGACATCGACTACACCCCGAAATCGGATGCGCAGCTGCGCCGGATCATGAAGCCGCGGCGCTTCGCCCTGCTGGCGTCGGCCGCGGCGCTGAGCGCCGCGCTGGTCACCGGCGGATACATGACGCACGAATTTCCGTCCTTCGCATCGCCGGCGTTCGCCGCCGAAGCGGCGTCGCCGTCTGGCGCTCCGGCCGGCTTCGGCGATCTCGTCAGCAAGGTGAAGCCGGCGGTGATCTCGGTCCGCGTCAAGATCGACGAGGACACCCGCACCACGCCGTTGATCCGCAACGACGACAGCGACGACCAGATGCAGGGCATGCCGTTTCAGCAGTTCGAACGCCAGTTCGGCTTCCGCGGCGGCCAGGATGGCGGCATGCCGAAGCGCCATGAAACGATCACCGGCGAAGGTTCGGGCTTCTTCATTTCGCCGGACGGCTACGCGGTGACCAACAATCACGTCGTCGACCACGCCAAGTCGGTACAGGTCACGACCGACGACGGCACCGTGTACACCGCCAAGGTGGTCGGCACCGACAAGAAGACCGACCTTGCGCTGATCAAGGTCGAGGGTGCCAAGAACGATTTCACCTACGTCAAGTTCGCCGACAAGCCGGCGCGCGTCGGCGACTGGGTGGTCGCGGTCGGCAATCCGTTCGGTCTCGGCGGCACCGTGACGGCCGGCATCGTCTCGGCGCGCGGCCGTGACATCGGATCGGGTCCCTATGACGACTACGTGCAGATCGACGCGCCGATCAACAAGGGCAATTCCGGCGGCCCGGCGTTCGACACCAGCGGCAACGTGATCGGCGTCAACACCGCGATCTACTCGCCGTCGGGCGGTTCGGTCGGCATCGGCTTCGACATTCCGGCCGCGACCGCCAAGCTCGTGATCGCGCAGCTCAAGGACAAGGGCACGGTGACACGTGGCTGGCTCGGCGTGCAGGTGCAGCCGGTGACGGCGGACATCGCCGACAGCATGGGCCTGAAGCAGGCACGCGGCGCGCTGGTCGACAGCCCGCAGGAGGGCAGCCCGGCCGCCAAGGCCGGCATCGCGGCCGGCGACGTGATCACCGCGGTCAACGGCGATGAGATCAAGGACTCGCGCGCGCTGGCGCGGACCATCAGCATGATGGCGCCGGGCACCTCGGTGAAGCTCGACGTGCTGCACAAGGGCGAGGCCAAGACCATGACGCTCAGCCTCGCCGAAATGCCGAACGATACCCAGAAGGTCGCCAGCAACGATCAGTCCGGACAGAGCGAAGGCCGGCCTTATCTCGGCGTCCGCGTTGCCCCGGCCGCTGAGGTCGAAGGCTCGGGTCAGAAGGGTGTCGTCGTCACCAGCGTCGATCCGGACGGTCCGGCGGCCGATCGCGGCGTGCGTACCGGCGATGTCATCCTCGACGTCGCGGGCAAGGCGGTCTCCAACTCCGGCGACCTCCGCGACGCGCTGAAGCAGGCGAGCGCGACCGGCAAGAAGACCGTGCTGATGCGGGTGAAGAGCGCCGACGCCGCGGCCCGCTTCGTCGCGGTGCCAATCGCCAAGGGCTGAGTGTCCGGCTGCGTACCAAGAACGTCACGACACGACGAAGAGCGAGGGCGGCCGCAGGGCCGCCCTTTAGCTTTCCGGCGGCATCGTCGGGCGCTCGGGCAAAAAGATCCTGCAACCGCCGGACCAGCTCCGCGTTGGTCCAACACCAGGCCGCCCGCTGCTCCCGAACCGAATTCCGAGGACGCCGACCATGACGACACGCAGAGTGAGAACCGTGGTTGTCACCGGCGCCGGTGCCGGCGTCGGTCGCGCGATCGCAGAGGCGTTCGGGCGCCTTGGCTGCCGGGTGGCACTGATCGGACGTGGCGAGGCGGCCCTCGACAGCGCCCGTCGCGCGATCGAAGCGGGCGGCGGGCGCGCGCTGCCGGTCGTCGCCGACGTCGGCGATGCCGATGCGGTGTTCGCCGCGGCGGAGCGGATCGAAAGGGAGCTGGGGCCGATCGATGTCTGGATCAACAACGCGATGGTCACGGTTTATGGCAGCAGCGTCGATATCGCGCCGGATGAGTTCGCTCAGGTCACGCGCGTGACCTATCTTGGCCAGGTGCACGGCACGCTGGCGGCGCTGCGCCACATGCGCCCGCGCGACCGGGGCGCGATCATCTCGATCGGCTCGGCGCTGGCGTATCGGTCGATTCCATTTCAGGCGCCGTATTGTGCCGCCAAGGCGGCGACGCGCGGCTTCATCGACTCGCTGCGCAGCGAACTGATGAACGAGCGCAGCGCCGTCACGCTGACCATGGTGCATCTGCCGGCGGTGAATACGCCGCAATTCGACTGGGCCCGTAACAAGTTCGATCGCAAGCTCGCGCCGGTGCCGCCGATCGTGCAGCCGGAAGCGATCGCCGCCGCGGTGGTGCGCGCCGCCTACGAGCGGCCGCGCGAATATTGGGTGGGCACGTCTGCCCTCAAGGCGATCGTCGCGCAGATGCTGATGCCCTCGGTCGCCGATCGGCTGCTGGCTCGCGCCGGCATCGAGAACGAAACCACCGACGAGCCGGCGGATCCCTCGGTCCCCGACAATCTGTATCGGGCGGGCCGGGGCGATCCCGGCGCGCACGGGCGGTTCGACAGCCAATCGTCGCGCCACGCCTTTCCGTTCAATCCCGCCTGGCTGCGAGCGGGGGCCGCCGTCGGCCTGATCGCCGGCGCGGCGCTGTTGTGGCGCCGCGCGCGCCGGCCGGTCGAGCGGACCCGATCTGCTGGCGCCGTAGTGGCGAGCAGCCGGTGAACGCGCGCCTCCGCAAATTCTATGATGATTTGTCCGACACCTTCTGGCTGATCCCGGCACTGTTGGTGCTGCTCGGCTCGATCGCCGCGTTCGGGCTGATCGAAGTCGATCGCAGCGGCACGGTACCGACCTGGCTGCTCGAGAACTGGCTGTACAACGGCGGGGCCACCGGCGCGCGCACGCTGCTTGGCGCCGTGGCGTCGTCGACGATCGGCGTCGCCGGCACGGTGTTCTCGATCACCATCGCGGCGCTGTCGCTGGCGGCGGGACAGATGGGGCCGCGGCTGTTGCGCAACTTCACGCGCGACCGCGGCAACCAGATCACCCTCGGCATCTTCCTCGGCACGTTCAGCTATGCGCTGATCGTGCTGCGCAGCGTCCGCACCGCCGACGAGGGCGCGTTCGTGCCTCATCTCGCGCTCGGCGTCGGTGTTGCGCTGGCGTTCGTCTGCGTCGCGACACTGGTGTATTTCGTCGACCACATGGCGAGCCGGATCAACGTCGACACCGTAATCGGGCTGGTCAGTGACGATGTACGCAGCGTGATGCGCGGCCTGGCCGACAACGAGCCGCAGCCACCGCCACCTCCGCTCGCGCATTGGCGCGATTCCGAGCCGGTGTGCGAGCCACGGCAGGGCTATCTCCACCATCTCGACGAGCACGGTCTGGCGACCTGGGCGTGCGAGCAGCAGGTCGAAATCCGGCTGCTGGTGCGTCCGGGCGACTACGTCTTTCCCGGCGCTCCGATCGCGCTGATCAAGCCGCCGCATGAGGGGGCGGCCGAGGCCATCCGCGATGCGACCGCGCTCAGTCCCAGCCTGACGTCGTCGTCGGATCTGCGCTTCGCTATCCGGCAACTCGTCGAAGTCGCGGTGCGGGCGCTGTCGCCAGGCATCAACGATCCGCACACCGCGATCAGCGTTCTCAATCGGCTCGGCGCCGCGCTGTGCGAGATGCGGGAGCTGAGCCTGCAGAAAGGCGTGTCGGTCAGGCAGGGCCGAATCGTGCTGGTGGTGCCGCACGTCCAGTACGACGAGCTGGTCGACGGGATGTTGCACATGATCCGGCAGAACGCCGCCGGCAAGCCGTCGGTGCTGATCGCGATGCTCGAAGTCTTGACCCGGGTGGTCAGCGTCGAGCGCGATCCGCCGCGCGTATCCAGCCTGCGCAGGCACGCCGATCTGGTGATGGGCGATGCCGAACGCGAGGTCGGTGCGCCTCAAGATCTTGCCGACCTGCGCGGCCGCTATCAAGCTTTCCTCGACGTGGTCGCGCGTGGACCGCTGGCCCGCTTCCGTGCGTAGCTACTTGATCGTCTTCGCATCCAGACAAAACCATCGTTTTGTGCGCTGTCGGACGTTGTGCGAATTGTCGCGGACCACTGCACGCGGGAACGCCTTGTTTGCGCGGCCGTTAGCTCTCTGAATCCGTAGAGAACAAGGAGACAATGATGAAGATGTCACGCACGATGCCCGTCATGGCGCTGATCGCCGGCTCTCTGGCGGTTGCGACGGTTCCGGCTTCGGCGGCTCCGCTGATGGCCACCTCCAACCCGGTGGCCGCGAAGGCGGATATCCAGCAGGTGCAGTACCGCCACGGCTGGCACGGCCACCGCGGCTACGGCTATGGCCCGCGCGGCTACTACGGTCATCGCCACCATCACGGCGGGTGGGGCGCGGGCGCCGCGATCGGCGGCCTTGCGGCAGGCGCGATCATCGGCGGCGCGATCGCCAACAGTCAGGCTCAGGCGGCCGCGCAGAACGATGCGGTGGCGTACTGTTCGCAGCGGTTCCGGACCTACGATCCGGCCTCGGGAACGTACATCGCCAAGGGCGGCGTCCGGCGCTCCTGCCCGTAACGCGACCGCGGTGAGCTAGTCTCAGCGCCATCCAATCCCAGAGCCGCGCGGTCATCCGCGCGGCTTTTCGTTGATCGGCTCGCGCTGAGGGATAGGCCCGGAGGGGATCGGTGAAACCACATTGAGGGCTCAGCATTGGGTTCCGGACTGCGACGGAATCAGCATGTGTCGGTTGGACGCTTGGGGATGACGGCGCCTGACCGGCAATGGAGCGCCCTGATCGATGTCGTCATCCTCGTCGAAGCCCGCGATTTATGCGGCACTGGTCGGCAATCTGGCGATCGCCGTGACCAAACTGGCGGCCGCGTCGTGGACCGGCAGTTCGGCGATGCTGAGCGAGGGCGTGCACTCGCTGGTCGACACCGGCAATGAGATCCTGCTGCTGTACGGTCTTCATCGGGCCGCGCGGCCGCCCGATGAGATGCATCCGCTCGGGCATGGCCGCGAGTTGTACTTCTGGAGCTTCATCGTCGCGCTGCTGATCTTCGCGATCGGTGCCGGCGTGTCGTTCTACGAGGGCGTAATCCACGTCATCACGCCCGAGCCGATCACCGACGTGAAGATCAACTACATCGTGCTCGGCTTTGCCTTCCTGTTCGAGAGCGGCTCATGGTACGTCGCCTGGAAAGGCTTTCGAACCGCGACGCCGGATCTCGGGGTGGTGCCGGATCTCGACTACATCGAGGCCGCGACCCGCAGTAAGGACCCGACGACATTCATCGTCCTGTTCGAAGATAGCGCCGCGCTGATCGGAATCCTGATCGCGCTGGCCGGCACCTTCGCATCGGATTATTTGGCAATGCCGGCGCTCGACGGCGTCGCGTCGATCGGCATCGCGCTGTTGCTGGCCGCGACCGGCGCCTTCCTGGCGCGGGAGAGCAAAGGACTGCTGATGGGCGAGCCCGCCGGGCCACGCACCCGCGAACGGATCCTGCAGATTGCCCGCCGCCGTGATGCGGTGGTGAGCGGCGAGGATCTGTTCACGGTTCACCTCGCCCCGCGTCAGGTGCTGGTGGCGCTGAGACTGGATTTTGCCGAAGACTGCCCTGGCCGCGAGATCGAGCGCGAGTTCGGCGAGCTGGACGCCGAGATCAGGCGAAGCTGCCCCGACGTCGTGGCGGTGTTCATCAGGCCGCGACTGCAGCCGCAGCCCGCACCCTCGGCACTTGCCGAACCGACGGCCTGATCAGTCGGCGACGTCTTCGTCGCCGTCCGCGTTGCGGCGATCGACGAAGTACTTGATCGCCGCGATCAGCACCACGAAAGTCGCGATCCAGACGATGCGGGCACCGTAGCGGTCGTGCGGGCCGGAGATGATGCCGCAGATCATCGCGTTGCCGAGCAGGGCGGTGGCGACGAAGCCGGCGAGCAGCGAGACGTCGTCGAGTTCGCGCCGCGCCAGCGCACGGCCGAGGATCCCTAGCAGGAGGACCATCGACCCGAGCGCGACCGGCACGTGCACCCAGTTCACCGCGTTGAAATTGATGTCCCAATGCTGCTGCCGCGCGGCGCGCATCGCCGGCACCTGATTGGGCATGTAGCGCTCGATGATGCCGTAGGTGTGCGGAATCCAGCCGTTGGTGCCTTCGCCGGTGCCGACGTGCACGAGCTGGTCCCAGGTCGCCTTGGCGGCGGCCTTGGCCTGCATCCACGGATAGGCGGTGACCGCCTGCCGCGAGATGAACTCCATCTCGTCGCTCAACCCTTCGAAGCGGCCGAGCTTGTCGAACATGTTGTTGCCGCCCCACAGGAAGTCGTCGCCGGTCGGCGGCAGCTCGTTCTTGTAGGGGCAGAGCTTCAGCTTCACGGTGGTGCAGTGGTCGTCGAGATAGCGCTTGATGATGCCGTCCTGCAGCATCCGGCCGAATGCGACGCTGGAGCCGCCGGGCGTCCACGACACGGTTCCGGATAGCGCGTAGTTGGTGGCAAGCAGCAGCAGCGAGCCGGCGATCACCGTGGCGCTGCCCTGCGCCAGGCCCGCGGCGGTAAGCCGGCCGCGCAGAAACGGCAGTAGCAGCCAGCCGGCGACGCACAGGCCGGTCAGCACGCCGACGGTGGCGCTATGGGTGGCGGCCGAAAACGTGGTGAAGGCGAACAGCAGGATCTTCTCGACCGTCGAGGTCCGGTCGCGGCAGGTTACCAGCAGATACAGCGTCAGCACCGACAGGCCGGCAAAGATGTCGGTCAGCAGCATGCTGGTGATCCACGGCAGCGCCGTGGTGGCCACCAGCGCAACGCCGACCGCCGCCAGCCAGAACGGCCGGGTGATGTTGAACACCCGCAGCGTCAGCTGCAGGATCCAGAGCGTGACGATCGCCTGGAAGCCGAGATTGATCCAGAACTGCGACGTCTCGCCGAAGTGCAGATAGAGGCCATAGGTCGTCGACCGGCTCGGCACCAGATAGCCTTCGTACCAGCGGGCCAGGTAGCCGCCGGTATCGTACTGGAGCAGCGGGTAGCCGTTCCACAGCGCCGGGGCGAGCAGCAGCAGAGGCAGCGCGAACAACGCGATCCGTGCCGAGAGCGAGCGGCGTGACTGCGCGGCGAGAACCTTGGCTTGAGCGGAAGTGTCCATGTCGAGGGGTCTTGTCAGCCGTTGTTTGCTGCGATCGCTCGGCTGGATATGGCGGGCAGGTCGTCGCCGCGCAGACGCGGGCTCCTCACGTGCAGCACCATACTTGTTCCCGCTGATCTCTCAAGTTGGACCTGATCAGCAGGCTAGCCGTCCGGCCGGCATCCTTGTGTGAAGGGTCTAATTGCTTGGAATTACGGTCGCTTTGTGTCCGCCCGGGCGCCTGCCGATCACTCGGCGGGGTGCCCGGAGCCTGACGGGCGACCATAAACGGCCGATCATGAACGAAGGCTGACTATTCGGCCCGGGCAGTCCGGTGTGTGTTTGCAGTCCGTCTCAGCTATATTCCGCCGGATGCCCGGTGATCCGGGTCCGGACCGGGAATGGAAGAGCGGATGAAGATCAAAACCAAGCAGTTTCGCGTCGAGGAAGGCAGCAACGTCGACCTCGATAAGTGGCCTACGCTGGTCGACCCGTTCTACGAGTCCAAGGAAAACTACCAGGAAATGCTCCGCGGCCATGTCGCGCGGCTCGCCGAGCAGCAGAAGCTGCTCTATGCCAGCAATCGCCACGCGATCCTGCTGATCTTTCAGGCGATGGACGCCGCCGGCAAGGACGGTGTGATCCAGCACGTGATGTCCGGGGTCAATCCGCAAGGCTGCCAGGTTTTCAGCTTCAAGCACCCGAGCGCCACCGAGCTGAAGCACGACTTCCTGTGGCGCACCACCCGCGACCTGCCGGAGCGCGGCCGGATCGGCATCTTCAACCGCTCCTACTACGAGGAAGTGCTGATCGTCCGCGTCCATCCGGAGATCCTGCAGAGCGAGGCGGTGCCGAACGGGCCGGCCGGCAAGCAGTTCTGGCACAAGCGCTACCGATCGATCCGTGACGCCGAGAAACATCTGCATGCCAACGGCACGCGGATCGTCAAATTCTTCCTGCATCTGTCCAAGGAGGAGCAACGCAAGCGCTTCCTGGCGCGAATCGACGAGCCCGACAAGAACTGGAAGTTCAGCGCCGCCGATATCGAGGAGCGCAAGTACTGGGACGACTACATGAAGGCCTACGAGCACTGCCTCAGCGAGACCAGTCTCGAGGAAGCGCCGTGGTACGTGGTCCCCGCCGACGACAAGCAGAACACGCGGCTGATCGTCTCGCAGATCATTCTGGAGACGATCGAGGACTTGAAGATGTCTTATCCCGAGACCTCGCCGGCGCGGCGAAAAGAGCTCTTGAAGCTCCGGCGCCAACTCGCAAAGTAGTGCGTCTGGCGAAGCCTGCCCGCGGTGTGGCCCGCGTGCATCGGCCGATGGTCGAACGGCGTCGGTCATGGGCATGACACACCGGGCAGGGTAGGGATCTGCCATGACACAGCACGCACATCTGCAGGGCAGGAAGGGCCTGGTGGTCGGCATTGCCAATGCCGACAGCATCGCGTTCGGCTGCGCCCGCGCGTTCCGCGACGCCGGTGCCGACCTCGCCGTCACTTACCTCAACGACAAGGCGAAGCCCTATGTGGCGCCGCTGGCCGAACAGCTGCAGAGCCCGATCGTGGCGCCCTGCGACGTGCGCGAGCCGGGCCAGCTCGAAGCGGTGTTCGCGCAGATCGCCGAGCGCTGGGGACGGCTGGATTTTCTGCTGCATTCGATCGCCTTCGCGCCGAAGGAGGATCTCCACGGCCGCGTCGTCGATTGCTCGCAGCAGGGCTTTGCGATGGCAATGGACGTGTCCTGCCATTCCTTCATCCGCATGGCGCGGCTCGCCGAGCCGCTGATGCCGGATGGTGGCTGTCTGCTCACGGTCTCGTTCTACGGCTCCGAGAAGGTGGTCGAAGACTACAACCTGATGGGGCCTGTGAAGGCGGCACTGGAAAGTTCAGTGCGCTATATGGCGGCCGAACTGGCGCCGAAGCATATCCGCGTCCACGCGCTGTCGCCCGGGCCGCTGAAGACCCGCGCCGCCTCCGGAATCGGCCATTTCGACGAGCTGATGGAGCGCACCCGCGCTCGCGCGCCAGCCCATCAGCTCGTCAGCATCGAGGACGTCGGCCATGTCGCGGCCTTTCTGGTCGGCGACGGTGCACGCGCGCTGACCGGCAACATCGAATACATCGACGCCGGGTATCATATCGTCGGCTGATCGCCGGCTGGAGAATGGCATGGAGCAGATCCAGAACCGCACCTTCGACGAGATCGCGGTGGGCGACACCGCGAGCCTGGTGCGCACGCTGACCTATCGCGACATCGAGGTGTTCGCGGTGATGTCCGGCGACGTCAATCCGATGCATGTCGATGCCGCCTTTGCCAAGAGCGATCACTTCCACCAGGTGGTGGCGCACGGCATGTGGGGCGGTTCGCTGATCTCGACGCTGCTCGGCACGCAGCTGCCCGGTCCCGGCACGATCTATCTCGATCAGTCGCTGCGCTTCGTTCGTCCGGTGCTGCTCGGCGACACCGTCACCGTGTCGGTGACGGTGAAAGAGAAGAATGACGCGAAGAAGCGCCTGCTGCTCGATTGCCGCGCCACCAATCAGAACGGCGATGACGTCATCGTCGGCCTCGCCGAAGTGATCGCGCCGACCGAGAAGATCACCCGACCGCGCGTGCAGCTTCCGGAAATCGACATGCATCCGGTTGCGCGCCGCTACGAGCGGCTGATCGAGATGACGCAAGGGCTGGAGCCGCTGCGCGTCGCGGTGGTGCATCCGGTCGATACGCCGTCGCTGCTCGGCGCCGTCGAGGCGCAGCGCGCCGGGCTGATCGTGCCGGTGCTGGTCGGGCCGGAATCGAAGATTCGCGCCGCGGCGGCGCAGGCGTCGGTCGATCTGTCCGCTTATGAAATTGTCGCGACCGAGCACAGCGATGCGGCCGCTGCGGCCGCCGTGGCGATGGCCCGTTCCGGCAAGGTCGAAGCCCTGATGAAGGGCGCGCTGCACACCGACGAACTGATGCGCGCGGTGGTCCATCCGGTGCGCGGCCTGCGCACCGCGCGGCGGATCAGCCACGTCTATGCGGTGGATGCGCCCGACTATCCGCGCGCGCTGCTGGTCACCGACGCCGCGATCAACATCTATCCGACGCTCACCGACAAGCGCGACATCATCCAGAACGCGATCGATCTCGCGCATGCGCTCGGCATCGAGCAGCCGCGGGTCGCGATCCTGTCGGCGGTCGAGACCGTCACCGAAAGCATCCGCTCGACGCTGGACGCTGCGGCGCTGTGCAAGATGGCGGAGCGCGGCCAGATCACCGGCGGGATTCTCGACGGACCGCTGGCGTTCGACAATGCGGTGTCGGCGGAAGCCGCCAAGACCAAGGGCATCGTCTCGCCGGTGGCCGGCCGCGCCGACATCTTCGTGGTGCCGGACCTCGAGGCCGGCAACATGCTGGCCAAGCAGCTCGAATATCTGGCGCGCGCGCATGTCGCCGGCATCGTGCTCGGCGCCCGCGTGCCGATCATCCTCACCAGCCGCGCCGACAAGACGCTGGCGCGGCTCGGCTCCTGCGCGATCGGCCTGCTGATGGCACGGCATAGGGCGGCGGTGCTGCCCATCCTGTCGTCCGGAGATGCCGCATGAGCGACATCCTGCTTGTGCTCAACGCCGGTTCGTCCAGCATCAAATTCGCCCTGTATGAGGCGCATACCGAGCCGACGCAGGACCATCTGATCTGCGAGGGGGGCATCGGCAGCCTCGGCCATTGCCCCCACCACAAGGTGGTCGACCGCCATGGCGCGACGGTGCACGAAGCCTATCTGCCCGAAGGTGCCGGCCATGACGACGCGATCGCGGCGCTGATCGGCTGGATCGAACAGCGCTTTCCCGACCAGCGGATCGCGGCGGCTGGGCATCGCGTGGTGCACGGCGGCGATTTGTTCGATGCGCCCGCCCATATCGACGCCGGTGTGATCGAGCAGCTCCGCAGCTTCATTCCGCTGGCGCCGCTGCATCAGCCGCACAGCGTCGCCGCGATCGAGGCGCTGGCAAAGCTGCACCCGAAACTGCCGCAGGTCGCCTGTTTCGACACCGCGTTCCATCATCACCTGCCGCCGGTGGCGACGTGGTTCGCGCTGCCGCGCGAACTCACCGCGCAGGGCGTGCGTCGCTACGGCTTTCACGGCATTTCCTACGAGTATATCGCCAGCCAGTTGCCCACAGTGGCCGGGCAGGAGATTGCCGACGGCCGGGTCGTTGTCGGCCACCTCGGCGCCGGTGCCAGCATGTGCGCGATGCATGCGCGCAAGAGCATCGCCACCTCGATGGGGTTCACCGCGCTCGACGGGCTGATGATGGGCAGCCGCACCGGCGTGCTCGATCCCGGCGTGGTGCTGTATCTGCTGCAGCAGAAAGGCATGACGCCCGATGCGATCAGCGACTTGTTGTATCGCCAGTCCGGCCTGCTGGGCGTCTCCAGCATCAGCGACGACATGCGCACGCTGCTCGCGAGCGACGATCCGCGGGCCGAAGAAGCGATCGCGCTGTTCGTGTATCGCATCGGCCGTGAGTTGGGCTCGCTCGCCGCGGCGCTCGGCGGCCTCGACGCGCTGGTGTTCACCGCCGGCATCGGCGAACGCGCTCCCGAAATCCGCCGCCGGGTTTGCGCTCAGGCGGCCTGGCTCGGTGTCGTGCTGGACGGCCACGCCAACGCCAACCTGTCCGGCGCCGGGCGGATCAGCAGCGACGAGAGCAAGGTCGCTGTCTGGGTGATCCCGACCGACGAGGATCTGATGATCGCCTGCCAGGTCTGGCGATTGGTGGACGGCGGTCGGCCGGCTTAGAGCGGCAAGTTGAGCGTCGTCCGCGCCGGATGCTCGGCGCTGTCCATCGCCGGATCGGGCGCGCGCGTTTCGCAGAACTCCGGCGCCAGCGGGATGTTTTCAGTGACTGCTGCGAGCGGCCGCTGCTGTCCGGCCCGGTTGCGCTTCGCGGCATAAAGCGCCGCATCCGCCTTCCCGAGCAGCGCGTCGAGCGAGGTCCCGTCCGTCGGCGCCAGCGCCGCGCCGACGCTGGCGCCGAGCACGATGACGTTGCCGTCGATGATGTAGGGCGCCGACACGGCCGAGACGATGCGGTCGCACAAAGCCTTGATCTCGTCCCGGCTGCCGACATCCGCCTGGATCACGATGAATTCGTCCCCGCCGACCCGCGCGGCAAGATCGCTGTGTCGCAGCAGCCCGGTCAGGCGCATCGCGACGATCTGCAGGATCTCGTCGCCGGCGGCGTGGCCGAAGCGGTCGTTGGCCTCCTTGAAGAAGTCGAGGTCGATGCAGATCACCGCGAAGCCCTCGCCGTGGCGGTGCAGCCGCGCGGCGGCCTCGTCGAAATGCTCGGACAGGCGCAGCCGGTTCGGCAGCTTGGTGAGCACGTCGGCGCGTGCCAGATGCGCCGCCTCGGCGCGCAGCGTGAGCTGCTCCTTGGTGGTGTCGTGGATATAGACGATCAGTTCGAAACCGCCGAAGAAGAAGATCAGGAACAGCAAGGCCTGCGCGGTGTGCATCAGGTCGAAATTCCACAGCGCCGCGCCGACCGCCGGGATCACCGAGACCGCGAGGCTGGCCTTGACGATCCACGGCCGGATCGAGAACCGGGTGGTGGTGCCGGCGCAATAGCCGAACACCAGGCCGCTGGCGACCATATGGGCGGTGAGATCGGGCAGCAGGAAGCAGCGCAGCGCGAAGCCGCCGACGCAGACGCCGGTCGAGATGACGCCGATCGCGAGGCGGCGCTCCCATACTTTGGCGGAGGCGACATCGAGCTTATGCCGGTCGAAAGTGCGGTCGAACGCGACGCAGAGAGTGAGGCGCCCGAGCGTCACCAGCATGCCCGCCACGCCGATCGCGGGACTGATCAGGTCGCCGGTTTGGTAGCCGACCGCGGCGCCGACCATCAGGATGGCGGTCCCGACCACGACGATCGGCCAGCGCGCGGTGTAGAGCAAGCGCACGAACTCGATATAAACGGTGTTCGCGACTTTGCTGTCCGGCGTCATGGTGAAGGTCTCGAAGTCGTTTCGATCCGCCGCCTGAACGAAGCAGACGGTCAACCGATACCTGTTGAGAGTGAGACCTATTCGACCAAAGCTGAATCCCCGGTGAAACACAGGGGCAGCTTCCGAGCGTTGGTGAATCCGCCCTTAAAGTTAGGGCGCAAGTTCGATCAAGACTCGGCGGACTCGGTCGAGGCGCTGTCGCCGTGCGGGCGCAGTTTGAAATGCCCGTAGCAAGAGGCGATCGGCTTGTCAGGATCGGACTGATAGGCCTGGGCCTCGAAGGCGACGACGCGGCGGCCCTGCTTGACGATCGACACCTTGGAGAAAGTGTCGATCGGCCGCCCGGACCGCAGGTAGTTCACGGTGAGTCCGATCGGCTTCGGGGCGGCGGCCAGCCCGATCTCGCGATGCACTTTGAGGATGGACGCGGTTTCGAGAAAGGCGCCGATCACGCCGCCATGCAGTGCCGGCAGGATCGGATTGCCGATCTGCTTCGGATCATACGGCATCACCGTGTTGGCGTGCTCGTCGACGCGGATGCCGAGGAAGCGCGCATAGGGGCTAATCGCGAGCGGCCCGTCGTCGTCGTCCGGCGCCACCAGCGGCGGCGGCGTGTCGAACTTCACCTTCGGCTCCTGCCGCAGCATGTCGGTGCGGTTGGCGCCGATCATGAACATCGCGGTGGCGCTGGCGATCGGATCGGACTCGTCGTCCTGATAGGCCGTGGCGCGTACGAAGGCGATGGAGCGGGTGACATGATAGCAGTGCGCGTGGGCGCGGATCGCCTGGCCCGGCGTCGCCGGCCGCAGATAGTCGATGCGCAGATCGAGCGTCGCGATCGCCTGCGTGCTCTGCAGTGCGAACTGCACCGCCATGCCGCAGCTTTCGTCGAGCATCAGCGTCACCACGCCGCCATGGATCACACCGGTGCGCGTGTCGCCGACGAACACCGGATGATAGGGCAGGCTGCTCCAGGCCTCGCCCGGCGCGTAGCGGTCGAGCTGCAGGCCGATGAGGCCGCCATGGACCGAGCGGCGAAGCTTGATGAGGTTCGCCTTCTGCTCGACGGCGAGCGCGGGATCTGAGGAGGACATGTCCGACATGCGCGACTTTCTAGCAAGGCGCCCGGGCGTCGGGAAGCGCTCCGACGAGCCCATGCCCATGCGTTGACGCTGGGGCCCCTGGAGGCAGGACCGGGCAAGGCGCGGCTGCAGGCTTTGTTTACCATCTCGTGCGACGCTGGCGCAGTGGTCGGTGTGGAGTTGCGTTGTGCGTATTGTCAGATTGCTGTTGCCGCTGTTGGCGAGTGTCGTGACCTCTTCCTGGGCGATGGCGGCCGATTATGTGGCACCCTATCGGCCCGCCTACCGACAGGCCTATCGGCCGCCGGTGGTCTACGCGCCGCGTCCGATCGGCATTCCGCAGGCGCCTCCGGTGATCTGGGTCGAGGCGCCGCCGCAATATGTCCAGCATCTGGTTCCGGTCGGAAGCTGCGGCGGTTGTGGGCCGCGTTACGCTCCCGTCGGCGAATGGCGCCGCACGCCGCCGCCGTCGTTCTGGGACTCGGTGTATCGCGACTACGGCTACTGATCGCTTCATCTTTCCGCTGAAGACGTCCGCGCGGCTGCGTTTGCTGCTGCGCGCGCCCGGAATCGCGCTATAGCTGGCCGGACGGCGCCGCGAGCGCCGTCGTCGGCATGGCTGGGGCGAGAGGGCTGGATGTTTGCTGTCATTGTGGTGTTGGCACTGCTGGTCGGTACGCCCGCGATGGCGGCCGATGTCGTCGTCAAGGATGCGGCGACGCTGCAACTCGGCGGTGTGACCTATCGGCTCGAAGGCATCGACGCGCCTGAGCTGGACCAGCGCTGTATCAACGAATTCGCCGATCTGTCCGCTTGCGGCCTCGAAACGCGGGATGCGGCGGTCAAGCTGATCGCTGGCCGCGCCGTGACATGCCGCGACCTCGGGCCCGATCCGGTGTTCAACGGCCGAAGGATCGGCGCCTGCACGATCGCCGGCGACAGCATCGGCCTCAGTCAGCGGCTGGTCCAGGCCGGATTGGCGCTGAACGCCGATCCCAAAGGCGGCTTCGCTGCCGACGAGGCCAAAGCCAAGGACGCGCGCGGCGCGCTGTGGAAGGGCTGCTTCGTCGCTCCGCATAGCTTTCGCCGCTGGGACAAGACCGCACCGCTGTTCGGCTCCGCCTGCCGTGACGATCGCAAGACGGCGATGCTCGCCCTGATGTTTCCTGATATGCCGCCGGCGCCGGACGGCTGCACCATCAAGGGCAAGCTTGCCAAGCGCGCGCGCCTCACCGGCAATGTCGGCGTCTATCAGCTGCGCGGCTGCCCGAGCTACGCCAGCCTGGAGAAACCGAACCGCTGGTTCTGCTCGGAGGATGACGCCCGCGCCGCCGGGTTCCGCAAGGCCTACAATTGCCGGATCAGCGTCAAGCCCTGAGCGCGGTCAGCGCCGCGTTTTGAAATCGGGCTTGCGCTTGCCGAGAAACGCCGCGACGCCCTCGGCGAACTCCTCGCTGCCGAATGCGACGCCCTGCGCAAAGGCTTCCAGCGCGAAGAATTTCTCGATCGGCTCGAACGCACCGTTGACCAGCATCTTGGTCAGCCCCAGCGACGTCGCCGGGCCCGCGGCCAATTCGGCCGCAAGCGCCACCGCAGCGTCCATTAGCTCGCCGGCCGGCACCACGCGCTTGGCGATGCCGAGCGTTAGCGCTTCGTCGGGCTCCACGCGGCGATTGGTCAGCAGGATATCCTTGGCGCGCATCGCGCCGATCGCCCGCGGCAGCGTCAGCGCCAGGCCGAGGTCGGGCGCCGCGCCGAGCCCCGGGAAGGCGGCCCGGAAGTAAGCCTGATCCGACATCAGCACGATGTCGCAGAGCAGCGCCAGCGAGAACCCGGCGCCGGCGGCGGAGCCGTTGACCGCGGCGATCACCGGCTTCTCCGCGGTCAGCAGGCGCTGCGCCCAGGCGTGCGTCACCTCCATCCGCCGCCGCACCTGCGCTGCGCCGCGCTCGGCCATGTTGCTGATATCACCGCCGGCGCAGAACGATGTTCCGGTGCCGGTGATCACCAGGCAGCGCACCGACGGATCGACGAGCAATTCCGGGATCCGTGTTTCGAGGTGATGTTTGACGGCGGGCTGCAGCGCGTTGCGGGTCGCCGGGCTGTTGAGGCGAACGACCATCACGTCGTCGCGACGGTCGAAGATCACGGCATCGCCGCCTGCTTCGGCTGACATGTTCCCATCCCTTGTGTTGTTTTCCACAGCCTAGCGCATCACCGGCGCATTTGCGAAATCGATTTTCGCAATGCTAGGATTGCGCCAAACACAAGACTGCAAACACAAGACTTCCACGGGACGGAAACTCATGCAGCTCACCGCGGGCCTCCGCAAGGCCGCTTCGTTTCGCGCGCGCGAAACCGCGCTGGTGACGCCGGAGCGCAGTTTCACGCACGGCGACGTTCAGGATCGCATCGCGCGCTTCGCTGCGGCATTGCGGCGGCTTGGCGTTGCACCGGGCGACCGCGTCGCGATCCTGGCGGCCAACGGCGCCGCCTATGTGGAGAGCTACTTTTCGGTGCTGTGGGCCGGCGGCGTCGTGGTGCCGGTCAATTCACGCTTCGCGTTGCCGGAGATGATCGAGCAGATCGCCGACGCCGAGCCGTCGCTACTGATCAGCGACGCGGCGTTTCTCGACAGCGCCGTGCAGCTCGCCGAGGCCTGCCCATCGCTGCGTTATGTCATCGCCGATGCTCCGACTTCCGGACTGGCGCGCGTCTACGCTTACGAGGATCTGATCGCCAACACGCCGCCATGCGACGATGCCGGGCGCGGCGGCGAGGATCTCGCCTGCCTGTTCTACACCGGCGGCACCACTGGGCGGTCCAAGGGCGTGATGCTCAGCCACCGCAATCTCTGGGTCAACGCGGTGGTGACGGCGATGGCGTTCGGTTTCGACGAGCACACCGTGGCGCTGCACGCCGGGCCGCTGTTTCACCTCGGCGCCGGCGCGCGGGTCTACACGACATCGATCATGGGCGGCCGTCACGTCGTGATCCCGCGCTTCACGCCGGCCGACGTGCTGGAGGCGATCAGTCGTCACAAGGTGACGGTCGCGACCTTCGTGCCGACCATGATGGGCATGATCCTGCAATCGCCGGATCTCGACCGCTACGATCTCTCCAGCCTGAAGCTGATCACTTACGGCGCCTCGCCGATGCCGGAGCCGGTCCTGCAGGAATGCCTGCGCCGGTTTCCCAACATCCGGTTCGGGCAGTCTTACGGCATGACCGAGCTGTCACCGGTCGCGACCATCCTGACGCCCGACGATCATCTTCCGTCGGCGCCGCGGCATCGGCTGCGTTCCGCCGGCCGCCCGATCGTGTCGGCGGAGGTGAAGATCGCTGGCCCGGACGA
The DNA here is from genome assembly GCF_042432815.1 of Rhodopseudomonas telluris. Taxonomy (NCBI): domain Bacteria; kingdom Pseudomonadati; phylum Pseudomonadota; class Alphaproteobacteria; order Hyphomicrobiales; family Nitrobacteraceae; genus Rhodopseudomonas; species Rhodopseudomonas telluris. Next base: position 507,779 of record NZ_JBHLWM010000001.1, read on the forward strand.
TCGCGATCTTCCGCACGGCGAGGTCGGCGAGATTCTGGTGCGCGGCCCGATGGTGATGATGGGCTATTGGCGCAAGCCGGAACTGACGGCACAGACGCTGCGCGGCGGCTGGATGCACACCGGCGATTCCGGCAGCTTCGATGCCGACGGCTATCTCTATATTTCCGACCGCATCAAGGACATGATCATCTCGGGCGGCGAGAACGTGTATTCGATCGAGGTCGAGAACGCGATCAGCGCGCATCCCGAGGTGATGCAGTGCGCGGTGATCGGCATCCCGCATCCGAAATGGGGCGAGACGGTGCATGCCGTGGTGGTGCGTAAGCCGGGCGCGACGCTGACTGCCGACGAGCTGATCGCGTTCTGCCGCGCCGTGATCGCCGACTACAAGGTCCCGCGCAGCATCGACTTCCGCGACGACCCGCTGCCGCTGTCGAGCGTCAACAAGGTCAACAAAGCCGCGCTGCGCGCGCCGTATTGGGATGACAAAGAGCGGCGGGTGAACTGAGACGACGGGCCCACGTCGTCATTGCGAGGAGCGCAGCGACGAAGCAATCCAGCTTCGTGCACGGCGTTTCTGGATTGCTTCGCTGCGCTCGCAATGACGGGGAGAGGCCTTGTCGCATGTCGATAGGTTGCTCTGAACTCAAACGAATGGGAGCCCGGATGGATCATCCACCGAGCGCCGCGCTGATCGCTCTCGCCGCCCGAGCCAGCGCCGGGCCGTGTTTCTCGTTCAGGTCCTGCTGCGAGACCAGATAGGCCGGGCCACCGAAGCTGAGCGTGTAGACCGGGCCACCGTTCGGCGGCACGATCGCGGCGCCGACGGCGTTGACGTCGTTGCGCCACTCGCCGATCGAGATGCAGAACCCGCGCTTGGCCATCTCCCGCGCCGAGCGCGCGATCGCTTTCTCGAGTTTCGGCCAGTCGGCGCCGTGATGCGCACGCAATTCGGCCAGCAGCGCGTTGCGTTCGTCCTCGCCGATCACCGCCAGATAGGCCCGGCCGAGCGAGGTGGTGGCGATCGGTACGCGCGAGCCCGGTGGCAGCCGGAGCCCGATCAGCGCGTCGCTCTCGCAGCTCTCGATGTTCAGCATCATCAGCCGCTCGCGGGTACCGAGCCCGACATGCAGCTGGCTGTCTTCGGCCAGTCTGGTCATGATCGGCAGCGCGGCCTTGCGGACATCGAGATTGGCGAGCGCCGCGTAGCTCAGCGCCAGGGCCCGCGCGCCGAGCTGATAGGTCGCCGAGCGCGGCTCGTAGGTGAGATAGCCGAGCTGGATCAGCGTGTGGGTCATCCGCGAGATCGTCGGCTTCGGCAAGCCGGTGCGCTCGGCGAGTTCCTGATTGCCGAGCGCGCGGTCGCCGGCGCGAAACGCGCCGAGCACGTCGAGGCCGCGGGCCAGCGCCGACACGAACATCCGGCCAGCGTCGTCCTCGCTCGCCTCTGCGCGAGGCCGCCGCGACGCGCGTTGCATCGCCTCGTTGCGCGCGCCGGCCTTCTTCGCTGGAGCCTGGCTCGGCTTGGTCGGGCGACGCGATCTGCCGGTGGTCATCGGGGCTCCGGAAACTCGGCCGCAGCGCGGCGGATCAAAACATTTGCGAAAATCGATTTCGCATATTGTGCGAGCCGCGCCCGGGTGGCAAGTTGCCGCAAAAATGAGGACGAGGAAGCTCTCCGATGGCAATCGACCCGGGCCGGCTGCGGGACTGGCCCATTCCCGAGATCGAGCAGACCTACACCGAACGCGACACCATGTTGTACGCGTTAGGACTCGGCCTCGGCGCCGATCCGCTCGACACCCGGCAGCTGCGTTACGTCTACGAGCAGGATCTGCAGGCGCTGCCGTCGATGGCGGTCGTGCTCGGCTATCCGGGATTCTGGCTCGGCAACGAAGAGACCGGCGCCGATTGGCGCAAGGTGTTGCACGGCGAGCAGGGTTTCGAGATCTTCAAGCCGCTGCCGGCCAAGGGCTCGGTGATCGGCCGCTCGCGCGTCACCGGCCTGTTCGACAAGGGCGCCGGCAAGGGCGCCGTGCTGCTGTCCGAGCGCGACGTCGTCGACAAGGCGAGCGGCGAACTGCTGTGCCGGCTGACCTCGACCACGATGTTGCGCGGCGACGGCGGCTTCGGCGGCCCGTCCGGTCCGCTGCCGGCGCCGCATCCGATGCCCGAACGGGCGCCCGACCTGTCATCGCGGATCGCAACGTCGCCCAATGCGGCGCTGATCTATCGGCTGTCGGGCGACTACAACCCGTTGCACGCCGATCCGGAAGTTGCGCGCAAGGCGGGCTTTGACAAGCCGATCCTGCACGGGCTGTGCACCTTCGGCGTCGTCTGCCGCGCGCTGGTCGAACTGTGCTGCGACGACGATCCCAAGCGTCTGGTGAAGATGCAGGTGCGCTTCTCCTCGCCCGTCTATCCCGGAGAAACGATCGTCACCGAGGTCTGGAAGGACGGCGATGGGGCCGTGTCGTTCCGCGCCAAGGTGGCCGAGCGCGACATCGTGGTGATCAACAACGGCGCGGCGACGATCGCTGCGGCGTGAGGTGAAATTCCGTCCGCAGGAAAGTTGCGCGCGGGCGTCACGCGGCACCGCCGCCCGGACGTGTGACGATCGCGCGATCTCGACAACATTCACTTGGGCCGGTGCCCGCACATCGCTATAAGCCCGCGGCGCCTGCCGCGACTAACAACAACCAGGAGGAACGCCCTTGTCCATTTCCCGTCGCTCATTCGGAATCGGCGCCACTGGTCTGATGCTCGGCACGGTGGCGTCACCATGGATTCGCAATGCCAATGCGGCGCCGCCGCCGATCAAGATCGGCGTCATCAATTCGATGAGCGGCGGTCTCGCCGCCTACGCGCAGGAAGGTCAGCCGGCGTTCGAGTACATCGTCAAGAAGATCAACGACGGCGGCGGCATCAAGAGCAAGGACGGCGCCAAGATCCAGCTGATCCAGGCCGACGACACCAGCCAGCCGGCGCGCACCGCCACCGAGGCGCGGCGCCTGATCACCGAGGAGAAGGTGCAACTGCTGACTGGCACCATCCTCAGCGCGCAGATGCTGGCGCTGACTCCGGTGCTCGACGAGCTCAAGGTGCCGACGCTGTCGATCTGGGCCGGCGGCGCGCATTCCAGCTACATGTTTTCGCTCGGCTATCCCTACGATCGCGGCTACGCGCAGTCGATGCACGACTTCATCAAGTCGCTGCGCGACGACAGCAAGTTCCCGATCAAGACCGCAGTGATGAGCTACTCGAACTACGAGGCCGGCCAGCAGGTCAACAAGTTCCTGGTCGATAAGTTGAAGGCGAGCGGCTTCGAGGTGATCGGCGAAGCGCCGCTCGACACCAAGGCTCAGGACCAGACCTCGGCGATGATCCGCATCCGTTCGCTGAAGCCCGATATCGTCACCGGGCTGGTGACGCCGCGCGACGGCATCTTGCTGCATCAGGCGCGCTACAACCTCAACTATCACAACAGCCTGTTCGTCGGCGGCACCGGGGGCTATTCGGATCTGTCGCTGTGGAAGGATCTCGGCCCCGAGATCGGCAAGGCGGTGCTGACGCGCAATCTGTTCGCGATGACCGGCTTCAGCCCCGGCGCCAAGATCGACTCGATGCAGAAGATCATTGCCGAGCTGCGCGACGTCGCCAAGATCGACCGGATCGGCCAGGGCGCGATCCAGTACGCGCAGGGCGCGCGCGTCCTGCAGCACGTGCTGGAGAAGGCGTCGTCGCTGGAGCCGGCGGCGCTGCTGGAATCCTTCAAGGCCTTCGACATTCCGTTCGGCGATCCCGATCTCTACGTCGCCAAGCCGAAGGGCCTGCAGTTCGCCGAGGACCGGCTGCTGAAGGACGGCTCGGCCATGATGGTGCAGTGGATGCCCGATCAATCGCAGGAAGTCGTGTTCCCGAAAGAGTTCGCGCAGGCCGCTCCGCGCCCGAAGAGCTGAGCCGTGGCGCTTCTCGAAGTCGATAACGTCAGCAAGCGGTTCGGCGGTCTGCTGGCACTCAACGACGTCAGCTTCGCCGTCGAGCGCGGGGAAATCCTCGGCATCATCGGCCCGAACGGCGCCGGCAAGACGACGCTATTCAGCGTCATCTCCGGCTTCGCGCCGCCGACCAGCGGCGAGGTGCGGTTCGACGGCCAGCGCATCACCGGCATCTCGCCGGACCGGCTGACGCGGCGCGGCCTGGTCCGCAGCTTCCAGATCGTCCAGACCTTCGCCGACATGACGACGCTCGAGGTCGTCACCACGGCGGCGCTGACGCGTCGCCCGATCCGCGAGGCGACCGACTACGCCGCCGCGGTGCTGACCCGCGTCGGACTCGGCGGCAAGCTCAGTGAGACGCCGGCGACGCTGTCGTTGCAGGACAAGAAGCTGCTCGAAGTCGCCAAATGCGTCGCGACCGATCCGCAATGCATCCTGCTCGACGAGGTGATGGCGGGCCTCACCATGGCCGAGACCGAAGCGCCGATGCAGATCATCCGCGAGCTCAACCAGTCCGGCGTCACCATCGTGATGGTCGAGCACGTCATGCCGGTGATCATGCGGATGGCGACCCGGATGGTGGTGATCAATTTCGGCGAGAAGATCGGCGAAGGCACCCCGGACGCCATCATCAAGGATCAGAAGGTGATCGACGCCTATTTCGGGGAGCACCTTGATGCTTGAGGTCGAAGGGCTCGTGGCCGGTTATGGCGGCACGCCGATGCTGCGCGACGTCTCGGTGCGGCTCGCGGCCGGCGAGATCGTCGGCCTGCTCGGCGCCAACAATGCCGGCAAGACCACGCTGATCAACTGCCTGTCGGGCGTGGTCACGCCGATGGCCGGCCGCATCCTGTTCGAAGGCCAGGACGTCACCCGCGCCACCGCGCGCGAACGTGTCGAACTCGGCATCATTCAGGTGCCCGAGGGCCGGCTGGTGTTTCCGGAGATGAGCATCCGCGAGAACCTGCTGCTCGGCGGCTTCTGCGATCGCGCGCGGCCGCATCGGCCGGCGCAGATGGAGAAGGTGCTCGAGTTGTTTCCGCGGCTGAAGGAGCGGCTCACTCAGGCCGCCGGGACGCTGTCCGGCGGCGAGCAGCAGATGCTGGCGATCGGCCGCGGGCTGATGGCCGAAGCCCGCATCCTGATGCTGGACGAGCCGTCGCTCGGCCTGTCGCCGCTGTTCGTGCAGTACATCTTCGAGATCATCGACAGACTGCACAAGGACGGCCTGACCATGCTGCTGGTCGAGCAGAACCTCAATCTGACGCTGCGCCACGCCCAGCGCTGCTACGTGCTGGAGCGCGGGCAGATCGCGGTCGAGGGCGACGCCGACATCGTCAGGAACGACCCGCGGACGCGGCAGGCCTATCTCGGGCTGTGAGGAGAATGAAGTGAGCGAGTTCTGGCAGGCCTTGGCGCAAGGCGTTCTGATCGGCAGCACCTATGGGCTGCTCGCGCTCGGCATGGGGCTGGTGTACGGCGTCAGCGGCATCGTCAATTTCGCCCATGGCGACTTCATCTCGCTGGCGATGTTCATGTCGCTGGCGCTGTTCTCAGCCTTCGCGATGGACCCCTACGTCTCGGCGGCGATCACCATCCCGGTGATGGCGGCGATCGGCGCGCTGGTCTATCGCTTCCTGTTACGGCCGATGGCCGGGCATCAGTTCCTGATGATCGTGCAGCTCACGCTCGGCCTCAGCCTGCTGCTGCAGAACGGCATCCTGATGGTGTTCGGCGGCCAGCCGGCCCGCGTGCCGTCGGTGGTCGAATCCAAGCTGATCATTCTGGGCGACGTGGTGCTGCGGATGCCCAACGTGATCGCCTGCGTGGTCGCCTTCGCGATGGCGATCGGCCTCTATGTGATGCTTCGCTCGACCGATTTCGGCCGCTCGATCCGCGCCGTGCATCAAAACGCCCGCGCCGCCGCGCTGATGGGTGTCGACGTCGGCCGCGTCCAGGTCGTCACCTTCGCGATCGGCGTCGCCATTCTGGCGGTCGCGGCCGCGCTGCTGCTGCCCGGCACGCCGATCCAGCCGACGCAGGGGCTGCAATACACCGTGATCACGCTGCTGATCGTCGTGCTCGGTGGCATGACCAATTTCGTCAGCATCATGCTCAGCGGCCTCGTCATCGGCCTCGCCGAAGCCTTCGGCACCGTCTACATCTCGGACGCGCTGGGCCGGCTGGTGCCCTATGCGATCTTCGTGCTGATCATGCTGTTCCGTCCGCAGGGCCTGACCTGGAGGACGTCATGATCAATGACGGCTTCTATAAGACTCTGGCGTCGCCGGCGCTGTGGGTGATGCTGCTGCTCGCCGCGGCGCTGCCGCTGGCGCTCAACAGTTATTATCTGCACATCCTCACCATCGCGCTGGTCTATGTGGCGCTGGCGTCGGCCTGGAATATCGTCGGCGGCATGGCCGGGCAGATTTCGCTGGCGCACAGCCTGTTCATCGGCACCGGCGCGATGCTGGCGGCGGCGCTGCAGGTCAAGCTCGGCATCAACATGTGGGCCGGGCTGGTGATCTCCGCCGCGGTCGCTGGCGCGCTCGGCGCGCTGATCGCCTGGATCGACTTCCGGTTTCAGCTCGGCCATCTGTCGTTCGTGCTGATCACGCTGGCCTTTGCCGAGATGGCGGCGATCGTGGTCGAGGGCTGGGAGTTTCTCGGCGGGGCCTCCGGCCTGCTGCTGCCGCGCGACACCGGCGATGTGCTGGCATTCCAGTTCGGCGGCGTGCAGGGCGCGTATTGGGTGATGCTTGGGCTGTCGGCGGTGATCGTGCTGATCAACGTCGCCATCCTCAACGCGCCACTCGGCTATTATCTGCGCACCATCCGCGACAACGAGAAGGCCGCGCAGGCAATCGGCGTCGACGTGCTGCGCCACAAGATCGTCGCGATGACGATCTCGGCGGTGCTGACCTCGATCGTCGGCACCTGCTATGTCCGCTATCTCACCTTCGCCGATCCGTATCAGCTGGCGTCGCCGACCATCACCATCGAGATCGTGCTGTTCGCCACCGTCGGCGGCCTCGGCCGTGCATTCGGCCCGGCGCTCGGTGCGTTGCTGCTGGTGCCGCTCGGCGAGGTGCTGCGCGGCCAGCTCGGCGGCGCTGTGCCGGGGCTGCATTACTTCATCTATGGCGTGGTGGTGATCGCCGTCATTATGGTGACGCCGCGGGGCCTGCTGCCGCTGTTCGAAAAGCTGCTGCGGCGTCGACGGGCTGCCGCGCCGTAAAAAAATCGGCGCGGGGGGCCCGCGCCGATGAACTTGAAATCCGCGACGGCGGTTACTCGGCCGACACCAGCTTGATCCGCGGCGGCGTCGCTTTGGCGACCAGGCTGCGATAGGCCGATAGATAATCGAGCGCCATCCGTCGCGCCGTGAAGCGCTCCTCGAAGCGGGCGCGGATCGCCGAGCGGTCGAGCTCTTCGAGCTGATGCACGGCCGCAACCGCGCTGGTCTCGTCCTCGACGATGTAGCCGGTCAGCCCCGACTCGATGATCTCGGGCACCGAGCCACGATTGTAGGCGATCACCGGCGCGCCGCAGGCCATCGACTCGATCATCACCAGCCCGAACGGCTCCGGCCAGTCCAGCGGCAGCAGCAGGCCGAGCGCGCCGGACAGAAACTCCGACTTCTGCTGATCGCCGATCTCGCCGATGAACTCGATCAGCGGGTGATGCAGCATGGGCTCGATGACCTGGTCGAAATAATCCTGATCGGCGCGGTCGACCTTGGCGGCGATCTTCAGCGGAATGTCGGCCCGGATCGCGATCCGGATGGCGCGGTCGACGCCCTTCTCCGGCGCGATGCGTCCGAGCACGGCGAGATAGCCGGGTTTGGTTGCGATCGGCGACAGCAGATCGGCGGGAAGCCCGTGGTGGATGGTGCGGACCCAGTTGGCGTTCGGCACGGGCCGCCGCTGCGAATCCGAAATCGACACGACCGGGATCTCGGAGAAGGTCGAGAACACCGGCTGATGTTCGGGAAGATCGAGACGCCCGTGCAACGTCGTCAGAAATGGCGTCGGCTGGCGATGAAACAGCGACCACGGATAGTAATCGAGATGAAAGTGAAGGAGGTCGAACTCTTCGTTGTCACATCGCCGTCGTACTTGTTCCAGCATCATCATGTGCAGCGCGTTCGGATCGCGGACGGCGCCATCGAGCCGCAGCGCGCGCGGCCAAGGCGCTTCTAGCTTGGCCGATGTGATCGAATCGCCGCTGGCAAACAACGTCACGTCGTGGCCGAGTGCCACGAGTTCTTCCGTCAACCAATGCACCACGCGTTCGGTGCCGCCATAGAGCTTCGGGGGAATAGCCTCGGTGAGGGGAGCAACCTGCGCGATGCGCATCGACTAATCTCCTGTTGTTACGTGCATACGTGAACATGGGCTTGAAGCGATCGGCACCGGCACTGCCAGCTCCGGGAACGTTTTCGCACCTGCGAGGTTCCTTGCACGCGCTCACTTCTTCCACGTTGCTGTCTTGTTGATGCCACTTCCCGATGCCTTCTTGCGGTTTCCGAGAATGGAACAGGGCAGTGATCCCGGCGTAAAGCTGTATCGCTAGCGACCTTGGCGAAGATGCGTTGCGGAGGCGGATTTTTATGGACTCTCTATCAGGCTACTCGCGTCGCCCGTTTGCCTTCATTTTGCGCTACGTTCGTCAAAGACCGGGCACACATACGATCATTCTCGGGTGTGTTTTGTTGGCAGTTGCCTGTTCTGTCGGCACTCAGTACGGCGTCAAGTATCTGGTCGATGGATTGAGTGGCGGGCAATCCGGTGTCGTCTGGCTCGGCTTTCTGTTTCTCGTCTCGCTGATCGCCGCTGATAATCTGTTGTGGCGCGTCGCCAGCTGGGTGGGGAGTTTCACCTTTCCCGCCGTCACCGCCGATCTACGGCGGGATATGTTCAAGCATCTGACCGGACACGCGCCGAGCTATTTCTCCGATCGGCTGCCTGGCATGCTGTCCAGCCGAATTACCGCGACGTCGAACGCGGTATTCACGATCGAGAACATGTTCGTCTGGAACGTGCTGCCCCCGTGCATCGCGACCTTCCTGGCGATTATCCTGATCGCCTCGGTGAGCGGCGTCATGGCGCTGACGCTCGGCATAGCGGCGGCGCTGTTGCTCGCGCTGGTGTTCAAACTTGCCGCCGACGGCAAGCCGCTGCACGATGAATTCGCCGACAAGGCCGCGACCGTCGATGGCGAGATGGTCGACGTCATTAATAATATGCCGCTGGTGCGTGCATTCTGCGGTCTCGGCTACGAACATGCTCGTTTCGAGAACACGGTCAATCTCGAGGTCAACGCCCGCGGCCGCAGCCTGCGCTATCTGGAGCGGCTGAGGCTGTTGCATGCGGTGATCACGATCATCCTGACCGTCGCGCTGCTCGCCTGGGCCATCATGCTGTGGCAGCGCGGCGGCGCGTCGACCGGCGACGTCGTGCTGATCTGCACGCTCGGTCTGTCGATCCTGCATGCGACTCGCGATCTGGCGGTGGCGTTGGTCGACGTCACCCAGCACGTCGCCCGTCTGGCTGAAGCGATCGCGACGTTGCTGACACCGCACGAACTGAGCGATCATCCCGAAGCAGAGCCGCTGGTTCGGGCCGGCGCGGCGATTACGTTCAATAACGTGTCGTTCCAGTATCCCGGCGGTTCCAAAGTCTTCGACCGTTTCACGCTGCGGCTCAATGCCGGCGAGCGCGTTGGCTTGGTCGGCACTTCCGGTGGCGGCAAGTCGACTCTGTTCACGCTGCTGCAGCGCTTCTATGACGTGCAGGACGGCAGTATCACGATCGATGGCCAGGATATCTCGCGCGTGACGCAGCACAGTCTGCGCGAGGCGATCTCGGTGGTGCCGCAGGATATTTCGCTTTTCCAGCGCTCGATCCGCGATAACATCCGCTACGGGCGGCCCGGCGCCAGCGATGAGGACGTGATGCGGGCGGCGATCGCGGCGCGCTGCGATTTCGTCGATACGCTGCCGGAAGGGCTCGACACGATGGTCGGCGACCGCGGCTTCAAGCTGTCCGGGGGGCAGCGGCAGCGGCTGGCGATCGCGCGCGCTTTCCTGAAGGATGCTCCGATCCTGCTGCTCGACGAGGCGACGGCGGCGCTCGATTCGGATTCCGAAGAAGCGATTCGCGAAGCGCTGGCGCGGCTGATGCACGGCCGCACCGTGATAGCCATCGCGCACCGGCTTGCGACGCTGCGCAACTTCGACCGCGTGGTCGTGCTGCAGAATGGTCGTATCATCGAAGACGGCCCGCCGGATCGGCTGATGCAGGGGCAGGGCCCGTATCGCGACCTGGTCGCGCGTGAGATCAGCCGTCTGGCCGCCCACGCTGCCTGACGCAACGCTCGCGAAATGGTTCAGCAGAGATAGGATGATCGATGCTCTCTGACGTGATCACCCAGCCAGCTTCGGCAAAAGACGCGTCGGCGACCGCCGAGTCGCCGTTCTACATCCCGATGACCGGCCCGGCGCGGCCGCGCACCGCGCTGAAGCATGACGACACGTTTATCGTGCTGGACAGCCATGGCGATCTGGGCTTGCCCGGCGGCGCGAGCGACGGCTTGTTTCACGCCGACACGCGTTATCTGACCCGGCTTCAGTTGCGGCTCGAGGACGTGCAGCCGCTGCTGCTCGGCTCCAATCTGCGGGACGATAACTCGGCGCTCACCGTCGACCTCACCAATCCTGATATCTATCAGAATGGCCGTCTCGTCCTCGCGAAGGATCTGCTGCACATCGTCCGCACCATCTTCCTGTGGCGCGGCACGGCGTTTCAGCGCATCGGCCTGCAGAACCACGGCGACGCCGAGGCCAGCTTTCAACTGACGCTCGACTTCGATAGCGATTTTGCGGACCTGTTCGAGGTGCGCGGCAGCACGCGTCCGCGCCGCGGTTCGGTCTCCAGTCGCCGGTTGTCGCCCTGTGATGCCGGGTTCGATTATCTGGGGCTCGACGATGTCACGCGAAGCACCCTCGTGCATTTCGATCCCGCGCCGAAGCAGCTCAAGGCAGGGCGCGCGGTTTATCAGATCACGCTCGCGCCGCAGCAGACCGCCTCGGTGTTTGTCTCGGTGAGTTGCAACAAGCCGGCGTCGCAGAAGCCGATGCCGTTCTTCCGCAGCCTGCTCGCGCATCGTCGCGAGATGCGCGAGTCGACGCGCGGGGCCACGACGATCGAGACCTCGAACGACATCTTCAACGAAGTCCTCTGCCGCTCGATGGCAGACCTCAACATTCTGACGACGGAAACGTCGCAGGGCCGTTATCCTTACGCCGGCATCCCGTGGTATTCGACGACGTTTGGCCGCGACGGACTGATTACGGCACTGCAAATGCTGTGGATCGACCCGCGCGTCGCCCGTGGCGTGTTGCGCCGGCTGGCGGCCTTTCAGGCGACCAGCGTCGATCCGCTGAACGATGCCGCGCCCGGCAAAATCCTGCACGAGATGCGCGGAGGCGAGATGGCGGCGCTGCGGGAGGTGCCGTTCGCGCAATATTACGGCAGCGTCGACTCGACGCCGTTGTTCGTCATGCTCGCCGGCGTCTATGTCCAACGCACCGGCGACGACGCCACGCTGAAGGAGCTGTGGCCAGCAATCGAAAAAGGGCTGGGCTGGATCGACGGCCCGGGCGACCCCGATCGCGACGGCTTCGTCGAGTATCAGCGCGCAACCGATCAGGGCCTGCAGAACCAGGGCTGGAAGGACTCTTACGACGCCATTTTTCATGCCGACGGCAAACTCGCAGAGGGAAACATTGCGCTCGCCGAAGTGCAGGGCTACGTGTTCGCCGCCAAGCGACTCGCTGCGATGTGCGCCCGCCGGCTCGGCCACGCCGACCGCGCCGACGAGCTCGAAGAGCAGGCCGACAAGCTCGCGTCGCAATTCGAGCGGTGGTTCTGGTGCGAGGAGCTCGGCACCTACGCGCTCGCGCTCGACGGGGCGAAGCGGCCATGCAAGGTCCGCAGCTCGAACGCCGGGCAGTTGTTGTTCACCGGCATCGTCCGTCACGATCGCGCCCGGCTGGTAGCGACAGATCTGATGCGGCCGCATTTCTTCTCCGGCTGGGGCATTCGGACGATTGCCTGCGGCGAGCCGCGCTACAACCCGATGTCGTATCACGATGGTTCGATCTGGCCGCACGACAACGCGCTGATCACGCTCGGCCTCGCGTGCTACGGCTTCAAGGCCGCCGTCGAAAACGTGTTCAAAGGCCTGTTCGACGCCGCTGCCTACATGGAACTGCGCCGGCTGCCCGAGTTGTTCTGCGGCTTCCCGCGTGAGCGTCGCCGCGGGCCGACGCTGTATCCGGTTGCGTGTGCGCCGCAGGCCTGGGCTAGTGCGACGCCGTTCACATTGCTCGAAGCTGCGCTCGGCATTCAGTTCGATGCCGATCGGCACGAGATTCGCCTGGTCAATCCGCGGCTGCCGCCGTTTCTCAGTGAGGTCGTGCTGCGCGACGTGCGGATCGGCGCCTCCAGCATCGATTTGCGCGTGCGTCGGCACGGCGAAGGCGTGTCGATGGAAGTGCTGCGCACCGACGGGCGCATCCAGGTTTCGATCGTATTGGCTCGGTAGGAGCGCGGCGAGGCGGTCGTCGTGGGAGAGGCTCGATGCATATCCGGTTCAGTACTGCGTTTGCCCTGGTGGCGATCACCAGCGTCGTCTCGGCCGGGCTGCGCGCCGATCCTGCCGATCCTGCAAAATCGCCCGAGCCGGCCAAACAGGCCGAACCCGCGAAGCCTGCCGAAGCCGCAAAACCCGCCGAACCTCCGAAGTCGTCCGCGACCGCCAAGAGCGACCCGCCGACCGTCACGGTGATCAGTCCGGAGGATGCTCGCGGCGTGCTCGGCCGCGAGGTGCGCAGCGCGGCGGACGAGGACATGGGCCGCATCGTCGACATCGTGGTCGACAAAGAGGGCAAGACACGCGCCGCGATCATCGACTTCGGCGGCTTTCTCGGCGTCGGCAGTCGCAAGATTGCGGTCGACTGGACCGCGCTGAAATTCAGCACCATCGCTAAGAAGGAGGATAAGGTCTCGCTCGCTCTGACGCGCGATCAGGTGCGCGCCGCGCCGGAATACAAGGACGAGCAGTCGGTCGTGGTGCTCGGCGCCTCCGGCAAGCTGTCGCCGCTCGAGTTCGGGCCGGAGAAGTAGGCTGAGCGCGCCGCTCCCCGACCGTGGAGCCGGCTATGGACCGGACCCCTTCGCGCCGGCCGCGCCATCCGGCGACGAGCCGGTGCGCGCGCCCGAGCCGCCGCGGACGCCGTCGCAGCAGAGCCAGCGCGGACTCGACTGGTTCATCTTCTTTCTCGCCGACGTCCAGACCGGCTTCGGCCCGTTCATCGCGGTGTATCTCACCACGCAGAAATGGACCCAGGTCGAGATCGGCCTGGTGCTCTCGGTCGGCGGCATCATCGGGCTGATCGGCCAGATGCCGGGTGGTGCGATCGTCGATGCGGCGAAGGACGAGCGCAAGGTTGCCGGCGCTGCGGTCGCGGCGATCGGCCTCGCGGCGCTGGCCTATGCGACGTTGCCAGTTTTCCCGATCGTGATGGCGGCGGCGACACTGCACGCCGTGGCGAGCTGCGTGCTCGGCCCGTCGATCGCCGCGATCAGCCTCGGGCTGGTCGGGCGCTATGCGATCGGCGAGCGGCTTGGCCGCAATGCCAGGTGCGCCTCGCTCGGCAATGGCGTCGCCGCGGCGGTGATGGGCACGGCCGGCTATCTGCTGTCGAGCCGCTCGGTGTTCTTCGTCACCTGCCTGCTGGTGATCCCGACGCTGATCGCGCTGTCGCGGATCCGCGGCCACGAGATCGACTCCGCCCAGGCGCACGGCGCCACGCGGGCTGACGCCGCGCCGCGGTTTCGGGTGTCTGATCTCGTCAAGCTGCTGCGCCAGCGGCCTCTGCTGGTGTTCGCCGGCGCGATGCTGATGCTGCAACTCGCCAACGCGGCGATGCTGCCGCTGATGGCCAGCGCCGTGACCTCGCGCTCCAGCGACTCCGCGCCGGCGCTGATTGCCTTTTGCATCGTCGTGCCGCAGGCGATCGTCGCGCTGTTCTCTCCCAGGGTGGGCCGCTGGGCGCAGTCGATCGGCCGCAAGCCACTGCTGTTCGCCGGGTTCGGCGCGTTGGCGATCCGTGGCGTGCTGTTCTCGACGGTCACGGACCCGTATCTGCTGGTCGCGGTGCAGCTGTTCGATGGCATCACCGCCGCGGTGTTTGCCGTGCTGGTGCCGCTGATCATCGCCGACGTTGCGTTCGGCAGCGGTCATTTCAGCTTCGCTCAGGGCGTGGTCGGCACCGCCGGCGGCATCGGCGCATCGATGAGCAACGTCGTCGCCGGCCTGGTCGCCGACAAGTTCGGCAGCCACGCGGCCTTCCTCGGCCTCGCTAGCGTCGCGGCGTTGGGATTGCTGCTGGTCTGGCTGCTGATGCCGGAGACGCGGCGCGTGGAGCCGGACAAGGCTTAGGAACAGCCTGGATACTCGTCATTGCGAGGAGACGAAGCCGACGAAGCAATCCAGAGGCGCGGTGCATGGCGCCTCTGGATTGCTTCGCTTCGCTCTAAATGACGAAGAAGAGACGTTGTCAGCCGACCAGCTTGCGGATCTGCTCTGCGCAGGACTTTGCGGCCTTCTGGGCGGCGACCAGCGACGCGAAGGTGCGGCGTTCGAGGCTGTGGAAGTCCTGATGGGCCGCGTGGAAGCAGAAGTTGCGTCCGTCACGAACCACGATGCCGGCGGTGCGTGAACTCACTTCGATAACGTAGGCGTCGGACATCAACATTCGCTGGCACAGCCAGCGCTCCCGGAATGCGGGCGACCCTTGCGGGCGCCCGCGCACATCACACCGTCGAGCAGCTTCAGTGGACTCGACGGCGCGGAAACGCGGCTGACCGGGAAAACGTTCCTGAGGCCTGTCTTTAAAATCTTAGCGTTGCACGAAAACCAGCAGCACGCCGTTGGCAGCGCTCGACGCCACCACCACGCTGTTGCCGAGCGCCACGCCGGCGGCGCCAACGGCTTGTGCGGTGGCGGCCAGATCGCTCACCGCGATGATCAGGCCGGCACCGCCGCGTTCCGGCACGCCGTCCAGCGACACGCCGGGATATTGCTGCGCCAGCGTGTCGCGCGACAGGAAGGCGAATTCGGCGCGGCCTTCTCCGGACGGCACCACGACGCTGCCGTCGGGCTCGGAATACTGCTCGCCGTCGATCAGCCGCAGCATGTGCCGCGCGTCGCTCTCCGGGCGCGGCGCGGTGATCAGCACGCGGACCAGCCCGGTGGCGCCGTTGGCATGGCGCTGCAATTCGGGGATCCACACGGTGTCGCGGGTGTGGTGCTGGCAGGCGAAGATGCGCAGCCCGGCGGGCGCCTCGGTCAGCGGCCATTGGAAGATGCTGAAGCGCGCTTCGCCTTCGCCGCCGCCCGGCAGTGGCACTGGCCGGCCGAAATCGATCGGCCCGACCGCGTCGAGGCCGAGGTCGCGCAGTTCTTCGGCGCCCTTGGCCGCATCGGTGGTGGTGAAGGCGATCCGCTCGATGCCGTCGCCGCGGGCGTCGAGGAAGGCGCGGCTCGGCGCGTTGTGCTCGGTCGGGGTCAGGATGCCGAGCAGCTCGATATAGTCGTGCCCGAACATGATGGTGTAATTGCCGGAGCCGAGTGCCGGGCTGTGCGTGCCGCGCGGCGACAGCGTGAAGCCGAGCCGCTGCCAATTGGCCGCGGCCGAATCCAGATCCTTGACCATGACCACGGCGTGATCGATTCCGACGACGTATTGCAGTGACACGCTGGCTTTGCTCCCCAAACCTCTTGCAGAGTAGGCTAGCCAGATCGTTCCGCCGCCGCAACCCGACGCAGGTCGGAGGCGGGGGCGGGCGCCATTGAATCGATGGAAGGACCGAGAATGACTGCGGACGTGCGCTGGCCGGATTCGCTGTGGGCCGCGGTGACGCCGCCGGGGCCCGATTTGCCGGAGCTGCGCGGCTCGGAAACTACCGACGTGGTGGTGATCGGTGGCGGCTTCAGCGGGCTGTCGACGGCGCTGCATCTGCGCGAAGCCGGCGTCGAGGTCGCGGTGGTCGAAGCCGCCGAGCCGGGTTGGGGCGCATCAGGCCGCAACAACGGCCAAGTGATTCCGACGCTGTCGCGGCCGGACCCGGACAACATCGTCGCCAAGCATGGCGCCGCCGGCGAGCGGCTGGTCGGCCTCATTCGCGACAGCGCCTCGATCCTGTTCGACGTCGTGAAGCGCCACGGCATCGACGCCGAGCAGGAGCAGAACGGCTGGGTGCAGCCGGTGCATTCGCCGGGCCGCATCAAGATCGCCGAGCGCCGTGTTCGGCAATGGTCCAAGGTCGGCGCGCCGGTCGAACTGCTGTCGCGCGAGCAGGTGCGCGACATGCTCGGCTCGGACGCCTGGTTCGGCGGCTTCTGGAATAGGACCGGCGGCCACATCAATCCGCTGGCGCTGGCGCGCGGGCTGGCGCGAACGGTGGTGGCGCAAGGCGGCAAGATCTTCGCACGCTCGCCGGCGGTGAGCATCGAGCGGCGCGGCGATCGCTGGATCGTCAAGACCGCTCAGGGCGAGATCAGCGGCCGCGCGCTGGTGGTCGCCAGCAACGCCTACACCGGTGAGTTCTCGAAAATGCTGGCGCCGGCGATCGCCCGCGAGGTGATGCCGGTGCGGTCGTGGCAGATGGCGACGCAGCCGCTCAGCGACAACGTCCGCAAGAGCATGATCCCGGGCCGGCAGGCAATGTCGGACACCCATGGCGAGCTGATCTTCGGCCGCTTCGACGCCCGCAACCGCTTCGTCACCGGCGGCGCCATCATCCGGCCGTTCAACCAGATCGCGACGCTCAAGGCTCGCGTCGGCAAGCGGCTGCAGGCGCTGTGGCCGCAGATCGGCGAGGTGCGGTTCGACTACGTCTGGAACGGCTTCATCGGCATGACCACCGACTACCTGCCGCATATCCACCGCCTCGGCCCCAACGCCTATGGCTGGACCGGCTGCAACGGCCGCGGCGTCGCGCTGTCGATCGCACTGGGTGATCAGCTGTCGAAGGCGGTACAGGGCGCGCCTGATAACGAGTTGGCACTGCCCTTCACCGAGCCGACCCCGATCCCGGCCAACGAACTGCTCCGCCCCTTCGCGCCGCTGATGATGGTGCTGTACCGGCATCGGGACAGCAAGGAGATCGCGTAGTTCGCGGCTACGCGTTCACATCTCCCCGTCATGGCCGGGACAAGCCCGGCCATGACGGTTGGAGAGAACTGCGTTCAAAGCTTAGCAACACGCACAACCTCATGGTGAGGAGGCGCGTAGCGCCGTCTCGAACCATGCGCCGCAAGGTGTGCGTTGCCCCATCCTTCGAGACGCCCGGCTGTGCCGGGCTCCTCAGGATGAGGACTCAGTGCTTTTAGAAAGGCGTCGACTTCTATCAGTCGACAAAGGCTACACCGCCGCTTCCACCGGATGACTCCGCGCGAAATCCCCACCCGGGATCGAGGCCAGCAGCGCTTGCGTGTAGGGATGCGTCGGCGCGTTCAGCACCTCGCCGGCTGGGCCGTGCTCGACGACTTCGCCGTCCTTCATCACCGCGACGAGATCGCAGATCTGCGCGGCGACGCGGAGGTCGTGGGTGATGAAGATGATCGACAGGCCGAGCCGCTCGCGCAAATCCGTCAGCAGCTTCAGCACCTGCGCCTGCACCGAGACGTCGAGCGCCGACACGGCTTCATCCGCGATCAGCACGTCGGGCTTCAGCGCCAGCGCGCGGGCGAGGCCGATGCGCTGGCGCTGGCCGCCGGAGAATTCGTGCGGCAGCCGGTCGCCGGCCGCGGGATCGAGACCGACCAGCGCGAACAGCTCGCGCGCCTCGGCGATCGCCTGCTTGCGCGGCGTATCGTGGATGATCGGGCCTTGCGCAACCAGTTCCTCGGCCTTGTGCCGCGGATTGAGCGAAGCGAACGGGTCCTGAAACACCATCTGCATGTGGCGCGTCGCGCGGCGCACGTCTTCGCGCGGCATCGTTGCCCAGTCGCGACCCTCAAGCAGGATCGAGCCGCCGTCGGGATCGAGCAGCCGGATGATGCAGCGCGCCAACGTCGATTTGCCGGAGCCGCTCTCGCCGACAATGCCGAGCGTGGCGCCACGCGGCAGTTTCAGCGACACCGACTTCACCGCATGGGTGACGCGCGCGCCGCGGCCGAGGAAGCCGCCGGTGCGGAAGGTCTTCGAGACGTTGTCGATGCTGAGGATGGTCTCGGCCGCGATCGGCCGCGGCGGCGGCGCGGTCAGCGGTGGCACCGCGGCGATCAGTTGCCGCGTGTAGGGATGCTGCGGCCGATGCAGCACGTCGTCGGCGGTGCCCTGCTCGACGATGACGCCGTGCTGCATCACCACGACGCGGTCGGCGATCTCGGCGACCACGCCGAAATCATGGGTGATGAACAGCACCGCGGTGTTCTTGCGCTGCTGCAATTCGCGGATCAGCGTCAGGATCTGCGCCTGCGTCGTGACGTCGAGCGCGGTGGTCGGCTCGTCGGCGATCAGCAGCTTCGGATCGAGCGCCAGCGCCATGGCGATCATCGCGCGCTGGCGCTGACCGCCGGACAGTTCGTGCGGATAGGCGTCGGCGGCGCGCGCCGGATCGGGAATCCGCACGTCCTCCAGCAACGCGAAGACTTTGGCGCGGATGTCCTTCTTCGACAGATCGGTGTGGATGCGAAACATCTCGCCGATCTGATCGCCGATGCTGCGCAGCGGATTGAGCGCCGTCATCGGCTCCTGAAACACCATGGCGATGCCCGCGCCGCGCACCTCGCGCATGTCGGCGGCGCTGGCCTGCGCCAGGTCGCGGCCCTCGAACAGCACGCGGCCGCCGTCGAGCGCGACGCCGCCGGGCAGCAGCTGCATCACGGCGTTGGCCATGATCGATTTGCCGGAGCCGCTCTCGCCGACCACGCAGAGGATCTCGCCGGGCGCGATCGACAGCGAGGCGCCGCGCACCGCATGCGAGCGATCCGCGCCCGTGGGCAGCCGGACGCTGAGTTTGTCGAGCGTGAGAGCTGCGGGCGCGGTCATCGTCCCTTCAGCCTCGGATTGAGCGCGTCATTGAGGCCCTGGCCGACCAGCGACACCGCCAGCACCGTGATCAGGATGGCGATGCCGGGGATCGCTGCGACGTACCACTGCACGCGCAGCACGTCGCGGCCGAGTCCGATCAGATTGCCCCACGAGGCGACGTTGGGGTCGGACAGCCGCAGGAAAGCCAGCGCGCTTTCGAGCAGGATCGCCACCGACATTACCACGCTGGCATAGACGATCACTGGCGGCAGAGCGTTCGGCAGGATCTCACCGAGGATCAGTTGCAAGTCTTTCATGCCGAGGGTGCGGCCCGCCTGCACGAATTCACGATTACGCAGGCTGAGGAATTCGGCGCGCGTCAGCCGCGCCGGCGCCGGCCACGACACGATGCCGACCGCGATTGTCACGGTGGTCAGCGTCGAGCCGAACACCGCGACCAGCACCAAGAGCAACACGAAGTTCGGCAGGATCTGAAACGCCTCGGTGATCCGCATCAGCACGGTGTCGACCCAGCCACCGAAATAGCCCGCGAAGGCGCCGATCAGCACGCCAATGACGATGGCGATCGCAGTGGCGGCACCGCCGATCAGCAGCGCGATACGGGCGCCGTAGAAAATCTGCGCGGCGATGTCGCGACCGGAATTGTCGGTGCCGAGCAGGAAGCGCGGATTGCTGAACGGCCAGATCAGCGGGCGCCCGGCCAGCGCCAGCGGATCGCGCGGATAGATCCAGCCGGCGCTGATCGCCATGCCGATCACCACCAATAGCAGCAACAGGCCGACGATCGCGGCCGGGCTGCGGAAGTAGCGCTTGATCGCATCCATCGCTCTACGTCCCGGCGGTGATGCGCGGGTCGAGCCGCGCGTAGAGCAGGTCGACCAGGAAGTTGACGGCGATAACCAGCAGCGCCGACACGAACACGATGCCGAGCAGGGTGTTGAGGTCGCGCTGCACCACGGATTCATAGGCGAGGCGCCCGAGCCCCGGCAGCGAGAACACGCTTTCGACCACCACCGAGCCGCCCAGCATGGTGCCGGCCTGCAGGCCGATGAGCGTCACCATCGGCAGCAGCGCGTTGCGCAGCACGTGGCGGACGACAATGCGGGTCTCGTCGAGCCCCTTGGCGCGGGCGGTGCGGACGAAATCGAGGTTGAGCACCTCCAGCATTGAAGCGCGCATGATGCGCAGATAGATCGCCAGGAAGATCAGCCCGAGCGTCAGCGTCGGCAGCACCAGATGTGCGGCGATGTCCAGCGTCCGCGCAACTCCGGTCGACGCCGCGCCGATATCCTCGAAGCCGCCCGCCGGCAGCCATTGCAGATAGACCGAGAACACCACGATCGCCATCAGGCCGAACCAGAACGATGGCGTCGCGTAGAAGATCAGGCCGAGCGTCGAGATCAGCGTATCGGGCCATTTGTTGACTCCGCGGGCCGCGATCACGCCGAGCACGAGGCCGGCGAAGAACGCGAACGACAGCGACGCGGTCATCAGCAGCAGCGTCGGCGGCAGCCGCTCGAGGATCACGGTGGCGACCGGCTTGCCATAGATCGACGAGAAACCGAGGTCGAACCGCACCAGCCGCCACAGATACTGGCCGAGTTGCAGCGGGATCGACAGATCGAGGCCGTAGAACTTGCGCAGCTCGCGCGCGGTCGCGGCATCGCCGCCGCCCATCTGCGCCATCATCGCATCGACGGTGTCGCCGGGCGCGAACTGCAGCAGCAGGAAGATGCCGATCAGGATCAGCAGCAGGGTCGGGATCGAGGCGGCGAGTCGCCGCCCCGCGAGGCTCAGGATACGCATGCGCTCATCTTGGCGGAGTTGGCGTTATTCGGCCAGCCAAAGATCGTGCCAGGTCGATGACGCCCAACGCGGCGTATTGGAATGATTGCGTGCTTTTGCGGTGATCACCGTGACGAACAACTGCTCGATCGGCATCCAGATCGGCAGCTCGGTGTTGGCGCGGGTGACGAAGTCCGCGTACAGCGCCTTGCGCTTGGCCGGATCGACTTCGGTGGCGGCGTCGTCGATGATCTTGTCGATCGTCGCGTCTTCCCAGCCCCACTGGTTGGTCCAGGGTGCGCCCTTGGGCTGGCCGGAGCGGTACCACACCGTGGTCGAGACGGCCGGGTCGTTGCGATACTGATGCCAGCCGGTGGCGAGGTCGAAGGCGTGATCGTCATAAACCTGCTTGAGGAAGCCGCCGCCGTCGTTGCGCACCACCTCGACCCCAATACCGACCTCGCCGAGCGACTGCTGGATGAAGGTCGCCCACAGCGAGATGTCCTCGCCCCACGGCGCCGGCAGCAACCGCAGCGACAGCCGGTTGCCGCCGGCGCCAGGCTTGAGGCCTGCCTCGTCGAGCAGCGCGATCGCCTTCTTCTTGTCGTAGGGATATTGCGGCGTGTTCGGGCCGGGATAGAAGTCGGTCGAGGTCGAGGGGATCGGGCCGGTGCCGAGCTTGGCGAAGTCGCCGAGGAAGTTCTCGATGAAGAACGGCACGTTGATGGCGTGGGCGATAGCGCGGCGGACGCGGATGTCCGACAGCTCCTTGCGGCGGAAGTTGAACTCGATGGTGTTGGTCCGGGCGTTGCCTTCATTCCCCTTGGTCGAGACGATGAAGCGCTTGTCCTTGCCGAGCCGGGCCATGTCGGAGATCGTCAAGCCCGAGAACGGGCTGAGCTGGAGGCCGCCGGCCTCGAGCTGCGCGGCCGCGGCGGCGCGGTCGGTGATCACCTTCCAGACGATGCGGTCGAGATAGGGCGCATTCGGCCGCCAGTAATTGTCGTTGCGGTCGGCGAAGATGTACTGGCCACGCTCGTATTTGTTGAACCGGAACGGCCCGGTGCCGATCGGCGCGAGATTGGCCGGGTTCTGGCGGATGTCGCCGGTTTCGTAGATGTGCTTGGCCGAGACGTAGCCGAGGTCCGGCAGCGCGCGCAGCAACAGGTTGAGCGGCATCGGCCGCTCGTAGCGGAAGATCGCGGTCTGCGGATCGGGGGTATCGACCGCGGTGAGGAATAGCTGCAGCGTCGATCCGTAGTTGAGGATCTTCTTCCACATGTTCATCGCCGTGAAGGCGACGTCCTCGGAGGTGAACGGCTTGCCGTCGTGCCAGACGACGCCCTTGCGCAGCTTGAAGGTGATGGTCTTGCCGTCCGGGGTGGATTCCCAGCTCTCGGCCAGCACGCCGACCGGATTGCCCGCGGCGTCGAGATCGACCAGCGGCTCCTGGATCTTGCCGCCGATGATGTAGACGCCGGTCGAGGCCTGTAGGCTCGGGTTGAGCTGGCGCTGCTCGGCGCCGTAATGGACGTTGAACACGCCGCCCTTGCGCGGCGTTTCCTGCGCGAAGGCGCGCATCGGATTGATCACATTGGCGGCGATCGCGGCCGACGTCAGCAGAATGGTGCGGCGATTGATCTCGAGGCGCGACAAGGCCATGCGGTCTCCTGGCAGGAATGAGGCGGGCGGAACATAAGACGATACGAGGCCGCCGCTGATCAAGTCATTTTCGGTCGCACGTCGTGGAGGGAAGTTGGGCAGCCGCGGCGGCGCCGCGACTGATCTGGTTCAGATATGTGCGGCGAGGTCGATCAGTTCGCCGACCAGCACGCCGCTGCTCGCCAGCATCGTCTCGACCTTGTCGGCGGCTTCGGCGACGCTGTGCGCGGAGGTGTCGATCGTCAGTTTGCTGGCGACCGGCGGCTGATAGTCGTTGCCGATGCCGGTGAAGTTCTGCAGCGTGCCGGCCCGCGCCTTGGCGTAGTGCCCCTTCGGGTCGCGCTGCTCGCAGACCTCCGCGGGCGTCGCCACATAGATCTCGCGGAAATGCTCGCCGGCGATGCGCCGAGCAGCGTCGCGATCGCCGCGTGCCGGCGACACCGCGGCGACGATCGCCACATGGCCGTTGGCGGCGAGATGAGCGGCGATCTCGGCGAGGCGGCGGATGTTCTCGCTCCGATCTTCCGGAGAGAAGCCAAGGTCGCTGTTGAGGCCGGCACGGAGCGTGTCGCCGTCGAGCAGAATCGGCGAGCCGCCGCGGTCGAACAGCCGCCGCTCGACGGCTTTGGCCAGCGTCGATTTGCCGGAGCCCGGCAGGCCGGTGAACCACAGCACTGCGCCGGTGTGGCGGAAGCGCGCGGCGCGCTCCTCGGGCTTCAAAGCCGACTCCACCGGGACGATATCGGCGGTGGCGGCACGCTGGCCGCTCTCGACACTGAGCACCAAGCCGCCGCCGGCGATGCGGCCGGCGACTTCGATCACCAGGCGTCCGGTGCGCGGAAAGGTTTCGGCCGGGTCGGCCGCGACCGGTTGCGCCAGCGACAAATCGATTTCGCCGACATGATTGCGGGCGATCGCCTTGGCGGCGACGCTGCCAAGATCGCCGGGATCGACCGCCTTCTCGATCGCCACCACGGTGGCGCGGGTCTCGCGCGTGCCGAGCCGCACCAGGATCGAGGCGCCTTCGGCCAGCGGCTGGTCGTGCAGCCAGAAAATGCGCGCGCGCAGCCGCCGCGTATCGCGTGGCGCCGCGCCGGCATGTGCGATGACGTCGCCGCGCTCGACGAACAACTCGCGATCGAGCGTGATGCCGACCGAACGGCCGGCGCCTTGCGGCCCGGCCACCGGCGTCACCGGCCAGCTTTCGACGCTTTTGATCTTGGCGATCTTGCCGGCCGGCATGATGACGATGTCGTCGCCTGCCTGCAGCCGGCCGGATTCGATGCGGCCGGCGACGATGCGGCGGTCGTCGAACTTATAGATTGCCTGCACCGGCAGCCGCAGCGCCAGCTGATCGAGCGGCTGCGACGGTGTCAACGCGTCGAGCGCTTCGACCACGGTCGGGCCTTGGTACCAGCGGATGTTGTCGGTGCGCTCAGCGACGCCGTCGCCGTCGCGCGCCGAGATCGGAATCACGGCCGTCGGCGTCACGCCGAGCGACGTGAGATGTTCGGTGATCTCGTCGCTGATCGACTGGAAACGCTGGGCCGAGAAATCGACGCGGTCCATCTTGTTGACCACGACGGCGACCTGCTTGATGCCGAGCAGGTGCAACAGATAGCCGTGCCGCCGCGTCTGGTCGCGCACGCCTTCGAGCGCGTCGATGATCAGCACCGCGCCGTCGGCCTGGGAGGCGCCGGTGATCATGTTGCGGAGGAATTCGGCATGGCCGGGCGCGTCGATCAGCACGACGTCGCGCGAGCGGGTGCGGAAGCTGATCTGCGTGGTGTCGATGGTGATGCCCTGGTCGCGCTCGGTCTGCAGCGCGTCGAGCAGGAACGACCATTCGAACGGCATGCCGCGCCGCGCGCTGACGGCTTTGAGCATTTCCAGCTTGCCGTCCGGCAGCGAGCCGGTTTCGTGCAGCAGCCGGCCGACCAGCGTCGACTTGCCGTGGTCGACATGGCCGACGATGACGATGCGGACCAGCGGCCGCGTGGTGCCGTTCGGCGTGGTGAGGGAGGCAGGCGAAACCGCGAGGGTCATGGCGTCACTCATGGTCGGACGTTGCTTACAGATAGCCGGCGACGCGCAGACGCTCGAAGGCGTCTTCGGTCTCGTGGTCGAGCGCGCGGCCGGCGCGCTCCGGCACCTTGGTGGTCTGCAATTCGTGCAGGATCTCGTCGATCGACGACGCGTTCGACGTCACCGGGAAGGTGATGTCCTGATCGCCGAGCGAGCGATAGCGCTTGCCGTCCTTGGCCAGATACAGCGGGATGATCGGGATGTTCTCGCGCTTGGTGTAGGCCCAGATGTCGGCCTCGGTCCAATGCAGGATCGGATGGATGCGCAAGTGCGCGCCGGGCGGCGGCGAAGCGTTGAACTGATCCCAGAATTCCGGCGGCTGATCGCGCACGTCCCATCCGCCCTCAAGGCCGCGCGGCGAGAACACGCGCTCCTTGGCGCGGGTGGCTTCCTCGTCGCGGCGGATGCCGGCGATCAGTCCGTCGAAGCCGTATTTGGCGAGCGCCATTTTCAGGCCCTCGGTCTTGCGCGCCGCGGAGCGCGCCGCCGGCGGCAAGGTCGGATCGACGCTGTCGATCGGCGGGCAGGGATCGACGCGCAGATCGAGATCCCACTCCTTCGCGTAGTGCTCGCGGAAGGCGTACATCTCGGGGAACTTCTTGCCGGTGTCGACATGCAGCGCCGGGAACGGCACCTTGCCGAAGAACGCCTTGCGCGCTAGCCAGATCATCACGTTGGAGTCTTTGCCGAGCGACCACAGCAGCGCGAGCTTCTTCAGCCGCGCGAAGCCTTCGCGCAAAATGTAGATGCTCTGCGCCTCGAGCGCGTCGAGGTGGTCCATCGGGGGCAGCGCGTCGCGCGGCGGGAGATCGGGCAGCGACACCGGCTGCGGAGCGCGAAGTTCGGGTGCGGCGAGGGTCATGCACAGGCTCCCGGCAAGGCGGGTCCGGACCGGTCCGGACCCTCGTTGTCGCGCGGCCGAGACGGCGTCATCATCGTCAGGAGAACGAACATCTCTGCGGCGCACTGGTGAGGGATGGAATTTCTACAATGGAAGCCCTCAACAGAAAGAATAATTTTCTATCGATCTGGCTTGTAAGATACATAGATAGAAAATATTTCTAGTCAATCCTTCTTCGGTCACTTCGCCCGGCCAGGCGTTAATGGACGGCGACAGCGACCGCGCAGAAAGTCATTCGGGAATGAGCGACGTCACCCAGCACTCTCTTCCGTCGGCCGCAGCGCCCGATCCGGTCGCCCTGCGCGCTGCTGCACTGAACAGCGCGCTGCGCGGCGCATCGCCTGCGGAGATCATCGCCACCGCGGTGCGCGAGCTCGGCCGTGATCGCGTCGCGCTGGTGTCCTCGTTCGGCAGCGAGTCGGCGGCGCTGCTGAAGGTGATGGCGGATGTCGATCCGGCCATCCCGGTGGTGTTTCTCGACACCGGCTGGCTGTTCGCCGAGACGCTGGCGTACCGCGACACGCTGATCGATCAGCTCGGTCTCACCGACGTGCGTTCGATCAAGCCGCTGCCGGCCGACCTCGACCGCGACGATCCGGCACAGGATCTGTGGTTTTCCGATCCGGACAAATGCTGTTTCATCCGCAAGGTCGAGCCGCTGCGCCGGGCGCTGGCGCCGTTCGATGGCTGGATCAACGGCCGCAAGCGATTCCAAGGCGGCGCGCGCGCGGAGATCCCGGTGGTCGAAGCCGATGGGGTACGTTTGAAATTCAATCCATTCGCCGACGTGTCGCGCGAAGACATCGCCGCGATCTACACGCTCGGCAAGTTGCCGCCGCATCCTCTTTTGGAGTCGGGCTTCCTTTCCGTCGGCTGCATGCCGTGTACCAGCCGCGCCTCGTCGGAAGGAGATACGCGCTCCGGTCGCTGGCAGGGACGTAGCAAGACGGAATGCGGCATTCACACGATGAAGACTTCGTAGCAGATTGCTGTCGCGCCCGATCGAACAATGAAATGCGGTTTCGTTGACTTGAGCGGCTTTGTTCTTGAGTTTCGCAGCTCCGCCGCAGACGACAAAGACGCCGTCCGGACCATGGAGAATTGAAATGCTTCGCCGACTGATTCCGCTGTTCGCCGGCCTGATGATCGCGACCTCCGCACAGGCGGCGGATGTGACGCTGCTCAACGTGTCGTACGATCCGACCCGCGAACTCTACAGCGACTTTAACAAATCCTTCGCTGCCGCTTATCAGAAAGAAACCGGCGACAAGGTGACGCTGAAGCAATCGCATGGCGGCTCCGGCGCGCAGGCGCGCTCGGTGATCGACGGCCTGCAGGCCGATGTCGTGACGCTGGCGCTCGCCTACGACATCGACGCGATCGCCAACAAGGGGTTGCTGGCCAAGGATTGGCAGAAGCGCCTGCCGCAGAACTCCTCGCCCTACACCTCGACGATCGTGTTCCTGGTGCGCAAGGGCAATCCCAAGGCGATCAAGGACTGGGACGATCTGCTCAAGCCCGGCGTCAGCGTGATCACGCCCAATCCGAAGACCTCGGGCGGCGCGCGCTGGAACTATCTGGCGGCCTGGGGCTACGCGCTGAAGAAGTCCGGCTCCGAAGAAGGTGCGCGCGATTTCGTCGGCAAGTTGTACAAGCAGGTCCCGGTGCTCGATACCGGCGCGCGCGGCTCGACCGTCACCTTCGTCGAGCGGGGCGTCGGCGACGTTCTGCTGGCCTGGGAGAACGAGGCCTATCTGGCGGTGAAGGAATTCGGTGCCGACAAGTTCGAGATCGTGGCGCCGTCTGTGTCGATCCTGGCCGAACCGCCGGTCGCGGTGGTCGATACCGTCGTGGACAAGAAGGGCACCCGCGCCGTCGCCGAGGCCTATCTGAAGTATCTCTATTCCAAGGATGGTCAGGAAATCGCCGCACGGAACTTCTACCGTCCGCGCGATTCGGAGATTGCGAAGAAGCACGAAGGTTCGTTCGCCAAGGTCGCGCTGTTCACCATCGACGACGTGTTCGGCGGCTGGACCAAGGCGCAGACCGAACACTTCGCCGACGGCGGCGTGTTCGACAAGATCTACAAGAACTGAGCGGCGCGCGGGTTGCGACCCGCGCCGTGCGGCCGCGATCTGCAGAGTTGGGGACAGTATGCTTAGCAGCAACGACAGCGCGTTCCCTCTTCCCGTACGCGGGGAGAGGGCCGGGGTAAGGGGGCGTCGTAATGCCGCCGAGCCTGTGCGTGTAATCCCTGACCTCTCCCCGCGTCATTACGAGCGAAGCGAAGCATTCCAGAGCGCCGTGCACGGAGCTGGATTGCTTCGCCGCTTCGCTCCTCGCAATGACGCTGATGGTGTGGCGGCATATGTAGCTTCGGGCGAAGTCGCCGCACAGGTGACCCCGTGAGCACCCTCGCGCGTCGCCGTTCGCTGCCGGGGTTCGGGCTCACCATGGGGCTCACGATCACCTGGCTGTCGCTGATGATCCTGATCCCGCTGGCCGGGCTGTTCGTGAAGACCGCGGACCTCAGCCTCGCCGAATTCTGGGCGACGGTGACGGCGCCGCGCACGTTGCATGCGCTGAAGATCTCGTTCGGGCTCGCCTTCGCGGCGGCCTGCGTCAACCTCGTCGCCGGGCTGGTGATCGTCTGGGCGCTGGTGCGCTATCGCTTTCCCGGCCGGCGGATCTTCGATGCCATCGTCGACATTCCGTTCGCTCTGCCGACCGCGGTGGCCGGCATCGCGCTGACCACGCTGTTCGCCCAGAAGGGCTGGCTTGGCGCGCCGCTCGCCGAGCTCGGCATCAAGGTCGCCTTCACGCCGCTCGGAATCTTCCTGGCGATGATCTTCATCGGCATTCCGTTCGTGGTGCGGACCGTGCAGCCGGTGCTGATCGATCTCGATTACGAACTCGAGGAGGCGGCGGAGTGCCTCGGGGCTTCACGCTGGCAGACCATCCGCCGCGTCATCCTGCCGTCGCTGACGCCGGCGCTGCTCACCGGCTTTGCGCTGGCTTTCGCCCGCGCCGTCGGCGAATACGGTTCGGTGATCTTCATCGCCGGCAATCTGCCCAACGTCTCGGAGATCGCGCCCTTGCTGATCGTGATCCGGTTGTCGGAGTTCCGCTATTCCGACGCGACCGCGATCGCGGTCGTCATGCTGGTGTTTTCCTTCCTGATCATCTTCATTCTCAACCGGATCCAGCACTGGGCGCAGTCCCGGTCGCTGGCCACGGCGTGATATCATGACGATGGTCGCAACCAGCCAAGTGAGGCGCCCGGTGCGCAAATCGGCCGACACGGCCGCAGCCCCCGCGGCTGCAACCCGGCGCCCGGCCCACACCGAGCCGGCGTGGGTCCGGCTGCTCGTCATCGGCTTCGCGGTCGCCTTCCTCACCGTGTTCGTGGTGCTGCCGCTGGTGCTGGTGTTCTCCGAAGCGCTGGCGAAGGGCGTCGGCTTCTATCTGTCGGCGCTCGCCGACGAGGAAGCGCTGGCTGCGATCCGGCTGACGCTGATCGCAGCGGGCATTTCGGTCGGCCTCAATCTGGTGTTCGGCGTGATCGCCGCCTGGGCGATCGCCAAGTTCGAATTTCCCGGCAAGACGCTGCTGATCACGCTGATCGATCTGCCGTTCTCGGTGTCGCCGGTGATCTCCGGCCTGGTGTTCGTGCTGCTGTTCGGCGCGCAGGGCTGGTTCGGGCCGTGGCTGATGGCGCACGGCGTGCAGATCCTGTTCGCCGTGCCGGCGATCGTGCTGGCGACGACCTTCGTGACCTTCCCGTTCGTCGCGCGCGAACTGATTCCGTTGATGCAGGAGCAGGGCTCGCTCGAAGAGGAAGCCGCGATCTCGCTCGGCGCCGGCGGCTGGACCACGTTCTGGCGCGTCACGCTGCCGAACATCAAATGGGGCCTGCTGTACGGCGTGCTGCTGTGCAACGCCCGCGCGATGGGCGAATTCGGCGCGGTGTCGGTGGTCTCCGGCCATATCCGCGGCGAGACCAACACCATGCCGCTGCTGGTGGAAATTCTCTACAACGAGTACCAGATGGTCGCTGCGTTCGCGATCGCTTCGCTGCTGGCGCTGCTCGCGCTGGTGACACTGATCGTCAAGACCGTGCTGGAAAGCCGCATCGAACAAGGGCTGCATCCCGATGACCATTGAAGTTCGTAACATCGTCAAGGAATTCGGCAGCTTCCGCGCGCTCGACAATGTCGATCTGCGAGTCGAGACCGGCGAGCTGATGGCGCTGCTCGGCCCGTCCGGCTCCGGCAAGACCACGCTGCTGCGGATCATCGCCGGCCTCGAATGGCCCGATTCCGGCTCGATCGCGTTTGATGGCGAGGACGCGCTGGCGCGGGGCGCCGCCGAGCGTCACGTCGGCTTCGTCTTCCAGCACTACGCGCTGTTCCGGCACATGAGCGTGTTCGAGAACGTCGCGTTCGGGCTGCGGGTTCAGCCGCGCAAGATCCGCAAGACCGAGACGGAAATCCGCAAGCGGGTCGGCGATCTGCTCGACCTCGTCCAGCTCGGCTGGCTCGCCGATCGCTATCCGAACCAGCTGTCCGGTGGTCAGCGCCAGCGTATCGCGCTCGCGCGTGCGTTGGCGATCGAGCCGCGCATTCTGCTGCTCGACGAGCCGTTCGGCGCGCTCGACGCCAAGGTCCGCAAGGAGCTGCGCGCCTGGCTGCGCAATCTGCACGAGGAGATCCACGTCACCTCGATCTTCGTCACCCACGATCAGGAAGAGGCGCTCGAAGTCGCCAACCGCGTGGTGGTGATGGACAAGGGTCGCATCGAACAGATCGGCTCGCCGGGCGACGTCTATGAGCGGCCAGCTTCCGCCTTCGTGCACAGCTTCATCGGCGAGTCGATCGTGCTGCCGGTCGAGGTGCTGGATGGTCGCGTCCGGCTCGGCGAACGCGTGCTCGACCTTGCGCCGACCGACGCCGTCTCCGGCCCGTCGAAACTGTTCGTCCGCCGCCACGACGTCGCGGTCGGGCCAAGCGGCACCGGCGTGCTCGAAGGCGCCGTCAAGGCGGTCCGCGCCTTCGGCCCGATGCAGCGCGCCGACATCGTGCTGAACGGCGACCAGGGTGACACGCTGATTGAGATCGACGCCCCGCGCGACCACTCGCTGAAAGTCGGCGACCGCATCGGCCTGCAGCCCCAGCGCTACCGCATCTTCGCCGATCATTGACTCCCCGTCGCTTCGCACTGCACTCACCTTCGTCATGGCCGGGCTCGTCCCGGCCATCTACTTCTTTGGGCGTTGCAACGTTGCAAGGACGTGGATGGCCGGCCAAGGCCGGGCATGACGGAATGAGAGGCCGTCCTCACTCCTCCCAAGGCGTCGCTTGCGGCGCCGGGGGAAACTCGCTTTAGTCCGTCCCCGCGCAAGCGAGCGAGACAACAGCGGGGGAGGCCGCCAGCATGGAGCGCTTCAACGTGCTGTGGCTGCAGGGCGCCAGCTGTGGTGGGTGCACCATGGCGGCGCTCGATAACGGCCATGCCGGCTGGTTCGCCGAACTCGCCCGCTTCGGCATCGATCTGATCTGGCATCCGTCGCTGAGCGAGGAAACCGCCGACGAGGCGGTGGCGATCTTCGAGCGGATCGCGCACGGCACCCAGCGGCTCGACGCGCTGGTGCTGGAAGGCGCAGTGTTGCGCGGGCCGAATGGCAGCGGCCGTTTCAACATGCTGGGCGGCACCGGCCGCTCGATGCTGCATTGGGTGAACGCGCTGGCACCCTGCGCCAACTACGTCGTCGCCGCCGGGAGCTGCGCGGCGTTCGGCGGCGTGCCGATGGCCGGCACCAACCCGACCGATGCCAGCGGGCTGCAATTCGCCGGCAGCGAGTCCGGCGGCGTGCTCGGCGCCGCGTTTCGCTCCCGCGCCGGCCTGCCGGTGATCAACATCGCCGGCTGCGCGCCGCATCCGGGCTGGATCTCCGAAACGCTGGCGGCGCTGGCGCTCGGCGGCGTCGACAGCGACGCGCTCGACAGTTTCGGCCGGCCGCGGTTCTACGCCGATCACCTCGCGCATCACGGCTGCGCCCGCAACGAGTACTACGAGTTCAAGGCAAGCGCCGAGGAGATGTCGCAGCAGGGCTGCCTGATGGAGCATCTCGGCTGCAAGGCGACGCAGGCGGTCGGCGATTGCAATCAGCGCGGCTGGAATGGCGGCGGCTCGTGCACCAGCGGCGGCTATGCGTGCATTGCCTGCACCTCGCCGGGCTTCGAGACCTCGCAGAATTTCCTGGAGACCGCCAAGCTCGGCGGCATTCCGGTCGGCCTACCGCTCGACATGCCGAAGGCGTGGTTCGTGGCGCTCGCGGCGCTATCGAAATCGGCGACGCCGAAGCGCGTCCGCGCCAACGCCGCCGCCGACCACATCGTCGTGCCGCCGCGCACCGACCCCGGCCGCCGCAAATGACCCGCCGCGTCACTGTCGGGCCGTTCAACCGCGTCGAGGGTGACCTCGAGGTCCGGCTCGACATCGACGACGGCGTCGTCAGCGCTGCCGAAGTCACCGCGCCGCTGTATCGCGGCTTCGAGCAGATCTTGCGCGGCCGCCCCGCGCTCGATGCGCTGACGCTGGCGCCGCGGATCTGCGGCATCTGCTCGGTGTCGCAATCGCTCGCGGCGGTGGCGGCGTTGCGCGCGGCCGGCGGCGTGCGCGCGGCCGAGAACGGCGTGCTCGCCGCCAACCTGGCCCATGCGGCGGAAAACACCGCCGATCATCTGACGCACTTCTATCTGTTCTTCATGCCGGACCTCGCCCGCGATGCTTACGCCGACCGACCCTGGCATGGTGAGATCGCAGCGCGGTTCAAGGCAGTGCAGGGCAGCGCCGCGCAGGCGATGCTGCCGGCGCGGGCGCGGCTGTTGCAGATCATGGGCCTGCTCGCCGGCAAATGGCCGCACTCGCTCGCCTTCCAGCCCGGCGGCACGACGCGGGCGATCGATCTCGGCGAGCGCGTGCAACTGATCTCGATCATCGGCGATCTGCGCGACTTCCTCGAACGCATCGTGTTCGCCGATACGCTCGATAATGTGCTGGCGCTGGACAGCGCCGCGGCTTTGGACACATGGCGCGACGGCCGCGGTGGCGACTTCGCGCGTTTCCTCGGCGTCGCCGACGATCTCGGCTTCGACCGACTCGGCCGCCTGGCACTGCCGCTGATGAGCTACGGCGCGTATCACGGCGGCGACGCACCGCTGTTTGCACGCGGCGTGTTCGATCCGGCGACGGCGAGCCTCGCGCCACTCGATCCCGACGCCATCTCCGAAGACGTCGCGCACGCCTGGATGCGCGACACCGCGCTGCGCCCGGCGGACGCCGAGACCGATCCCGACGCCGACAAGCCGGCCGGCTACAGCTGGTGCAAGGCGCCGCGCCTCAACGGCAAGCCCGCCGAAGTCGGCGCGCTGGCGCGGCAGGCGGTCGACGGCGATCCGTTGATCCGCGATCTGCTGGCCCGCATCGGCCCCTGCGTCACCACGCGGGTGATCGCGCGGCTGCGCGAGACCGCCAAGCTCGCGTTTGCGATGCACGATTGGGCGCGGCGGCTCGATCTGCGCGCGCCGTTTCTGGAGCGCGGCGCGCGGCGCGGCGAGGGCGCCGGCATCGGCCTGATCGAGGCCGCGCGCGGCAGCCTCGGCCATTGGATCGAACTGTCGGACGACAAGATCCGCCGCTATCAGATCATCGCGCCGACCACCTGGAATTTCTCGCCACGCGACCGGGCCGGCGTCCCTGGGCCGCTGGAGCAGGCGCTCGCCGGCACACGGGTCGGCGGCGACGGCGCGACGTCCGTCGCCGTGCAGCATGTCGTCCGCTCGTTCGATCCCTGCATGGTGTGCACGGCGCACTGAATCGGCGGCTCAGTCCGCCTGCAGCGCCCGCGCAAACGTCGCGACGTGGACGGCGATCATCCGGCGCATGTCCTCGACGCCCGAGGCGCCCTCGCGCAGGCCGCGCAGACCGTAGACCAGCACGCGCGCCATCTCGGCCGGGTCGAGACCCACCCGTGGACGGCGCGCCGCGTCGGCGATCAGCTCGGCGATCACCTTCTGGAAGTTGGCGTAGACGCGCTGCACCGCCGGGAATCGCAGGTCGAACAGATCGGCGGAATCCGGATGGACGGCCGCGAGTTCGACGCCGTGAACGCCCCAGACCACGCAGGCGTGGAGCAGCTTGGCCTCCAGACCTTTCAGCGTCGGCAACACCGCGGCGATCTCGCTGAGCGTGCGCCGGTCCATCTCGGCGATGACGCGATCGAATGCGGCCTGCTTGTCGGGAAACAACAGATACAGCGCCGGCCGCGACATGCCGGCTTTCGCGGCGATGTCGCCCATCGTGGTGCGGGCATAGCCGAAGCGCGAGAACACGTCGGTCGCGCTCTCGATTGCGATCAGCTCTTTGCTGCGCTTTTCACCCATGAAGCCCTTATTGACAAAATATCGAAATTCGTCAACTTGTCATTCTGACAAAAACTGCCATTCCGTCAGAAATCGGAGACCCCATGATCTTGAACGAACTGACACCGCAAGCGCTGGACGCCGCGCGCCAGACGATCGGAGACGGCGCTGTCGTCATGGTCAACCTGCTGTGGTTTCGCGAGCGCCCGCACTATCCGGACGGGTTCGCGGGCGCCAAAACGAGTTCACGCGAGGCTTACTACCAAGGGTATGCGGGCGCGATCCGCGCCGTCGCGACGGACCTCGGAATCGCGATGGAGCTCGTCTATGCGGGCGATCGCCTCAGCGGCCTGCTGGCCGGTCCCGACGAGGACTGGGATGATATCGCGATCGTCCGTTATCGCAGCATCGACGATCTGAGGCGGATCGTAGAATCCAAAGCCTATCAGGAGACAGCCCAGCCGCACCGGCTGGCGGCAGTCGCAAATTGGCGGTTCTTCGCGACCAAGAGCAAGTGAGGCAGCCGCGCGCCTTCACCTCACGCCCCACGCGATGAGCGGACGCACCCTGATCGCGGATCATCGGTCCGCGGTCACGGCCTTTGCAGCGTAGCAACGGAGTTATCACTTGCGGCGGCCGCGCGGCGCTGCAGCACGATCCGCCGCCCTCGCACCTTTACCAGTTGCTTTCAATCACTTGGGTCACGGCGCGCGGTTTTCCGCACCACTGGCATGGTTCTTGCGATCCTCACCCCAACGCGAAGCTGAAATTGACTTCGCACGCGGCGAGGACACCGAGGAGCCATCATGGGCGCAGCGACCGAAACCTTCTACGAGGTGATCAGGCGGCAGGGCATCACCCGCCGCAGCTTCATCAAGTTCTGCAGCCTGACGGCGACCAGCCTCGGACTCGGCCCGATCGGCAGCAGCCAGATCGCCCACGCGCTCGAAACCAAGCCGCGCATTCCGGTGATCTGGATGCACGGGCTGGAATGCACCTGCTGTTCCGAAAGCTTCATCCGCTCGGCGCATCCGCTGGCCAAGGATGCCGTGCTGTCGATGATCTCGCTCGATTACGACGACACCATCATGGCGGCCGCCGGCCATCAGGCCGATGCGATCCTCGAAGAGACCCGCAAGAAGTACAAGGGCCAGTACATCCTCGCGGTGGAAGGCAATCCGCCGCTGAACGAGGACGGCATGTTCTGTATCGACGGCGGCCGGCCGTTCGTCGAGAAGCTGAAGGAGATGGCCGAGGATTCGATGGCGGTGATCGCCTGGGGCGCCTGCGCGTCGTGGGGCTGCGTCCAGGCAGCCAAGCCGAACCCGACCCAGGCCACCCCGATCGACAAGGTGATCCGCAACAAGCCGATCATCAAGGTGCCGGGCTGTCCGCCGATCGCCGAAGTGATGACCGGCGTGGTGACTTACGTCACCACCTTCGGCAAGCTGCCCGAGCTCGACCGCCAGGGGCGGCCGAAGATGTTCTACTCGCAGCGCATCCACGACAAATGCTATCGCCGGCCGCATTTCGATGCCGGTCAGTTCGTCGAGGAATGGGACGACGACGCGGCGCGCAAGGGCTTCTGCCTGTACAAGATGGGCTGCAAGGGTCCGACCACCTACAACGCCTGCTCGACCGTGCGCTGGAACGGCGGCGTGTCGTTTCCGATCCAGTCCGGCCACGGCTGCATCGGCTGCTCGGAAGACAATTTCTGGGATCAGGGCTCGTTCTACGACCGGCTCACCACGATCAATCAGTTCGGCATCGAGGCCAATGCCGACAAGATCGGCGCCACTGCGGCCGGCGTGGTCGGCGCGGCGATCGCCGCGCACGCCGCGGTCACCACCGTGCGCAACCTGTCGCGGCGCAAGGAAGTGCCGAACGGCAACGCCGCGGCGAACGGCAAGTCCAACGGCAATTCGAACGGCGCGTCCGCTTAAGCCCGGGAAAGCAGCATCATGACCAACGTCACCACACCCAACGGCTTCAAGCTCGACAACGCCGGCCGGCGCATCGTGGTCGATCCGGTGACCCGGATCGAGGGCCATCTGCGCGTCGAGGTCAATGTGGATTCCGGCAACGTCATCCGCAACGCGGTCTCGACCGGCACGATGTGGCGCGGCATCGAGACCATCCTGAAGGGCCGCGATCCGCGCGACGCCTGGGCCTTCACCCAGCGCATTTGCGGCGTCTGCACCGGCACCCACGCGCTGACCTCGGTGCGCGCGGTCGAGAACGCGCTCAGGATCGACATCCCCGAGAACGCCAACACCATCCGCAACATCATGCAGCTGACGCTGCAGGTGCACGATCACGTGGTGCACTTCTATCATCTGCACGCGCTCGACTGGGTCGATGTGGTGTCGGCGCTGAAAGCCGATCCGAAGGCGACCTCGACGCTGGCGCAATCGATCTCGGCCTGGCCGTTGTCGAGCCCCGGTTACTTCAAGGAGATCCAGACCCGGCTGAAGAAGTTCGTCGAGAGCGGGCAACTCGGCCCGTTCAAGAACGGCTATTGGGGCCACCCGGCCTACAAGCTGCCGCCGGAAGCCAATCTGATGGCGGTGGCGCACTATCTGGAAGCGCTCGATTTTCAGAAGGACATGGTCAAGATCCACGCCATCTATGGCGGCAAGAATCCGCACCCGAACTGGCTGGTCGGCGGCGTGCCCTGCGCGATCAATATCGACGGCGTCGGCGCGGTCGGTGCCGTCAACATGGAGCGTCTCAACCTGGTGTCGTCGATCATCGACCAGATGGTGACCTTCGTCGATCAGGTCTATCTGCCGGACCTGCAGGCGATCGCCTCGTTCTACAAGGACTGGACCTATGGCGGCGGGCTGTCGGGCAAATCGATGATGAGCTACGGCGACATCCCCGAGCACGCCAACGACTACTCGGCGTCGTCGCTGAAGCTGCCGCGCGGCGTGATCCTCAACGGCAACCTCGCCGAGGTCTATCCGGTGGATCTCACCGACCCGTCGCAGGTGCAGGAGTTCGTCACCCATTCCTGGTACAAATATCCCGACGAGACCAAGGGCCTGCATCCGTGGGACGGCGTCACCGAGCCGAACTTCAAGCTCGGCCCCAACGCCAAGGGCACCAAGACGCGGATCGAGGCGCTCGACGAGGAGGCGAAGTACTCCTGGATCAAGTCGCCGCGCTGGAAGGGCAACGCCGTCGAGGTCGGGCCGTTGGCGCGCTACATCATCGGCTATGCTCAGAACAAGCCGGAGTTCAAGGAGCCGACCGACAAGCTGCTGAAGGACCTCGGTCTGCCGCTGCCGGCGCTGTTCTCGACGCTCGGCCGCACTGCGGCGCGCGCGCTCGAGGCGCAGTGGGCGGCGCGTCAGCTGCGCTACTTCCAGGACAAGCTGATCGCGACGCTGAAGGCCGGCGACAGCGCCACCGCCAATGTCGACAAATGGAAGCCGGAGAGCTGGCCGAAGGACGTCAAGGGCGTCGGCTTCACCGAAGCGCCGCGCGGCGCGCTCGGCCATTGGGTCAAGATCAAGGACGGCAAGATCGACAACTATCAGGCGGTGGTGCCGACCACCTGGAACGGCAGCCCGCGTGATCCCAAGGGCGGCATCGGCGCCTTCGAGGCGTCGCTGCTCGACACGCCGATGGCCGATCCGAACCAGCCGCTGGAGATCCTGCGCACGCTGCATTCGTTCGACCCGTGCCTCGCCTGCTCGACCCATGTGATGAGCGAGGACGGCCAGGAAATGACCAAGGTCACCGTGCGCTGAGCGCCGTCACAGGGAGACGATCATGACCACGGAGATCGCACGGGTTCAGGGCGCGCTCGACTCGGCCGGCGAACGGGCGCGGTCGCTGCAGACCGTCTACGTCTATCAGGCGCCGGTGCGG
This sequence comes from Rhodopseudomonas telluris, assembly GCF_042432815.1. Classification (NCBI taxonomy): domain Bacteria; kingdom Pseudomonadati; phylum Pseudomonadota; class Alphaproteobacteria; order Hyphomicrobiales; family Nitrobacteraceae; genus Rhodopseudomonas; species Rhodopseudomonas telluris. The sequence continues at coordinate 545,639 of NZ_JBHLWM010000001.1, forward strand.
CTGTGGCACTGGGTGAATGCGGCGCTGATCGTGGTGCTGTGCGTCACCGGCTATTTCATCGGCTCGCCGCTGCCCTCGGTGCAGGGCGAGGCGTCCGCGAACTTCAGCATGGGCTACATCCGCTTCGTGCATTTCGCGGCAGGGCAGACCCTGGTCGTGTTCTTCCTGTTGCGGGTGTACTGGGCGTTCGTCGGCAACAAATATTCCCGCCAGATCTTTTGGCTGCCGCTCACCAACAAGACCTGGTGGTGGGGCATGCTGTACGAATTCAAATGGTACGCCTTCCTGGTCAAGGATCCGAAGAAGTACATCGGCCACAACCCGCTGGCGCATGTGGCGATGTTCTCCTTCATGGTGTTCATGGTGCTGATGATGCTCAGCGGCATGGCGCTGTATTCCGAGGGCCACGGCATCGACTCTTGGCAGTACAAGCTGTTCGGCTTCATGTTCTCGCTGTTCACCAGCCAGACGCTGCACACGCTGCACCATCTCGGGATGTGGGCGATCGTGGTGTTCGTCATCGTCCACATCTACGCCGCGGTGCGCGAGGACATCCTCAGCCGCCAGAGCATGATCTCCTCGATCGTCTCCGGCGAACGCCTGTTCCGCGACGATCTGCCGGATTGAGGATGATGGAAGTTGGCCTCTCCCCGTCATTGCGAGCGCAGCGAAGCAATCCAGCAGCGCCGTGCACGGAGCTTCTGGATTGCTTCGTCGGCTTCGCCTCCTCGCAATGACGCATCTGGAGCTTCTGCTCATGTCCGCGACTGCACCGAACTTCGAAGCGCCGAAGATCCTCGTGCTCGGCATCGGCAATATCCTGTGGGCCGACGAAGGCTTCGGCGTCCGCGCAGTGGAAGCATTTCATCGCGCATATCAGGCGCACGACAACGTCACCGTGATGGATGGCGGCACTCAGGGGCTTTATCTCGTCAATCTGCTGCAGGAGCACGATCATCTGCTGGTGTTCGACGCCATCGACTACGGCCTGCCGCCCGGCACGCTGAAGCGGGTCGACGGCGACGAGGTGCCGAAATTCACCGGCGCCAAGAAGATGAGCCTGCACCAGACCGGCTTTCAGGAAGTGCTCAGCGCTGCCGACCTGCTCGGCGCGGCGCCGCAACGGCTGGCGCTGATCGGTTGCCAGCCTCAGGATCTCGAGGATTGGGGCGGCGCGCTGACGCCGCCGGTGAACGCACGGATCGCCGATGCGCTGGCGTTGGCGCGCGGCATTCTCGCCGAGTGGGGCGTCGTGCTGGCGCCGCGCGAGGCCGCGCTCGATCCGGCGGAGCGCCTGCTCGGCCACGATCTCGATCACGACAATTACGAACGGCACGCCGACCCGGTGGTCGCTGCCGCGACCTGACCGAACACACGAGGAGGACATCCATGACCCGATTGATCCGCACTGGTGCCCTCGCGAGCCTGGCTGTCGGCCTCGCGGGTCTGCCCGGTCTCGCTCAGGCACACACCGGCGTGCATCTGCTCAGCGCCGACGGCGCCGCGGCCGGCTTCGCGCATCCATTGCTCGGCGCTGATCATCTGCTGGCGATGGTTGCGGTCGGCCTGTGGGCGGCGTCGCTCGGCGGCCGCGCGCGCTTCGTCGTGCCGGCGAGTTTCGTCGCGCTGATGACGTTCGGCGCCGGCCTCGGCATCGCCGGTCTCGCGCTGCCGGCGGTCGAGCCGATGATCGCGCTGTCGGTGATCGCGCTCGGCGGGCTGATCGCGCTGGCGGTGCGGGTGCCGACCGCCGCTGCCGCCGCGGTGGTCGCGCTGTTCGGCCTGTTTCACGGCGCCGCCCATGGCGCCGAAATGCCGGCGCTGGCGTCGCCGCTCGCCTACGGCCTCGGTTTCGTCGCCGCCACTGCGCTGCTGCACGGCGCCGGCCTCGCGCTCGGCGCCACGCTGACCCATGCGCCGACGTTCAAGCTCGCGGGCGGCGCGGCGATCGCGGCAGCCGGCGTCGCGCTGGCGCTGCCTTTGTAACGGGAGGGTCGCCCGATGTGCGTCGGCCTGCCCATGACCGTGATCAGCAGCGACGGCGCGACCGCGCTGTGCGAGCGCCGTACCGAGCAGCGGCGGGTCTCGACCGCGCTGATCGGCGAGGTCGCGATCGGCGACCGGGTGCTGGTGTTCATCGACAGCGCCGTGCGTCGGCTCGATCCCGAGGAGGCGCGGCAGATCGACGACGCGCTCGATGGCCTCGCCGCCGCGATGGAAGGGCGGCCGTTCGAGCATCTGTTCGCCGATCTGATCAATCGCGAGCCGGAGCTGCCCGAACATCTGCGATCGTCCCGGCACTGATCCCGGGTCGCGCAACAGGCGTCACGCCACCCTGCAGGTATCAAAGTACGGTATCTGGAAGTCTACTATCCGGCTCCTGGCAAACATGTTTCCATTCCGGCCAATGTCGCCGCCCGAATGATCGCAAACCGACCGGTTGACGGTAAGTTTGCGGCTGTTTCCAGGTGAAAATCGACTGGCACGTGGCTTGCTCACTACGAGTCACTTGCGACAACAAACAAACGCCGGGCCTGGGAGGAAACATGAGCGCTCCGCTCACGCGCGCCGCTGCGCGCCCTATCGTGCTGCCGATCGTCGACGAGGCCAATGTCGACGACTTCATCGCCGCCGCGCCTGACCAGATCAGCGTGTTGCTGTTTCGCGGCGATCCGGTGCGCTTTCCCGATGGCGACGACATCGCCGTGGTGCTGCCGCAACTCATCGCCGCATTTTCGGGCCGGCTGGTCGGCGCCGAAATCGCCGCCGATGTCGAGCCGGCGCTGATGCCTCGGTTCGGCGTCAAGGTCTGTCCGGCGATCGCACTGGCGCGGCCGGGCCGCAGCCTCGGCGCCATTTCCAAGATCCAGGACTGGTCGGTCTATCTCGCCCGCATCAACGTGCTGCTGGCCGCCGACGCGCGTGTCCTCGAGCAGGAGCAGCCGGCATGAGAGTGGGCTACACCAGCGTCGTCGGGAGCGACGACATCGAAATGCACGTGCTGCCGTTTGGCCATGACGAGGCGGGTCGGCGCGGCCTCACCGGCGCCGGCACCATCGCGGCGCTCGCGACCCGCAGCGGCGACGAGCTGACGCAGCGCTGTCCGCGGCTGGCCGAGCTGCTGCCCGGCTTGCGCGCCGCGCTCGCCGTGCAGCGCGCCGAGCAGCCGCCGACGCGGGTGCGGCTCGATCAGCTCGATGCCGACGAGCGCGGCCTGCTCGCCGATATTCTCGGCGAGGGCGAAGTCTCCGGCATCGTCGCGCTGCCGGACCGCCGCGTCGCGCAGATCCAGGAATCGGTGTTCGCCGGGCTGTGGCGGGTGCGGATCGAAGGCGAGGGCGGCGCGCCGGCGCTGGACTATCTGGAGATCGGCGCGATCCCGGAAATCGCCGCGCGCGCGGCGCAGGATTTTCCCGCGGCCGATATCACTATCGGCGAGCCGCCCGAGGGCGCGATGAACGTGATGCCGGTGCTGGCCGAGATCCGCGAGCGGATGGCCGCGCACCGCGCCGGCGCCGCGTCGCACGTCATCAACTTCACGCTGCTGCCGATGAACCCCGCCGACATGGCGCATCTCACCGCGACGCTCGGCAACGGCCCGATCCAGCTGTATTCGCGCGGCTACGGCAGCTGCCGGGTGCTGGCGACCGGCGCGCGTCACGTCTGGTCGGTGCAATATCTCAACGCCATGGACACGCCGATCCTCGACACCATCGAGGTCGGGGACGCGCCCACCGCGGTGCGCGCCGCCGACGAGGATTTTCAGGATTCGGCCGAACGGCTCGGCGAGATCATCGAGGCGTATTTCGCATGAGCGGCTTCGAGAACTTCGGTCGCCTCGACGCCGATCCGCTGGCGCGGATGGAATGCGGCGTGTGCTGGACCGTGTACGACCCGGCCGAGGGCGACGCGCTCGGCCGCGCCGAGCCGGGCACGCCGTTCGTCGCGCTGCCGGAGGACTGGCGCTGCCCGACTTGCGACGCCGCACCTCACCAGTTCATGAAGGTGGATGATGCACACTGACGCCGGCCGCGATCGCGACGACGAGGCCCGCGCGCTCGGCGAGGCGGTCGCCGCGATCTATCGCCGGGCCGACGCCGCGATGCGCGACCTGCCGATCTACAATTCCGCGCTCAGCGTCGCCGCGCTCGGCTTCCGCGAGGTGGATGGCGTCGTGCTCGGCATCGTGGTGACGCCGTGGTTCATGAACCTGGTGCGCGTCCCGCCGCCCGGCGAGGCGGCGTTGCCGCCCGGCACAGGGGTGCCGCGCGCGCTGCCGGTCGGCGTGCTGGATTTCACCGTCGCGATGCTCGACGGTGTTGGTACGATCGAGAGCTGCTCGCTGGTGTCGCCGATGTACGATTTCGTCGATCAGCAGCAGGCGGAGGCCACCGCGCTGGCGGCGCTCGCCGTAGTCCTCGCGCCGCCGGAGAACACAGTGAGTTCAGCGGCGGGTCAGCAGACTGCGGACTCCACCGGATCGACTTCGCCAGACACGGCCGCGCCGCCGTCGCTGGACCGCCGCCGCTTCCTGCGCGGCGCGCTGGCGGAGCGGCGACCATGAACGCGGTGTCGCGCGACGATCGGATCGCCGTCGGCGTCGTGCTGGCGCACGGCCGCGTCGGCCGGGTCGATATCAGCGCGCGCCGTCCCCTCGGCATCGGCCGGCTGGCGCAGGGGCGCTCCGGCGACGACGTCATCGCATTGGTTCCGCGGCTGTTCGCGCTGTGCGCGTCCGCGCAAGGTGCCGCGGCCACGCTGGCGCTCGCCGCAGCCCGTGGCGAGACTCTGCCGCCGGATGTGCTGGCCGCGCACGCCAGCGCCGTGTTCACCGAGCGGCTGATCGAACTGCTCCGCGGCACGATCACTTCACTTGCCGGCGAGGTATTCCCCACCTTCGCGCCGCAGCTCCGCGAACTGATCAATGCCGCTCGCCGCTGCGATGATCGAGGTCTGCTCGAAGCCAACGCCATCGACATGCTCGCGCGCGGCCTCGACGTCCTCGGCCTCCCCGAACACAGCCTCGACGATGCCCCCAGCTACAGCAGCTGGCTCACTTCCGCTTCCCCCCTGGCAACGCTGCACCGCGCCTGCGCTCCCTCTCCCCGGGCGCGGGGAGAGGGCCGGGGTGAGGGGGCCTGTTCGCAAGGTCGGGCGCTAGCGTGTAGTACACCGGCCGATTCGGACTTCGGCGCAGTCGCCATCGATCCCCTGACCGCGGCCGATGACGCCTCCATCGGTCACGCGCTGCTGCGGCATGGTGCGTCCTTCGCCGCGCGTCCCGATCTGTCCGGCCGCGTGCCGGAAACCGGATCGCTGGCGCGGCTCGCTGATCATCCGTTGATCCGATCCGCCGGCACCGGCCTTGCCGGCCGTTTGCTCGCTCGGCTGATCGAAGCCCGTGCAACGCCGCAGCGGCTCGCCACACTCCGCCGCGGCGAGACCGACGTCGCTGACGTCCTGCAAGCCACGCGCCTCGGCGACGGCGTCGGCCTCGGAGCCGTCGAATGCGCCCGCGGCCGGCTGCATCACCTGATCGCGCTCGATTCCACCGGCTGCATCGCCCGCTACGAGATCCTCGCTCCCACCGAATGGAATTTCCATCCGCAGGGGCCGCTCGCCCGGGCGCTGATCGGCGCGCCGCTCGGCGCCCGCGAAGCTGATCGTCACCGCGTCGCTCGGCTGGTCGCGGCGTTCGATCCCTGCGTCGGCTTCGACGTGCAACTCCGCGAGGCCGCCGATGCATGAGATGGCGCTGTGCGAAAGCTTGATCGAGATCATCGAGCGCGAAGCCAAGGCGCAGACATTCAGCCGGGTGCGTGCGGTGTGGGTCGAGATCGGCGCGCTGAGCCATGTCGAGCCGGAGGCGATGCGGTTCTGCTTTGCCGCCGTGTCGCACGGCGGCATTGCCGCCGACGCGCGGTTCGAAGTGATCGGCGTGCCGGGCGAAGCGTGGTGCATGGATTGCGGCAAGACGGTGCCGCTGGCGCAGCGCGGCGATCCCTGCCCGGAATGCGGCGGCTATCAATTGCAGATCACCGCGGGCGATTGCCTGCGGATCAAGGAGCTGGAGGTCGACTGATGTGCACGGTTTGCGGATGCGGCGACGGCAGCGTGGATCCCGGCCAGGGCCATGCGCATGGTCACCACCATCACCACGATCATGATCATCCGCACGATCATGATCATGCGCATGCCCACGCGCATGACGGCCATCATCACCATCATCACGGCGACCATGATCATTCCCACGATCACGCCCACGATCATTCCCACGCGCCGGCCACGGGCAGCATCGATTTCGGCGGCGGGCTCGCCGGCGTGCATGTGCCCGGCCTGAGCCAGGCCCGCGTCGTGCAGATCGAGCGCGACATTCTCGCCACCAATGACAGCCACGCAGCCGACAACCGCGCGCGCTTCGCCGCCGCGGGCAGTTTCGTACTCAACCTCGTCTCTAGCCCCGGCTCGGGCAAGACCTCGCTGCTGGTGAAGACGATCACGGACCTGAAGGATCAGCATCCGATCGCCGTGATCGAAGGCGATCAGCAAACCGCCAACGACGCCGAGCGGATCCGCGCCACCGGCGCGCCGGCGATCCAGGTCAACACCGGCAAGGGCTGCCATCTCGACGCCCACATGGTCGGCCACGCGCTCGACCGCTTGCCGGCGCAGACCGGCGGGTTTTTGTTCATCGAGAATGTCGGCAATCTGGTCTGTCCCGCCGGCTTCGATCTCGGCGAGGCCCACAAGGTAGTGGTGCTGTCGATCACCGAGGGCGAGGACAAGCCGCTGAAATATCCGCATATGTTCGCGGCGGCCGATCTGTTGCTGCTGAACAAGATCGACCTGCTGCCGCATCTCGATTTCGATCTCGCCGCCACCATCGAATACGCCCGCCGCGTCAATCCGAAGATCGAGGTGCTCACCGTGTCGGCGAAGACCGGCGAGGGCATGCCGGCGTTCTACGCCTGGATCGCCAAGCGGGCCGCGGCCGCGCGCGCCGCGACGCAGGCCGCGGAGTAACCGGATGGCGCTCGCCCGCGTTCCGCTCGCTGCCAGCCCCGGTCCCGCGCCGGGCGCGCTGCGCGTGCGGGTGCGCGGCGCGGTACAGGGCGTCGGCTTCCGGCCGTTCGTCTACGCGCTGGCGCAGCGCTATTCGCTCGGCGGCTTCGTCGCCAATGACGCCGAGGGCGTGCTGATCGAAGTGGAGGGCGCAGCGCTCGACGATTTCGTCGGCGCGCTGCGTCACGAGGCGCCGCCGCTGGCGCGGGTGGACTCGATCGAGACCGAAGCGCTGCGCCCACGCGGCGAGATCCGCTTTGACATCGCCGCCAGCCGCGGCGGTGCGATCAGCACCCGGATCGGCGGCGATGCGGCGACCTGCGAGGCCTGCCTCGATGATCTGTTCGATCCGGCCAGCCGTTTCCACCTCTACCCGTTCGTCAACTGCACCCATTGCGGCCCGCGCTACACGCTGACGCATCGGCTGCCGTATGATCGTGCGAACACTTCGATGGCCGGCTTCGCGCTGTGCGCGGATTGCGACCGCGACTATCGCGATCCGTCGAGCCGCCGCTTCCATGCCGAGCCGATCGCCTGTCCGCGCTGCGGGCCGCGGCTCAGCCATTCGGTCGCGGAGATCGTCGCGCGGCTGCGCGCCGGCGGCATCGTCGCGCTGAAGAGCCTTGGCGGCTATCACCTGCTGTGCGACGCGACCAGCGAGCGCGCCGTCGCCGAGTTGCGCCGCCGCAAGGGCCGCGATGCCAAACCGTTCGCCGTGATGGTCGCCTCCGAGGCGTCGCTGGATCGCATCGCCATCGCTGGCGAAGCCGAGCGCGCGTTGCTGACTTCGGTCGAGCGGCCGATCGTGCTGCTGCGGCATCGCGGCGCGCTGGCGCCGTCGATCGCGCCGAACCTCGCCGCGCTCGGCGTGATGCTGCCCTACACGCCACTGCATCATCTGATCTTTCATGCGGCGGCCGGTGCGCCCGCGGGACGCGACTGGCACCAATCGCCGGTCGACCTCGTGCTGGTCGCGACCAGCGCCAATTTCGGCGGCGATCCGATCGTGATCGACGATGCGGAGCGCCGGCTCGCCGGCATCGCCGACCTGATCGTCAGCCACGACCGCGCCATCGTGGTCCGCGCCGACGACAGCGTCACCACGATCATCGACGGCGCGCTGTCCTTTGTCCGCCGGGCGCGCGGCTACACGCCGCGCCCGATCGTGCTGCCGCGCGAAATGCCGTCGGTGCTCGCCGTCGGCGGATATCTGAAGAATACGATCACGCTGACGCGCGGCCGCGAGGCGTTCGTGTCGCAGCACATCGGCGATCTGTCGACCGCCGACACGGTGCGCTACTTCGAACAGACCGTCGATCACCTGATGCGCCTGGTCGGCACCGCGCCGGTTGCGGTGGCGCACGATCTGCACGCCGACTTCGCCTCGACGCGTTTTGCCGAGAATCTGGGCCTGCCGTTGATCGCCGTGCAGCATCATCACGCCCATGTCGCCGCGATTGCTGCCGAACATGGCATCGACACGCCGCTGCTCGGCCTCGTGCTCGACGGCCACGGCCAGGGCAGCGACGGCGGCGCCTGGGGCGGTGAGTTACTGCGCGTCGATGGCGCACGGTTCACGCGGCTCGGGCATCTGGCGCCGCTGGCGCTCCCCGGCGGCGATGCGGCAGCACGCGAGCCGTGGCGGATGGCGGCGGCGGCGCTGCATGCACTGGGACGCGATAAGGAGATTGCTGCGCGCTTCGCCGATCAGCCGCGTGCGGCGGCGCTGGCGGCGATGCTGGCCAATCACGGCTGCGCCACGACCACCAGTGCCGGCCGGCTGTTCGATGCCGCCGCCGGGCTGCTCGGGGTCTGCGCGGAGCAAAGTTACGAAGGCCAGGCGGCCGTGCAGCTCGAGGCGCTGGTGCACAGCCCGCGCGTGCGGAGCGGCGGCTGGGAGATCGACGCCGGCACGCTCGATCTCTCGCCGCTGCTCGCCCATCTTGCCGATCTCTCCGATCCACGCGCTGGCGCCGAACTGTTTCACGGCACGCTGGCCGCTGCGCTCGCCGACTGGGCCGCGCGGGCGGCGGAGCAGACCGGGCTCACCAGCATCGCGCTCGGCGGCGGCTGTTTCCTCAATCGCGTGCTGAGCGAGGATCTGGCGACGCGCCTGCGCGCACGCGGGCTGACGCCACTGCTGGCGCGGCAGCTGCCACCGAACGACGGCGGTCTCAGCCTCGGTCAGGCCTGTATCGCCGGACAACTCATCGCCGAACAGGAGCCGCGCTGATGTGCCTCGCCATTCCGGCCGAAGTGATCGAACTGCTACCCGAGCAGATGGCGCGGGTGTCGCTGGACGGCGTCAGCAAGGTGATCTCGGTGGCGCTGGTGGAAGGCGTCGCGGTCGGCGACTACGTCGTCGTCCATGTCGGCTTCGCGCTGACGCGGATCGATCCGGAGGAGGCGAGGCAGACGCTGGCGCTGCTCGCCGAGATGGGCCAGCCCGCGGAGGTCGCGCGATGAAATATGTCGATGAATATCGCGACGGCCAGCTCGCCCGGCAGATCGCCGCGGCGATCGCGCACGCGGCCGATCCGGCGCGGACCTATCACTTCATGGAATTCTGCGGCGGCCATACCCACGCGATCTCGCGCTACGGCCTCGAGGACCTGCTCCCGGTCAACGTCCGCATGGTGCACGGCCCGGGCTGCCCGGTCTGCGTGCTGCCGGTCGGCCGCATCGACATGGCGATCGCGCTGGCGCAGCGGCCCGAGGTGACGCTATGTACTTACGGCGACTTGATGCGCGTGCCGGGCTCGCACGGCGCCTCGCTGCTGCGCGCCAAGGCGGCCGGTGCCGACATTCGCATGGTGTATTCGACGCTGGATGCGATCACGATCGCGCAGGCCGAACCGGATCGCGAAGTCGTGTTTTTCGCGATCGGCTTCGAGACCACCACGCCGCCGACCGCGCTGGCGATCAAGCTGGCGGCGGCGAAGCGGCTCGCCAATTTCAGCGTGTTCTGCAACCACGTGCTGACGCCGCCGGCGATCCGCGGCATTCTCGAACATCCCGATCTCGACGGTCAGCCCGGCCCGCGGCTCGATGGTTTCGTCGGCCCGGCGCATGTCAGCGCGGTGATCGGTTCGGATGCGTTCGCGCCGTTCGCGCGGGAGTTCGCCAAGCCGGTGGTGGTCGCCGGCTTCGAGCCGCTCGACGTGATGCAATCGATCCTGATGCTGGTGCGGCAGGTCAATGACGGTCGCGCCGAGGTCGAGAACCAGTACATCCGCGCGGTGACACCGGCCGGCAATGTGATCGCGCAGGCCGAGGTCGATGCGATCTTCGAGCTGCGCGACGCGTTCGAATGGCGCGGCTTCGGCCGGGTGCCGGCGAGCGGCCTGAAGTTGCGCGAAAGCTACGCGGCGTTCGACGCCGAGCGCCGCTTCGCGATGGCGGAGATTTCCGCCGCCGACAATCCGGCATGCGAGTGCGGCAGCATCCTGCGCGGCATCAAGCGGCCGACCGACTGCAAGCTGTTCGGCACGCTGTGCACGCCGGAGACGCCGATGGGCTCCTGCATGGTGTCGTCGGAAGGCGCCTGCGCGGCGCATTGGACCTACGGTCGCTTCCGCGACCATGCGCGGAGGACGGCGGCATGAGCGACCGGACCCGGCGGCGCAAACTCGATCTGAAAAACGGCCGCGTCGATCTCTCGCACGGCGCCGGCGGTCGTGCGATGGCGCATCTGATCGGCGAGATTTTTCACGCCGCGTTCGACAACGATCTGCTGCGCGCCGGCAACGATCAGGCGGCGTTCTTAGTTGATGGCGGCCGGATGGTGATGACCACCGACGGCTACGTGGTGTCGCCGCTGTTCTTCCCCGGCGGCGACATCGGCTCGCTCGCGGTGCACGGCACCATCAACGACGTCGCGATGGCCGGTGCGCAGCCGCTGTATCTCTCGGCGGGCTTCATCATCGAGGAGGGCTTCGCCTTCGCCGACCTCAAGCGCATCGCCGACAGCATGGCGGCGGCGTCGCGCGCCGCCGGCGTGCCGATCGTCACCGGTGATACCAAGGTGGTCGAGCGCGGCAAGGCCGACGGCGTGTTCATTACGACGACCGGAGTCGGCATCGCGCCGCGCGATCTGGTGCTGTCGTCGGAACTGGCGCGGCCCGGCGACAAGGTGCTGCTGTCGGGCTTCATCGGCGACCACGGCGTCGCGGTGATGTCGCAGCGGCAGAACCTCGCCTTCGAAACCTCGATCGTGTCCGACAGCGCCGCGTTGCACGGCCTAGTCGCCGCGATGGTCGCGGCCGCGCCGCAAAGCTTGCGGGTGATGCGCGATCCGACCCGCGGCGGCCTCGCCGCGACGCTGAACGAACTGGCGCAGCAATCGTCGGTCGGTTTCCGGCTCGACGAGGATTCCGTGCCGGTCCGGCCGGAGGTGGCGGCGGCGTGCGAACTGCTCGGCCTCGATCCGCTCTACGTCGCCAATGAAGGCAAGCTGGTGGCGATCGTCGCGCCCGACGCCGCCGAGACGGTGCTGGCCGCGATGCGGGCGCATCCGCTCGGCCGCGACGCGGCGCTGATCGGCGAGGTGACCGACGACGATCATCACTTCGTGCAGATGAGGACGTCGTTCGGCGGCGGCCGCATCGTCGACTGGCTGGCCGGCGAGCAATTGCCGCGGATTTGTTGAGCGTGATGGGACGGCGGAGATGAGCGGACAGGCGACGGTGCTGGTGGTCGACGACGAGATCCGCTCGCTGGAATCGCTGAAGCGCGTGCTCAGCGACGAGTTCGAAGTGATCTGCGCGCGCGATGCCGGCGAGGCGCGGCGCGTACTGGAAAGCGAGATCGTCCACGCCATCCTGTGTGACCAGCGCATGCAATACGAGACCGGCGTCGATTTCCTCAAGCACGTCCGCGAGACCTGGCCCGATCCTGTGCGGATGATCATCTCGGGCTATTCGGATAGCGAAGACATCATCGCCGGCATCAACGAGGCCGGGATCTATCAGTACATCGCCAAGCCCTGGCATCCGGACAAGCTGCTCGACACCGTGCGCGGCGCGGTCGAGCTGTTCCGGCTGCAGAAGGAAACCGAGACCGTCGGCGTCGACGTCAAGCTGACGCCGGAGCGGGTGCAGCGCGTCGTCACCGAGAAGCGCGGCGTCGCCCGCAAGCTGTATGATTTCGACCGCATCGTCCACGCGTCCGACAGTCCGCTGGCCGACGTTATCGAGCTCGGCAAGCGCGCCGCCGAGTTCGACATCTCGGTGCTGATCACCGGCGAGAGCGGCACCGGCAAGGAACTGCTGGCCCGCGCGATCCATTACGGCTCGGCGCGCAGCGGCAAGGCGTTCGTGGTGGAGAATTGCGGCGCGCTGCCCGACGAGCTTCTGGAAAGCGAATTGTTCGGCTGTAAGAAGGGCGCGTTCACCGGCGCCTATCAGGATCGCATCGGGCTGTTCGAGGTCGCCGACGGCGGCACGATCTTCCTCGACGAGATCGGCGAGACCTCGCCGGCGTTCCAGGTCAAGCTGCTGCGCGTGCTGCAGGAGAGCGAGATCCGCCCGCTCGGCGCGCAGCGGGTGCGCAAGGTCGACGTCCGCGTCGTCGCCGCCACCAACCGCGATCTCGAAGCCGAGGTGCGCGCCGGGCGTTTCCGCCGCGATCTGTTCTATCGGCTGGCTGCTTTCCCGCTGCACATGCCGGCGCTGCGCGAGCGGCCGATGGACGTGCCGCTGATCGCCGCGAAGGTGCTGGCCGACGTCACCAGATCCTACGGCCGCGCCGTGCAGGGCTTCGCGCCGGGCGCGCTCGAGCGAATGCGGTGCTACGACTGGCCCGGCAACGTCCGCGAGTTGCAGAACGAGATCCAGCGCATGGTGGTGCTGACAAATGACGGCTGGCTGCAGGAGGCCGATCTGTCGGCGCGCATCCGCCAGGGCGGCGAGCCGATCCAGCTCAAACCATCGCATCAACTCGGCCACACGCTGAAGACCAATATCGAGGCGCTGGAGCGGCACATGATCGTCGAGGCGCTGGATCGCCACGGCGGCAATATCAGCCGCGTCGCCGGCGAACTCGGCCTGTCGCGCGTCGGCCTGCGCAACAAGCTCGGCCGCTACGATCTGCGCAAGGGCCTCGCCGATGAGGTCTGATCCATTATCCGCCGTCATGCCCGCGCTCGTCGCGGGCATCCACGCCTTCAAGGCCGTCCACGTTCAAAGGCGTGGATGGCCGGGACAAGCCCGGCCATGACGGGTGGTGGGGAGATGGCAGCGCCTGAACGATCGACCGCCGCTGCGAAGACTGGCCTGATCGACCGCGTCGGCCCACATCTGCCGTCGCCGTTCGAGGGCGATCAGGAGGCGGCGTGGATCGAAGTGATCCGCAAGATGGACGAGGTCTATGCCGACCTCTTGCGCTACGAGACCGATCTCGAGGAGAAGAACACCGCGCTGGAAGAGGCGCAGGCCTTCATCTCCAGCGTCATCGAATCCGTCTCCGACATCCTGATCGTGTGCGACCGCAACGGCGTCGTACTCCAGGTCAATCCCGCCGCGGTGCGGCTGCTCGGCAGCCCGGCCGATGCGCTGCTGGCGCGCTCGCTCGGCGAACTGGTCGATCCCGCCGATCGTGCGCATATCGACGCGTTGCTGCGTGCGCCGTCGGCGGCGGAGACCGTCGCGCTGGAAATTCGCTTCGTCACCGCGACCGGCCTGTCCGATCTTTACGCCATCAACGGCGCTACCCGCAGCGATCCCGCCGGCGCCCGCGTCGGCACGGTGCTCACCGGCCGGCCGATCGGCGAACTGCGCCGCGCCTACGAGGCGCTGCACACCGCGCACAGCGAGTTGCAGCGCGCCCAGCGCCAGCTCGTCGAGCAGGAGAAGATGGCGAGCCTCGGCCGTCTGGTCGCCGGCGTCGCCCACGAACTCAACAATCCGATCAGCTTCATCTACGGCAACATCCACACGCTGGAGCGCTATCGTGAGCGGATGTCAGCGTATCTGACCGCGATCCATCACGGCGCCGATCCGGCCGAGGTCGATCGGCTGCGCCGCGAGCTGAAGATCGACGCGCTGCTGGCGGACTACGCGTCGTTGATCGAGGGTACGCTGGAGGGCGCGATGCGGGTCTCCGACGTGGTCAAGAATCTGCGGCGCCTCAGCTTCCCGAAGAGCGGCGAAACGCTGCGGGTCGACGTCGACCGCGTGGTGCGCACCGCCGCACGCTGGGCGGCGCGCGCCAAGCCGGGCCATGTCGCGCTCGATTTCGACATCGCGCCGGACGTCGCGGTGATCGGCAACGAGGGCCAGTTTCATCAGATCATCGTCAACCTCGTCGACAACGCGCTCGACGCCGTGCGCGGCCAGACCGAACCGCGGATCGAGATTGCGGCGAAGCGGCACGGCGGCGACGTGGTGATCACCGTCGCCGACAACGGCGCGGGCTTCGCCGACGGGCTGATCGACAAGATCTTCGAGCCGTTCTTCACCACCAAACCGGTCGGCGAGGGGACGGGTTTGGGCCTGTGGATCAGCTACGGCATCGCCCGCGAACACGGCGGCACGCTGGCCGCAAGTAACAGGCCCGGCGGCGGCGCCGTCTTCACGCTGACGCTGGCGGCGGCGTGAGTCGTTGTGAATATGTCGAGCGGCCATGCCGCCTCATGGTTCGAGACGGCGCTGCGCGCCTCCTCACCATGAGGAGCTGAGGCCGTGGTTTCCTTCGTATCTGCTACCTCTGCTACTACCGCCACCCCCACGACCTCATCCTGAGGAGCCCGGCGAAGCTCGGAGAGCGCAGCCGGGCGTCTCGAAGGATGGGCCGCGAATCCTGACGACTCCGCTCCGGATCAGGGCGCCGAGGTTGGCAGAGACGGCGACGCTCACCCCAGCAGAAACTCCCTGATCAGCCGCAACACCTCGTCCGGGCGGTCGTGCTGCAGCCAGTGGCCGGCGTCGGCGATCGTTTCGGCGCGGGCCTGCGGGAAGTAGTCGGTGATTCCCGCCGCGGCGGCGTCGCGCAGGAAGCTGTCGCCGGCGAACAGCAGCAGGGTCGGGCAGATGATCCGGCGCCACAGTTCGACGTGGTCGTCGGCCCACAGCCGGTGCGGCGCCATCACCCGCTGATACGGGTCGAACTTCCAGCCGTAGCTGCCGTCGGCGTTGAGCCTGGTGCCGTGGCTGGCGAGGTGCAGCGCCAGCTCCGGAGACAGCCGCAGGTTGCGGATCTGCATCTGGGCCGCCGCGTCGGCGAGGTCGCGATAGCGTCGCGGCGCGCGCTCTTCCAGCGCCTCGAGCTGGCCGATCCATTTCAGTGTCCGCTCGTGCACAGGCGGCTTGGTGGCTGTTGGCAATACTGTAATACCGTCCAACACGATCAGCTTGCCGACCTGTTCGGGAAAGGTGCCCGTATAGATGAGGCTCACCATGCCGCCCATCGAATGCCCGATCACCGTGATCGGGCCGCGTCCTTGCAGCACTGGTATTCTGGTGAGGTCGTAGACGTATTCGGGCAGGCTGTAGCTGCCGCCGCGCGCCCAGTCGGAATCGCCGTGGCCGCGCAGATCCGGTGCGATGACGTGGAAATCCGCGCGCAGTGCCCGCGCCAAATGGTCCCAGCTCCGCGCGTGATCGAGACCGCCGTGAACCAGGAGTAGTGGTGGCGCGGTGTCGTTGCCCCAGTCGAGATAGTGCAGGCGTAGGCCATGCGAACGATAGAATCGGCTTTCCGGATTTTGCATAAGGTCTCGGGCTGGACGATCAAATGATGAGGCGTAACGCGGGCTGGCGCGTCATATCGCTGGTGATGCCGCAACAACAGGCTTGCCCAGTTGAAAATGTGTTGCAACACTAGATTGCATCTTCGATGGTCCTGCCAGCACTGTTGATTCAAATTGATCGCAGGCTCGGCTCTCCCGAACGGGAGCGGCCGGCACAAGTCTGCAAGGGGCTCTTCCATGCCTGTGACTAAGAGAGTTCGGAAGCCGTCCGGCGGCGCGACCCCGCGCGTCGATACCAGTGAACTCCGGGAGAATGTGCAGGTCGCCAGCGAATTCCTGAAGACGTTATCGAACGCGTCGCGGCTGCTGATGCTGTGCCAGCTGGCCGAGGGTGAGAAGTCGGTGTCCGAACTTGCGGAGCTGCTCGACGAGCGCCAGCCGACGGTGTCGCAACAATTAGCGCGGCTGCGGAGCGAGCGGCTGGTCGAGACGCGCCGCGAGGGCCAGCAGGTGTTCTATTCGCTGGCGAGCGACGAGGTCCGTAGCCTCATCCTGGCGCTGCATGCCATCTTCTGCAAGCCGGCCGGCAAGATCGCAGTGTTGCGGCCCCGTGCGGCGGCGGCCAAGAGCGCGGGAGTTCGCCGCTAGAAGTTGGTGCGATCACTCCATCGCACAGCCGTCGAACACCGGCGCGCCGCCTTGGCGCAGGCCGAGCCAGGCGTCGATCGCGGCCTGATCGAAGCCGGCCTCACGGCGGTCGCCGGACTGGATCAGCGGGCGGCGGATCAGGATCGGCTCGGCGATCATCAGCGCGAGCGCGGCGTCTTCACTCAGCGCGGCGAGATCGAACGCGCCGGCCTTGATCTTCGGCGCCGAAGCGTTGAACCATTCGGGCACCGGCTTGTCGCCGAAGAACGGCCGCAGCGCCGCCGCGGTCCATGGCTCGGCCAGCAGGTTGCGCACATCCAGTTCGTGGCCGGACGCGATCAGCAGCGCCTTCTGCCGCGCATTGCCGACGCAGCCGGGCTTCTCGTAGAACATCACGTGCGCCATGGTCGCGTCTCCTCAGCCCGCTGCCTGATCCGATTGCGCCTCGGCGGACGACGCCGCGTCGCGCCACCAGGCGTCGAGCGCGGCGCGGTTGCAAGGCAGCTCGATGCCTGCCTCGCCGATGAAATCGCGCCAGGCGTCGACGCATTTCTCCGGCACGGCGGTGAGCAGCGGCAGACCGGCCACGATGGTCTCGGCGAATTCGGCGCGCAGGCCCTGGCCGGTCGCTTCCTGCTTGGAAAATTTGTTGATCACGACCAGCGCGACCTCGCCGGCGATCGCCCGCGTCACCGCCTGCGCGGAGTCCGCCAGCCCGGCCGCGTCGAGCTTGCATGAGCCGGCGCCGCCGCCCAGCGTCTGCGAGATGCCGATCGCCGCGCCGGTCATCAGGTCGATCACCTGCATGTCGATCCGGCGCCCGCTGGCGTCCTTGATGTTGCGCTGGACCAGCCCGCCAAGTTTGTCACCAGCGCGCAGCCGGTCCGCTGCGAACTCGGCCAGCAGGCCGTCGACATCGTCGTCGCCGCGATAGATCACGGCAGCGATGCGGGGCGCCTCTGGTTCGGTCTGGGTCATGGCCTGTTCCTTCTGCGGCGGATCGGCGATGCTTGCTCAGCAAGCCGCGTGCCGACGCGGCGCAACTCGTCGGTGCCGGCAAAATGCCTGATCAGCGAAGGCCTTGTCACGTGCCCCCTGCGATCGTCCGGGCTGTCGTGAACCCGACAGCGTTGTATAGGCCTGGACATAACGGCCGCCAACGCGGACTTTCTGCCGCGCCATTGCCATTGCCCAAGGAGCCCGCATGCCCGCCGTGACCACCGCCGAATTGGAGCGCCTGCTTGACGACGATGTGCCCTATGGCGACCTGACCACGGACGCACTCGGCATCGGCGGGCGGGCGGGAGTGATGCAGTTCACCGCGCGCGATCCGATGGTGCTGGCGCTGGCCGAAGATGCCGCCGCGCTGCTGCGCCTCTGTGACTGCGAGGTCGAACTGATTGCGGCGTCGGGGCAGCGGTTGGCCGCCGGCGCGCCGATCCTGATCGCGCGCGGCGCGTCCTCGGGCCTGCTGCGCGGCTGGAAGGTGGCGCAGACGCTGATCGAGATCTGGTCCGGCGTTGCCACCGCGACGCGTGAGATCGTCGAGGCTGCGCGCGCGATCTCCCCCAGCATCTCGATCGCCTGCACCCGCAAGAATACGCCGGGCACCAAGCGCTTTGCCGTTGCGTCCGTGAAGGCCGGCGGCGCGGTGATGCACCGGCTCGGCCTGTCGGAGACCATCCTGGTGTTCGCCGAGCACCGCGCCTTTCTCGACGAACCACTCGCCGCCACCGTCGCACGGCTGCGCGCTGCTGCGCCGGAGAAGAAACTGATCACCGAAGTCGCCTCGGTCGAGGCGGCGCTCGCGGCCGCCGAAGCCGGCTTCGACGTCCTGCAACTGGAAAAATTCGCCCCCGCCGACGTCGCCGCACTGACCGCACAACTCGCCGCCACTCCACTACGCCCCGTCATCGCCGCCGCCGGCGGCGTCAACGCCGCCAACGCGGCCGCTTACGCGCAGGCCGGGGCCCACGTGCTCGTCACCTCCGCGCCGTATATGGCGAAGCCGCGGGACGTGCAGGTGAGGATTAGTCGGGAAGATTCAGAGTAACTAACAGAACATAAAGCCGCCCCCAGCCGCAGCGCGCTCCCTCTCCCGCTCGCGGGAGAGGGTTGGGCTGAGGGCGCCCCGGGCACAGTGCGTATGTGAGGGCGACGCTTACTCAGTGCCCGTGGACCCCCACCCCCGCCCCCTCCCCGCAAGGGGGAGGAGAGAAGAGCACAGCGCGCTCCTCCGCAGGCGCGAGAGGTCGCTTAGCGGCTGGGGCTTGGGCCTCATCCCCGCGCGTAGCTCGCCGCCCGCTCCGCGATCGTTTCGCGAAGCACCGTCTTCTGGATCTTGCCGTTGGCGTTGCGGGGCAGGGGCTCGCTGCGGATGATGATGCTCTCCGGGACCTTGTAGTCCGACATCCGCGCCGCGCAGTAGGCCGCGACGTCGCGTTCGCTGAGCTGCGCGCCATCCGTCGTCACCACGATGGCGTTGACGCGTTCGCCGAGCACCGGGTCGGGCGTGCCGATGATCGCGGTTTCCAGCACGCCGTCGATGCCGCAGATCACGTTCTCGACTTCGGCCGAGAAGATCTTGAAGCCGCCGCGGTTGATCATGTCCTTCTTGCGGTCGAACACGCGCACGAAGCCGTCCGCATCAATCGAGCCGATATCACCGCTGCGCCAGTAGCCGTTCACGAATTCCTTGGCGTTGGCGTCCGGGCGCTGCCAATAGCGCGGCACCACCATCGGCCCGGCGATCAGCAATTCGCCGGGCTCGCCGGGCGCGACCTCGTGATCGTCGGTATCGACCACCCGGACATGCGCATAGGGGATGACCTGCCCGACGCTGTCCATGTGACCGCGCCAAAAAGCCTGCGGCATGATGGTCGTCGGCGAGGTGGTCTCGGTCGCCCCATAGGCATTGCGGAGTTGCAGATTGGGCAGCCGCTGGCTCAGCATCTCGATGGTCGGCACCGGCATCGGCGCGCCGCCGAAACAGCCGATCCGCCACGCCGACAGATCATGCTTGTCGAATTCCGGCGACATCGCCACCAGCGTGTAGATCGCCGGCACCAGGATCGAATAGGTGATCTTCTCGCGGCTCGCCAGCGCCAGGAAGTCGGGCGTCTTATAGGCCTGCCGCATCAGCACCACGCAGCCGCCGGCCGCCAGCGTCGCGTAGGACACGCCGACCAGCCCGGTGACATGCGACAGCGGCACCGCGACCAGGCCGCGGTCGTGCTCCGTCAGCTCGTGCGCGCGGGCGAACGCGTAGGCCGAGTGCAGGATGCTGAGATGCGTCAGCTCCGCGCCCTTGGGCTTTCCGGTGGTGCCCGAGGTGTAGAGGATCACCGCGGTGTCGTCTTCGTGGATCGCGGCCAGCGGCGCCTCAGCGGGCGAGGTCGCGAGCAAGTCCTCGAACGGCCGCGCACCGGCCGCAGTGCCGTGCGCCACGAAGCGATGCGCCAGCTCGGGGGCTTCCGCGGCCGACGGAATCTGATCTGCGAGCTCGGACTCGAACACCAGCAGCCTGGCGCCGCTGTTGCCGAGCAGGAAGTCCAGCTCGGCCTTGCGCTGCCGCGTGCCGATCGGGACCACCAGCGCGCCGATCCGGTTGCAGGCCAGCGTGACGGCGAGGAATTCCCAGCAATTGCCCAGAAACAGCGCGACGCGGTCGCCACGCGCGATGCCGAGCGATGCCAGCGACGCTGCGATCCTGCGGACCGAGACGTCGAGCTCGGAATAGCTGAGCATGCGGTCGTCGACGATCGCGGGACGGTCGCCGAACCGCGCGACCAGATCGTCGAACATCGCTGCCAGGGTCGGGGGCCGATCGGCGAAGCACAGCATCGTCCGGTCGCCGTAATGCGTCTCGCGACGCAGCGGGCCGCCGAGGCCGGTGTCTGCCCAGAAAGTCATGCGCGTGTCCTCGTTGGTGATGGCCGCCGTGGTTCAGCCCGCGATCGGCCCGCGCCGGTTCGCCCGGCGTCGACTTCAGAATATCCCGGTAAGGCCGCCGACCGCCAGCGCAACGCGGCTGCGCATCGCCGAACCTCGTTCCCGTCATGGCCGCAGCCTATATAAACAACCGGGGTTTCAGGTCGCGAACGAGGGAGAACCTTGCGGACAACAGTGCTGGCGGCAGGTGGGATCGTGGTGCGAAGCGGCGGTGCGCCGCTGTTCGCGGTCGTCCGCATGCGCAAGCGCGGCGACTGGGTCCTGCCCAAGGGCAAGCTCAATGCCGGCGAAACGCCGCGCGCTGCCGCCGAGCGCGAGGCGATCGAGGAAACCGGGCATCTGGTCACGGTGCACGAATTCCTCGGCACGGTCGCTTACGAAGTCGGCGGCCGCTCCAAGGTGGTGCATTTCTGGCGAATGGACGCGGAGGCGACGCCGAGCCGGCCGCTGATGAAGGATATCCGCGCCGTCGACTGGCTGCCGCTGCACGAAGCGACGCAGCGCCTGACGCGCGGCTATGAGCAGGTCTTCCTCGCCGAGGTCGGCCCGCGCGTACTGGCCGCCGCGGCCGACGCGGCGCGCACGCCCGGCGCGATTTTGCCCGATCAACCGCCACCGCCGACCGTGTCGTCGCCAGCGCCGGCCGACCAGCCGATCCGCGAACTTGCCGATGCGCCTTCGCTGGCGCTGGAGCAGCCGATGGACAGGGGCGAGATCGGGCCGCGGACGAGCCTGGTGCAGCGGCTCCGTGCCTGGTGGCGTGGCCGCGAGTGAGCCGCGACGAAACAATGATTTGATTTGGCTCAATCTGCGGCTTCCGCCCCCGCCTATCGTTCGCGAAACGCCGCCGCATGGTGGCACGCGATCGGGAGGGGATGCCGATGAGCCCGCTTGTGGCCAGAGACCAGGGCGCGACCGAGCGCCGTGCCGGCGGGGCGCCGAGCGCCCGGCGCGAGATCTTCGGGACGCCGATCTTCGGCCCCGAGGCCGCGCAGAAGGGCTACGCCCTCAACAAGATGTGCTTCTCCTTCAACGACGCCGCGAACCGCGCCGAATTCGTGCGCGACGAGGCGGCGTATTGCGCGCGCTACGGCCTCACCGCGGCGCAGACCGAGGCGCTGCTCAAGCGTGATCTCTTGAAGCTGCTCGACCTTGGCGGCAACGCCTACTACCTGGCGAAGTTCGCCGGCATCCTCGGCCTCAACATGCAGGACATCGGCGCGCTGCAGACCGGCCTGACGGTCGAGCAATTCAAGGCGAAGCTGCTCGCGGCGAGGGACAACTAATCATGGCCACCATCATCGGCGGCCTCGCCGCGTCCCATGTGCCCGCGATCGGCGGGGCGATCGCCAAGGGCCTGCAGAAGGACCCGTATTGGGCGCCGTTCTTCGACGGCTTCGACGCGCCGTGCCGCTGGCTCGACGCCAACAAGCCGGACGCCGCGGTGGTGATCTACAACGATCACGGCCTCGCCTTCTTCCTCGACAAGATGCCGACCTTCGCGGTCGGCGCCGCGCCGGACTATCGCAACGACGACGAGGGCTGGGGCATCCCGGTGCGCGACCCGTTCCGCGGTGACACCGCGCTGTCGTGGCACATCATCGAGACGCTGGTCGGGGCCGAGTTCGATCCGGTGACTTGCCAGGAGATGCTGGTCGACCACGCCTACAGCCTGCCGATGGAGCTGTTCTTCCGCGGCCGGGCGCACGCGATCCCCACCGTGCCGGTGGTGGTCAACACCGTGCAGCATCCGCTGCCGTCGCTGCGCCGCTGCTTCAAGCTCGGCCAGGCGATCGGCCGCGCGATCGAGAGCTATCCTGAAGACCTCAAGGTGGTCGTGATCGGCACCGGCGGGCTGTCGCATCAGTTAGAAGGCGAGCGCGCCGGCTTCATCAACACCGCGTTCGACCGCCGCTGCATGGACGCAATGACCGGCGACATCGACAGCCTGCTCGACATCGACCCGCACCAACTGGTCGAACTCGCCGGCAGCCAGGGCGTCGAGGTGATGAACTGGGTCGCCATGCGCGGCGCGCTCCTGGGTGACGTTCACGAATTGCACCGCAACTATCACTTGCCGATCTCCAACACCGCGTCGGGCATCATGCTGCTGGAAAACCGGCCGCGGCTGGCAAGGGCGGCGTAGCAGCCGTCATCTGTGGAGAGTCAAAGTCCCTCATGGTGAGGAGCCGGCGCCGCTCGTCGGAGCGGCGCCGGCGTCTCGAACCATGAGGTCGCGAGTCGCGGCCTTGCAACGGACCCGCGGCCCATCCTTCGAGACGCCCTCCAAAACCCTTCGGGCTTCGGCGGGCTCCTCAGGATGAGGTCGGTGGGGCGGGTAGTCCGCAAAACGAAGACAACAGCGGTCGCCATCACGACCGCTGCCAGGAGGACCCGCCCGATGTTCAGCTTCGATCCCTACTCGCCCGCGGTCGATGCCGACCCGTTTCCGCTTTACAAGATCCTGCGCGACGAGCATCCGGTGTATTGGAGCGAGGCGGCGCAGATGTGGGTGCTGTCGCGCTACATCGACGTCGCGGGCGCCGGCACCAATTGGCAGGTGTTCTCCTCGGCGCAGGGCAATCTGATGACCGAGCTGCCGAACCGCGCCGGCGCGACGCTCGGCACCACTGATCCGCCGCGTCATGACCGGCTGCGCGGCCTTGTCCAGCACGCCTTCATGAAGCGCAATCTCGAGGCCCTGGCCGAGCCGATGCGCGACATCGCCCGCGAGGCGGCCGAGGCGCTGCGCGGCCGCGCGCAGTTCGAATTCATCGCCGACTTCTCGTCGAAATTCACCGTGCGGGTGCTGTTCGCCGCGCTCGGCCTGCCGCTCGGCGACGAGCAGACGGTGCGCGACAAGGCGGTGCTGATGGTGCAGAGCGATCCGGTGTCGCGCGCCAAAGGCCCGGAGCATCTCGCCGCCTATGCGTGGATGCAGGACTACGCGGCCGGCGTGATCGCGCAGCGCCGCGCCGCGCCGCAGAACGATCTGATCTCGCATTTCTCGATGGCCGAGATCGACGGCGATCGGCTCGACGAACGCGAGGTGCTGCTGACCACCACGACGCTGATCATGGCCGGCATCGAGTCGCTCGGCGGCTTCATGAGCATGCTGGCGCTCAATCTGGCGGACTTCGCCGACGTCCGTCGCGCCGTCGCGGCCGATCCGTCGCTGCTGCCCGACGCGGTCGAGGAATCGCTGCGCTACAACACTTCGGCGCAGCGGTTCAAACGTTGCCTGCAGAGCGATCTGACGCTGCACGGCGTCACCATGAAGGCCGGCGATTTCGTCTGCCTCGCTTACGGCTCCGCCAATCGCGACGAGCGGCAGTTTCCGAACGCTGACGTCTACGATCTCAAGCGCAAGCCGAAGGGCCATCTCGGCTTCGGCGGCGGTGTCCACGCCTGCCTCGGCTCGGCGATCGCCCGCATGGCGATCAAGATCGCCTTCGAGGAGTTTCACAAGGTCGTGCCGGACTACACGCGCACCGCGCCGCAACTCGACTGGATGCCGTCCTCCACCTTCCGCAGCCCGCTGCGGCTGGAGATGACGGTGGAGAGCGCCGCGACGCGGCATGCGGCGTAACCGCGTCATTGCGAGGAGCGAAGCGACGAAGCAATCCAGCTCCGTGTGCGACGCTCTGGATTGCTTCGCTTCGCTCGCAATGACGGGAAAACTACTTTTCCTCGCCGAGCGTCAACGCAAGGCCGGTGAGTGTGGCGACGACGCCGAACGCCAACGCGCACGTCACCGCGAAATCGGTGAGGCGGAAGCCGGTCGGGTCGAGCGCCATCAGCGCCGGCCGAATGCCGTAGGCGTCGGAGCGCGTCGTCAGCAGCGCGAAGCCGAGACCGAGCGCAACGCCCATCATGGCGTGGCCGGCCAGCGCCAGCGTGCGGGTGACAGCCTTGGGCGATAATCTGCGGGTCCGCGGGTCCTGAATCGGCATGCGGCGCCTCCTGATTCGAGGCTGAAACGCGTCGCTCCGCGCGCCGTTCCTTTCGAGATTGCGGACAAGAACTGCGTCATGGCCGAGACAAGCCCGGACATAACGGGAGCAAGTGGCACTGAAATCGATCAAGTCCGATCGACGTCGCTGCCGGCGTCAGGTCTTGCTCAGCTCACCGCCGTCCGCTTCGGTTCGACGATCTCGAACATCCGCGGAAACTCGTCCATCAGCGCCATCAGCTCGGCGAGTTTCATCGGATTGCCGCTGACCTGGATGCGGCCGTCCATCACCGCCTCCGGAAACGAGGTGTGCTTGGCGATCACCGCATCGAGCACGCTACGCGCCAGCGTGAAGCCGGCGTCGGCCTTGGCCGCCGGCTCCCCTTCGAGATAGGTCAGCGCGCAGTTCTCCAGCGTCAGCACCCAGCGCTCGCCGGTGTCGGTGAAGTGCCAATTCAGCACGATGGTCTTGCCCTCGGCCTTCGGCCCGTTGAGGCGGATGCCGAGCACGTCCCACAGCTGCGAGGTCTTCAACGCCGCCAGCGTCTCGCGCGGCATCGGCGGCCGCGCCGGCACCTTGGGCATGCCGTGGCGCAGCTCCTGCGCGCCGAACAGATAGGCGTTGCGCCAGGTCGCGCTCTCGGACTGATAGCCCAATTGTTCGAATGTGTCGGCGAGCAGCAGCCGGCCGTCCTGGTTGTCCGGCTCGGCGAACACCAGGTGACCCAGCGCCTGCGCGACGAAACGGAATTCGCCGCGCGCGAAATCGGCGCGCGCGCGCGTCAGCAGCTGTTCGGCGCCGCCCATGTACTCGACATATTTCCTGCCCGCGTCGACCGGCGGCAGCGGGTCGAGATTGGCCGGATTGGCGTCGTACCAGCCGAGATATTTCTGATAGATCGCCTTCACGTTGTGGCGGATATGGCCGTAATAGCCGCGGGCGTGCCAGGCGCCATCGAGGCTCTTCGGCAGCCGGATGGTCTCGGCGATCTCGCTGGCGGTCAGGCCGTGGTTCATCAGCCGCAGCGTCTGGTCGTGCGCGTATTTGTAGAGGTCGCGCTGCTGCCGGATCATCTCGTCGATCCGCTCGCTGCCCCACACCGGCCAGTGATGCTGGCCGCACATCGCCTCGGCCTTGCCGCCCCACAGCTGCAAGGCTTCGCCGAGATAGCGCGACCACGCCAGCGCGTCGCGCACGTCGGCGCCGCGGAACGGCAGCAGATTGTGGAAATTGTGGGTGCAATTCTCGGCGAGGTTGAGCAGTCGGTAGCGCGTGATGAAGAAGTGCATCTCGGCCGGCGCTTCGGAATTCGGCGCCATCTGGAATTCGAAGGTGACGCCATCGATGGTCCGCGTGTCGCCGGTGGCCTTGATCAGATCGGTCGGCCGCAGCAGCGCCACCGAGCCCATCGCCATCGACTTGCCGAGCCCGCAATCGATCTGGCCGCGCTCGCCCTTGGCGAGCAGCGGGCCGAATTGATACTGCGCGCGCCGCAGCATCGCCGGCCCGGCGATGATATTCTCGGAGACGGCGTGCTCCATGAACTGATCGGGCGCGATGATCGGCACGTTGCCGCGTTCGAGCGCGTCCTCGTCGAGCACGCCGCGCGCGCCGCCCCAATGGTCGGTGTGCGTATGGGTGAAGATTACCGCACTCACCGGCCGCTCGCCGCGATGCTGAGAGTAAAGCTGCAGCGCCGCGCGCGCGCCCTCGATCGAGGTCAGCGTATCGACGACGATGACACCGCGGTCGCCCTCGATTAGCGTCATGTTGGCGATGTCGAGCCCGCGCACCTGGTACACGCCAGGCACCACTTCGAACAGGCCGTGATGCATGTTCAGCCGCGCCTGCCGCCACAGGCTGGGATCGACGGTCGGCGGCGCGGTCTCGCTGTCGAGGAAGCGATACGGCGCCAGCGACCACACCGTGCGGCCCTGCGCCGAGGTGATCGTCGCGTCGTCGATGCTGCCGAGAAAGCCGCGCCGCGCCTCGTCGAAATCCCGCGTGTCGGAAAATGGCAACTCGTCCAGCACCGCCTGGTGACGCGCCATCACCGCGGTGGACGCGTCCTTTGGGACGCCTGCGGACTCGGGATTGTGACCAGCGTCGCTCATTGTTTCCCCCGCGCGTTGTTCTGATTGGGACGCGGGCGGCATTCAACAGGATGACGAATCGGATTGCAAAGCCCGATCGGACACCTGACCGTTTTGTAATGCGGCACGTAGTTGCGGTGCGAAAGCGAGCATCGAGACGTCGCCACGCCCCGTTACTTCGTCATGCCCGGCACAAGGCCGGGCATGACGGACGTGAGCGATGCCTCACGGCTTGGCGATGTGCCAGGCGCCGTTGAGAAAGCCGTCGCCGGTGGTGTCGCCGGGCTTGCTGTCCTTGGCGAAGGTGTAGAGCGGTTTGCCCTTGTAGGCCCACATCTTGCTGCCGTCGTCGCGGGTGACGAGCGTCATGTCGCCGGCCGGCTTGGCGTCTGCGGGGGCGGCGAGCGGCGGCCAGTTGGTGGCGCAAGGGCCGTTGCACATCGACTTGCCGCCGGCGTCCTTGTCGAAGGTATAGAGCGTCATGCCCTTGGCATCGACGAAGGTCTTGCCGGCGGCGGTGTCGGCAGTCTTCAGCATCTGGGCGGAGGCGGCGGAGGCGATCAGCGCGAAGCCGGCGGCGGCGAGCAGCGTGAGCGTGCGGGACATGAGGTGTTACTCCTGGTGAACGGGGGCGACGCGATCGCGTCCTCCTTACCAACAGCACCGCGCGCCGATTATTCCCGGCCGCTCTCACTGCTGATCGCATCGCCCCAGCTCAGCCGCCGAAAGCGCGCATACGCGGCCTTGTCGCGCCGCGGCGCGACCGCGATGCGGAGCCGCTCCGGCGTGCACAGCTTGGCGGTGATCGCCACCTTGCTCTGCTCCGGCTGGGTCAGCACGCGCGACGGCCGCGACGGCGGCGGCGTGCGGCTCAGCGCCACATAGCTGAATTTTTCATCCTCATAGGGAAGTTCGGCGCCCTTGAGGTGTTGATGCAATCGCGACCGCGGCAGCCGCTGCACGAAGTGACACCAGTCCGGCGGTTGCAGCGGACAGGCGGCGTCGTGCGGGCATGGTGCAAGGACGTGCGCGCCCTGCGCGATCAGCCGCGCCCGCAGCGCGACGATGCGCGCATAGCCGGCCGGCGTGCCGGGCTCGACGATCAGCAGCGTGCCGGCGGTGGCGCGCCACAGCGCATCGGCAAGCTGATCGCGCGCGGCGTCGCCGAGCTCGTTGATGATGTAGCTGGCGATTACCAGCTCGGCGGGCTTTGCGCTCGCGAGCAGCTTGCGGGCATCGCCGAGCTGGTAGTCGAGCGTCGCGGCGCGCGGGCGATCATTGGCGAGCGTCAACGCCAGATCGCGCAGCGCCGGGTTGGCGTCGAGCAGCGTCAGCGCGCGCAGTGACTCGAAGGCCTGTGTCGCCGCGAATGTCGCCGTGCCTGGCCCGGCGCCGACATCCAGCAACGTGCCCGGCGAGAAGTCGGGCGTGATCTCGGCCAGCGCATTGAGGCTCGCCGCCACCGCCGCATAAGTCGCCGGCATCCGCGCCCCCGCATAGGCGATCGCGTCGGTGGCGCCGACGATCGGCGCCGAGGTGCCGCCGTCGCGATAATTGCGCGAAATCGCGTCCGCCCGCGCAGCCGCATCGGCACGCGACGTGCCGTGCAGCAGTTGCTCAAGTGACGCTTTGAGATCAGCGGGGAGGGCGGGGGAGATCATCGTCTCGCTCCTCGTGAGGACAGGACGATCGCGTCTGAAACGTTGCAGTCGGTGCGAGCACCACCCTCCCCTGGAGGGGGAGGGTCGCTCGCGCAGCGAGCGGGGTGGGGTGGCGAAGTTACTAAACGCGGTGCTCGCGGCTCACCCCACCCCGTCCCGCATCCCGCTATGCGGGCTGCGTGCCGACCCTCCCCCTCCAGGGGAGGGTGAAGAGAGCGCCGGCACAACAGCCCAAGACGTTCCATCTGCGATTGCCCCGCCCTCGAGAGGGAGGGTGAAATCACGCCACGTTCTGATCCAGAATATCCACCGCGCCCTGCAGGTCGACGGAGACCAGCTGCGAGACGCCGCGCTCCGCCATGGTGACGCCGAACAGGCGGTTCATGCGGGCCATGGTGATCGGGTTGTGGGTGATGATGATGAAGCGCGTCTCGGTGGTCTCGCGCATCTCCTGCAGCAGGTCGCAGAACCGTTCGACGTTGTGGTCGTCGAGCGGCGCGTCGACTTCGTCCAGCACGCAGATCGGCGACGGGTTGGTCAGGAACACCGCGAAGATCAGCGCCATTGCGGTCAGCGCCTGCTCGCCGCCCGACAGCAGCGACAGCGACTGCGGCTTCTTGCCCGGCGGCTTGGCGATGATTTCGAGGCCGGCTTCGAGCGGGTCGTCGCTCTCGATCAGCTTGAGCTCGGCCTCGCCGCCGCCGAACAGCGTGGTGAACAGCCGCTTGAAGTGACCGTTGACGACCTCGAACGACGCGAGCAGGCGCTCGCGCGCTTCCTTGTTGAGGCTCTGGATGCCGGTGCGCAGCTTCTTGATCGCTTCGACCAGGTCGTCGCGCTCGGCCGCCAGCGAGCCATGCTGGCTCTCGACCTCGTTGAGCTCTTCCTCGGCGCGCAGGTTGACGGCGCCGAGACGCTCGCGGTCGCGGCGCAGCTTTTCGAGGTCGGCTTCGATCTCCGCCAGCGGCGGCAGCGTTGCGCCCTCCTGGATTTCGGCCAGCGAGGCGACCGCCTGCGGCTCGATTTCCAGCATGTCGCGGATCTCGCGCTCGATGTCTTCGAGCCGGCGCCGCGCCGCTTCCATCCGCTCCTCGGCGCGGGCGCAGGCTTCGCGGGCGCTGGACAGCTGTTCGAGCGACGACTTTGCCGCGCGGTCGGTGTCGGCCATCGCGGCTTCGGCCTCGGCCAGCGCGTCGGCGGCGTTGCGGCGGTCGGCTTCGGCGTATTCGATCTCGGTGATGATCGCGCTGCGCTTTTCGGCGAACACGGTCGGCGCATTGTCGAGCTCGGCGCGCTCGGCGGTCAGTTCGGCGACGCGCTCCTCGACGGTGGCGATCTGCGAGGCCGCGCTCTGCTTGCGGCGGGTCCATTCGTTGCGCTCGGCGACGATCGCCTGCAGCCGCTTGTCGGCAAGCTCGGCCTCGCGCGCCAGCGCCTGCGCCTCGGCGCGGACCTGCGCGGCGTTGCGGCGATGCATGTCGATCTCGCCGCGCACCGCGGCGAGTCGCTGCTCGGCATCGTCGTTGGGCGCGAGATCGCCGATCGCATTCTCGGCCGCCTCCAGCGCCATCTCGGCCTCGAGCCGGTCGCTGGCGAGGCGCGACTGTGCTTCGGCGAGCGCCGATTTGCGCGCGGCGTGGCGGTTGACCTCGCGCTCGGCGGCGGCGAGCCGCTCGCGCGCCGCATCGGCCTCGCGGCGGGCGCCGCGCAGGTTTTCACGCGACGCGGTCTCGGCGGCGGCGGCGCTGCGCAGCTCGGCCTCGGCCATCTCCAGCGCCTGGCGCTTGGCCGAGGCGTCGATCTTGGCCTGCTCCAGCTCGTTCTCGATGTCGACCAGCCGGGCGCGCTCGGCGAGGCGGCGGGCCGCGCCGGTCGGCGCATGCGCCGAGGCGACGAAGCCGTCCCAGCGCCAGACGTCGCCGTCGAGCGACACCAGCCGCTGGCCCGTCTTGAGCTGGCCGACCAGTTCGCCGCCGCGCTCCTTGGCGACGACGCCGATCTGCGCAAGGCGCCGCGCCAGTTCCGGCGGCGCGGTGACGTGTTGGCTCAGCGGCTCGACGCCGTCCGGCAGCGCCGGGTCGTCGGCCTGCACGCCGATATCGGTCCAGCGCATCGGCGACGACGGATCGACCGGCGCGTCGAGATCGTCGCCCAGCACGGCGCCGATCGCCTTCTCGTAGCCCTTGGCGGCCGTGATGCCGTCGATGATCGGCGGCCACAGATTTTTGGTTTCGCCGTTGAGGATCTTGCTGATCGTCTTGGCTTCAGTCTCGAGCCGCTGCACCCGCTTGTCGGCTTCGGTCAGCGGGCTGCGCGAGCCGTCGAGCTTCTGCCGGGCGGCGACATGCGCGGCCTCGGCGTGCTGCACGGCCCCTTCCAGCTCGGCGATCGTCTCCTGCGCCATCGCCACCGCTTCGGCGAGCTCGTCGACATTGCCGGCGCCGCCGGTTTCCTGGGTCAGCCGGTCGATCTCGCTCTCGACGTTCTTGATCTCGGTGTCGAGTCGGCCGAGCCGGTCGCGATGGCTGCGCACCGCCTGCTCGAACTGATTGCGCCGCGCCGTCAGCTCGGCGAGCTGGGTGGTGAGCTCGGCGAACAGCCGCTCGGCCTCGCCCAGCGCGGCCTCGGCCTCGCCGACGCGCTCGTCGACGCCGCTGCGCTTCTCGACCCGCTCCAGAATTTCTTCGCGCAGCTCGACGTCCTCGATCTGCAGCCGCTCCAGCGCCTCGTCGGCGTCCACCGCCTGCTGCTGCTCGCGCGCGACGTCGGAGGAGAACTGCGCCAGCCGGCGCTCGAGTTCGACCACGCGCTCCTTGGCGCGGGCTTCCTCGCGGTCGAGCAATTCGCGGGCGTTGACCAGCCGCTGCAGGCCGGCGGCGGCGCGGGCTTCGGCCTCGCGCAGGCCCGGCAGCGTCGAGGCGCGGTCGGCCTGGATGCGGGAGGCTTCGGCCTGCTCGCGGGTGCGCTCGGCGAGTTCACGGACGCCGAGATCGTGCACCTGCGCGGCGGCGCCCACTTCGGCCTGCGCGTCGCACCAGCGCAAATGGTACAGCGTGGCTTCGGTCTTGCGCACCTTGGCGGCGACCTCGCGGAAGCGGATCGCCTGCCGCGCCTGCTTCTTCAGCCCGTCGACCTGCGACGACAGCTGGCCGATCACGTCCTCGACGCGGGTGAGGTTGGTTTCGGCCGCCTTCAGGCGCAGTTCCGCCTCGTGGCGGCGGGCATGCAGGCCGGCGACGCCGGCGGCGTCTTCCAGCACGCGGCGGCGCTGCTCGGGCTTGGCCTGGATGATCTCGCCGATCTTGCCCTGGTGGACCAGCGCCGGCGAACGCGCGCCGGTGGCGGCGTCGGCGAACAGCAGCTGGACGTCGCGGGCGCGGACTTCACGGCCGTTGATGCGATACTGCGAGCCGGCCTCGCGCTCGATCCGCCGCGAGATGTCCAGCGTGTCGGAATCGTTCAGCGCCGCCGGGGCGGTGCGCTCGGAATTGTCGAGCGACATCACCACTTCGGCGTGGTTGCGGGCCGGGCGGTTGCCGGAGCCCGCGAAGATCACCGCGTCCATGTCGGTGGCGCGCAGCGACTTGTGCGACGTCTCGCCCATCGCCCAGCGCAGCGCCTCGACCAGATTGGACTTGCCGCAGCCGTTGGGCCCGACCACGCCGGTCAGACCGGGCTCGATCATGAAATCGGTGGGCTCGACGAACGACTTGAAGCCGTGAAGGCGGAGACGCGTGAGTTTCATCTGGTCCGATGCTCAATTGGCCGGTGGTCGGACGGCGCTGGCGAATCTCTCAAGCCGGACAATACCATAGGCAGTCCGACCGGTCGCGACTCGCTCGCAGCCGGCAGCGGCGTTAGCCGGCGACAATGGCGACCCGGAACAGGCACGGCAACCGCGGAACCGGGCTTTTCCACGGGGGGATTTGGGGGGAAGGGGCGAGAAAGGTGGGGATTTCGAGAGGGGCAGCCTCCGACTGCCGCTCGGAGCATTCTGAATCGTGGTGTTGCCCAGAAAGAGTGCTCCTCGTCTCCGTCAGATCAACTCGATTGGAGTTGCTCTAGAATCTCGAACCACGATAGTTAGACGTCTCGCTCGTCGAAGGGCGGAGCTGACAGCGCTTTCTTTGTCGGGATGCAGCCTGATAGTCCGTCCTATAGTGCTGACCTTCTCTTTGAAGAGACCGTTTTGGTCTCGGTCGAGGAAGCGATAACTGAGTGGCAAGGCATTCGCCAAGTTCGTAGCGGACGTTGGCGTGCGCTCGCTTACAAACGCTGCGACTGCATTTGTAACTATGATGTCGCTTGCCATGCCCACCAACAGGGCCGTGTCGAGGTAGGTCTTTAGGTCCGATGTTGCAATGTTAGTGGTCGAATCGTGTGCGGCCTTGTTTCTAGCTCGTGCGAAATTCAGAAAATCGTCCCTTGCGCTTAATCGGGTTGCGCCAAGGCTTGAGATAACATTTCCTATGCATTGCCAGGGGCTCTGAACGCCAAATGCAGCTAGCAGGGTCTGAATGTCGTCTCCTGAAACGTTTGAGCCTTTAGGGCTGAACCCAAGGCCGGTGTAGTTAATCGGTAGCGCGGGGCCTCCCGCTAATCTGACGATGTTCGCTTCTGCGAACGCAAGCCTTTCTGCCTTGTCAGTGAATCCTAATCGGGTTGCTAGGCCTATTATTGCATCCAGAGAGAGGAGCTTGCGTAGTTTTTCGCCGAGCATCGAATAGCCAATCTGAGATCTCTGCATCTCCACAATAGTCTCGTCGACGCGCCTCTGAAGGTAGCTCTCGAGAAGCGAGAATGCCGATACAACAAGTCCGTTACGGAGGATAGCTGCTCGAGTGTTGTGGGCGTCGTTGTGTGGAAATGTATCCATTAATAAAGGGTTGTCAGAGAGGTCTCGGATTAGCTCAATGCGAGAGTAAAAATCGATTCGAGCGTTCATTTCTACACGCTTGACAGGAGTTCCGTCATCGCTTCGATTCTGTATGCGATGCGTGCAGGGGTGTTAGTCCCCGTTCGTACAGCTTTGTCAAATTCATCGTCCGTAAAGAGTTTTCTAGTGCCAGAGATCACTTTTTCCGACTTGTTGGCGGCTTTCGCAAAGTCTGAAACCGAGAGTCGAGACACGGAGATCATTTGGGCGTCATACATCCCTGCTAATAATTGATCTCTCCACCCGTTGCCTTCGGGACGCTTGAATGCATGATCACCCCAGATGTGTTCGCAACGGCCTATCGCAGTGGAGAAAAGGTCCTTAGATTTTTGAACTTGTTCTGTCCCGGCGTTCTGATGTCTTTCCATGAAGTCATCCATCTCTCGGACTAGACTCCCGCTAAAATTTTCGGACCTCTCTTCAAGAGTTAAGAAGCGAAGAACGTACTCTGCATCACTCATGCTTCTAAATGCCGAAGATTTTTCATCAGTAATTTTGAGTTGCTTTCGCAGGAATTGCTGATCTGCCAAGGCGTAAATTGCCTCGTTCATTGCCCCGCGGAATGCGACATTCCTTATTTCTTGCGGATTGAGCGTCTCTCCACCCCGATTCAGTCTAAGAAACACTTCGTATTTCAAGGTGGTGTTCGTCTGTTTAAGCAGAGTTACGACCCGAAGGAAGGGGCGTAGCATAAGTGCGTTAGTGATTTCGGCTGGAAGATCCCTGAAGTAAAGACCTTCCACTTCCTGCAATCGCTCGAGATGGCGAAGCGAGAACCGGTTCGCAATGAAATCGGCAATCGCACGAAGGCGCTGTTTTCCATCGATGGCGGTGTATGTTCCGATTTCTTCCTCTGCTAAATATACGGGAGGAACTGGAACGTTCAGTAGGAAAGACTCAATTAGAGCTGCCTGCTTTTCTGGAGACCAGCGCTCCCGCCTCTGAAATCCGGGCTGTAGATCGATCGCGCCACTATCCACCATTCCAGCTAATGTGCCGAGAGGCAAGTCAGCTGTCTGAACAACTAATTGAGCCTGAGCATCATGGAAGCTTTTGAGGACTGAATTCTGGTTTCGCATCAAAATACCTTGTGTCGGCCCTTTATGTAGAGCTTTGCCGAGGGCATTTTAGCTCGCCTGTCTCAGTACCGACAAGGAAGGATGTTGCACGCAACATCGAAGTGCTCAATAATACGAAAAATCCTGACAAAGGGTGGTTTCTGTGCCTTCTGAAGCGATGAGGAATCGTCATCGTGAGCGGAGTTTTGCCACCGATGCATCCAGGCGAAGTTCTCCGCGAGGAGTTTTTGATTCCGCTCGACATGTCGTCCGGCGCGCTGGCAAAGGCTTGTGGTGTGCCGCGAACGCGAATCGAACGACTCGCCAATGGGCAGACCGGCGTGACGGCCGACACCGCGCTCCGCCTTGCCAAGGCGTTCGGCACGAGCGCGGAGTTCTGGCTCAATTTGCAGAACGCCTACGACATGCGCACCGCGAAGGCCCGCATCGCCGGCGACCTCGCCAAGATCAAGCCGGTGATCGAGAAAGCGGCGTGACCGCAGACAAGTAGCACCACCTCTCGTTCGTCATTCCGGGGCGCTCACGCAGTGAGCGAACCCGGAATCCATACGCCCTGAGTTGTCGGCGAAGCACGATGCCGAGCTGTCGTGATCTAAGGTCGATGATGGTGGTTATGGATTCCGGGTTCGCGCTGCGCGCGCCCCGGAATGACGGAGGCGAGAGGTCTTCGTGGGGGGGGACGTCAGCAGCGATATCCTTGCGCTCTTGCCATGATCACGCCTGATCGCGCTGAGCGCGGATCACATCGGCTGGCGGTACGGAGACGATCGTCTCGGGGCGGCTGCGCAGGTGGGCGCGAAACGATCGATCGGCTTGGCGGTTGCTGTGCCAGACTACGCCGGCAGCCATCAGTGTTACGAGGATAGGAACGGTCAATAAGTAGAGGATGTCGGTCATCGGATCCTCCGCAGCGCGCTGCGACCTGAAGAACAAATAGCGCCGGATTGAAAACAGCACAACGACAGCGCACCCTGCGTGTACGACCGTCGCACGGGTAAGTCGCTTGGCGATGGGCACTGACATTTCTTTCGTCATTGGAAGGCGATATGCCGACTATCTTGCGCTGGGGAGCTTACCGCGCCTTCTTCTACTCCAATGAAAGCGGCGAGCCGCCGCATCTTCATGTCCGGCGCGGCGACTGCGAAGCCAAATTCTGGCTGCACGATTTGTCCTTGGCGGTAAATGCTGGATTTCCTGCGCATGAAATCGGCGCTATTGTTCGTTATCTGAGACCGCGGCTCGGCGAGCTCGAAGGCAAATGGCATGAGCACTTTGGAAATTGACGTCGGCGATTTGCGGCCCGTGGCGGTTGACTTTACGGCTGAGGAGTTGGTGGTCACGCTTACCGATGGTCGCCGCATCGCGACGCCGCTTGCCTGGTACCCCCGGTTGTCTGGCGCAAGTGCCGAGGCACGCGCAAACTATGAGTTGATGCCAATGGGCATCCATTGGCCCGACCTCGACGAAGACCTTGGTATCGCCGGCATGTTGCGCGGACGTATGGCGTCTTGACAAAATTCCTATTGTGACTATAGTCCCCGTCGTCCTGTCCGTGAGGGGCGCTTCGCGAGGCGTCGTTGAGCGGGACAGATCGGCGGGCCGGGCAACCGGTTCGGAACGATGGTTCGAGGACGCCGGCCCTGTGCCGGGGGAGTCGAACGGATGCGGCGTCCTGCGCGTTGCGGTTCGCACCCGCACGTCCGGGAGGCGTCGGGGACCCGTCCGGGCCTACTACGAGGCTCTGCGACTTGTTAGTTCGCTGGACGGGGGCAGGCGAAGGCGGCGTAATCCGCCGGATCAGTGGGGTTTCATTACCCCTGCCTGTCCCCGGAAGCACGGGCCTGATCGCCGAAAACCGCCGCGGTGGGCGCGCCGCGAGGCGTTGCGCGGTGACTTCGCAAGAAGCCATCGCGAGAACCTACCATCACTCCGCGCCAAGCGGCGCGCCCCCACCCCTCGCTGCGAAGCGACGGGTGCAAAGCTCGGACGCTCCGGCGCCGCGAGAACGATTGGGCGTGGCTGTTTGATAATCAAATCAGAGAGCAGCGGTGCAGGACAGCGCTCGAGCCAGCCTCTCACGTCATCGTCCGGCTTGACCGGACGACCTAGTATCCCAGAGCGCTCGTTGGTACGCAGCGCGCTGCTGCGATGCTCTGGAATACTGGATCCCCGCTTTCGCGGGGATGACAGCTGACTTGGGGCCGCGCAGCGTCTTCCGAAAAAGAGGGGGCGACGCTCTGGAATACTGGGGCCCCGGCATTCGCAGGGATAACGGCTTACTTTGGGACACGCGCGCTACTTTTGGCGCCGCGCCTCCTCACCATCATCCGTCATGCGCGGGCTTGACCCGCGCATCCATCGCGCGCGTCAGCGCGCTGACTGAAGTCCGTCTTGCCAAGAGGATGAATTGCCGGGTCGAGCCCGGCAACGACGGTGGGGGAAAAACAGCGACCACGTGCGACGCGGATGCGCTGTTGTGGGAGCTGACCCCTCATCCGGCGCGGCTTGGCCGCGCCACCTTCTCCCACAAGGGGAGAAGGAAGAAGCCTCAGCTCTTCTTCTCGAGCAGCGGATCGATGCGCTTGGCGAATTCTTCCAGCGAGGTTTCGCCGCGGAGCATTTCGCCGTTGATGAAGAAGCTCGGCGTCGAGTTCACCTTGAGCACTTCGTTGGCGTATTTCTGGTCGGCGGCGATCTTGTCGAGCAGGGCCTGATCCTTCAGGCAGGTCTCGACTTCGGCGGCGCTGAGGCCGGCCTGCTTGCCGATGCGCTTGAGCTGTTCGGTGGTGTCCTTCAGCACCCACTCGGCCTGGGTCTTGAACAGCAGGTCGGTGACGGCGAAGTACTTCTGCGCGTCGTCCTTGGCGATGCAGCGCGACAGCATCGAGCCGGCCGCGGCCTTGATGTCGAGCGGGAATTCCCGGAACACGTAGCGGATCTTGCCGGTGTCGATATAGGCGGCCTTCAGCTTGGGAAACACCTGCTCGTTGAACGCCGCGCAGTGCGAGCAGGTCATCGAGGCGTATTCGGTGACGGTGACGGCGGCGTCCTTCGGGCCGAGCGCCATGTCGGGCAGCGACATCGGTTTGGCGACGTCGGCGGCGGTCGCGGCCTTGGTGCTCTGGGCGAACGCCTGGTCGATCAGCCGGAACGGCGAGAGGCCGGCAACGGCGGCGAGGCCGGTCAGCGACAGAGCGGCGGTGAAGGTGCGGCGCGTGATCATCAAGGTGCTCCAACGCGGCGGCGCGCCGCTCAAGGCAAAGACAAGGCAAGACACGAAGCTGGCGCGGCCGAGGGGCCACGCAAGCCGTTCGCTAGCTTGAAACCGCAATTGTGGCAATGCCGGGCCGGAATCCGTGCCCTCGCGCCAGCGTCACTTCCGCTTGATCGTGGCGCCGAGCCGGGCGAGCGCCAGCCGCAGGTCGTCGTCCTCGACCGCTTCGAGGCTCGAAGCCTCCCGCGCGACGGCTTTCGGGTCCGGCGGCGGCGGCGCCGGCTTGCGGGTCCGTCGCGACAGCGGCGCCTGGCGCAGCGCCAGCTTGCCGACCGCGTTCCAGCCGAAGAAGCGGTTGACCCGCTGCAGAATCTGGTCGGACGAGTGCTGGATCTCCAGCGCCATCGGGCCCTCGACCCGCAGCACCAGCGTCGCCGGTTCCTGCGGCTGGCCCTCGACCGGGCGCGGCCATTGCATCTTCAGCGGCTCGCAATGCGCGGCGATCTGGGCGCCGGCGATCTCGGCCCAGCGGGTCACGAGTTCCCGTGCCGCGAAGCCCTGCTTGGCGAAGGCTTCGTTCAGCGTCGGTCCCAGCAGGCCGGCCAGCGGCTTGGCGCTGATCGGGCCGGGTTTGTAGATGGGCGCGGGCTTGCTCATGGCGGAGGGCTTTGCGACGATACGGGCCATGAGTATAGCAGATCGTCGAGCTGCCTTGGCGCCGCGGCGGAAACAATCCCCGGTCAACACAGCGAACGAGGACGGCGCCGGCCCGGCCGGCCGCCCGGCCGCGCTGCTCGCCTGGTACGACCGCCATCGCCGCACGCTGCCCTGGCGCCCGCCCGCCGGCACCCCGGCCGATCCCTATGCGGTGTGGCTGTCCGAAATCATGCTACAGCAAACCACCGTGCGCGCGGTCGGTCCGTATTTCGCCAAGTTCCTGGCGCGCTGGCCGAGCGTCGCCGATCTCGGCGCGGCCTCGCTGGACGACGTGCTGCGGATGTGGGCCGGTCTCGGCTACTACTCGCGCGCCCGCAATCTGCACGCCTGCGCGGTCGCGGTGGCGACGCAGCACGGCGGCCGCTTTCCCGATACGGAAGAGGGCTTGCGCGCGCTGCCGGGCGTCGGGCCGTATACGGCCGCGGCCATCGCGGCGATCGCATTCGGCCGCCGCACCATGCCGGTGGACGGCAATATCGAGCGCGTGGTGTCGCGGCTCTACGCGGTCGAGGAGGAGTTGCCGAAGGCCAAGCCGCGCATCAAGGCGCTGGCCGAGACGCTGCTGGCGGACAGCCGCGCCGGCGACAGCGCGCAGGCGCTGATGGATCTCGGCGCCACGATCTGCACGCCGAAGAAGCCGGCCTGCGCGCTGTGTCCGTTCATGGAGGGTTGCACGGCAAGGCTGCGCGGCGATGCCGAGTCGTTTCCGCGCAAGGCGCCGAAGAAGACCGGCGAACTGCGCCGCGGCGCAGCCTTCGTGGTGGTGCGTGGCGACTCCGTATTGGTGCGGACGCGCGAAGCCAAGGGGCTGCTCGGCGGCATGACCGAGGTGCCGAATTCCGAGTGGCTCGCGGGACACAGCGACGCCGCGGCGCGCGCGCAGGCGCCGCAACTAAGCGGCGTCACGCGCTGGCATCGCAAGGCGGGCGTGGTCACTCACGTCTTCACGCATTTCCCGCTCGAACTCGTCGTCTACACCGCGCAAGCGCCGAGCGGCACGCGCGCGCCGGCGGGGATGCGCTGGGTGAAGATCGCGACGCTCGCGGACGAAGCGCTGCCGAATCTGATGCGCAAGGTGCTGGCGCACGCGCTCGACTAATCCACATTCCGGGCCTGTAAGAATACCGGTCGGTTGCATTCGAACGGTATTCGGTTCGGCGTTTTAATCAGGCCTTAAATCGCGGATCGTAATGACAGGCAAATTCTCGCCATCCATCGGAGAGTCTCGATGGCCGTCACCATCCGCCCGACCGGAAAAGAAGTCCACTTTCCGCCGGGCGAACTGATCGTTTCGAAGACCGATCTCAAAGGTCGCATCACCTACGCCAATCGCACGTTCTGCCACATCGCAGGATATTCCGAGGCGGAGCTGCTCGGCCAGCCGCACAGCATCATCCGGCATCCCGACATGCCGCGCGCGGTGTTTCGTCTGGTCTGGGACACGATCGCGGCGGGCCGCGAGATCTTCGGCTACGTCAAGAACATGGCGCGCTCCGGCGATCATTACTGGGTGTTCGCGCACGTCACGCCGTCGTTCGACAGTGCGGGCAAGATCATCGGCTATCACTCCAATCGCCGCACGCCGGATCCCAAGGTGATCGCCAGCGCGATCGCGCCGCTCTACGCGCAAGTGCTCAAGACCGAGCAGAGCCACGTCAACGGCAAGGACGCGGTCGAAGCCGGCATGCGCGCGCTGACGGATTTCGTTGCTTCCCAGAAGGTCTCTTATGACGAACTCATGTTCGCTCTCGCGAGCGCAGCTTAGCCTCACCCTCGCAATCGTCGCGTCGATCGCCGCGGCCGCGCTGCATGCGCTGGGCTATCCGATGTCGGCTTTCGGCGCGCAAGCCCTGGTGATCGTCGCGGTGCTGAGCGGCTTTCTCAGCGTCGGCAAGGCGGCGCGGCTGATCGATCAGGCCTGCGACGTCTGCAAGCGGATCGCCGCGGGCGATTTCGAAGCGCGCGTGCTGCATGTCGACGACGGCGGCCGCACCGGCGAGCTGGTGCTGACCGTCAACGACATGATCGACGGCTGCGACGCCTTCGTGCGTGAAGCCACTGCGGCGATGGAGGCGGTGCAGCAGCGCCGTTATTTCCGCCGCATCCTGCCGGGCGGTCTGCACGGCGCGCTGCTGCGCGGCGCCACCACCATCAACGCCGCGACCGACAGTCTCGAAAGCCGGATCCTGAGCTTCGAACAGCAGGCCAGCAAACTCGAAGACGCGGTCAGCACCGTGGTCGGCTCGCTCGATGCCGACTCCAAGGATATGCGCGTCACCGCCGGTCATCTCACCAGCGGTGCGTCGACGACGCGCGAGCGACTGACCGCGGTCGCGGCGGCGTCCGAACAGGCCAGCGGCAACATGCGGCACGTTGCGGACGCGACCGCGGGCTTGTCGGAGAGCGCGCGGCAGGTCGGTGCCGACGTCGCGCATTCGGCCGAAATCGTCGGCCGCGCGGTGGCGCGGGTGTCGGAAGCGACCAGCAACGTCGCGGCGCTGCGCAGCGTCGCCGAGCGAATCAGCGAGGTGGTGAAGTCGATCGAAGCGATCGCCAGCCAGACGAATCTGCTCGCGCTGAACGCGACGATCGAAGCGGCGCGCGCCGGCGATGCGGGCCGCGGCTTCGCGGTCGTGGCCCAGGAGGTCAAGGCGCTGGCGGAGCAGACCGCGAAGTTCACCGGCGAGATCGAATCCCAGGTCGATCACGTCCACGGCGCCGCCGATGTGGTCAGCCAGTCGATCACCGAGATCGGCGCGGTGATGACCGAGGTCGAGAGCATCACGACGAAGGTGGCCGGCGCAGCCGAAGCGCAATCGGATGCGACCGCCGATATCGCCCAGACCATCGAGCAGGCATTTTCGGTGGTGAGCGACATCGCCACCAGCATCCAGACCATCGCGGCGAATGCCCGCGACACCGAGCGCTACGCCGAATCGACCATGACGGCATCGAGCCATCTGTCGACGAATTCAGAAACCCTCGCGGACCAGATCCGCGGTTATCTCGGCCAGGTACGCAAGGATCTGATCCGGCAGAGTGCGGCGTGACGGCGTTCTAATAGGCGCGCGCCGAAAGGGCGCGGTGATTGCGGCGTCGAAGCGGGGCGAGCGCGTGCCCGATCAGCTCATGGTTCGCGACGCGCGTTGCGCGCTCCTCACCCTGAGGACTGTGCTGGTGGGCTTATCGATAGCTTCGCGGCCCGGCCCGTCATCAAAACACGAGACCTCACCATAATCGTCATTGCGAGCGAAGCGAAGCAATCCAGCCCAATGCACCCGGGCTGGATTGCTTCGTCGCTGCGCTCCTCGCAATGACGGGGAGAGTTCGTTTATCGGGCTGAACTTCAGCCCGCCGCCATCGCGCTGCGGACTTCGGCGCGGAGTTCGTCGATCAGCTTGAGGCCCTGGCTGGTTTCGACATGCCAGAACGTCCAGCCGTTGCAGGCTTCGGAGCCTTGCGCGACCGCGCCGATGCGGTGGATCGAGCCGACCTTGTCGCCCAGCATGATGGCGCCGTCGGCACGCACCAGTGCACCGTGACGCTTCTTCGAATCGACCAGCTTGGCGCCTGGCGAAATCATGCCGCGTTCGATCAGTTCGGAGAACGCCACGCGTGGCGCCTCGCGCGCCGTGAGGAATGGCTTCAGCGTGTCTTCCGGCAGCGGCTCGACGGCGTCGATTCGCGCACGTGCCGCGTCGGCGTAAGTGCGGTCGCGTTCGAAGCCGATGTAGCTGCGGCGCAGGCGCTTCGCGACGGCGCCGGTCGTGCCGGTCCCGTTGAACGGATCGACCACGAGGTCTCCGGGCTTCGACGAACTCAGCAGCACGCGCGCCAGCAGGCCTTCGGGCTTCTGGGTCGGGTGCACTTTCTTGCCGTCCGCGCCCTTCAGACGCTCGTCGCCGGTGCACAGCGGAATCAGCCAGTCGGAGCGCGCCTGGACATCTTCGTTGGAGGCCTTCAGCGCCTCGTAGTTGAAGGTGTAGCCCTTGGCGTTCTCGTCGCGCGCCGCCCAGATCATCGTCTCGTGCGCATTGGTGAAGCGACGGCCGCGGAAATTCGGCATCGGATTGGTCTTGCGCCAGACGATGTCGTTGAGCAGCCAGAACCCGAGGTCCTGCATGATCGCGCCGACGCGGAAGATATTGTGGTACGAGCCGATCACCCAGATCGTCGCCGACGGCTTCATGATCCGGCGCGCGGCGAGCAGCCAGGCGCGGGTGAAGTTGTCGTAGGCGGCGAAGGAGTCGAATTTGTCCCAATCGTCGTCGACAGCGTCGACTTCCGATTCGTCGGGACGCTTCAACGCGCCTTTGAGCTGCAGATTGTACGGCGGATCGGCGAACACCAGATCCACCGACTTGGCCTGGAGCTTCTCCATCTCGGCGACGCAATCGCCGACGATGATTTCGCTCAGGGGCTCGACTTCAAATTGAGTGCGGGGCGCCTTTGCAGACGCCCCGCGACGCGACACAACCATGACTCAACTAACCTGACTCATGTGACGCCGTCGGAGACGCGGGACTAAACAACCGACTGGCGACACATTGGCCCGGCAAAGTAAAAATCGACTTAATTGAAATCGAATTGTCGAACTGGAACCACTACGAGCCGCAGCGGTTCTTTCGACGGCTTGTTGTTCCTAATCCCGAGGGGCGAAGTTGCACATGATTCCGGTTGCTCGGTCGTCGCGTTCGTCGGCCGGCGTGTTTTCGCGTGTGCGTCGCCGGCTGCCGACGGCTGATCTGTGCACTAGGCAATATTTGCCCGGCGGGTTAATTCTAATTGTCGGGATTTCGTGATGTCGGTTGCATGGCGAAGGCTCGACGTGAAGCCGTGAGACGGCCCCACTGATTTGGACCCGAGGACAAACCGATGCGTGACGACGATTTCCGTCATAGCGACAATATCGACGACCGCCGTGAAGGTGGTGGCGGAGGCGGCGGCGGTGGCTTCGGCTTTCCGATGGGGGGCGGTGGTCTCGGTATCGGCACCATCGTAGTGCTCGGCCTGGTCGGCTGGGCCTTCGGCATCGATCCACGATTGCTGATCGGCGGCGCCGAAATCCTCACCGGCGGTGGCGGAAGCTATCAGACCGAGCATTCGTCGCCCGGCAAACAGGGCGCACCGACCGACGACATGGGCAAGATGATTTCCGGCGTGCTCGGCGAAATCGACGATCGCTGGACCGAGATCTTCAAGGCGAACGGCCAGACTTATGTGGGGCCGAAGATCGTGCTGTTCCGGAATTCGACGAATGGCGGCCGCTGCGGCATGGCGCAGTCCGCGATGGGACCGTTTTATTGTCCGCCGGACAAGCAGATCTTCATCGATACGAACTTCTTCAAGCAGGTCGAGACCCGCTTCAAGGGCTGCTCGGGCAGCGCCTGCCGTTTCACTGCAGCCTACATCATCGCGCACGAGGCGGGGCATCATGTGCAGAACCTGCTCGGCATCCTGCCGCGCGTGACGCGGCTGCAGGAGCAGGCCGGCTCGCGCGCAGAATCCAACGCGCTGCAGGTCCGCGTCGAATTGCAGGCTGACTGCCTGTCCGGCGTGTGGGTAAACCGCGAGGAGAAGAAGCGGCCGAACTTCCTCGAAGACGGCGACATCGACGCCGCGCTCACC
Organism: Rhodopseudomonas telluris; assembly: GCF_042432815.1. NCBI lineage: Bacteria > Pseudomonadati > Pseudomonadota > Alphaproteobacteria > Hyphomicrobiales > Nitrobacteraceae > Rhodopseudomonas > Rhodopseudomonas telluris. The sequence goes on from NZ_JBHLWM010000001.1 coordinate 589,267, forward strand.
ACCGCGAGTGCGATCGGCGACGACACGCTGCAGCGCAAGGCCGGCCGCGACGTCGTGCCCGACTCCTTCACTCACGGCTCCGCCGAACAGCGCAAGCGCTGGTTCATGACCGGCTACAAGCAGGGCACCGTGCAAGCCTGCAACACCTTCGCGGCGGAGAAGCTTTAGGGCAAAGGGGCCGACGTCTTGAGTTTGCGCATGCGCCTGCTTTTTGCGTCATTGCGAGCGTAGCGAAGCAATCCAGCTCCCTGCACGGCGCTATGGATTGCTTCGTCGCTTCGCTCCTCGCAATGACGGCGGGGAGGGATAGATGAGAAACCCTTGCGTCTACATCGTTGCCAATCGTCGAAATGGAACGCTGTATATTGGCGTGACCAGCGACCTGCCCAAACGAGCCTTCGAACATCGCGAAGGTCTGGTCGATGAGTTCTCGAAGAAATACGCTTGCCGATTGCTGGTCTGGTACGAAGCGCACGAGACGATGATTCAGGCGATCACCCGCGAAAAGCAGATCAAGGCTGGAAGTCGGGCCAGGAAGATTACCCTGATTGAACAGCTCAATCCGGAATGGACCGACCTCTACGATACGTTGATCTAATGGAAGTCGCTCGCCGATTGACTGCAACCGACACATCCGTCATTGCGAGCGAAGCGAAGCAATCCATATATGGTGCATTGCGTCTTTGGATTGCTTCGCCGCTTCGCTCCTCGCAATGACGCCGGAAACGGACAATGGCATCCGTCACTCAAGCCAAGGCCTTCATCCCCCTCAACCTCGCGGTGCTCACCGTGTCGGATACGCGGTCGCTCGAGGACGACAAGTCGGGCGCCACGCTGGCTGAGCGACTGACGGCGGCGGGGCACAACCTCGCGGCGCGGGAGATCGTGACCGATGATGTCGAGGCGATCCGCGCCATCATCCGGCGCTGGATTGCAGACGACGGCGTCGACGCGATCATCACGACGGGCGGCACCGGCTTCACCGGTCGCGACGTCACGCCGGAAGCGATCGAGCCGCTGTTCGAGAAGCGAATGGACGGGTTCTCGATCGCCTTCCACATGATGAGCTACGGCAAGATCGGTACCTCGACGATCCAGTCGCGCGCCACTGCCGGCGTCGCGGGCGCGACCTACATCTTCTGCCTGCCCGGTTCGCCCGGCGCGTGCCGCGACGGCTGGGACGGCATTCTGGCCGCGCAGCTCGATTATCGCACGCGTCCCTGCAACTTCGTCGAGATCATGCCGCGACTCGACGAGCACCTGCGCCGCAACAAGAGCTGACGCATAGCTGCGCGCTGTGGCCCCGCCTTGACAGGGGCGCGGCGCCGCGAAACCATTGCTCCTAACAATACGCGACGGAAAGATCCGTGCGCCGAAATTGGAGGATGCGGTGGGAGAGATCGTTTCGATCGAGGCGCTGGCGGCGCAGATCAAGGACGGCATGACGGTCGCGCTCGGCGCCGACAATGCGGGACCGGCGATGGCCGCGACTGCTGCGCTGATCGCCGCAGGCCCGAAGAACCTTCATCTCGTCTGCGTGCCGATCAGCGGCATTCAGGCCGACATGCTGATCGGCGCAGGCTGCGTCGGGACGCTCGAGACCAGCGCGGTGACGCTCGGCGAAGCCGGCGGCGCGCCGCGCTTTGCCGACGGCATTCGGACTGGCGCGTTCAAGATGATGGACGCGACCTGCCCGGCGATCCTTGCCGGCCTCGTCGCCGGGCAGAAGGGCGTGCCGTTCATGCCGATCCGCGGCATCATCGGCAGCGACGTGCTGAAGATGCGACCCGACTGGAAGGTGATCGACAACCCGTTCGCGGCGGATGATCCGATTGTCGTGGTGCCGGCGATCCGGCCGGACGTGGCGCTGTTTCACGCCCGCGAGGCCGATCGTTTCGGCAATGTGCGGATCGGCCGGCAGGCCGAGCTCGCGGCGATGGCCTATGCGGCGAAGACCACGCTGGTGACGGTCGAACGCATCGTCGAGACTTCGCTGCTGGCGGACGAGCGCTCCGCTGCGGGCGTGCTGCCGGCGCTGTATGTCGGCGCGATCGCCGAGGCCAAGGAGGGGGCCTGGCCGATCGGGCTCGCCGGCGAATACACCACCGATACGGCCGAAGTCGCCCGCTACGCCAGAATGGCGCGCTCGGCCGACGGCTTCGCCGCTTACATGAAGGGCTTCGCCCAGCGCTTCGAGGCCGTGGCATGAGCCCGGCACCGGCCACCACGCGCGAAATCCTGATCGCCACCATCGCCGATCTGCTCGACGGCGTTCGCACCGTCGCGGTCGGCGCGTCGTCGCCGATCCCGGCGGCCGGCGCCATGCTGCTGCGCGCGCGCAACGAACAGCGCGGTCGCGAGCGCGTGCGTGTCATCGTGCTCGGCTCGCGCGAGCACAATTTCTTCACCAACGGCTCGTTCGAGCTGTTCGACGCGACCGCGCAGGGCCGCGTCGATGCGTTCTTCCTCGGCGGCGGTCAGATCGACGGCCAGGCCAATATCAATCTGGTCGGCACCGGCGATTATCCGACCAGCACCGTGCGCTGGCCGGGCTCGTTCGGATCGGCCTACATGTATTATCTGATCCCGCGGGTGATCCTGTTCCGCGAGGAGCATTCGCCGCGCGTGCTGGTCGACAAGGTCGACTTCGTCAGCGCGCCGGGATCGAGCGAAGGCATTCATCGCACCGGCGGCCCACATGCGTTGCTGACCTCTCTGGCGCTGTTCGACTTCGACAAGCACAAGAAGCGCTTCCGGCTGCGCAGCGTGCATCGCGGCCACACCGCCGACGATGTCCGCGCCGCGACCGGCTTCGATTACGATGTGCCGGATGTCGTGCCGTCGACGCCGGAGCCGGACGCCGAGACGCTGACGCTGCTGCGCGGGCGGGTCACGAACGAACTCGCCGAGTGCTACCCGCAGTTCGCCGAGACGCTGATCGCCGATCGCGCGGCCTGAGCGCGACTAACCATCGGGCCGCAGCAAGCAAGCTCCTCAGCAGGGCACGTACCGCGGCGTGAATTGCGGCGCGCTGCAGCGCCCGTCCACGCCGGGCGTGGAACGCGATCATCTCGGAGGTGACGCGCCGCGGTTCGTCGCGACGCGGCGACGTCACAGTCGCAACTCCCAGGTCTCACCGATCAAATTTTGGCCGAAGCTGCGATGCGGCTCGGAGCCGACCAGTTCGAAGCCGGCGTTCTGATAAAGGCGGCGCGCGGCGATCAGGATGCTCTGCGTCCATAGCGTGACCTTGCGATAGCCGCACTGCCGCGCGAAGCCGATCGCCTCGTTCAGCAGCTTGTCTCCGAGCCGGTGTCCGCGCGCCTGCGGCGTCACCAGCAGCAGTCGCAGCTTGGCGACAGCGTCGCTGTCCCGCACCAGGAACAGCGAGCCGGCCTGCGCGCCGTCATATTCGGCGATCCAGCAGCGTTCGCGGCCGGGATCGTGCGCGGCGAGGAATTGCCCGGCGATCTCGGCCACCAGCGCTTCGAACGAGGCGTCGAAGCCGTATTCGGCGGCGTAGAACGCGCCATGGCTCTGCACCACCCAGCCGATGTCGCCCGGTCGCGGGCTGCGCAGAATCGGTGCCGCGGCAGGCCCGTTGCCGAGCAGATGTTGAATCGTCGCCATCGCTGCGGCGAGGCGCGGCCGCTCGGTCTCCGGCACACGTTCGAGCATGGCCCCCATATCGCGCACCGAGCGCCGTTCGAGATCCGCATAGGCGGCGCGGCCCTTGGCGGTCAGCGCCAGCAGATGCTGCCGCCGGTCGGCGGGGGAGGGGGTGCGCTTGACGAGGCCGCCATCCACGAAGGCCTGCACGATCCTGCTGAGATAGCCGGCGTCGAGCCCGAGCGAGGCGCCGATCTCCTTGGCGAGCGGCGCCTCGCGGTGTGCCAGCTCGTACAGCACCCGAGCCTCTGTCAGCGAGTAGGGACTGTCCATCAGGTGCTGGCCAAGCACGCCGAGATGGCGGGTGTAGAACCGGTTGAAGTCCCGGACGGCGGCGATCTGGTCGGCGGCAACGGATTTCGACATGGCAACCTCTATGGTTGCCATCGTCATATAAATAGTTGCCTTTAGCAAGTATATTTTGAGGCGGCTATTCGGCCGGCACCAGCGCGCTGCGACGGGGGTGGCCGCGTAGTTAGACCAGCACGATCCGGCTGCGCAGCATCGTGCGCGAGGAGCGGCCGAGCTGGCGGAGCAGGCGTCCTTCGGAGCGCTCGGGGTCGTGGCCGCCGAGCTTGTCGTAGTGCTCGCGCGCGATCAGCAGGCCCTGGTCGGCGCGCGGCCCGGAGAGCTGGCGGCGCAGCGTGCGGAACGTCTCGGCCCAGCTCGGCTCCGCATAAGGCGAGCGCGCGTAGCGAAAAATGCCGGCGCGCGGATGGCCGCTGAGCGAGACGCCCTGGATGAACTGCGTGGTCTCTTCGATCCAGCCGGCGTCGAGCACCGCGCCGGCATGCAGGAACATCAGCCAGGGCGAGGTCGATCGCTTGGCGCCTTCGGCCAGCGCGGCGGCGCGGCTGCCTTCGACGGCAAGGAAGCCGCAGCCGGCGACGTCGGCGACGCGCTCGATCACGCCGTCGTTTTTGCGATCCACCAGCAGCACCTCGCGGATCACGCCGGCAGCGGCGCCCGGAACCAGCGCCGCCAGCGTAGCGACCGCAGTCCGCTCGACTCCATCGGTGGGAATGATGACGCTCAGCATGTCAGCCGGATGACCTGATTGCGACGGTGCGCAGCACGCTTAACACCTCGGCGGCGCGAAATCAGCCGGGATTTGCGGACAAGGCCATCCCGTCGGCCTATGCGGCTCAGCTTTTGAAGCCGATGGTGGATGTCACAATTATGTTCTTGATTTGTTCTTACGCGTAGCTATCTTCGCTCGCATGAGCAGAGCATCCAGCAGTGCCCTCAAGCGCCCGCCGGTCACGGCGCCCTCCGAGCCGGTGGGCGCGCCTTCCCCTTTCCCAGCGATCGAGGTTGCGATCGATAAGCAGCGCCGCCGCGGTCGCGGTGCGCTGTCGAACGACAGCGGCCGTTACGAAGCCGAGGCGCGGGTCGCGTTCGACGACGGCTGGCAAAGCCTCGACGAACTGCCGCCGTTCAAGACCACGGTCGCGATCGACACGGCCCGCAAGGTCATCACCCGCAACGAGTCGCCGGATATCGGCTTCGACCGCTCGATCAATCCCTATCGCGGCTGTGAGCACGGCTGCGTGTACTGCTTCGCGCGGCCGACCCATGCCTATCTCGGCCTGTCGCCGGGGCTGGATTTCGAATCGCGGCTGTTCGCCAAGCCCGACGCCCCGGCGCTGCTGGAGAAGGAGCTGGCCGCGGCCGAATACGAGCCGAAGATGATCGCGATCGGCACCAACACCGATCCGTATCAGCCGATCGAGCGCGAGCGGAAGATCATGCGCGGCATCCTCGAAGTGCTGGAGAAAACCGGGCATCCGGTCGGCATCGTCACCAAATCGGCGCTGGTCACCCGCGACATCGACATCCTGGCGCGGATGGCCAAGCGCCAGCTCGCCAAGGTCGCGCTGTCGGTGACGTCGCTCGATCCGAAGCTGGCGCGGACCATGGAGCCGCGGGCTTCGACGCCGGCCAAGCGGCTGGAGGCGCTGAAGCGGCTCGCCGATGCCGGCATTCCGACCACCGTGATGGTGGCGCCGGTGATCCCGGCACTCAACGACATGGAGATCGAGCGCATCCTCGACGCCGCCGCCCATGCTGGCGTCAAGGAAGCCAGCTACGTGATGCTGCGGCTGCCGCTCGAAGTGCGCGACCTGTTCCGCGAATGGCTGATGGCCAACTATCCGGATCGCTACCGCCACGTCTTCACGCTGATCCGCGAGATGCGCGGCGGCCGCGACTACGACTCGCAATGGGGCACGCGGATGAAGGGCACCGGTCCGATGGCCTGGATGATCGGCCGCCGCTTCGAAACCGCCTGCGCGAGGCTTGGCCTGAACAAGCGCCGCTCGAAGCTGACGATGGACCATTTCGCCAAGCCGGAGCGGGCCGGGCAGCAGCTCAGTCTGTTTTGAGGGGGGAGGCCTCGCGCGGAACCTCCCGGCCGCGCCCCGGTCGCGTTGAATTGCGGGCATGGCGCGGGATTTCCGGTTGCGCGTGCCGGTGCCTACCCGCAGCATCGCCGCATGATTCGGGATTCGAAAAAGCCCAGTAAGGCTGCGGCCAAGACTCTGCCGCTCGATGGTGCGGCGAAACGTGCCACGAAGACAGCGTCCGCTGCAAAGGCCGCCAAGGTATCCGGTGCGAAAGCCGGCAGTGCCAGGCCGGCAGCGGGAAAGATCTCGCCGGCCAAAGGCCTCGGCAAGGGCGTGATCGCCGTGGCGCCGCCGAGCTTTCGGCGCGAGCGGGCGCTGATCAAGAAGGGCATCTGGCCGGTCGCCGGCTGCGACGAGGCCGGGCGGGGACCGCTCGCCGGTCCGGTGGTCGCCGCCGCCGTGGTGCTCGATCCCAAGCGCGTTCCCAAGGGGCTCGACGATTCCAAGCGGCTGAGCGCCGAGCGGCGCGAGGAGCTGTTCGAGGAAATCTGCGCCACCGCGCAAGTCTCGGTGGTGTCGGCCTCACCCGAGCGGATCAACCGCGACAACATCCTGCGCGCCTCGCTGTGGGCGCTGACCCGCGCCGTGCACGCGCTGCCGGACCTGCCGCAACACGTCTTCGTCGACGGCCGCGACCGGCTGGCGACGCGGTGCGAGAGCGAGGCGGTGATCGGCGGCGACGGGCTGATCGCCTCGATCGCGGCGGCCTCGATCATCGCCAAGGTGACGCGCGACCGGCTGATGTGCCGGCTGGCGCAGCAATGCCCCGGCTACGGCTTCGAATCGCACAAGGGCTACGGCGTGCCGGAGCATCTCGACGCGCTGTCGCGACTTGGGCCGACCGTGCATCACCGTCGCTTCTTCGCGCCGGTGGCCGCGGCGTGGCGCAGGATCGAGGGCGTACCGGCGGAGCTGCCCACGGTCAGCGGCGATCTGTTCGATCCACCCGCCGAGGCCGGGCTCGCAGCCACCGCGTAAGGACGACCGCCAGGCGGCCAATCCGGTTGCCTGGGCAGGCGGCGGGCTCTATCACGAGCGGACCGAACTCCGCTGGGCCCAGATGCGCTTCGCTTCCCTGATCATCGAACTGATCCGCGCCCGGCCGCGGCTGGTGTTCTGGCTGGTCGTGTCGGCTCAGGCGCTGCTGTGGGTACTGGTGCCGGTGGTGTTCTATGCGAGCCCACCCGGCGAGATTGCCACGGTGCTGGCCTACGGCCGCGAGTATCAGGTCGGCAGCGACCTCGGGCCGCCGCTCGCGTTCTGGCTGGCCGATATCGCGTTCCGCGCCGCCGGCGGGCATATCATCGGCGTCTATGTGCTGGCGCAGCTCTGTTTCGTCGTCACCTTCTACGCCCTGTTCAAGCTTGCGCGCAGCATGGTTGGTCCCCAGCACGCGGTCGTCGCCGTGGTGCTGACCTCGACCATCACGGCGTTCGCGACGCCTGGCGTTGAGTTCGGGCCGCTGGTGCTGGCCCGGCCGCTGTGGGCGTTGGTGCTGTGGCACGGCTGGGAGGTCATCGGGCGCGGCCGCCGCAGCGCCTGGTTTGCGCTGTCGATAGAGATCGGCCTGCTGCTGTTGACGACGGTGGCCGCACCGGCGCTGCTGTTACTGCCGATCGGCTTCGCGCTGGCGACGGCACGCGGCCGCCGTGCGCTGCTGTCGCTCGATCCGCTGTTCGCGCTGTTGGTGGTTGCGGTGCTGGTGCTGCCCTACGGCATCTGGCTGCTACGTGCCGATCTGTTCGCGCTGCCGCCGCTTCCGGCCCCGGCCGATCTGGCGGCGCGCGCCAGGCTGGGCGCCGAGCTGCTCGGCGGCCTCGTGCTCGCGGTTGGCGGCGTCGTCCTGCTGGTGCTGCTGAATACGCGGCGGTTCGATCCGCGGCCGGACGACGCGCCCTCGGTGATGCGCGCTCCGGTCGATCCGCTGGCGGGGCGCTACGTGTATGTGTTCGCGCTGGCGCCGGCGCTGCTCGGCTGCATCGTGGCCGGCGTGTTCGGGCTGACCCACGTGATCGGCGGAGCCGGCATCGCGCTGCTGATGGTCGGGTTCGCCGTGGTGATGGCGACCGGCGACGTGATCTATCTGCGCCGTCAGCGCGTGCTCCGCACCGCCTGGGCCGCCCTGGTCGCGGCCCCCGCGGCGCTGGTGATCCTGGCCGCGCTGGTGCAGCCATGGCTGAGCCCGACGAGCCTGCCGACGTCACTGCCCGCCAAGGACATCGCGCGCTATTTCGGCGAAAGCTTCGAGCGCCGCACCGGACGGCCGTTGCCGGCGGTGGCGGGCGATCCGGAACTGGCCGGTCTGATCGCGATGGGCGCGTCGCGGCCGCATCTCTATCTCGACGCTACCCCGGCCCGCACGCCCTGGGTCACGGCCGAGACCTTCCGGGAGCATGGCGGCATCGTGGTCTGGCGCGCAGCCGATACCGCCGGCAAGCCGCCGCCCGAGATCGCCGCGCGGTTTCCCGAGATCGTGCCCGAACTGCCGCGCGCGTTCGAGCGGACGATCGCCGGTCGCCAGCCGCTGCTGCGCATCGGCTGGGCGATCGTGCGCCCGCGTGGGCGCTGACCGCGCCTTACAGCTCAACATCCAGAGACAGCAGATAGACCCGCGGCGTGCCGAGTGCGAACGTGCCGAACGAGGCGACGCTGGCCCAGTAGTTGGTGCCGCCGACGTTCTGCACGGTGCCGCGGATCGTGGTCTTGCGGCCTTCAATCGTGGTGACGTAGCGGGCGCCGAGATCGATGCGGGTCCAGGCCGGCAGAACCTGTGTGTTGCTGCCGTTGACGAATTGCCGGCCGGTATGGACCACGGTGCCGGTCAGCGTCGTGCCGGCGAGCATCGGCACATCCCATTCGCCCGTCATGTTGATCTGCACGCTGGGCACGCCGATCGGCGTCTTGCCGATATTCGCCACCGTCGCGGTCTGCGTCACCTCGCCGTCGAACAGCGTCACGCCGCCGACCGTGCGAACGCCGGGCGTGATCTCGCCGAACAGGCTGAGCTCGGTGCCGCGCACGCGCTGCTCGCCGCTCGCCGAATACAGGCCGTTATTGAGCTCGCCGTTCGGCTTGGTGATCTGGAAGAACGCCAGCGTCGCGCCGATCCGGCCGAGGTCGAGCTTGGCGCCGGTCTCGTATTGCTTGGTCCGGTAGGGGGCCAGCACTTCGCCTGAATTGCGCGCGGTGACCGGTGCGATGTCGCCGCGGCTGAGGCCCTCGATAAAATTTGCGTAGAGCGAGAGATGCTCGATCGGCCGCACCACGATGCCCGCCATCGGCGTGGTCGCCGACTTGTCGTATGACGAGGTCTGCGCCCCGGTGGTGGTCGAGAAATTGTGCGAGATCACCTGCTGCTGGCGGACGCCGAGCGTCAGCAACACGCGTTCATTCAGCACCGACATGGTGTCGGCGAGCGCGACGCCGTTCAGCGTGGTGTCGGACAGCCGCGGTTTGAACGATGGAATCGTGTAGCTCTGCTCCGGCTGCAGCACCGGCGCGTAGATGTTGGACAGATAGGCCTTTCCGGCCGGGAACGCCCGGTATTGCTCGTCCTGATAATGCGACGCCTGCAACGTGACGGCGTGCTGCACGAAGCCGCTGTCGAACTTGGCCCGCACACCGCCGTCGACGGTGAAGCGGTTGACGTCGAGATTGTAGTATTGCGGCGTCGTCGAGGTGTCGCCTCGCGCGTTGATGATGTTCGGAAGGCCGAAGAACCGCTCCGCATTGGTCTTCGAGCCGCCGATATTGCCGAACACCATGACGCTGTCGGTGAGGTCGAATTCGTTCTTCCACAGCACCGAGGATTCCTGGACGTTCGACCATTCCCAGGGCTGGGTGACGTTGTTGCTGCCGCTCGGCGCCGTCGGGATCTGCAGGCCGCTCGAGATGGTGTAGGGACGAACCGGCGCCTTGATGTGCTCGTTCTGGGTGAAGCCGTACAGCCAGGTGCGATAGCGCTCGCCTTGATAATCAAACGCCAGCGAACCCACCTGCAGACGGTCGGACTGACGATCGATCGCGGTGTCGCCGCCGCCGATCCGGCCGTTGAAGCGCAGTCCGAATTCGCGGTGGTCGCCGAACCGCCGCGCGACGTCGACATTGGTGCTGACGAAGCCGTTTGACACATAGCCGACGCCGATCCGGCTGAGGTCGGCCTCGGCGCGCTTCGGCACCACGTTGATGACGCCGCCGACACCGCCGTTCGGCGACACGCCGGACAGCATCGCGGCCGGTCCCTTGAACACCTCGATCCGCTCGACATAGTCGTTGAAAGTGCGGAAGTTCGGCGCGATGCCGTAAACGCCGTCGAACGCGACTTCGCCCGCGGTGCCTTCGGCGATCGGGAAGCCGCGGATGTAGAACGAGTCGACCATGCCGCCGAACGGGCTGGTCACGCGCACCGACGGATCGAGCAGCAACGCATCGGCGACGGTCGAGGCCTGCTGGTTGCGGATCGCATCATTGGTGTAGCTCGCTGTCGCGAACGGCGACTTGAACGTGTCGGCGTTGCCGAGCATGCCGAGCCGGCTGCCGCGCGCGACCTGGCCGCCCGCGAACACCGCGGGCCGGTTCGCGTCAGAGGTCGCACTCGGCTGGGTCATCGCGGCGGCCGGCGCCGGGGGCGGCTGCGTCGCGACGCGCGTGGTCTGCCGCCGGGCCGTGGCGGCGGAGCTGCGGCGGGCCACGACCGGCTTGGCGCGTGTCGCGCGCGGTGCGTCCACCGACACCGGCGGCAGCATCTCGCCCGACGGAGCGGCGGACTGGGCATACGCGGACGGCGCAGCCGTCAGCGATGCAAAAAGGGCAAGCAGGCTCACGCCGCCAAGCGCTCGGCAACGATACATGGTCAATCCTGATCCCGGCCGGAGCCGTTGTGCTGAAACTCAATTGATAGTTGCGGTCGCGGGCGCACCTATCGGACGAAGCTGCGAGGCGGCGGCCGCCACCTCTTCACCACGGCGCAGCGTTCATCACGCACCCGAGCCGACGCTCGTGATGGTGATCAGCGAGGGCACTCTGCAGCGTGGGCCCCGATCGAACGACGGCTGCGTCTGGTGAGACGCGGGCTCGCGCGGTTCGGCCAATTCATTCTCGATGAACTAATCGTCGCCCCAGCCCGCACTGTTGATGCGGTACCGGTGTACGAAGGTCAATCCGCCGGAGGCCAGCTTGGATTGTTTCTATCTTTTGAGACGATGCTGACCGCGCGGGCGCGCGGGTCAGCTCGCGGGCTTGTCGGCAATGCTCTCGAGCGCCTGTGCGACAGCGCGCAGGTCCATCCATGTCATGCGTTTGTACGCTGGCGAGCGCAGCAGGTAGGCGGGATGGAAGGTTGCGATCGCCCGGATGGAACGCGTGCCGGTGTTGTAGTCGGCCCAGCGCCCGCGCGACTTCATGATGCCGTCGCGCGTCTGCAGCAGCGTCTGCGTCGCCGGGTTGCCCAGCGTCATCACGATGTCCGGGTTCACCAGCTCGATCTGGCGCTGGATGAAGGGCAGGCAGATCTGGATCTCCTGCGGCGTCGGCGTGCGGTTGCCGGGCGGGCGCCACGGGATCACGTTGGCGATGTACACCTTGCTGCGGTCGAGGCCGATCGCCGCCAGCATCAGGTCGAGCAGCTTGCCGGACCGGCCGACGAACGGCCGCCCCTCGATGTCCTCGTCGCGGCCGGGCGCCTCGCCGACCAGCATCAGCCGCGCCTCCGGATTGCCGTCGGCGAACACCAGGCGCGTTGCCGTCGATCGCAGCGCGCATCCGTCGAACTGTTCCATCAATGCGCGTAGCGCTTCGAGCGTCGGCGCCGTGGCGGCCGCCTCGCGCGCCGACACGATCGCGGCCTCGGGCGACGGTGGCGTGGCGCCAAGTCGCGGGGCGGGCGGCGGCGGCGCGCGTCTGGAGTCTTCGCGCGCGGGTGCCTCGCGCGCCTCGGCCTGAACCGGCGCGGCGATTTCCTCGTCCAGCAGCCGGTTGACCGGCTCGTCGTTGAGCGCGCAGTCGACCCCGGCGTCGAGGTAGAACGCCAGCAATTGCCGCAGGCTCGGCGCGGGTTCAGGCATCATGGATTTGGCGATCGAAGTGGGACGGGAAGGCGACCTGACGGCGCCGAAGGTTTCGCACAGCGAACTCTGCCCGAGAAAAACGCCGCATGAAAGCCGGAACGATGGGGTGGCAGGTACATTTGGGTGGTTGTCCTTCCGGGAAAAATAAGAAAGAACACCGGCTGGAAACGTTCAAGACTGTGTCTGCGAGAAAATAGATGAGCGACGAAACGCTGCCGCCCCGCGAATCCATGGAATTCGACGTTGTGATCGTGGGCGCGGGTCCTTCGGGTCTGGCTTCGGCGATCCGCCTGAAACAGCTCAATCCGGAGCTTTCGGTGGTCGTGGTCGAAAAAGGCTCCGAGGTCGGCGCGCACATTCTCTCCGGCGCCGTGATCGACGTGACGCCGCTCGACAAGCTGATGCCGGGCTGGCGCGAGGACGAGAGCTGCCCGCTCAAGACCCACGTCGAGGACGACCATTTCTACGTGATGACGTCGGACAAGGCCTTCAAGGTACCAAACATCATGGTGCCGCCGATGCTCGATAACCACAAGAACTTCATCGGCTCGCTCGGTGACCTGTGCCGCTGGCTCGGCCCGAAGGCCGAGGAACTCGGCGTCGAGATCTACCCGGGCTTCGCCGCCACCGAGGTGCTGTACGGCGACAACGGGGAAGTCCGCGGCATCGCCACCGGCGATATGGGCATCGGCCGCGACGGCCAGCCGAAGGATTCCTACACCCGCGGCATGGAGCTGCTCGGCAAGTACACGCTGTTCGCCGAAGGCGCGCGTGGCAGCCTCTCGAAGCAGCTGATCGCCAAGTACAAGCTCGACAAGGACAGCGATCCGCCGAAATTCGGCATCGGCCTGAAGGAAGTCTGGGAGATCGACCCCGCCAAGCATCGCAAGGGGCGGATCGCGCACTCCTTCGGCTGGCCGCTCAGCAATAATGTCGGCGGCGGCTCGTTCCTCTATCACTACGGCACCAATCTGGTGGCGGTCGGCTTCGTCGTGCATCTGAACTACGACGATCCGTATCTGTCGCCGTTCGAGCAGTTCCAGAAGTTCAAGACGCACCGCTCGGTTGCGCCGATCTTCGAAGGCGGCAAGCGCATCTCCTACGGCGCCCGCGCCATCACCGAAGGCGGCTGGCAGTCGGTGCCGCGTTTGACCTTCCCGGGCGGTGCGCTGGTCGGCTGCGCCGCCGGCTTCGTCAACGTGCCGCGCATCAAGGGTGTCCACAACGCGCTCGGCTCGGGCATGCTGGCGGCCGAGCACATCTCCGCGGCGCTCGCCGCGGGCCGCAGCAACGACGAGGTCGCGAGCTACGAGGAATCGTGGCGCGACTCCGCGATCGGTCGCGATCTGTTCCGGATCCGCAACGTCAAGCCGCTGTGGTCGAAGTTCGGCACCGCGGTCGGCGTGGTGCTGGCCGGCTTCGAGATGTGGTGCTCGACTCTCGGCTTCTCGGTGTTCGGCACGCTGTCGCATGGCAAGCCGGATCGCTCGACGCTCGATCCCGCCAAGTCGCACCAGCCACACCCCGGTCCGAAGCCGGACGGCAAGCTGACCTTCGACCGGCTGTCCTCGGTGTTCCTGTCGAATACCAATCACGAGGAAGACCAGCCGGTGCATCTGAAGGTCGCCGACATGGAGCTGCAGAAGAAGTCGGAGCACGACGTCTTCGCCGGTCCGTCGGGGCGCTATTGCCCGGCCGCGGTGTACGAATGGGTCGAGGAGCCGACCGGGCCGCGCTTCGTGATCAATGCGCAGAACTGCGTCCACTGCAAAACCTGCGACATCAAGGATCCGAACGGCAACATCACGTGGGTCCCGCCGGAAGGCGGCGGCGGACCGAATTATCAGGGCATGTAAGCGGTCTCTGACCACGAGGACGTGAGCGGCCGCGCGGCCTAACGCCGGCGCCGGTCACGATCCTGCCATGTTGCCACCGTCTCAATCCGATCGAGGGCCGCGCCGCGACACTTTGCGGGGCGGCCGGTGCGATGCGTGCCGGGGGCCGATCCTTGCGGTTGGGCGCCAAAACCGGCATTGTCGTCGGCCAGACGCTGCCGGCTCGGCGGCCGGGACATCCGAGCCCTTTCCTGGAGCTAGGCAACTAGATGCTTCTTCATCGATTCCGTCGCTCGATGGCCGTCGCCCTCACTGTGGCGGCTCTGCCGCTCGCCGGGCCGGCGATGGCGCAGACCCCGGATCATCCGGCCGACAACGCCGCGCAGTTTCCGAGCAGCCAGGATCTGCGGTCGATGACCACGGCCGGCAGCTATCTGGCGGCCCGGCACGCCAGCATCGAGCGCGACGCGGCCGCCGCTGCGGCGTTCTATCGCTCGGCGCTGCGCACCGATCCGAAGAACAACGAGCTGCTCGACCGCGCCTTCATCGCCTCGCTGGCGGAAGGCAATATCGAGGAGTCGGTGAAGCTCGCCGACCGCATCCTCAAGGTCGACAAGACCAATCGCGTGGCGCGCCTGGTACTCGGCGTCCGCGACCTCAAGACCAAGAAGTATGCGTCCGCTGTTCAGAACATCAACCTGTCGGTGCGCGGTCCGATCACCGATCTGGTCGCCACGCTGCTGTCGAGCTGGGCCATGCAGGGGGCCGGTGACAACAAGGGCGCCGTGGCGAATATCGACAAGCTGGCCGGCCCGGAATGGTACCCGATCTTCAAGGATCTGCATTCGGGCATGATGCTCGAACTCGCCAACAAGCAAAAGGACGCCGGCGCGCGGTTCGAGCGGGCCTACAAGCTCGACGATTCGGCGCTGCGGGTGATGGACGCCTATGCGCGCTGGCTGTCGCGCAACAAGGACGAGGCGGCGGCCGCGGCCGTCTATGAGAATTTCGACAAGAAGCTGTCGCGTCATCCGCTGGTGGTCGACGGCCTGCGCGAAGTTCGCGCCGGCAAGAAGCTGTCGCCGCTGGTCGATAGTCCGCAGGCCGGCGCCGCCGAGGCGCTGTACGGCATCGGCGCGTCGCTGACCCGCCGCGGCGGCGAGGATCTGGCGCTCGTCTATCTGCAACTCGCGCTTTATCTGCAGCCGGATCATGCGCTGGCGCTGCTGGCGCTCGGCGATCTCTACGAGTCGGTCAAGAAGCCGGCGATGGCCGTGAAGGTCTATGAGCGCGTGCCGGCGAGTTCGCCGCTGAAGCGCAACGCCCAGATCCAGCTCGCCACCGACCTCGATGCGACCGATCGCAGCGAGGAGGCGATCAAGATCCTGAAATCGGTGATCGCCGAGGACGGCAAGGACCTCGAAGCCATCATGGCGCTCGGCAATATCGAGCGCGGCCGCAAGAAGTTCGCCGATTGCGCCGTCACCTATTCGCAGGGCATCGACGCGCTCACCGGCGCCGAGAAGAACAGCTGGGTCTATTATTACTTCCGCGGCATCTGCGAGGAGCGATCCAAGCAGTGGGCCAAGGCCGAAGTCGATATGAAGAAGGCGCTGTCGCTGCAGCCCGAGCAGCCGCACGTCCTCAATTACCTCGGCTATTCCTGGATCGACCAGGGCATCAATCTCGACGAAGCGATGAAGATGATCCGCCGCGCCGTCGATCAGCGCCCCGACGACGGCTACATCGTCGACTCCCTCGGCTGGGCGTACTACCGCATCGGCAACTACGAGGAGGCGGTCAAGACGCTGGAGCGGGCGATCGACCTGAAGCCGGAAGATCCGACTATCAACGATCATCTCGGCGACGCCTATTGGCGCGTCGGTCGCACGCTCGAGGCGCGCTTCCAGTGGGCCCACGCCCGCGACCTCAAGCCCGATCCGGATGAACTGCCGAAGATCGAGGCCAAGCTCGCCAACGGCCTGCCGGACGACACCTCGTCGGCCGCTGCCGCCGAGAAGAAGAAGGAAGACGGCAAGGGCGGTTAGCCGCCCCGCCACAGCACGGCGCGGCCTGCGCTCGTCTGCCGGCTCCTGAGCCGACGCAGCAATCCGGATCGCCACGCGTCAGATGCGTTTGGCACAAAGGCTGGATTGCTTCGCCGCGGCTCCTGTGATCGGAGGGCGCATCCGGCGTTTTCGTTCGGTGGTGAGGATGATGGGCTGGGGGGCCTTCGTTGAGTAACGGTTCTGCGATCACGTTGAGCGATCTGGCGCGCGCCAAGGTCAACCTCACGCTGCGCGTGGTGGGACGCCGTGTAGACGGCTATCACGATCTCGAAAGCGTCGTGGCGTTCGCCGATTGCGCTGACCGGCTGACGCTGCACACCGGTGATGACGTCAGCCTCGTCACGGTGGGGCCGGGCGCGCAGGAGTGCGGCGACACCGCCGACAATCTGGTGCTGAAGGCGACGCGCTTGCTCGCCGAGCGCGTGCCGGATCTGCGTGCCGGCGCCTTCGTGCTCGACAAGCATCTGCCGGTTGCGGCCGGGATCGGCGGCGGCTCGGCCGACGCCGCGGCGGCGCTGCGCCTGCTCGCCCGCGCCAACGGCCTCTCCGCCGAGGATCCCCGCGTGGTCGAGGCGGCGCGGCTCACCGGTGCCGATGTACCGGTCTGCCTGCCGTCGCAGCCCTGCGTCATGACCGGCGTCGGCGATAATCTCTCGCCGTTGCCGCTGCCGCGGCTGCCCGCCGTGATGGTCAATCCGCGCGTGCCGGTGGCCACCAAGGACGTGTTCACGGCGCTCGGCCTGCGCGCCGGCCAGCTCAATGTCGGGATTGCGGATGTGCTGAGTTCGACCGGCTGGCCGAAGCAGGGCGCGTCGGCGGCCGATTGGATCAAGGCCGTGGCGCGTGGCACCAACGATCTCGAGGCGCCGGCGCTGAAGGTCGAGCCCGTGGTCGGCGACGTGCTGCAGGCGCTCGCCGCGCTGCCGGGCGTGCAACTCGCCCGGATGTCCGGCTCCGGCGCCACCTGCTTCGCGCTGTTCGAGGGTGACGACGACGCTGCGGCCGGCGCCGAAACGCTGAAGGCGGCGCATCCCGGCTGGTGGGTGCATGCGGGCGCGCTGAGCTGATCTCAAGGCTCCCGTCATTCAGTAAAGCGCGGCCGCGTCGCTCAGTGCGACCGTGCCAGGCAGAACGCCACCACCTGCTCCAGCGCCGTCTTCATCGGCGAGGACGGGAACAGCGCCAGCGCATCGACCGCCATGGCGCCGTAGTGGTGGGCGCGCTGGATGGTGTCTTCGAGCGCGCGATGCTTGGTCATCAAGCCGATCGCCTGATCGAGATCGGCGTCGGTGATGTCGCCTTTCTCCAGCGCGCGCACCCAGAACTCGCGTTCGGTATCGTTGCCGCGGCGGAACGCCAGCACCACCGGCAGGGTGATCTTGCCCTCGCGGAAATCGTCGCCGACGTTCTTGCCGAGCTTGGCGGCCTTGCCGCCGTAATCGAGCACGTCGTCGATCAGCTGGAAGGCGATGCCGATGTTCATGCCGAACGAGCGGCAGGCCGATTGCTGCGCCTTCGGCCGCTCGGCGATCGCGGGGCCGACCTCGCAGGCCGCGGCGAACAGTTCGGCGGTCTTGCCGCGGATCACCGCGAGATATTCGTCCTCGGTGGTGGCGGTGTTCTTGGCGGCGGCGAGCTGCATCACTTCGCCTTCGGCGATCGTCGCCGACGCGGCCGAGAGGATGTCGAGCGCGCGCAAGCTCCCGACCTCGACCATCATCCGGAAGGCCTGGCCGAGCAGGAAGTCGCCGACCAGCACGCTGGCCTCGTTGCCCCACAGCATCCTCGCCGACTTCTTGCCGCGGCGCATCTCGCTCTCGTCGACAACGTCGTCGTGCAGCAGCGTGGCGGTGTGCATGAACTCGACCGCGGCGGCGAGCTTGATGTGGCCGTCGCCGGTGTAGCCGGTGAGATTGGCCATCGCCAGCGTCAGCATCGGCCGCAGCCGCTTGCCGCCCGAGGAGATCAGGTGGTTCGCCACCTCCGGGATCATCGTGACGTCTGAACCGGTCCGCGACAGGATCGTGGCGTTGACCCGCTCCATGTCCGCGGCGACGAGTCCGACCAGTTGGTCGATCGAGGCGGACGGGGGGCCTCCGAAGGGTACGATGACGGCCACGCTGGGTCTCCACTTTCACGGATGTTTTCGGCAAAGCGGGTCCGCGCGAAAACTCCTCATAGGGTTGTTCGGAGGCGAATTTGGACGCCGATGCGCAGCGGCCGGCGATTTCGCTCTTCGACGTAGCGCCCATTATAGCATGGGACTTGACCGGCCGCGAAACGTGCCGCTCGCCCGCGACGATTGCGGGGAGCTATAATGCAGGGATCAGGGGAGGCGCAAGGTTGCAGGAACTGGTGCGGACCAATGACGTGGTGCTGCTTTCGGCGATCGGAGCGCTGCTCGACGGCGCCGAGATCGACTATCTGGTGATGGATCAGAACATGAGCGTCCTGGAGGGCTCGGTCGGGGTCATCCCGCGGCGGGTTCTCGTCCATTCGGATGATGTGCGGGCCGCGCGTCAGGTTTTGACGGACGCAGGGCTCGCGCACGAGCTTCGCGACGATGGCTGAGCGCGGGCATGCCTGAGGCGGTTGCGACCACCGAGGACGGCTTCCTCGGCGGGCGGCTGCGGCTCCGGCAACCGGTTGCCGGACATCGCGCCGGCCACGACGCCATTCTGCTCGCGGCGGCGACGCCGGCGCGTGCGGGCGATCGGGTGGTGGAATTCGGCGCCGGTGTCGGCACCGCCGGGCTCGCGCTTGGCCGCCGAGTTGCCGGGCTCGACCTGGTGATGGCCGAACTTGCGCCCGGTCTGGCCGGACTGGCCGAGCACAATGCCTCCGCCAACGGGATTGCGGCGCGGGTGATCGTGCTGGACGTCGCGGCCGGTGCGGCCGCCTATGCGGCTGCCGGGCTTGCCCCCGACAGCGCCGACGTCGTGCTGATGAATCCGCCGTTCAACGATCCGGCCCGGCATCGCGGCTCGCCCGATACCGTGCGCCGGATAGCCCATGTCGCAAGTCCGACCACGCTGGACTGTTGGGTTCACGCCGCGCGGCGCGTGCTCAGATCCGGCGGCACGCTCAGTCTGATCTGGCGGGCCGATGGTTTGGCGGATGTGCTTGAGGCGCTGCGCCGCGGCTTCGGCGATATCCGCATCATCGCGGTGCATGGGCGGGCGCGCGAGCCGGCCATCCGGATTCTGGTTCAGGCCGTCAAGGGAAGCCGGGCACCGTTGCAGATTTGCGAGCCGCTGATCCTGAACGGCGACGACGGCAAGCCGACCTCGCGCGCCCAGGCCGTGATGGGCGGAGAGCAAATTTTGCCGGGACCACCCGTGTCCGCCTAGACGCTCGGCAAATTGTGCAGGCTCTAGGCAGGCGGGAGTGTGCAAACCTCACACAGATTTCAACTACGATGACGGCGTCCGTGCGTGCTGCGTGCTCGCAGCGCGCGCTGTTGTTCCGAGCCGGCCGAAGCCGGAAAATCCTATTGCGGCAGAGTCTTGCGATCGGGCGTCGCGGTGAAATGCACCGCAGCCAGGATCGCGCCGATCAGCAGCATCACTAAATAGATTTTCATGATCCTCTCCGCTGCGTCGTTGCAGCCAGCTTCCTATATGAACTGTGCGATGCAAAACGCGTTCCAGACCACGACGAAAATCAACTACCAAATCTGAGCAACATTAGGGTGACTGCATGAACGTACCGGCGGCTGATAGCCGCAGCTCCGTGGGGCTGCTGGGTGGTCTCGGCAAACTACTTCCCGCACGCTTTCGCTCGGATGTTCCGGTCGTGCCGGTCGTCCGCCTGTCCGGTACGATCGGGGCGGTCACGCCGCTGCGGCCGGGCATGAGTCTGGCCGGCGTCGCCAAGCTACTCGACCGCGCGTTCTCGACGCGCCACGCCAAGGCGGTGGCGCTGGCGATCAATTCGCCGGGAGGTTCGCCGGTGCAGTCGCGGCTGATCTATCTGCGCATCCGCGCGCTCGCGGCCGAGAAGAAATTGCCGGTGTATGCTTTCGTCGAAGACGTCGCGGCCTCGGGCGGCTACATGATCGCCTGCGCGGCCGACGAGATCTATTGCGATCCGTCGTCGATCGTCGGTTCGATCGGCGTGGTCGGCGGCACCTTCGGCTTCACCGAACTGATCAAGAAGATCGGCGTCGAGCGCCGGCTCTACACCGCCGGCGAGCACAAGGCGCAGCTCGATCCGTTCCTGCCGGAAGATCCGGACGACGTCGCGCGGATCAAGGCGCTGCAGCGCGAGATCCACGCGCTGTTCATCTCGCTGGTCAAGGAGAGCCGCGGCGCGCGGCTGAAGGGCGAGGAGTCGAAGCTGTTCTCCGGCGAGTACTGGGCCGGCGCGACCTCGGTGGCGCTCGGCCTCAGCGATGCGATCGGTGACCTCCGCGCGGTGCTGCGCGACAAGTTCGGCGACAAGGTGCGCACGCCGGTGATCGCGCCGCCGACCGGGCTGTTGTCGAACGTCATGCGCAAATCGTCGGGGGCCGGCGCGGAGGTGTCGCTGGATGGCGTCGCGGCGCTACCCGAGCAACTGATCTCGGCGCTGGAGGCGCGCGCCGTGTGGGCCAAATACGGCTTTTAGAAGATCTCCGGCGCGCCGTTTCGCCTCGCCTGGGGGAATTGCGGGGAAGGGGCGATTCAGCGAAACTGTCGGCGGGGCGTGACGTGACCTGAAGATGAGGATCGACCAATGCCGCCGCTGCTCGTATTTGCCGGGACCCTCGTTGGCATCGCCGTTGTGCGCTGGGCCTTCCGGACGGCCGGGCGAATCAACCAGGAACTCGACGACGTGCGCACGGCGATTTTCGCCGAGCCGCAGCCGGCCGAGATTCCGACGCTGCGCCAGGACCCGGTCACCGGAGCCTACCGGCCCGGCTGAACGCCGCGCGCGCCCTTCCCAGTCTATCTTTCGTAATCGTCGCCGGCCCCGGGGCGGGGCATCGCCCTCAGGGCCGGCAAGCAACCTTGGAGGTTGCGAAGGCTGCGGCGCGACCGGTCGGGCGCGCCTGAATCGCTAAGGCCGACGGATTTGGCCGCCGAGCAGCGGCGCCACGGTGAGCGCCACCATTACGGCGCCGATCATTTGAATCGTCGTCATTGAGGTCTCCCGTCCTTGCGCGCCCGGCTCCCCAGCCGCACGCCGATCCCACCCCGGTATGGTTAGGTAGAGATTGCTAACGAAAGTTAATTGCCGTTAGTGACCTCGGCGGCATGGTTAAGGGGCGGTTAATCCGCCGCCCCCAGCCGCCGGACGCGACGCGCTGGATGCCGGCTAACCGCTTGATTCCGGCCGGATCGCCTTGATTTGCCGGGGCCCTGCCGATACGGTCCGCCCGCTTTCCAAACCCTCGTGAATCCAAAGCCGATCATGGACCAGACGCCTCCGCACATGCGCCCGGAACGTTCCTTCCAGGGCCTGATCCTGACGCTGCAGCGCTTCTGGGCCGATTACGGCTGCGTGATCCTGCAGCCCTACGACATGGAGGTCGGCGCCGGCACCTTCCATCCGGCCACCACGCTGCGGGCGCTCGGCCCGCGGCGCTGGAACGCCGCCTATGTGCAGCCGTCGCGCCGCCCGAAGGATGGCCGCTACGGCGAGAACCCCAATCGGCTGCAGCACTACTACCAGTTTCAGGTGATCCTGAAGCCGTCGCCGCCCGATCTGCAGGATCTTTATCTGAAATCGCTTCAGGCGATCGGCGTCGATACCGCGCTGCATGACGTCCGTTTCGTCGAGGACGATTGGGAGAGCCCGACGCTCGGCGCCTGGGGTCTCGGCTGGGAATGCTGGTGCGACGGCATGGAAGTCAGCCAGTTCACCTACTTCCAGCAGGTCGCCGGCGTCGAATGCGCGCCGGTCGCCGGCGAACTGACCTACGGCCTCGAGCGGCTGGCGATGTACGTCCAGGGCATCGACCGCGTCTACGACCTCAACTTCAACGGCCGCGACGGCGCCGACAAGGTCACCTACGGCGACGTCTTCCTGCAGGCCGAGAAGGAATACTCGAAGCACAATTTCGAGGTCGCCGACACCGAGATGCTGTTCGCGCAGTTCAAGATGGCCGAAGAGGCGTGCAAGAAATATCTCGACGCCGGCTGGGTGATGTCCGCCGATGGCGCCAAACGCGAAGCCCACGCCATGGCGCTGCCCGCCTACGACCAGTGCATCAAGGCCAGCCACGTCTTCAATCTGCTCGACGCGCGCGGCGTGATCTCGGTGACGGAGCGCCAGAGCTACATCCTGCGTGTGCGCGAACTGGCGAAGGCTTGTGGCGAAGCCTGGGTGCACACCGAAGCGGGACGGGCGGAGGCGTAGTTCTTTCTTACCCTCCCCTGGAGGGGGAGGGTCGCTCGCGCAGCGAGCGGGGTGGGGTGACAGCGGTTGCGACATGGTCAAGCGCCAGATCAGTGACTTCAAGCGCGCCACCGCAAACAAACTGCGGACAAACAGCACCGCCGCTGAAGATATCCTGTGGCGGTGTCTGCGACGAATGAATGTGGAAGGAAGTCACTTCCGAAGGCAGGTGGTGATCGGGCCCTACATCGCCGATTTCGCCTGCCTCGCGAAGCGACTGATCATCGAGGTCGACGGATCGCAGCACGGCGACGAGGACGGCCTGAAGCGGGACGAACTACGAACGCAATGGCTGCAGTCGGAAGGCTACCGGGTGATCCGATTTTGGAACAATGATGTGATGAGCAAGACCGACGCCGTGATGGACGCCATCTACAACGCGACCGCTGTCACCCCACCCCGCCTGCCTTCGGCAGGCGACCCTCCCCCTCAAGGGGAGGGTGAAGCCGTGCGTGGGGAGGACAAGTAATGCCTGATCTCCTCCTCGAACTGTTCTCCGAAGAAATCCCGGCGCGGATGCAGGCGAAGGCTGCTGATGATCTCAAGCGGCTGGTCACCGACAAGCTCGTCGCCGAAGGGCTCGTCTACGAAGGCGCCAAGGCGTTTGCGACGCCGCGGCGGCTGACGCTCACCGTGCACGGCATTCCGGCGCGGCAGCCGGATCTCAAGGACGAGCGCAAGGGGCCGAAGGTCGGCGCGCCGGATGCCGCCGTGCAGGGCTTTCTCAAGGCCACGGGGCTTGGTTCGCTCGACGAGGCCAAGATCCAGCGCGATCCCAAGAAGGGCGATTTCTACGTCGCGCTGATCGAGAAGCCGGGCCGGCCGGCGATCGATGTGCTGGCCGAAATCCTGCCGGTGATCGTGCGCACCTTCCCGTGGCCGAAGTCGATGCGCTGGGGCGAGCGCTCGGCCAAGCCCGGCGCGCTGCAATGGGTGCGGCCGCTGCATTCGATCATCGCCACCTTCGGCATCGACACCGAGGAGCCGGACGTCGTGGCGTTCGACGTCAGCGGCATCAAGGCCGGGCAGGTGACGCGCGGCCATCGCTTCATGGCGCCGGACGAGATCAGCGTGCGCCGCTTCGAGGACTACGAGGCCAAGCTCGCCGACGCCAAGGTCGTGCTCGACCCGCAGCGCCGCAAGGACATCATCCTGGCCGACGCCAAGACGCTGGCGCAGGCCCAGAACTACGCGCTGGTCGAGGACGCCGGCCTGCTCGACGAAGTCTCCGGCCTGGTCGAATGGCCGGTGCCACTGATGGGTTCGTTCGACGAAGCCTTCCTGTCGATCCCGGACGAAGTGATCCGCGCCACCATCCGCGCCAACCAGAAGTGCTTCGTGGTCGCCGATCCCGCGACCGGCAAGCTCGCCAACAAATTCATCCTGACGGCGAACATCGAAGCCAGCGATGGCGGCGCCGCCATCACGGCCGGCAACGAACGCGTGATCCGCGCGCGGCTCAGCGATGCGAAGTTCTTCTACGAGACCGATCTGAAGACCAAGCTCGAAGACCGGCTGCCGAAGTTCGACCAGATCGTGTTCCACGAAAAGCTCGGCAAGCAAGCCGAGCGTATCGCCCGCATCGAACGCCTCGCCGTCGAAATCGCGCCGCTGGTCGGGGCTGATGTCGAAAAGGCAAAGCGCGCCGCCAAGCTGTGCAAGGCCGATCTCTTGACCGAAGTCGTCGGCGAATTCCCTGAGCTACAGGGCCTGATGGGTAAGTACTACGCGCTGGCGCAGGGCGAAGACGCCGGCGTCGCCGCGGCGTGCGAGGAGCACTACAAGCCGCAGGGCCCGGCCGATCGCGTCCCGACCGATCCGGTCAGCATCGCCGTGGCGCTGGCGGATAAGCTCGATACACTGGTCGGGTTCTGGGCGATCGACGAGAAGCCGACGGGGAGCAAGGACCCTTATGCGCTGCGGCGCGCGGCGTTGGGGGTGATTAGGCTTGTTCTGGATAATCAGCTACGGATTCGCGTGCGAGCACTGGTTTCTAAGGCTTCGCTTCCTTACGCCGATCGTGCATTCAAGGCGGAAGATATCGAGGCAACCCAGAAGCTACGAGACGCGGAAGAAATCCTTGGGCGAGAGGATCTTGTTGAGGAACTCGCTGAACAAGGCTGGACCACCGAGGGGCGTTACGATTTCGTCTACTACGTCGAGAAAACAGTTTCTGCTCCTTTGATGTCTTTCTTCGCCGACCGCCTCAAAGTCCAGCTCCGCGACCAGGGCGCGCGGCATGATCTCGTCGATGCGGTGTTCGCGCTCGAAGGGCAGGACGACATCCTGATGATCGTCCGCCGCGTCGAGGCGCTCGCCGCGTTCCTCGCCACCGATGACGGCAAGAATTTGCTCGCCGGCACCAAGCGCGCCGCCAACATCCTGCGCATCGAGGAGAAGAAGGACGGCCGCGCTTTCGACGGCGCGCCGGATGCCTCGCTCTATGCGCAGGACGAGGAGAAGGCGCTGGCCGCCGCGATCGACCGCGCCAAGGCGGAGGCCGGTGCGGCCGTCGCCAAGGAAGACTTCGCGGCGGCGATGACCGCGATGGCGGGTCTGCGGCCGGCGGTCGATGCGTTCTTCGACAAGGTGACGGTGAATGCGGACGACAAGGCCGTCCGCGAAAACCGCCTGAAGCTGCTGAACGAAATCCGCGCCGCGACGCGCGCGGTGGCGGACTTCTCGAAGATCCAGGACTAACCGCGTCATTCCGGGGCGCCGCGCAGCGGCGAACCCGGAATCCATAACCCCTTGCGCTGCTCGTTGAGGGAAGCGCCGACGGCAGTGCTAACCCGCGAGTCCAGGGGATATGGATTCCGGGTTCACGAGCTTCGCTCGTGCCCCGGAATGACGAGAGGCGTGTTGCCGGGACGAGAAGTGAGGACCGCGACGCAGCCCTTCGTTCCTCGCACGTCGTCATTGCCGGGCTTGACCCGGCAATCCATCCTCTTCGCGACGACTCTCTCAAGCGCGCTGCGCGCGCGATGGATGCGCGGGTCAAGCCCGCGCATGACGACTTTTGGTCGGGCGGCTTCTTGCGCCAAAGCGATCGCTTGCGTGCAGCAGCGTAGAGCGCTCTTCAAAGACGCCCGTCGCAGCAATCTCCAGCAACATTTACGTTCCGTTAACCATGTCCTGAAAGGGTGGCGCTCGGTAAGGGTTCCTTAATTCTTTGCGGACGGCGGGGCGCGCCATGACGTCGATTTCCAATCAACTGCCCGGATACGCGCAATATGGGGCGGCCTATGCCCGCGCGGCCGGATCGCAGAGTTCGCTCGCCAACATCCTGAACGGCAGCAGCGACGACGTGCTGCCGGGCGCCAGCAATGCGGCGACCAATCTGACGCTGTCGGCGCAGGCCAAGGCGCAGCTCGCCAGCGCCACCGCCACCAAGGACTTCACCACCGTCATCAGCGACAGCCGCGCCGCGATCGACAAGCTCTACAAGGCGGCGAACGTCAGCGCGCCCTACGATTCCAGCGGCAAGCCGACGATCGATCTGTCGTCGCTCGATCGCCGCGCGCTGTATGCGATCGCCTCCAATGCCGGCAGCAAGTTTACGGAGGCCGAGCAGAACCTCGCCGGCGTGACGCGGATCGCCGGCTTCAACGCGGCGCTGTCGCCGGCGACGCAGACCGCCAAGCTCACCGGCAACTACAATGCGGTGTACAAGGCCGCCGCCGATTATCTCGACGGCGCCAGCAGCGAGGAGAAGGCGACCGCGACCTGGCAGGCCGAGCGCGCCGCGGTCGGCAAGGGCATCACGGCGACGCAGACCGATCCGACCAAGGTGCCGTCCGGCATCAGCAACGATCCGGTCGCCGCTTATCTGACGCAATATCCGTCCGGCAGTCCGATCCCGACGCAGGATTTCGCCAGCGTCGCCAAGTCGGCGCGCGCCGCGCTGGATGCGCAGGCCAAGGCCGCCTCGGCCGCCGGCAAGGAGCTGGTGTACGATCCCGGCCGCAAGGTCGGCCAGCAGGCCGATCTGTCGGCGCTCACCAACCGCGATCTGTCGGCGATCTCGCTCAACAAGGACAATCTGTTCTCGAAGGAAGAGACCTTCGCGGCCAAGCGCGAGCTCGACAGCCGCAACCGCGCCAGCATCCTGACCGCGCTGAAGCAGAGCCAGACCTCGGGCAACCCCGCCGATTTCAGCCTGGGCCTGCTCAACACCTATTCGGCGATGAGCGCCGAAGAGCGCACCGCCACCAACTGGACGCCGGCCTTCCGCGACCACGCGGTGCAGAGCTACAAGTCGACCACGACGCTGCTGTCGCTGCTGAAGAGCGGCTAGACGAAGTCCTCATCCTGAGGAGCCCGGCGAAGCCGGGCGTCTCGAAGGATGGGGCCACGGGCGCCTCTGGCGCATGGTTCGAGACGGCGCTACGCGCCTCCTCACCATGAGGCTGTGCGTGTTGCGAGATCTGCACATCAGCAAGTCTGATTCCATCAGACTTTTACTGCCCTCGCGCCTACAGCTTCACGCTGGCGAGAAACACAGCCAGCGCCACGCCGGCCACGGCAAGCAGCAGCAGCAGCGCGGCACTCTGCAGCGTCTGGCGGCCGCCGAACGACAGCGCGTAGGTCGCCTTCAGCACGTTGTTGGACGAGGCCGCCAGCAGCACGGCGATCGACACCGCGTGCTCGCCGATGCCGGCGATGCCGCCCTGCGCCATGTTGAGCACGAAGGGGTCGATATCGGCGAAGCCGACGATGGCGGCCAGCCAGTAGATGCCGGCGGTGCCGAACTGGGTCTTCACCCAGGTCGATGCCACCGAGATCACCATGAACATCACGGCGAACACCGCAGCGGTACCGAGCTCTAGCGGATTGCCGCGCGGAGTCTGGCCCTGCGCCTGCGCGGCCGGCGCCTTGATCAGCCAGTATTGCAGCGCTGCGATCAGCAGCGCGACCGCGGCCAGTCCGCCCATCGGCGCGGCGAGGTCGCGCGCCAGCGTCATGTTGAACACCGCGATGATCGCCAGGATGCGCAGATACATGATGCCGGTGGCGAGCGTGATGCCGGCGAGCGCCTGACGGCGCGCGGCCGGATCGGAATTCGCCTGCCTGGCCAGCACCACGGTGGTCGCGGTCGACGAATACAGCCCGCCGATCGCCGGCATCCACAATCCGCGCGCCGCCGGCGGCCAATAGCGCTGCGCCAGATAGCTCGCATAGGACAGGGTGCAGACCAGGATCAGCGACAGCCAGACGTGCTGCGGCGTGATGCTGGTGAGTGTCGTCACCGGCTCGTTCGGCAGCAGCGGCAGCACCACGCCGGTGAGGATGAGGAATTGCCCGGCGGTGGTGACCTCCTTCATGTCGACGCGGCGCGCCAGCCCGTGCAGCTGATCGCGGCCGGTGAGCAGCAGCACCGCCACCACGGTGCTGCCCACCGCCACCCAATGCGGCAGCGCCAGCGCGACGGCGCCGAGCAGATAGGCGTGGATGTTGAGCAGCAGCACCACCAGCCCGGCATTGCGCTCGCCACGCTCGTCGCGTTCGCGAAGGTGCACGCTGTAGAACAGCGACAGCCACACGCCGAGCACCAGCAGGCCGCCGGTGAACGCGATCAGATGTGTCGGATCGAACAGATAGAGCAGCCCGCCGCCGAGCGAGAGCAGCGGAAAGGTGCGAATGCCGCCGGGCCGCGCCGAGCTGGCCTTGGCGAAAAAATCCTCGAACGCGAAGCCGAGAAAGAAACTCAGCAGCAGCAGAAGACCGAGGCTGTGAAAGGAGGGCGTCGCAAGCATGAGAACGATCCAGCCGACGCAGGCGAGGATCACCATCGGCGGTTGCCGGGATCCGGGAGCGGCTCGGCTGCGCGACCCTAACAGGTCGCCGCAAGGCAGAGAAGGCGTCCGCGGCAGCGAGCCGGCGTCAGGTTTCGCGTATGACGCGGAAACTGGACGCCAAACAGACGAACCCCGCCCGGGCGGGGGACGGGGCGGGGTTCTCTGCCCGGTCGCAGATCATGCGCCCAGGCTTCGTTCAAGCGACGTTCTCATCGACCTGAACGATCTATGTTCTTGACCGCGCTGCGATCGAAGCCTTGCCGCACAGTCACCGAGGCAATGCCGCTCGCGCGGCTATGTTCCGAGGAAAAAACGTCACGCCCCCCGGGTTATTTTGCGCACGATGGGAACGTCTTGCGGGATCACGGTTAACCGTGGCCGGTATCCCTCGCTTGCGGCGCCAGCTACAAATCAGCCCGCGATTCGATCTCTCTTCCTTTCACTTCGGAGACGACTGCTATGACAATCACCACTGCCCACATTCCTGCCATTGTTGCCCTGATCGCCGGTATCCTGATTCTGGTGATGCCGCGGCTGCTCAATATCGTGGTGGCGGTCTACCTGATCTGCATCGGACTCATTGGCATGGGCGTGTTGCGCTTCTTCCGCCTTTAGTCGCCTCGGAGCCGGTCCAAGGCCGGCCGCCTTGCTTGCAATCGCCAAAACGTGGTGTATAGCGGCCCAATCCCACCCCCCTCCTGCGGACCGTTCAAGCCATGGCCAAAGCCGCTTCCAAGACCAAGAAGACAGTTGCGAAATCCAAGTCTTCTCCGAAGTCTTCTGCTCCGAAGTCCGTCGCCAAGGCTCCGGCCGCGCGCGGCAAGGCCGCGGCGAGCGCCCGCAAGCCGGCGGTGAAGACGCCGCCGAAGCCGGCCGCGAAGGCCGCCAAGGCCGTCAGCAAGGCGCTGAGCAAGCCGGCGAGCCAGCCGGCCGCAAAACCTGCGGCCAAGAGCGTTGCCCGCGGCAAGCCGGCGGCGAAGCCCGCCGCCGGAAAGGCCGCCGTCAAGTCCGTCAGCAAGGCGCCGGTTGCGGCGAGCGCGCCGAAGGCCGGCAAGTGGGTTTATACGTTCGGTGACGGCAAGGCCGACGGCAAGTCGAGCATGCGCGACCTGCTCGGCGGCAAGGGCGCCAACCTCGCCGAGATGGCCAATCTCGGTCTGCCGGTGCCGCCCGGCTTCACGATTCCGACCTCGGTCTGCACCTATTTCTACGCCAACGGCAAAACCTATCCGAAGGAGCTGAAGAGCCAGGTCGAGCGCGCGCTCGAGCAGGTCGGCAAGATCACCGGCAAGCGCTTCGGCGACGCCGCCAATCCGCTGCTGGTGTCGGTCCGCTCCGGCGCCCGCGCGTCGATGCCGGGCATGATGGACACCGTGCTCAATCTCGGCCTCAACGACGAGACCGTCGAGGCGCTGGCGAACAAGTCCGGCGACCGCCGCTTCGCCTATGACAGCTATCGCCGCTTCATCACCATGTACTCCGACGTGGTGCTCGGCCTCGATCACCATCACTTCGAAGAAATCCTCGACAGCTACAAGGACGCCAAGGGCTACACGCTCGACACCGATCTCGATGCGGACGATTGGGTTCAGCTCGTCGGCCAGTACAAGGAAGCGGTGGCGCGCGAGATCGGCCAGGACTTCCCGCAGGATCCGAACGACCAGCTGTGGGGCGCGATCGGCGCGGTGTTCTCGTCGTGGATGAACGCCCGCGCGGTGACCTATCGGCGCCTGCACGATATCCCCGAGTCCTGGGGCACCGCCGTCAACGTCCAGGCGATGGTGTTCGGCAACATGGGTGAGACCTCGGCGACCGGCGTCGCCTTCACCCGCAATCCGTCGACCGGCGAGAGCCGGCTGTACGGCGAATTCCTCATCAACGCCCAGGGCGAGGACGTCGTCGCCGGCATCCGCACCCCGCAGGACATCACCGAGCATGCCCGCCTCGAATCCGGCTCCGACAAGCCGTCGATGGAAGTGGCGATGCCGGACGCGTTCCAGGAGCTGACGCGGATCTACACGCTGCTCGAGAAGCACTACCGTGACATGCAGGACATGGAGTTTACGGTCGAGCAGGGCAAGCTGTGGATGCTGCAGACCCGCGGCGGCAAGCGCACCGCCAAGGCGGCGCTGCGCATCGCGGTCGAGCTCGCGCATGAAGGCCTGATCAGCAAGCAGGACGCGGTGGCCCGGATCGAGCCCGGTTCGCTCGACCAGCTGCTGCACCCGACCATCGATCCGCACGCCAAGCGCGACGTCATCGCCACCGGCCTGCCGGCCTCGCCGGGCGCCGCCTCGGGCGAGATCGTGTTCTCGTCGGACGAGGCTGCCAAGCTGCAGGCCGACGGCCGTAAAGTCATCCTGGTCCGCATCGAGACCAGCCCCGAAGACATCCACGGCATGCACGCCTCGGAAGGCATCCTCACCACCCGCGGCGGCATGACCTCGCACGCCGCCGTGGTGGCGCGCGGCATGGGCAAGCCCTGCGTGTCGGGCTGCGGCTCGATCCGCGTCGATTACGGCCGCGGCACGATGACGGTCGGCAATCGCACCTTCAAGACCGGCGACGTCATCACCATCGACGGCGCGATCGGCCAGGTGCTGGCCGGCCGCATGCCGATGATCGAGCCCGAGCTGTCGGGCGACTTCAACACGCTGATGGGCTGGGCCGATCAGGTCCGCAAGCTCAAGGTCCGCGTCAACGCCGACACCCCGGTCGACGCCCGCACCGCGATCAAGTTCGGCGCCGAAGGCATCGGTCTGTGCCGCACCGAGCACATGTTCTTCGAAGAGACCCGCATCCGCACCGTGCGCGAGATGATCCTCGCCGAAGACGAGCAGGCCCGCCGCGCCGCGCTCGCCAAGCTGCTGCCGATGCAGCGCGCCGACTTCGTCGAGCTGTTCGAGATCATGAAGGGCCTGCCGGTCACGATCCGTCTGCTCGATCCGCCGCTGCACGAGTTCCTGCCGCACAGCCACGCCGAGATCGAGGAAGTCGCCCGCGCGATGAACGCCGATCCGCGCCGGCTGGCCGACCGCGCCCGCGACCTCGCCGAGTTCAACCCGATGCTCGGCTTCCGCGGCTGCCGTCTGGCGATCGCCTATCCGGAGATCGCCGAAATGCAGGCCCGCGCGATCTTCGAGGCCGCGGTCGAGGCCGAGAAGCGCACCGGCGAGCAGGTCGGTCTGGAAGTGATGGTGCCGCTGATCGCGACCCGCGCCGAGTTCGATCTGGTCAAGGCCCGCATCGACGCCACCGCGCATGCGGTGAATCGCGAGACCGGCGCCAAGCTGAAATATCAGGTCGGCACCATGATCGAGCTGCCGCGCGCCTGCCTGATGGCCGGCGACGTCGCCGAGAGCGCCGAGTTCTTCTCGTTCGGCACCAACGACCTGACCCAGACCACCTTCGGCATCAGCCGCGACGACGCCGCCAGCTTCCTCGGCACCTATATCGAGAAGGGCATCTTCGCGGTCGATCCGTTCGTCTCGGTGGACCGCGACGGCGTCGGCGAACTGGTCAAGATCGGCGTCGAGCGCGGCCGCAAGACCCGCCCGGACCTCAAGCTCGGCATCTGCGGCGAACACGGCGGCGATCCGGCGTCGGTGGCGTTCTGCCACGAAGTCGGCCTCAACTACGTGTCCTGCTCGCCCTACCGCGTGCCGATCGCGCGGCTGGCCGCCGCCCAGGCCGCGCTCGGCAAGGCGATCGCCAGCCAGGCGTAAGCTGCGGCTGCGATACTCGAGCGTCGCGCGTGCGCGCTGCGCTGTTGCGCGGCGCCAACCCCAACACCAACCGTCGTCACCCGCGAATGCGGGTGACCCAGTATTGCAGGGCGCCCGTTGTGAGCAACGAGCGCCCCGGAATACTGGGTCGCCCGGACAAGCCGGGCGATGACTGGAGAGGGGCGGGGACCTCCCGCGAGTCCTCTCACTCTCTGGCTATGCACGGGCCTCTCCCCGTCATTGCGAGGAGCGCAGCGACGAAGCAATCCAGCTCCGGTGCGTGGCCTTGGATTGCTTCGCTGCGCTCGCAAGGACGGGGAGAGGCGGTGCTCGCTGCGGTGAGGGGGAGCCGGCGCTCGCTCCGAGCGATCGGCGGAAAGGCGCATTCCTCCGGTCCGCCCCGGATCTTCCGCAGCGCCGCGAAATATGCGAACCTGCGGCCGTGACCCTGTTCCTCGCCATACGCCGGCTGCTCGCGGCCGTGATGGTCGCCGGCCTCGTGCTGGCGCCGCTGGCACGTCCTGCGACGGCCGGGACGCCGTCTGCTGTGACGATCGCGATGCACGGCACGTCCGCGCACGCTACGTCCGCCGAAGATGTGGCCATGTCGGGCATGGCGGACCACGCGATGGCCGGTCACCAGGACGCCACCGCGACGATGGACGAGATGTCCGCCAGCTCTGACGAGATGGTCGCGATGCCGTGCTGTCCTTCGGAGGCCCCGAAGGCACCGGTCGATTGCGGCAAGTGCCTGGCGATGGCCGGATGCTCGGCCGGCTTCCTCTCCGGCATGCCGGGCGCCGTTGCCATGCCGCTCCCGATTCCCACCAAGGGAATTGCCCTGGCCAGCGCCGACTTCGCGCGGGACGGCCTCGGCCATCCACCACCCGAACATCCACCTCGATCGCTGATCTGAGCGGCGCTTGGCGCCGCGCATCGTCGCGTGACTGACGTCGCGCGGCGCGATTGCTGCCGCGTCTGCGGCCAGATCCCAAGATCAGAGGTTACTCACATGAAGATCGCATTCTCGCGCGCCCTGCGGGCCGCGCTCGTCGGCGCGGCCGTGCTCGGCTTCGCCACGCCCTCGCTTGCCGACATCAAGGACTATGAATTCCGCCTCGCCTCGCCGACCGTTTCGGTCGGGCGAGACAAGCTCGTCACCGTGCAGCTCATCAACAAGGCCACCGGCAAGCCGGTGCCGGACGCGGTGATCTTCGCGATGCGGCTCGACATGGCGCCGGACGGCATGGCCGAGATGGCGACCAAGATCGTGCGCGAGCCGGGCGGCGAACCCGGCACCTACCGGTTCAAGGCGGCGTTCGGCATGGAAGGCCGCTGGCTGCTGTCGCTCGGCGCCAAGGTGCAGGGCGAGACCGGTACGGTCGAAGGCAAGCTCGTCATCACGGCCAACAAGTGAGGCGCATCGGCCTCGCGGCCGCCGCCACCGCAGCGCTTGCGGTGGCGGTCGGCGGCCTGCCGGGTGTGCGCGAGCACCTGCGTCTGACGACATCGCTGATCGCGCCGGCCGCGGCGCAAGGCAGCGACGAGCCGATCTATTACCAGGACCCCGACGGCAAGCCGGCCTATTCGCTGACGCCGCGCAAGACCGCCGATGGCCGCGATTTCCGACCGGTCCCGGCCAGCGCCGATCTCAACTTCGACGACGACGCGCCGCAGATGCCGCCGCCGCCCCCTGTGTCGACGACGCGCAAGGTGAAGTTCTATCGCAACCCGATGGGCCTCGCCGACACCTCGCCGGTGCCGAAGAAGGACTCGATGGGGATGGACTACATCCCGGTCTATGAGGGCGAGGACAGCGACGACGGCGCGGTGAAGCTGTCGCCCGGCAAGATCCAGCGCAGCGGCGTCAAGTCCGAGCCGGCGATGCGCAAGCAGCTTCGCGCCGTGATCCGCGCGCCCGGCGTGATCCAGCTCGACGAGCGCCGCGTCTCGGTGATCGCGATGCGGTCGGAAAGCTTCGTGCAGAGCGTCGCCGACGTCACCACCGGCAGCCGCGTCGCCAAGGGCCAGCCGCTGATGCAGATCTACAGCTCGGCGATCGCGGCCGCGTCCGCCGAGTACATCTCGACGATCGGCTCCAAGACCACCAGCAGCGTGCCGCTGTTCGGCCGCGGCTCGCGTCAGCGCCTGATCAATCTCGACGTGCCGGAGGCGGCGATCGCCGCGATGGACAAGACCGGCACCGCGCCCGTGACGATCGAATGGCAGGCACCGCGCGACGGCGTGGTGCTGGAGCGCAGCGCCATCGAAGGCATGCGGGCGCAGCCCGGCGACGTGCTGTTCCGCATCGCCGATATCTCCAAGCTGTGGGCCACCCTCGAGATCGCCGAGCGTGATCTCGGCGCGGTGGCGCCGGGCCAGATGGTGATGATCCGCGCGCGGTCGTTTCCGGGCCGCAGCTTCGGCGGCGAGGTGAAGCTGATCTACCCACAGCTCAACAAGGACGCGCGCACCGCGCGGGTGCGGATCGAGCTCGACAATCCCGATCTGGCGCTGCTGCCCGAGATGTATGTCGACGCCGAGATCGACACCGGCAGCGCCGCACCGGTGCTGGCGGTGCCGGAAAGTGCCGTGCTCGATTCCGGCAGCAAACAGGTGGTGTTCGTCGACAAGGGCGACGGCCGCTACGAGCCGCGGACGGTGAAGCTCGGCCAGCGCGGCAGCGGTGCCGTCGAGATTCGCGACGGGCTCAGCGAAGGCGAGGCGGTCGTCACCTCGGCCAACTTCCTGATCGATGCCGAGAGCAATCTCAACGCGGCGCTGAAGAGCTTCTCGGCCGAAGGAGCGCAGCCATGATCGCCCGTCTGATCACCTGGTCGGCGCGCAATCTGCTGCTGGTGCTGTTCGGCGCCGGCTTCGCGGCGGCCGCCGGCGTCTATGCGCTGAAGCATCTGCCGCTCGACGCCATCCCGGATCTCTCCGATACACAAGTCATCGTCTACACCGACTATCCCGGCCAGGCCCCGCAGGTGATCGAGGATCAGGTCACCTATCCGCTGACCACCGCGATGCTCACCGTGCCGCGCGCCAAGGTGGTGCGCGGCTTCTCGTTCTTCGGCGTGTCGTTCGTCTATGTGATCTTCGAGGACGGCACCGACATCTACTGGGCGCGCTCGCGCGTGCTGGAATTCCTCAACGGCGCGGCGTCGCGATTGCCGAGCGGCGTGACGCCGACGATCGGCCCGGATGCGACCGGCGTCGGCTGGGTGTACCAATACGCGGTGATGTCGAAGGAGCTGAACCTCGCC
This sequence comes from Rhodopseudomonas telluris, assembly GCF_042432815.1. Lineage (NCBI taxonomy): Bacteria > Pseudomonadati > Pseudomonadota > Alphaproteobacteria > Hyphomicrobiales > Nitrobacteraceae > Rhodopseudomonas > Rhodopseudomonas telluris. The sequence goes on from NZ_JBHLWM010000001.1 coordinate 624,483, forward strand.
GACACCCGCGCCATTCAGGACTGGAATCTGAAATTCGCGCTGGCCCGCGCCGAGGGCGTCGCCGAAGTCGCCAGCGTCGGCGGCTTCGTCCGGCAGTACAACGTCGTGCTCGATCCGCAGCGGATGCGCGACCTCGGCATCACCATGCCGAAGATCCGCGACGCGATCCGCGCCAGCAATGCCGACGTCGGCGGCCGCACCGTCGAGCTGTCGGAGTTCGAATACGTCATCCGCGGCAAGGGCTATCTCAAGGGCATCAACGATCTCGGCAACATCGTGCTGAAAGTGACCGGCGGCACGCCGGTGCTGCTGCGCGACGTCGCCCGCGTCGAGCTCGGCCCCGACGAGCGGCGCGGCCTCACCGAACTGAACGGCGAGGGCGAAGTCGCCAGCGGCATCGTGCTGCAACGCTTCGGGGTCAACGCCCGCGATGTGATCGACAATGTGAAGAAGCGCTTCGCCGAGATCGCCTCGAGCCTACCCAAGTCTGTCGAGATCGTGCCGGTCTACGACCGCTCCCAACTGATCGACGCGGCGATCGCCACGCTGAAGAGCACGCTGGTCGAAGAGAGCATCGTGGTGGCGCTGGTCTGCATCGTGTTCCTGCTGCATGTCCGCAGCGCGCTGGTGGCGATCATCATGCTGCCGGTCGGCATCCTGATAGCGTTCGGGGCGATGAAGCTACTCGGCATCGGCGCCAACATCATGAGCCTCGGCGGCATCGCGATCGCGATCGGCGCGATGATCGATGCGGCGATCGTGATGATCGAGAATGCCCACAAGCATCTGGAGCGCGCGCCGCCGGACCAGCCGCGCGTCGAGGTGCTGATCGAGGCCGCCGCGGAAGTCGGTCCGGCGCTGTTCTTCAGCCTGCTGATCATCACCGTGTCGTTCATGCCGATCTTCACGCTGGAGTCGCAGGAAGGCCGGCTGTTCAGCCCGCTGGCCTTCACCAAAACCTTCGCGATGGCGGCTGCGGCGCTGCTGTCGGTGACGCTGGTGCCGGCCCTGATGGTGATCTTCGTGCGCGGCCGCATCGTCCCCGAGCACAAGAACCCGATCAACCGCGTGCTGATCGCGATCTATCGGCCGGTGATCGACGCGGTGCTGAAAGCCAAGCTGCTGGTGATCGTCGCGGCGCTGGCGATCCTCGCCGTGACGATCTGGCCGGCGCGGCAGCTCGGCACCGAGTTCATGCCGAACCTCAACGAAGGCACGCTCTTGTACATGCCGACGACGCTACCGGGCATCTCGATCACCAAGGCGGCGGAGCTGCTGCAGACGCAGGACCGCATCATCCGCTCGTTCCCGGAAGTCGCCTCGGTCTACGGCAAGGCCGGCCGCGCCGCGACCGCGACCGACCCGGCGCCGTCGGAGATGTTCGAGACCATCATCAACCTCAAGCCTAAGGAACAGTGGCGCGCCGGTGTGACGTTGCAGAGCCTCACCGCCGAGATGGACCGCGCGCTGCAGTTTCCCGGCGTCTCCAACGCCTGGACCATGCCCATCAAGTCGCGCATCGACATGCTGTCGACCGGCATCCGCACGCCGCTCGGCATCAAGGTGATCGGCACCGAGCTCGGCGAGATCGAGAAGCTCGCCAAGCAGATCGAGCAGGTGCTGAAAACCGTGCCGGGCACGTCCTCGGCCTACGCCGAGCGCGCGCTCGGCGGCTACTATCTGGAGATCACGCCGGACCGCACCGCGATGGCGCGCTATGGCCTCGCGATCCAGGACGTGCAGGACGTGATCGCGACCGCGCTCGGCGGCCAGACCGTCACCACCACGGTGGAAGGCCGCCAGCGCTTCGGCGTCAACATGCGCTATCCGCGCGATCTGCGCGACAGCCCGCAGACGATCGGCCGGGAGGTGCTGGTGCCGATGCCGGCGGGCGGCGCGGTGCCGCTCGGCGAAGTCGCCAGCATCACCCCGGCGCGCGGGCCGAGCTCGATCCGCACCGAGAACGGCCAGCTTGCGGTGTATATCTACATCGATATCCGTGATCGCGATCTCGGCGGCTATGTGGCCGACGCGCGCGACGCGGTGAAGGCCAGCGTCACGTTCCCGCCCGGCTCATATCTCGTCTGGAGCGGGCAGTACGAATATCTCGAACGCGCCGCGGCGCGGCTCAAGATCGTCGTGCCGGTGACGCTGCTGATCATCTTCCTGCTGCTGTACCTCAACTTCCGCTCGGTGGCGGACACGCTGATCGTGATGCTGTCGCTGCCGTTCGCGCTGGTCGGCGGCATCTGGCTGATGTGGGCGCTCGGCTTCAACCTGTCGGTTGCGGTGGTGGTCGGCTTCATCGCGCTCGCCGGCGTCGCCGCCGAAACCGGCGTGGTGATGCTGATCTATCTCGAGCACGCGCTCGACGAGGTCCGCGCCCGCCGCGCCGCGGAGGGCAGAGCGATCGACCGCGTCGATCTCGCGGAGGCGATCAAGCACGGCGCGGTCGAGCGGGTGCGGCCGAAGGTGATGACCGTGGTGGCGATCATGGCCGGCCTGCTGCCGATCCTGTGGAGCACCGGCACCGGCTCGGAGATCATGCAGCGCATCGCCGTGCCGATGATCGGCGGCATGGTGTCGTCGACGCTGCTGACCCTGATCGTGATCCCGGCGATCTACGCGCTGGTGAAAGGCTTTGCGCTGCGCAAGACCATGCCGGCCGCGAAGGTTGTCGCCAGTTAGTCGCCTCCGCCTCTCCACGCGTCATGCCCGGCCTTGTGCCGGGCATCCACGCCTTCTACGAACCTGGCGACGCAGCAAGGCGTGGTTGGCCGGGACGAGCCCGGTCATGACGGTGCTGTGGGGATGTGAACAGGCCAGCACAGACGATCGCATCGTCAACGGTTCGTTTACGCTTTTCGAAAAGCCGCCGTTTACCAGGCTTTTCGATCGAACTCGGTCGATCACGAGTCCGGCTTGCCTGTGTCTCGCGCGCATCGCTGATTAACCGGTGAGCAACTTTAATTGGATATCACCAGAAACGATCAACTTGTCCGAAATCGTCGGACGTGGATCCGAGTAAGCGTTGCGTGAGCGTACCGATGTCAGTCATGCGTAACCGGCCGAAGGGCGCAAAGATTGCGGCCTTCGGTCTCGGTCTCTGCGCCTTCGCGGGGATGCCGACCGAAATCGGCTATCAGGATATAGCGTCGCTGCTGGTGCGCCAGCCGGGCGTCACCGAGCGCTGGCAGAAGCGGATGTTCGCGTCGTCGGTCGGCTCGATCCAGGTCGCGACGTTCTCGTTCGGCCGCCCGATCGGCACCTGGACGCCGCAGGGCTCGACCTATCAGCTCGCCAGCCTCGACGGAAAGCTCGGTCTGTCCGGAGCGGCGGGCCGCAACCGGCTGATGCAGCCGCCGTCGCAGTATCAGGCCTCGGAATTCCCCACCGTCGATCGCACCCTGAAGGGCGATCGCCTCGCGATCTTCAAGCCGGATCAGACCGCGCCGTCCGATGCCGCGCCGTCCAGTGCCGACGACTCGGCTGCGCCGAACGTCGCCGGCGCCAAGACCGCCGAGCAGGCGCCGAGCGATACGTCGCCGCTCGATCCGGAACTCGCCGAAGCCCTGACGTCGGAGCCGCTGCCGCAATACGGCGCCGGCGCCGATATCGATGCGGTTCATGGCCCGGCATCCGCCAGCGCCGCGACGCCCGGTGCGCCGCCGCGCGATCCATTCACCGTCAAGACCTCGAGCCTGTTCTTCGGCACCGGCTCGCTCGGCGGCGTGCAGGAATCGCTCGAGCAGTGGGAGCCGGGTGAAGAACCGATGATCGTGTCGCCGAACGGCGCCGATCCCGACATGAAGGCGCCGCTGGCGTCCGCGACCGTCGGTCCGGATTCGTCCGGCGAAACCATCGCCGGCAAGGGCGAAGTCAACGTCGATCACCACGTCCGCACGCCGGCGGAGCGGCTCGGACTGAGCGATCCGAAGCTCCGCGCCAAGCACGAGAAGTGCCTGGCCGAAGCCGTGTATTTCGAATCGCGCGGCGAGAAGGTGCGCGGTCAGATCGCGGTGGCGCAGGTGGTGCTGAACCGGGCGTTCTCCGGCTTCTATCCGACCAATGTGTGCGGCGTGGTGTATCAGAACAAGCACCGTCGTTACGCCTGCCAGTTCACCTTCGCCTGCGACCGCGTCGCCGACGTGGTGCGCGAACCCGAGATGTGGGATCGCGCCAAGCGGATCGCCGCCGCGATGCTCGACGGCAAGCTGTGGCTGCCGGAAGTCGCCAAGTCGACGCATTATCACGCCTATTGGGTGCGCCCGTCCTGGGTGCACGAGATGAAGAAGATGTACAAGACCGGCGTGCACACCTTCTATCGCCCGCGCGCCTGGGGCGACGGCAGCGACGCGCCGAGCTGGGGCGACGCCGCGCAGACCGCCGCCATCTCGGCCCAACTCACCGCCGCCGCGCAGAGCTCCGCCGAGATCAACGCGAAGAACTAACTCACCGTTTTTCAGGGCTCGCGAGCCACGTCCGCCCCCGAAAGCATTTGAGACGCACCAAGCCCGCGCCACCGGCAGCGCGCCCCCTCTCCCGCTTGCGGGAGAGGGCTGGGGTGAGGGGGCCCCAGGCAGTGAGTCGGCCCGCGTGGAGTGGAGTGCCCTCACCCGGATCGCTGCGCGATCCGACCTCTCCCGCGCGCGGGAGAGGTTTGCGCTATACTCGGCGATAGTTCTGCTGCCATCGCGTAAGATGAGGTCGCCGTCCCCGAGCACAGCGCGCCCCCTCTCCCGCTTGCGGGAGAGGGCTGGGGTGAGGGTGCCCCGGGCAGTGAGTCAGCCCGCGTGGAGTGGAGTGCCCTCACCCGGATCGCTGCGCGATCCGCACCTCTCCCGCAAGCGGGAGAGGTGCGCTGAACTACGCGTCGATATCGAGCGCGACGTCGAAGTTCGGCGCGGAATGCGTCAGCGCGCCGGACGACACGTAGTCCACGCCGGTGTCGGCGATGGCGCGGATCGACTGCAGCGTGACGCCGCCGGAGGCCTCTAACACGACGCGGCCTGCGCTCATCGCCACCGCGCGCTGCAGCGTAGCGAGGTCCATGTTGTCGAGCAGCACGACGTCGGCGAGGCCGGTGTCGAGCACGTCCTGCAACTGCTCCAGCGTATCGACCTCGATCTCGACCTTGACGAGATGACCGATCTTCGCCCGCGCCGCTTCCAGCACCGGGCGGATGCCGCCGGCGACCGCGATGTGGTTGTCCTTGATCAGCACCGCGTCGTCGAGACCGAAGCGGTGATTGAAGCCGCCGCCGCAGCGCACCGCGTATTTCTCCAGCGCGCGCAGGCCGGGCGTCGTCTTGCGCGTGCAGCAGACCCGCAGCTTGGTGCCGGCGGTGTGGCGGACGTAGTCGGCCGTCAGCGTTGCGATGCCCGACAGCCGGCCGATGAAATTCAGCGCGGTGCGCTCGGCGGTGAGGATCGCGCGCGCGGGGCCGGATAATGTCAGCAGATGCACGCCGGCGGCCACCGCCTCGCCGTCGCGGACATGCGCGGTGATGGCGATGTCGGCGGACAGTTGATTGAGCGCTTCGATCGCCAGCGGCAGTCCGGCGATCACGCCCGCCTGCCGCGCCACCATGATGGCGTGGGCCTGGGTGGCTTCGGGGATGGTCGCCAGCGAGGTGACGTCGCCTGCGCGGCCGAGGTCTTCGTCGAGCGCGCGGCGCACCGCATCGGCGATGGCGAGCGGCGACAGGAAGGCGTCGGGATGCAGCAAGGCGGTCGGGGTCATGGGAGGCTGCTCCTGAGCAGACGAATGAGGACGGTCAGACCAGCGCGGTTTGCGGCTGGGTGGGGAACGGCAGGATCACGGCGCCGCCGGGCAGCTCGGCCGCGCGGTCGCGGGCTTCCGCCAGCGTGGTGAGCGTGCGCTTCGCCAGCGCCGGGTTCTCGGCCGGATAGTCGGCGCGATAATGCGCGCCGCGGCTTTCGGTCCGCGCCAGAGCGGCGGTCGCAACCAGCAGGGCGGCGGTCGCGCTGTTCGAAAGCGCCGGCGAGGCAGCCGTTCGCTCGAACTCAGCCAGTGCGCGCACCGCTTCGGTGAGCCCGCTGCGCTCGCGGATCACGCCGACCTTGGCTGACATCAGCGCGCGCAGGCTCTGTTCCTGGACGGGATCGTGCGTGCCTTCGCGCAGATACTGCGCGGGATCGAAGCGGCCGTTGCTGGCCGCGAACTCGCGACCCGCGATATCCTCGGCGATCCGCGCCGCATACACCACGGCTTCGAGCAGCGAGTTGGAGGCGAGGCGGTTGGCGCCGTGCGCGCCGGTGGACGACACTTCGCCGGCGGCCCACAAGCCGCCGAGCGAGCTGCGGCCGTGCTCGTCCACCGCGATGCCGCCCATGTGATAATGCGCCGCCGGCGCGATCGGAATCGGCTGCGTCGCCGGATCGATGCCGGCCGAGATGCAGCTCTGATACACGGTCGGAAATTCGTGCGCGAACCTGGCGCCGAGCGCCTGCGTGGCGTCGAGAAACGCGCCGCGGCCGGCGGCGACTTCGGCGAACACACCGCGGGCGACGATGTCGCGCGGCGCGAGTTCGGCGAGCGGATGCAGCGCCGGCATGAAGCGCTCGCCGGCGCCGTTGATCAGCGTCGCGCCTTCGCCGCGCAGCGCCTCGGTGGCGAGCGGCGCGGGATCGCGGCCGACCATGATGGCGGTCGGATGAAACTGCACGAATTCCGGATCGGCGATCAGCGCGCCGGCACGCGCCGCGATCGCGAGACCCTGGCCGGAGGCTTCGGCGGGATTGGTCGTCACCGCGTAGAGATGGCCGATGCCGCCGGTGGCGAGCACCACGGCGGAGGCGGCGATCAGCACCGGCGCGGATGGCGCGCCGACCTTGCGCAGTTGCAGGCCGCTGACGGCGTCGCCGTCGGTGAGCAGCGCTTCGGCGCTCCAGCCTTCGAGCACGCGGATCGAGGGCGTCGCGCGCACCGCCTGGGTCAGCGCGGTGATGATCGCCTGGCCGGCCATGTCGCCGCGGACATGCACGATGCGGCGCGCCGAATGCGCGGCTTCGCGCGCCACTGCGAGGCGGCCTTCGAGGTCCCGGTCGAACGGCACGCCATAGGCGAGCAGATCGTGGATGCGCGGCGCGGCTTCGCGCGCCAGCCCGAGCGCCACCGCCTCGTCGACGATGCCGGCGCCGACCGCGATGGTGTCGGCGGCGTGCGACTCCGCGCTGTCGCCTTCGCCCACTGCAGCGGCGATGCCGCCTTGCGCCCACGCGGTGGAGGCGCCTTCGCCGAGCGGCGCGGCGCTGATCACCGTCACCGGACGCGGCGCCAGCTTCAGCGCGCAGAACAGGCCCGCGAGCCCGCCGCCGACGATGACGATGTCGCCATGCCGGCCGAGCGATTCAAGATCCGGGGTGATACTCATCGGCGATCCAACTCTCGCACGCTGTCTCGCGAACGCCTTGACGCGGACGACGGCCGGAGATCGCACAGAGGCGCCGTCGTCCGCTTCGCCGCCAGCTGCGGCGTCAGTTCTTCAGGTTGATCATCCGCTCCACGGAGCGGCGGGCCGGCGCGATGATGGCGGGATCGACCGTTACTTCCTCGCGCAGGTACACCAGGCTGTCGAGAATCTTCGCCAGCGTGATCCGCTTCATGTGCGGGCACAGATTGCACGGTCGCACCATCTCGACGTCCGGCAGCTCGGCCTGGACGTTGTCGGCCATCGAGCACTCGGTGATCATCACCACGCGCCTGGGATGCTTGGTCTTGACCCAGTTGATCATATGGGCGGTCGAGCCGGTGAAGTCGGCCTCGGCCAGCACGTCCGGCGGGCATTCCGGATGCGCGATGATCTTCACGCTCGGATCGGCCTCGCGATACACGCGTAGTTCGTCGCCGGTGAAGCGCTCGTGCACTTCGCAGGCGCCCTTCCAGGCGATGATCTTCACCTTGGTCTGCGACGCGACGTAGCGCGCCAGATATTGATCCGGCACCATGATGACGCGGTCGACGCCGAGGCTCTCCACGACCTGCACGGCGTTGGACGAGGTGCAGCAGATATCGACTTCGGCCTTCACGTCCGCGGACGTGTTGACGTAAGCGACCACCGGCACGCCGGGGAATTTGTCGCGCAGCAAACGCACATCCGCGCCCGTGATCGACGACGCCAGCGAGCAGCCGGCGCGCGAATCCGGGATCAGCACGCGCTTCTCCGGGCTGAGGATCTTCGAGGTCTCCGCCATGAAGTGCACGCCGCACTGGATGATGGTCGAGGCCTTCACCTTGGTGGCCTCGACCGCGAGCTGCAGCGAGTCGCCGACGATGTCGGAAACGCAGTGGAAGATCTCCGGCGTCTGGTAGTTGTGCGCCAGGATCACGGCGTCGCGCTCGCGCTTCAGCTCGTTGATCGCCTTGACGTAGGGCGCCATGAACGGCCACTCGACCGGCGGGATGACGTTCTGCACGCGCGCATAGAGATGCGCGGTCGCGGCCTCGACCTCGGGAGTCCAGTCGAGCGGTGGCATCGGCAGCGCGCGCGCGGTCTCGGACGGCGTCGGCGCGGTGCGGGGGAGCGCAGCCTCGCGGCCATATGCCGGCCGGCCGAAATTCTCCGGCCCGTACAATTCAGCAAGCGGCATCCCGGCCTCCTGTTCGGCTCCAAATATGCTCAACATGAGCATATGCTGGGTCTGAGAAATCCGGCCGCGGAGGGCCGGCGCTGTCACACATCTGATCTTCGCGATCGCCTGCGTCCGGCGTCTTCCCGCCGGATAGCTCAGCGATGCTGACTTATCCTCATTAAGAGCAAATCTAATATAGCATGCAGGTTGTGGTTCCGCCAGTCGCCCAAAGGACCAAATCGTCACAGCAGAACGCCAGAATTGCATCGCTGCAGCGCAACGCGATCTTTACAGCGCACCGCCGCTTTCTCTAACTCAGCGGCAGGTTTCAAGAACACCACAGAGGAAACGACATGGCGACGTTCAAGGCGATCCGCATCGACAAGGCGGAGAAGGGCACCACCGCAGCGCTGACGCAGTTCGACGACGCCGAGCTGATGGATGGCGACGTCACCGTCGCGGTCGAGTGGTCCACCGTGAACTACAAGGATGGCCTCGCGGTCACCGGCAAGTCGCCGGTGGTGCGCCGTTTCCCGATGATCGCCGGCATCGATTTCGCCGGCACCGTGCTCGAGAGTAGTCATCCGTCGTGGAAGGCCGGCGACAAGGTCGTCTGTAACGGCTGGGGCATGGGCGAGACGCATCTTGGCGCCTACGCCGAGAAGGCGCGGGTGAAGGGCGACTGGCTGGTGCGGCTGCCCGACGGCATCAGCGCGCGCGACGCGATGGCGATCGGCACCGCGGGCTACACCGCGATGCTCAGCGTGCTGGCGCTGGAGAAGCACGGCCTGACGCCGAAGGACGGCCCGGTGGTGGTGACCGGCGCGGCCGGCGGTGTCGGCTCGGTGGCGATCGCGCTGCTGTCGAAGCTCGGCTACCACGTCATCGCCTCGACCGGTCGCACCTCGGAGGAGGCCTATCTGCGCGAGCTCGGCGCTACCGAGATCATCGACCGCAACGAACTCTCCGCGCCCGGCAAGCCGCTCGGCAAGGAACGCTGGGCCGGCGGTATCGACAGCGTCGGTTCGACCACGCTCGCCAATCTGCTGGCGATGACCAAGTACCGCGGCGCCATCGCGGCCTGCGGCCTCGCGGCCGGCATGGACCTGCCCGCGTCGGTCGCGCCCTTCATTTTGCGCGGAGTGTGTCTTTACGGCATCGACTCGGTGATGTGCCCGCTTCCTGAGCGCCAGAAGGCCTGGAGCCGGCTCGCGACCGACCTCGATCGCGCAAAACTCGGGCAGATGACCCAGGAAATCGGCCTCGACCAGGTGATCGACACCGGTGCCAAAGTTCTGGCGGGCCAAGTGCGCGGTCGAATCGTGGTGAAAATTGCGTAGCCGTTCAGACTTTACCAACCAAGCTGCGCCAATGTTGCCGCAGTTTGTATGGTAAGGAGCGGGTTAACGGAAGAATCCCCGCGCCAGTAGGAGTTCAGGCATGTTCTCGCGTATCGTCTACGGAGCCCTGATGGCTGGAGCGACGGTCCTGCCCGCGATGGCAGGGTCGATGAACGCAGACGAAGCCCGCAAGTTTGTCTCCGGCAAGGTGTTTGCCTTTACCTGCTTCGACGGCACCCGCGGCGCCGGCCGCGTCTTCGACGACGGCGGCGCCGCCGGCTCGGTGCAGTTCTCCGGCTCCGGGCCGAACCGCTTCATGCGGCTGCCCGGCAACACGCTCCAGGTGCGCGGCCAGTCCATCTGCGCATCCATCAAGGGCATCCCGTTCGATCCCTGCTTCAATCTCGACAAGACCAGCGAGCGTAGCTTCCGTGGCTCGGTGTCAGGCATGGGCTTCGCCTATTGCGACTTCCGCCATCAGGGCACGGGTCAGATGATGATGGCCCGCGCGCTGGCACGTCAGCCGCGCGCCCCGCGTCCGGCCCGGTCGGCCGACGCTGCCCCGAAGGAAGTCGTCGCCAGCGTCCCGACCCCGCGCGTCGAGGCGACCCGCCTCGAAGCGCCCAGGGAAGCCGCGAAGGTCGAAGCAGCGTCCGAGCTCCGCCGCTCGACGGACTGATTAGCACTGAGCTTCAGAACCCTCTCGCCACACGCACTTCCTCATGCTGAGGAGGCGCTACGCGCTGTCTCGAAGCATGCGCCGCGAACACGGTGTGGCCCCATCCTTCGAGACGCCCGGCTTCGCCGGGCTCCTTCAGGATGAGGATTCAGTGCCGGTGGATAGGCTTGGGGCGTCCATCTCTCGACGTGTGCTCTGCCGCTGAGTAACCGCACTTACTTCGTCGTGGCCGGGCTTGTCCCGGCCATCCACGTCTTGCGCGCCGCGTCTGCCGCATGCGTGGATGCCCGGCACAAGGCCGGGCATGACGAAAGAGAGCCCGAGTCGCTCAAGCTAAGTCGTCGGCGGTGCGACAGGGGCCTGCGATCCCGACCGCGGGCGGAACAGGATACGCTGGTACAGCCAGCCGATCGCCACCAGCACCAGACCCAGACCCATGAACGACAGCGCCCGGTACACGCCGGTGAGTGTCGACATGTCGATCAGGAACGCCTTGCCGATCGTGAGGGCGATCACCACCGCCGACGCGAGGCGGGCGCGTTGCGAGTCGAACAGCAAGCCGGCGCCGAGCAACAGCACGCCGCAGCCGAGCCAGGCCAGCGAGTAGGTGTATTGCTCCGCATCGCTGGCGTCGCCCATCGACAGCACCGGGCCTTGATACAGGCGGCGGATTTCCAGCGTCACGTAAGCGAGCCCCATCAGCAGCGCGAGCGCGGCGAAGCTGTTGGCGTAAGACGGACGACGAAGTCCCGCGACCGCGTAGGACAGCAGCAAGGCGAGCAGCGCTGGCGCGGCATAAGCGAGCAGCAGCTGGTTCAGCACCAGGCCGTTGATATATGCCGACCAGAACAGCGGGTTTTCCAGCAGCAGCAATCCACCGAGGCTCGCGAGCGCGGCGAACACGGCGAGCAGCACCGCGGCGACGTTGTGGACGATGCTGTGGCTGCGGCGACGCAGCCGCTCCAGCCCGATCGCCATTGCCAGCGCGACGCAGACCTGCAGCGCGACCTCGGTCAGCCCGGCGTTGTCGTGATACACGTCGCCGCCGTTCACCGCGTGGCGGATCTGCAGGAAGGCCAGCAGCACGGTGAACAGGATCGCGGCGGATTCCACCATGCGTAGCGGCACGTCGTCGCCGCGCCGGCGCAGCCAGACGCTGCCCAGCCAGAACGACGCCGCCGGCACGCCATAGCCCCACAGCAGCCAGTTGAAGATCGGCGTGGTGCCGACCGCATCGCCGACGATGCGCGGTTCCCAGCCGATCCGCATCACCACGATGGCGGCGAGGATCGCGGCGAGCCAGCGCAGGAACGGGATCGGCCGCTGCAGCGAGATCCAGGCGGTGGCCGCGCTCATCAGCGCCAGCGCGATCGTCAGCCAGCCCTTCTCCAGCGCGAAGGTCAGCGCCAGCGCCAAGGCGCCGAGCGTGCCGGTGGCGTAGAGCGCCGTCGAGATCGCGAGGCCGGGACGTTTGTCGCGTTTGCTGAGTGCTTCCGTCGCCGCGCCGAACGCCGCGGCGATCAGCACCGCAACGATCGCGAACGGGATCGAGCGATCGAGATGAGCAATGCGCGCATACAGCGCGATCAGCAGCGCCAGCGGCGCGAATACGCCCGCTGCGGCCCACACAACCGGCACGGCCGCGTTGGTGCCGCGGCCCTGCGCCAGCAGGCCGGCGCCGCCGAAGCCGAGCGCGAACAACGCCGCGACGATCAGATGCGTCGTCACCGAACCGGCGAGCGGATCCGCGTCGATGCCGGGCAGCGGCGCACCCTGCAGCACGAGCAGTTCGGGCATCGTCCGCACCGCCCACAGCAGGAACACCAGGGCCGCCAGCACAGCGGCGGCCGCGACGGCCGCGGTCGCCGACGCCGCGCGCCAGGCGATGCCGAGCGTCGCGGCGACCAGCAGCGCGAACACGATCATCGCCGCATCGCTGTGGCCGCAATCGACCACGATCAGCGCGGCCGCGAGTAGGAAAGTCGCCAGCGATCCGGACGAGATCGGTTCGATCCGGCCGTCGTCCTGCGACGGTCCGAACAGGAAGCCGCCGACCACCAGCAGCGCGGCGAGCGCGAAGCTGGCGATGACGTGGAAGGTCGGAGGCGCCAGCGATTGCGCCACGATGTCGAGCCCCGGCAGCGTCCATAGGAAGGCGAGCGCGATCGTCGCCAGCGCCAGCCATCGCCACAGCCGGATTCGGGCGAGGCCGAACGAGGCTGCGGTGATCACCGCCAGATAGATATACAGCGCCCAGTAGTCCGGCTTGCCCGACGACACCAGGATCGGCGTGACGAAGCCGGCAACGACGCCGAGTCCGGCCAGCGCGGGGCCGTGTAGCAGCGCCGCCGCGAGCGTGCCGAGCGCGACCAGTCCGAGCAGGATGAAGGCGCTGGCTGGCGCAAGGAAGTCGTACAGCGCGTAGGCGGCATACACCGTCGCGAACGCCGTCGCGGTGCCGGCGGCGGTGAGGATCGCCGGGATGTTGGCGATCGGCAGCGTGCGGATGTTGGCGACGTCGTCCTTGCGCCGCGTCCATTCGCCGGCGCCGAGCAGCGCCAGCGCGAACAGGCCGCCGAGCAGCACGCGCACGCCCGGGCCCAGCAGGCCTTGCTCGATCGAGTAGCGCACCATGAAGAAGCCGCCGAGCGCCAGCGTCAGGCCGCCGACCCACACCACCCAGCGAGTGCCGATGCGCTCTTCGAAACCGGGCTTCGCTTCCGGCGATGCAGGAGCCGCGGGCGGCACGGCCGTGGCCGCCGGCTGTTCGGTGGGGGACAGCGCGGGCTCGGCAGGCTCAGCCGCCGCGGTCGTCGTGATTTCCTCGGCAGGTTGAAGGTCGGGCGCCAGCGGCACTTCGCCCACGACGGGCGTGCGAGGCGGCGCCGTGGCGGCTGTGGCGCTCGGCCGCGGCGCCAGCGGCTGACCGGCTTGCAGCGCGTCGAGCCGCGCCTGCAGCGCGAGGGAGCGGTTGTTGGCCTTGCGCGCCAGCATCAAGGCGACGAGGGCGATCACGAGCGACAGCAGTTCGAACATCATGTCTCCAGGCGCGGCGCCCGGACTCGGGGCTGGTCGCGGATATTACGGGATCAGCGCCGGCCGCGCACGCGCAGGCCCGGCGCCGGGCGCTCCTGCAGCACTTCGCGGCGGAAGCGGAACAGCGCGGCGGGACGTCCGCCTGTTCGTGTCGACATCTCGCCGGTTGGTTCGACGAGCGCCCCGGCTTCGACCAGCCGCCGGAAGTTCTGCTTGTGCAAATGGCGGCCCGAAATGGCCTCGACGGTGTGCTGCAAGTCCGTCAGCGTGAATTCCGGCGGGAGCAATTCGAAGACCACCGGACGGTATTTGAGCTTGGCGCGCAGCCGCGCGATCGCGGTCGCCAGGATGCGGCGATGATCGAATCGCATCGCCACGCCGAGCGGCGGCAGCTTCGCGCGGGCCAGCGCCGCGGGGCGGCCGTCGCGCCGAGCCTCTTCGATCAGGCCGGCCTCATAGAGTAGCTCGTAGCGGTCGAGCACGCGCTCCTCGTCCCACTGCGCGCCGTCGATGCCGAAATACAGCCGCACCCGATCCTTGCGCGCCAGCGCACGCGCGGTGTCGGGCTGTTCGGCCTGGTTCGCCCAGGTCGTGAGTTCGGGAATGATGCTGCGCTCGATGATCTCGGGGCGTCGTTCGCGCCAGTCTTCCCAGGGGAAGAAGCGATACCACGGCTCGAAGCTCGCGCCGGCGGCGCGCGCGGCGTTGTCGACCGCGCGGGTCAGCGCCAGGTAACCGATCGAGGCGACGTGCACGTCGGTGTCGCCGATCCGCGCGTGACGGCCACGGTCGCCGAAGGTGTAGAGCTGCTCGACATAGCCGAGCCGCAGCCCGGTCTGCTCCTCCACCCATGCGCGCAGGCCGATTTCCAGCGTCCGATGCGAGATCGCGTCGAACGGCCCGTACGGCAGGCCGAGGCCGGCGCTGCCGCCGGACGCGGTCAGGATCAGCGGCTCGTTGTTCTCGATCGCGACGATCGCGGCGGTTAGTCCGATCTCGATCGGGATCGGCGGACTATCGCTCGCAAGCTTGTCGGCGCTCGAAAGCTTGTCGCTCATGCGGTTGCGATCGTCATTCGAGATCGATGCGGAACGGCTGGCCCTCGACGCCGAGATTGCCCGGTCCGATCGCCTCGAGCGCCCGCAGCATCCGGCCGTCGCGGCCGAGCGCGCGGTCGGCGAGCGTCACGATCAGTCGGTTGGGGTAGGCGCTCGGCGAGGCGTCGCGGATCTGCCGCGCGATCGTCAGCTCGTCGCGATGCGGGTTGAGCGCGCAGGCGGCCGCGAAGGCGCTCGCGGTCGAACGGCTGATCCCCGCGTAGCAATGCACCACCAGCGGCGCCGCGCGGTCCCAGCCGCGGACGAAGTGGAGCAGGTCGGCCACATGGGTTTCGTTCGGCGCGACGAAGCCGTCCATGTGCTCGGTGATGTCATCCATCGAGATCCGCAGATGGTTGACCTCGAGCACCGAAGCGGGGCGCTGCACCTGGTCGACATTCGCCATCACCGACAGGATATGGCTGGCGCCAGTCGCCGCGACGGTCGGGTGCAGGGCTGCGAGCGAGCAGACGTGAATCATGGAGCCTTCCCGGAGTTGCGGGCGATCTTAATCCTGCGCCCGGGGCGGTGAAAGCGCGATGACGCGAGCGGTTGCCAACTGGGGACGGCAGGGGACCGAAAAATGCGAACGCATCGCACCAATTCGGCTCACCCGGCGACTGCCCCAGGTTTGCCGCATAGTGCGTCGAAGCGGGCGAGGAACCGCTTTTCGGCCTTTCCGGCCGACCACGGCGTCAGATAATCGTCCTGCACGCTCGGCGGCAGCCTGGGATCGTTGCCGAACAGCCGCTTCGCCTCGGCTTTTGTGAAGCCAGCCAAAGCAGTTGCTTCGAGGTAAGCAGCGCCGCGATCGGCCGCCTTGATCTGCCGTTCGATCGCCTCGTCGAGTTCCGCCGGCAGCCCGAAGCGAATGTGGATCGCTCCCAGCAACCGCTTCTCGACGCTCTTATAAGATGCGCCAATCACCGCCTTGAACGGCGAGATCATGTCGCCGATCACGTATTCCGGCGCGTCGTGCAGCAGCGCGGCAAGGCGCAGGCGCGCGTCGATCCGCGGGCTTTTCTGCCGCATCACCGCTTCGACCAGCAGCGTGTGCTGCGCCACCGAAAAGATATTCGCGCCGCTGGTCTGGCCATTCCATCGCGCAACCCGCGCGAGGCCATGGGCGATGTCGGCGATCTCGATATCGAGCGGCGATGGATCGAGAAGGTCGAGACGACGGCCGGACAACATGCGTTGCCAGACGCGATCTGCGGCTCGTGAGGGCGGGGCGGCTTTGCTCATACGGCTTCGTCAGTAGTGCGATTCGCCGGCCATATCGACAGCAATCCGAGGTCGCGGTTCCGTGCGGAGCGGGCCCGCCCGCCCGATCTCGGCCACCGTGTCGTCGAAGTTTTGCACGGGCTGTTTGAGACATTGAGCAGCCCGCAAAAATTAAATAAGGATACGTTAATTAAATCGGCAGATTCGCCGCGCGTTCGAATTAATCCTAGTCCTGGGGAGTTGAATTAAATGGCCGGACAGTCTGCCCGCTCCGATGTGAAGCGATCACCGCCGGGGAGCACGCATGACGCGCGCGCGCCCGAACCGACACTGGAGTCGCTCCAGCAAGAGAACGAATCGCTGAAGAAGCTGGTGGTGACGCTGTCCGAGATGGTGCTGCGGCGGACCGTCGATCAGCGCTGACGCACGGTCCGGTTCGGCTGCTTAGTAGCGATGCGCCGCTGCGGTTTCGTCATGGCGCCGCACCGCGCGTGGCAATGGCAGTCGACCAGATGATCGTTGACCATGCCGACCGCCTGCATGAAGGCGTACACGATGGTCGGCCCGACGAATTTAAATCCGCGCGCCGACAGCTCCTTTGAAATTTTCACCGACAGCGGCGTCGAAGCTGGCACGCCCGCGGTGGTCTTGAACGCGTTCACCTTCGGTGCGCCGCCGACGAAGCCCCACAGCCATTTGGAAAAGCCGGGGCCTTCCTCCTGGATTTTCAGCCATGCTTTGGCGCTGCCGATCGCACCTTCGATCTTGGCGCGGTTACGGACAATGCCGACATCGTTCATCAGCGCGGCGATCTTGTCTGCGTCGTAGCGCGCGATCTTGGCCGGATCGAAATCGTCGAAGGCGCGGCGGAAATTGTCGCGCTTGCGCAGGATGGTGATCCACGACAGCCCGGCCTGAAAGCCGTCGAGGATCAGTTTCTCGAACAGCGCGCGGTCGTCGTATTCGGGGACGCCCCATTCGGTGTCGTGATAGGCGACGTACAAGGGATCGTCGCCCGGCCACGGGCAGCGATTCAGTCCATCGGCGCCGAGCCGGGGGCCGCGGCTCATGTGCCGGTCCTGCGCTGCGCGGGCGTCAAGTCGTCGGGATCGGCGATCGTCAGCGTGACGCCGCCAGCAACGAGCGACAGTCCGGCCTGGCGCGCTTCGGCGACACGGTCGATCCGCAGCAGCGCCAGCCCGCGGCCGGGCACCGATGACCCCATCGTGCCGACAGCCTTGTCGCCTGCAGCGATGTCGCTGCCGGCCTGCGGCGCGTCGCCGTCGAAGGTCACGCGCACGATCCGGGTGCGCGCGGTGCCGCGATGGTGCATCCGCGACACCACCTCTTGGCCGATGTAGCAGCCCTTGCTGAAATCGACGCCGTGCAGCCGGTCCATATTGGCCTCATGCGGGAACGCGTCCGAATAGGCGAAGTCGGCGCCGCCGTTTGGCACGCCGCAGGCGATCCTGTGCGTGTCGTAATCGCTTGGCGCGACGAGCGTGGCTCCGAGCGCTTCAGCGGTCGCTTCTGCCAGCAATTCCGGAACGATGACTCGCCAGCCGAGCTGGTCGGCGCGCGGATCGACGAAGCCCATTTCGGGCGGCTGCGCCAGCACGCCGTCCCACACCGCCAGCACGCCGAGTCGGTCGGACAGGTTCTCGATCAGCACCTTGGCGCGCAGCTTGTAGAATTTCAGCTTGGTAGCGAGCGGTTCGGCGAGCGCCTTTGGGCAATCGAGCAGCAGGCCGCCATCGTCTTCGGGCGGCAGCTCCGTGATGAAGAAATCGCTGACGATCTTGCCTTGCGGCGTCAGCAGCGCACCGAACCGGCCCTGCCCGGGAACCAGCTTGGTCAGGTCGGTGGTGACCAAGCCGTTCAGCAGGTGCCGTGCGTCGGGACCGCTGATCTTGAGCACGCCACGGTCGGAAAGAAATGTCGCCTTCATCAAATTCTCGATCGAATTCTGCCGAAACGCCGGTCAGGAACGTCCTTTGCGCAGACGCCCGGGCCGGCTATGACTGCCAAAATAAGCGGCCGAACCGCACGCAACAAGGCACGCTCAAACAAGGCTTGGTCGACAAGCCCTGCAAGATGCGCACCGCCGAGAGGCTTTCGAGGACCATGACCGGCACATTCGACACGATTCTGAAGGGCGGCACCATCGTCAACCAGGACGGCGAGGGCGTTAGCGACATCGGCATCAAGGATGGCCGGATCGCCGCGCTGGGCTCGCTCGGCGCCGAACAGGCCGGCGAGACGATCGATTGCCGCGGCCTGCATGTGCTGCCTGGCGTGATCGACACCCAGGTGCATTTCCGCGAGCCGGGGCTCACCCACAAAGAAGACCTCGAAACCGGCTCGCGCAGCGCCGTGATGGGCGGCGTCACCGCGGTGTTCGAAATGCCCAACACCAATCCGCTGACGGTGACCGAGGAGACCTTCACCGACAAGGTCGCGCGTGCCGAGCACCGGATGCATTGCGACTTTGCGTTCTTCATCGGCGGCACCCGCGACAATGTCGAGGAGTTGCCCAAGCTCGAGCGCGCCCGCGGCTGCGCCGGCGTGAAAGTGTTCATCGGCTCGTCGACCGGCAGCCTGCTGGTCGAGGATGATCCGAGCCTGCGCCGCATCCTGTCGGTGATTCAGCGTCGCGCGGCGTTCCACGCCGAAGACGAGTATCGGCTCAACGACCGCAAGGGCGAGCGGATCGAGGGCGACCCGCGCTCGCATCCGGTCTGGCGCGACGACGTTGCGGCGTTGCAGGCGACACAGCGGCTGGTGGCGATCGCGCGCGAGACCGGCAAGCGGATCCACGTGCTGCATATCTCGACGCGGCAGGAGATGGAGTTTTTACGCGAGCATAAGGACGTCGCATCGGTCGAGGTGACGCCGCATCACCTGACGCTGGTGGCGCCGGAGTGTTACGAGCGGCTCGGCACCAAGGCGCAGATGAATCCGCCGGTGCGCGACGCCTGGCATCGCGACGGCATCTGGCACGGTCTGGCCCAGGGCGTCGTCGATGTGCTCGGCTCCGACCACGCGCCGCATACGCTCGAAGAGAAGGCCAAGGTCTATCCGGCCTCGCCCTCGGGCATGACCGGCGTACAGACGCTGGTGCCGACCATGCTGGATCACGTCAATGCCGGCCGGCTGTCGCTGGCGCGCTTTGTCGATCTCACCAGCGCCGGCCCGGCGCGGCTGTTCAACATCGCCTGCAAGGGCCGCATTGCCGCCGGCTTCGACGCCGACTTCACGGTGGTCGATCTCAAGCGAAGCGAGACCATCACCAACGACTGGGTCGCCTCGCGCGCCGGCTGGACGCCCTATGACGGCGTCCGCGTCACCGGCTGGCCGGTAGGCACCTTCGTACGCGGCGCCAAAGTGATGTGGCAGGGCGAACTGACGACCCCGTCCACCGGCGAGCCGGTGCGGTTTCTGGAGACGCTGAAGCCATAGGCTGTGCTTGTCCTGGAAGGCATCGTCCTCGACTAATTGAAGCGACGTGCCCAAGTACACTGACTCCTCATCCTGAGGAGCCCGGCGAAGCCGGGCGTCTCGAAGGATGGGGCCACGCAGTGCCGGCGGCGCATGGTTCGAGACGGCGCTGCGCGCCTCCTCACCATGAGGTCTTGCTTGTTGTGAGCGATCCAGAGCGCCTGCTTTGATGCTACGAGGCAGAACGCTTCAGCCCGGCACGTCGATCGTGGTGTTGAATACCACGAGATCGCCGCGGTAGAGGCCAGTCGAGTCGAGCACGATCTCGTCCTTGCGATTTCGGCGGCGGCGGCCGAACTGATCGCGAGCCGCATGGAGCCTGCGCATTGACAGCAGCCGACACGAGGCGCGCTGAGGCCCTGCGTCATTTTGTCAGCACCTCAGGGGAACTCCGGTGGGGGATTCTGCGTATCCTCGCCGCGAGTATCATCAGCGATGATGGCACACGATTCGGCTGGCGCGCGCCGGATCGGGTTCGAGGCGTTGGTTAACAGCAAATCAACGAATGCGGCGCAGCCTTTGAAAGTCGCAACGATCGCCGGGTCGTGGAGTGACCGATACGCCTAAGGGGGATTCCAGATGGAAGCTCAGAAGACCGCGGTCGATGCCATCGTGACCTTGACCGGATGTGACCGAACCGCCGTGACCGAATTCATCCGCCGATTTTATCTGGCGGGCGTCAAGGATCCGAAGCGACTCACCTTCAAGGGGCTTCAGGCCTTCGCGCGAAACTGAGGTTCGGCGTCGGCTCATTCCGTACGGCCAAGTGCAGCGGACAATCCGTCAAATGCGGCCTGCGTATCGGAGCCCGCTTGCGACGGGCGTCAGACGCTTGCAGGGAGCCGTTACTGCTTTGCGAGCGCGATCGAGAATTCGCCGTTGCGAACCCGGCCCGGAAGGCCCTCGACGAACTTCGCCACGGCATCCTCGCCGTAGGTGCCGACCAGCTCCGCGAAGGCGGTGAACAAGCTCGCCTGCGCCAGGCAATCGCCGTCGACGCCGTCGTGCAAGGCCTCGGCCCAGGCTTCGCTGAGATAGCTGAGCGCCGTCTGCTTCTGCTCGCGGTCAGCCTGCAGGTCGCGCTCGGGAGGGTAAGTCGTGACGCTCATG
Source organism: Rhodopseudomonas telluris (assembly GCF_042432815.1). Lineage (NCBI taxonomy): Bacteria > Pseudomonadati > Pseudomonadota > Alphaproteobacteria > Hyphomicrobiales > Nitrobacteraceae > Rhodopseudomonas > Rhodopseudomonas telluris. The sequence continues at coordinate 645,061 of NZ_JBHLWM010000001.1, forward strand.
AATCTCAACAAGGTAGGGCCCGGTCCACTGCGGACCGGCAATTCCGAAGTGTTACCACGCACACGGACGCCGGCTAGGGAGTTCTTTAGGAAAGGTTAACGGCCTGGGATAAACCCGAGGTCCGCTCAGTTCGCGTAGCGGGCGGTCAGATCGCGGGAGATCTTGGAACCTTCCTCGAGATATCGGCGAATCGCCACCTTGGCGGCCGGCGTGCAGGTCCGATAGGTCTGCTGGAACCCGTTGTAGCCCCGATTGAATCCGGCGATCAGCCGGGTGCGACGCTCTCCTGAGGGCGTTTCGGCGTCGATCAAGGCCTGCATCTCGTTGCGCCATTTGGCGCCTTCATTGCTGCCGCAGATTCCGCGCAGGTAATGCAGCGTTCCCAGAATCTCGGCGAAGCGTTGGAGGTCGGCATCGAACGGCGCGGCGCCGTCCTGCGCGCGCGCCGGGGCAAGGCTGCAGGTCGCAACCACGAGTGAAAGGGCGAACAGGCGCTTCAGCATGAGGGGATCCCGACGCGGCCTGATAGGCTTTTTCCGCCGCAGCGGCAAGCTTATGGCGGGTCAGGTTCCGATCAGGGCGCGCGCGGCCGCGACGATCGCCGGCAGGCCCTCGGTGACCTTGAACTTGCCGACCGACTCGGGGGCCACCCAGACGGCGTCGTCGAGTTCGTCGTTCAGTGCCGGATCGCCGGCGATCCAACGTGCTGCGAAGGACAGAATCACGTAGTGCCCGGCATTCGTCGGCCCCGGCACGACCTCGCGCCAACCGGAGAGACCGGTGATTCTGACGGTCAGAGCGGTCTCCTCCGCGATCTCGCGCGTCAATGCCGCTTCGAGCGTTTCGCCGAATTCGACCCGGCCGCCGGGCAGGGAATAGAAGCCCTTGCCGGGCGATCGCGCGCGGCGGACCAGCAGCACGCGGCCGTCGCGAAAAATGGAGGCGCTGACGGCGAGTTGAGGATGGCGGGGTGGTTCCGAAGACACGGCTGGTCAGTGCGACATGATGAAGTCGACGTCCGCTGCGCTACCCTGGCCGTTGATGATGCCGCCGGCGCGCCCGATCAGCGGTTTGATCCAACCGACCGCTTCCTCCGCCAGCTTGGTGCGCGTCGAATCCTGCTTGGCGCCGCGCATGGCATCGCCGATCGCCGAAAGAATCGCGGTCATGTTGCTGGTGACTTCGTCGAAGTCCTGGCGGATGCCGGGATCGGCATGTTCATAGGCGTCGATCGCGAGATCGCGCGCCTTGAAGTTCGAGAGCTTGAAGTGTTCCGCATAGGACAGGGGCTGCCAGCCGAGGAAGTCCTCCGAACATTCGGGCATGTCCGGAATCATTTCGAGCAGCATGATGGCTTCGTTGAAGTGGTTCAAATAGTCGGTTGCGAGCCCGGTTTTCGGATTGATATTCGCAGCCGACAGCTCCGCCGCACGCGCGGCGGCATCTGCGCCACCCGATGATCCTGGGCGCGGTGAGGGGCTGGTTTGCATCGATGCCATCAATGGTATTCTTCGGATACCGGGGTTAATAGGCTCTGAAGAATCCACCTGGGATAAACGCGCAATGTGCGGACGCTTTGTCATTACTTCTGCACCGGCAGCCATTCGCGAGGCCTTCGCCTATGTGGATCAGCCAAACTTCCCGGCGCGCTACAACATCGCGCCCACCCAACCCATTCCTGTCGTGATCCTCGACGGTGGTGCGCGTCGATTCCGGCTGATGCGGTGGGGATTTCTGCCGTCCTGGGTGAAAGATCCGAAGGCGTTTGCGCTGGTGATCAATGCCCGCGCCGAAACCGTGTTCGAGAAGCCCGCGTTCCGCAACGCGATCCGGCGTCGCCGCTGTCTCGTTCCGACAGATGGCTACTACGAGTGGAGGGCGATCGGCTCACGCAAGCAGCCCTATTTTATTCAGCCGCAGGGCGGCGGGCCGATCGGTTTCGCCGGCGTCTGGGAGACCTGGGTGGGCTCCAATGGCGAGGAACTCGACACGGTCGCGATCGTGACCACTGCGGCCGAAGGCAGGATGACCGAGCTGCACGACCGCGTGCCCGTCACGATCGCGCCCGACGACTATGCGTGTTGGCTCGACGCCGATGAAACGGATGTCGAAGGCGTCGCCGGATTACTTCGCTCGCCGCCGGACGGCCTGTTCGTCTGGTGCGCGGTGTCCAGCGCTGTCAACCGCGTCGCCAACGACAACCCGCAACTGATCCTGCCGATTTCGGACGAGGAGGCGCAGGCCGTCCAGGCCCGGGCACCGAAACCGCCGGCGGCGAAGCGCGCCGGGCGGGCGAAGCTGCCGACGGAAGACAGCGGGCAGGGCTCGTTTTTTTGAACGCTTCCTCGGCCCTGTTGGCGACCTCGGGCATCCACGTCAATTTGTTCGACGACTTAGCGAAGTGTGCGCCTGCCAGCCAAGGGCGCCAAGGCGTCCTTCGCGCCGTGGCTTGTGCTGCCGACTTTCTTCTCGGTGACTACACGACCTTGCCAGGGTTCATGATGCCGTGCGGATCGAGCAGCGACTTGATCGAGCGCATCAGTTCCATCGCGGTGGGGTCCTTCACGCTCGGGAGCTCGTCGCGCTTCATCACGCCGATGCCGTGTTCGGCCGAGATCGATCCGCCATGCCGCAGCACGATCGCGAACACGACGCTGTTGACCTCGTGCCAGCGCGCGAGAAATTCGGCTTTATCGGCGTCCACCGGCTGGCTGACATTGTAGTGGATGTTGCCGTCGCCGAGATGGCCGAATGGCACCGGCCGTGCGCCGGGGATCAGCTCGATCACCGCCGCGTTCGCCTCTGTGATGAAGGCCGGAACCGCGGCGACCGGGACCGAGATGTCGTGCTTGATCGAGCCACCTTCCGGCTTCTGCGCCGGCGAGATCTCCTCGCGTAGTTTCCAGAAAGCTTCCTGTTGCTGTAGCGACGCGGCGATCGCCGCGTCATCGACAATGCCGTCCTCGAAACCCCGTTCGAGAATCGCCTCGAGGGCGCCGCGCGCGGCCTCGCGCATCGACGACAGCTCCATCAGCACGTACCACGGATAGCGGCTCTCCAGTGGGTCTCGGTTATGGGCGTGGCGCACCGAGAAATCGAGCGCGATCTCGGCGATCAGTTCGAAGCTGGTGAGATGGCCCGCGGCTTCTCGCTGGGCGATGCAGAGCAATTGCAGCGCGGCCTCGGGCGACTGCAGTCCGACGAATGCGGTTTCCACCGCCCGTGGCTTCGGAAACAGCTTCAGCGTCGCAGCCGTGATGATGCCGAGCGTCCCTTCGGCGCCGATGAACAGGTCGCGCAGGTCGTAGCCGGTGTTGTCCTTTTTCAACTTCGACAGCAGGTTCAGCACGCGGCCGTCGGCGAGGACGACTTCCACGCCGAGCGCCATGTCGCGGGCCAACCCGTAGGCGAGCGCGGCAGTGCCGCCGGCATTGGTCGCCAGATTGCCGCCGATGGTGCAACTTCCCTGCGCGCCGAGCGACAGCGGAAACAGCCGGTCGATATTCGCGGCGCGCTCCTGCGCGGTCTGCAGAATGACTCCGGCTTCGACCGTCATGGTATTCGACGCGAGGTCGATTTCCCGGATCTTGTCCATCCGCTTCAACGAGATCACGACCTCGCCATTGTGCGGCGTCTGGCCGCCGACAAGCCCGGTATTGCCGCCCTGTGGCACCAGAGCGACGCGCGTGTCGTGCGCGAGCTTGCAGATCGCCGCGACTTCCGCAGTCGATCCCGGACGCAGCACCAACGGCGACCGGCCGTGATACAGATTGCGCTCCTCGGTGACGTAAGCCTCGAGTTCGATCGGATCCGTCAGGGCATGCCTGTCGCCGACGATTGCCGCAAAGCGCGCGATCAGGTCGGAGGACAGAGCCTCGGGCGAGTGCGGGGCGACGATGTTCATGATGTTTCCTCTTCCCTGTCGTTGCGAGGAGCCGAGCGGCGAAGCAATGCGGAGCGCCTATCAGGCGGTTCTCGATGGCTTCGCGCCGCTCGCGACGACGCAATGATTTGTTGGTCCGGTCTTCATGGGCGCGGCGCGGCGGCGCGGCGCAGGCGATCGTTGATCGCCTCACCAAGGCCGTGCGTTGGAATCGGCATCACTGCGATCGCGCGCGCTTCGACCTCATCGAGAGCACGCAGCGCGCCGAACAGACGGGCCGCGGCTTCAGCGAGATCGCCGCGCGTAGATAGATTGCGCACCGCGACGGCCGTTTCTGCACCCGGAGGCAGGTCGGGACCAAACGCCAGCAGGGCTTCGCCCGACTCGACGGTCGTCGCCTCGAGACGCACGCGGGCACGCGGCGCGTAGTGCGATGCCAGCATCCCAGGCGCGACCGGCGCACGGCCGGCATCAGGGATTGCCATGGGTGTGCTAAGCGTCCGCCCCAGCACACGCTCGATCGCCTCGCGCGGCACACCTCCGGGACGTAGCAGCACGGGTACGCCGAGGCAGCCGATGATCGTGGATTCGACCCCGACCATCACAGGGCCGCCGTCGACGATGACGTCGATGCGCCCGTCGAGGTCCGCTGCGACATGGGCCGCTGTGGTCGGGGAGACGTGGCCGGAGCGGTTGGCGGAGGGCGCAACGACCGGTCCTCCGAATGCTCGTAGGATCGACTGTGCCACCGGATGCGCGGGCACGCGCAGGGCCACGCTAACGAGTCCGGCGGTGGCGAGATCGCAAACCGAACAATTCGTTGCCTTGGGCAGGACCAGCGTCAGCGGCCCAGGCCAAAAGGCCTCGGCCAATCGCAGTGACACCTCGTCGAGTTTGGCGACCGCGCGCGCTGCAGCCAGATCGGCAACGTGGGCGATCAGAGGGTTGAATGACGGCCTTCCCTTGGCGGCGTAGAGCCGCGCGACGGCGTCGGCGTTGGTGGCATCCGCGCCCAGCCCATAGACCGTCTCGGTCGGGAACGCGACCAGGCTGCCGCCTCGCAAGGCGTGCGCGGCAGCCTCGGCATCCCCGGCGGTCAGTCTGGTGGTGGTCAGGTCGAGCATCATGCCCGGTTCATATCGCAATTCGCGCAGATGCGAAGTAGCAAAGTCGACGCGCTGCGCTGCATCACACGCGGGAGACGTCATGATCGAAATGGATCAGGTGCTCGCCCAAATCGCGAAGCCTTCCTCCGCGCACGCGTGAAATCCCGTTTGAAGAAGGTCGAAAGAGGCCGTGCGACGGACTTGCAACGCGTTCCAATATAGAGTGAGGATGGATTGTTCACACAGGCGCTTATCCGATGCAACTCAACCCGCTGCTTCATGCCGAACGCGTCACCGGCCGCAGGCAATCCGCTCTGATCGATCTTTGGTCAACGACAGGATTTGCCGCTGCAGTGAGCGAAGTGACGGGCCCGCATCTCTATGAGTTCGGCGAGCTACCGGTCCCGACGGTCGCGATCACGTTGTATGACGTTCGCCGTCATGTCCTGATCGAGAACGGCAAGGTGCGGCGCGACGCGCCGGTCCATGCCGGGCGATTTCGCATCGGCCAGCCCGGGCGACGGGTAGTGGTCGATGCCGTGCCCGACACCAATCAGGGCAAGCTGTTGCTGTTGTATCTGGGCGAGCCGCTGCTCAGGGATGTCGGGCGTTCCCTCGGCGCAGCCGATGCGATCGCGCTGCGGGACACCGCTTGGGATGTCGACGATGCGCTGCTCGAAGCGTCGGCCAAGCGTCTCGTCGAGGCCAGCGAGAGCGGTGGACGGCCGAACGCGTTGCTGGCTGAGCAACTCGCCTACACGCTCGCCCTGCATCTGACGGATCGCTATTCGGCGCCGCGTTCGACCCCAGCCGAGCAAACCGCGCCGCTGGAAGGACCGGTGCGCGAGCGGATCGCCGAGTTTGTCAGGTCGGATCCCGGAGCGCCGATCACCTTGGCGGCGATGGCGCAGGTTGCGGGCATGAGTCCGTCCAACTTCATCCGCAGCTTCAAGCGCTCCACCGGGATGACGCCGCATCGCTTCGTTGTCGAACAGCGGATAGCTGCCGCCAGACGATTGCTCGAGACGTCGGACCTTCCGATTGTCGAAATCGCGCTGGGCGTCGGCTTCTCGTCGCAATCTCATTTCGGCGTCGCGTTCCGTCAGGTGACCGGCGAAAGCCCTGCGCGCTATCGCCGGCTGCAGCGTGGCCGCGAGTAATTTTTCGACAGAAAGCCGCCGTCTCCACGGTCAGCTGACAATTTTCCGGCAGACGCGTCCTCTCGATTGATAAATTTGTCGCACACGAGCGATCGCCCGGTGAAGGCGAGCGAGGGAGGATACGATGACGACATCTTCGAGCACGGTCGCGCCGATCGCGGATACCAGCCTGACCGGCTTCTACAAAGACATGACCGTTCCCGAGAAGCGCACCTTCTGGGCCTGCGCGACGGGCTGGGCGCTCGACGGCATGGATTTCATGATCTACCCGCTGGTGATCGGGACGATCATCGCGCTGTGGAAAGTCGACGCCGGCTCGGCCGGCCTCGCGGGCACGGTGACGCTGCTCGCTTCCGCTGTTGGCGGCTGGGCCGCGGGCTATCTGGCCGATCGGATCGGCCGAGTCCGCACGCTGCAACTCACCATCATCTGGTTCTCGCTGTTCTCGCTGCTGTGCGCGTTCGCGCAGAACTTCGAACAATTGCTGATCCTGCGTGCGCTGCTCGGCTTCGGTTTCGGCGGTGAGTGGGCGGCCGGCGCGGTGCTGATCGGCGAGACCATCCGTCCGCAATATCGTGGCCGTGCAGTCGGCTCGGTGCAGTCGGGCTGGGCGGTTGGCTGGGGCATGGCGGTGCTGGCGCAAGCCGCGCTGTTCTCGCTGCTGCCGCCCGAGCAGGCGTGGCGCTGGATGTTCGCGATCGGCGCGCTGCCGGCGCTGCTGGTGCTGTATCTGCGTGCCTATGTGAAGGAGCCGGAAGTCGCGGCGCAAACCCGCGCCAGGATCACGGCGGCGGGCGGCAGCCGTTCGATCCTCGCGATCTTCCAGGGGCGTATTCTGAAGACGACGATCCTGGCCTCGCTGGTCGCCACCGGATGTCAGGGCGGTTACTACGCGATCACCTTCTGGGTGCCGCGCTTCCTGACGACCGAGCGCAAGCTCTCGATCGTCGGTTCGACCGGCTATCTGGCGACGCTGATTGTCGGGTCTTTCGTCGGTTATCTGGTCGGCGCCTGGTTCGCTGATCGGTTCGGCCGCCGCAGCCTGTTCCTCACCTTCTCGCTGGGCGCGATGGTGGTGGTGCTGGCCTATACCCAGCTTCCGCTGTCGAACGAGATGCTGTGGGTGCTGGGCTTCCCGCTCGGCTTCTTCGCTTCCGGCTATTTCTCCGGCATGGGCGCGTTTCTGACCGAGCTTTTTCCGACCAGCCTGCGCGGCTCGGGACAGGGCTTCTGCTATAATTTCGGCCGCGGCGTCGGCGCGCTGTTTCCGTTCCTGGTCGGCTATCTGTCGCAAGTGACCACGTTGGCGAACGCTATTTGTCTGTTTGCGATGTTCGCCTATGTGCTGTTCTTCGCGGCGGCCTACGCGCTGCCGGAAACCCGCGGCACCGTGCTCAGCGCCGATGAGTGAGCCTGTGACCTCGACGGATCCGGCTCCGGCCTGTCCAGGGCCCGATCCGTCGCCGCGCCCGCCGACTCGCTTCGTCGTGCCGCCGGGAGCCGTCGACACCCACGCCCATGTCATCGGGCTGCCGCCGGCCTATCCGTTCGTCGAAGGCCGCAGCTACACGCCGCCGGCGGCGACAACGGAGGCCTATCTGGCGATGCTCGACGCCACCGGCATGACCTATGGCGTGCTGGTGCAGGTCAGCGTGCACGGCACCGACAACCGGCTGCTATTGGAAACGCTGCGGGCCCATCCGGACCGGCTGAAGGGAATCGCGGTGATCCCGCTCGGTCTGTCGGACAAGGAGCTGGCGGCGCTGAAGGACGCCGGCATTGTCGGCCTTCGCCTCAACATCCTGTATGGCGGTGGCATCGGGTTCGAACGCGTCGGCGAATACGCGGCGATGGCCAAGGACCTGGGATGGCACCTGCAGTTCCTGATCGACGCCAAAGACCTCGTGCCGCTGGCGCCGCAGCTCGGACGGCTGCCGGTGCCCTTCATCGTCGACCACTGGGGCCACTTCCCGGTGGCACGCGGCATCGATGATCCGGGCTTCCAGACGCTGGTGTCGCTGGTGCGGGACGGGGCCTGGGTGAAGCTGTCGGGCGCCTATCGCAACACGGTCGCTGGTTTCCCCTATGCCGACACGATCCCGTTCGCGCGGCTGCTGCACGAGACCGCGCCCGATCGTTGCGTCTGGGGCAGTGACTGGCCGCATGTCGCGACCTGGCAGCACATGATGAATGTCGGCGATCTGCTCGATCTGCTCGCCGACTGGGTGCCCGACGCCGCTGCCCGCGATCGCGTACTGGCCGAAAACGCGCAGCGTTTTTATGGCTTTACGCCCGTTCTGAGCTGAGTCACGTTCGTTGACGCCGTCGCCCCCGTCTGCGGACGGCGGCTTGGATAAAATCCTCGAATTGTCCCCATAGGAACGCTTGCGAAGCCGGAAGGCGGACGCTATAAGCCGGCCACCTTGTCGGAGTGTGGCTCAGCCCGGTAGAGCACTGCGTTCGGGACGCAGGGGTCGCAGGTTCGAATCCTGCCACTCCGACCAAGATTTCCCCGAAAAATCATCAGTCTGCACCCCCGGTGGCGAAGCCACGGGGCTCGTAAGATTGTCCTGCTTTTTGCACCCCGGTCGCGCCGCGGGTGCCCTTCATGTCGCTACGCCATGCGCTGGCGAGCCTGTTCACTGTCGCCGTTTTCCGGCTATGCAGGAGGCAGATCTCGCCAAGAGGATGACATGAAAGCAGTCGTGGTCGACGATTTTAGCCGCATCGAGAATATCGGCATCAAGGATGTGCCAGAACCTTTTCTCGCGCCCGGCATGGTGCGGGTCCGCATCCAGGCGGCCGCGGTGGGCTTCGTCGACGGGCTCAAGGTGCAAGGGCTTTATCAGACCAAAGATCCGTTGCCTTTCACGCCCGGAACGGAATTCTCTGGCGTCGTCGATCAGGCGGCCGATGGCGTGTCCGCGCCGCTGCCGGGGACACCGGTCATCGGGATGGCCCGGAACGGCGGTCTCGCCGAATACATCTGTGTGCCGGCGACGGATCTGATGGTGGCCCCCGAAGGGCTCGCGCCAGAGATCGGCGCCTCGTTCTTCGCCAACTATCTGACGGGTCTCTATGCGTTGCGCTACCGCGCGCGGCTTCAGGCCGGCGACATCCTGCTGGTTCTCGGTGCTGCCGGAGGTGTCGGCATTGCGGCGGTGCAGATCGGCAAGCTGCTCGGCGCGCGGGTCATCGCGGCGGCTTCAACCGAGGAGAAACGCCAGTTCGCCATCGAACACGGCGCCGATGCGGCCGTCGACTACACCCGCGCGGACTGGCGCGACCAGTTGAAAGAGCTTACGGGCGGGCACGGCCCCGACGTGATCTACGATCCGGTCGGCGGTGAGGTGAGTCTGCAGGCCTTCCGCTCGATCGCCTGGAACGGGCGCCACCTCGTGGTCGGCTTTGCGGCCGGCACGATCCCGGCGCTGCCGTTCAACCTGCCGCTGCTCAAGGGCGGCGCGCTGCTCGGCGTCGATCTGGCCCAGATCGCTCGTCGAGAGTCGGCGGTGCGTGACGAGGCGATGCGGCAGCTGTTTGCCTGGCTGCGCGATGGTGAACTCGTGCCTGTCGTCGGCCGGGTGTTTCCGTTCGCGGAGTTTCGCGATGCCTTCACGGCGATGACGACGCGCGCGGCGCTCGGCAAGATGGTGGTCAGGATCGGCGCGTAGTTTCACGCGCCACTATTGCGTGAGAAACAGCGACGTCGCCACGACGATCGTGACGACGATCGCCGTGACCGTGCCGCCTGTCCGCAGCGCGCCGATCGACCGCATCGCCGCGGCGAACACGATGATGATGGCGGTGACGACGATCAATCCCCATTGCGCTTCGGTCATGGCGGCCTCCGGTCGGCGTAACGTGGCGAGACCCTAGCGGCCGCGGGTCGATCGTGTTTGCCGCAGCACAACCTTTCGGGCGATCGGCGGAAAATGCCGCGAGCTTGTGCCGCGACAAACGGCGAGTCGGATCGACCGTTACGGTCGCGCCATGACCTCCTGTCCCCCTGCGACCATGGCCGACGTGCCGACGGCGGCGTCCGAAGCCTCCGTGCTGGACTCGCTGCCCGGCCATCCGATGATCTGGCTGCTGATCTTCAGCGAACTCGCCGCGTTCGGCGCGCTGCTGGTGGCGTTTGCGGTGGCGAAGGCGCTCGACCCTACTACATTCGCAGCGGGGCAGGCGCAGCTCGATCCGTTGATCGCGTCTGTCAACACCCTTTGTCTGATCACGAGCGGCTGGTGTGCGGCCCGCGCCTGCGCCTCGGCCCAGGCCGACGCGCGCGCCGCCGCCCGGCGATGGCTCGCGGGCGCCGGCCTGCTCGGCGTTCTCTTCATCGCACTCAAGCTGGTCGAATATGCCGACGAGATCGGCCGCGGTATCGACGTCGAGACCAGTGCGTTCTTCACGCTGTACTTCCTGCTCACCGGTTTCCATCTGCTGCACGTCGTGCTCGGCCTCGTCATTCTCGCCGTTGTGGCCTGGCGTGCCGAGCCGGCCGATGTCGAGACCGGCGCCGCGTTCTGGCACATGGTCGACCTCGTCTGGCTGATGTTGGTCCCAATCATCTATCTGATGCGGTGAGGGGATGATGCGGCTCTCTGATCGACGCGATCGCGCCTTGCCGGCATTGCTGATCCTCACCGGAGTAACCATCGCGCTCAGCCGCGGTCCGGCCGCTGGCTTCGTCGGCGGCGCGCTGCTGATTGCGATCGCTGCGGTCAAGGCCCGGCTGCTCGTGCTTGATTACTTCGGCTTCCGAAATGCCGCCGGTCCCTGGCGTGCCATCCTTTGGGTGTGGATCGGCTTCGTCGCGCTCGCCGCGCTGATCCCTGGCCTCGCGCAACTCCTGCGCTGATCGCCTTGAACGTTGTGCCAGCACAACGTTGCTGTTGCCGCCTTCGATAGCATCGGTTGCGAAGCTGCAAGCTCCACATCCTCCGCATCGAAAGGAACCTCGTGATGGCCGAGCGCCTCACCAAATCCGCCGCCCGCAACGTCTTCTTCGGCGGCTCGGCATTCTTCTTCGCGATCTTCGTCGGCCTTACCGCGCACAGCCATTACTACATCGTGACGCGGTCGACCGATGCGTCGACGCTGACCGCCGCGGTGGCGCGCGGAAAGCACATCTGGGAGAAGAATTCCTGCATCAATTGCCACACGCTGCTCGGTGAAGGCGCCTATTACGCGCCAGAGGTCGGCAATGTCTGGGTCCGCTGGGGCGGTGACAAGGATCCCGCGCAGGCCCGCGAGATGCTGAAATCCTGGATGGCCTCACAGCCCTCCGGCGTCGAAGGCCGTCGCCAGATGCCGCAATTCCATCTGAGCGATCAGGAGGTCAACGACCTCGCCGATTTCCTCGAATGGACCAGCCGGATCAAGACCCAGTCCTGGCCGCCGAATAACGCCGGCTGATCCGCCTTCAATCGCCCTTCATCGGAAGACCGTCATGATCAAATATCAAACCCAGAAGGTCGCGCTGCTGTATTTCTACGGCGCGCTGACGCTGTTTCTCGCCCAGGTCTCGTTCGGTGTGCTGGCCGGCACGATCTACGTGCTGCCGAATACGTTGTCCGAATTGCTGCCCTTCAACATCGTCCGGATGATCCACACCAACGCGCTGATCGTCTGGTTGCTGATGGGCTTCATGGGCTGCACCTATTATTTGGTGCCCGAGGAGAGCGAGAACGAGCTGTTCAGCCCGTTCCTCGCCAAGCTGCAATTCTGGCTGTTCTTCGGTGCGGCCGGCGCCGCGGTGGTCGGATATCTGTTCCACTATCACGAAGGGCGCGAATTCCTCGAGCAGCCGTTCGTGATCAAGATCGGCATCGTCGTGGTTTGCCTGATGTTCCTGTTCAACATCACCATGACGGTGCTGAAGGGGCGCAAGACCACGGTGACCAACATCCTGCTGTTCGGGCTGTGGGGCGTCGCGATCTTCTTCCTGTTCTCGTTCTACAACCCGGCCAATCTCGGGCTCGACAAGATGTACTGGTGGTACGTCGTTCATCTCTGGGTCGAGGGCGTCTGGGAATTGATCATGGCGTCGGTTTTGGCGTTCCTGATGATCAAGCTCAACGGCATCGACCGTGAAGTGGTCGAGAAATGGCTCTACGTCATCATCGGGCTCGCGCTGTTCTCCGGCATCCTCGGCACCGGCCATCATTATTACTGGATCGGCGCGCCGGGCTATTGGCAGTGGATCGGCTCCTTGTTCTCGACGCTCGAAGTCGCGCCGTTCTTCACCATGGTGATCTTCACCGTGCAGATGACCTGGAAGGCCGGCCGCAAGCACGAGAACCGCGCCGCGCTGCTGTGGTCGGTCGGCTGCTCGGTGATGGCGTTCTTCGGTGCCGGCGTCTGGGGCTTCCTGCACACGTTGTCCAGCGTGAACTACTACACCCACGGCACCCAGGTCACCGCGGCTCACGGCCATCTCGCCTTCTTCGGCGCCTATGTGATGTTGAACCTGGCGATGATGACCTACGCGATCCCGCAACTGCGCGGCCGCGCGCCCTACAACCAGATGCTGTCGATCGCCTCGTTCTGGCTGATGTGCACGGCGATGAGCGTGATGACCTTCGCGCTGACCTTCGCCGGCGTCATCCAGGTGCATCTGCAGCGCGTGCTCGGCCAGAGCTTCATCGAGGTGCAGGATCAGCTCGCTCTGTTCTACTGGGTGCGGCTCGGGTCCGGCGTCTGCGTGCTGATCTCCGCGCTGATGTTCGTCTGGGCGATTCTGGTTCCCGGACGCACCAAGCAGGCCGCCCTCAGCGGCGCCCTGCAACCGGCCGAATAGGCCGAACTGGCGGCCAGGATGACGCCGTGGCCGCCAGTCTTTTCCTCGTTGGGAGACATCGCCATGAAGCCCGCCTTGCATGCCATCGACGCCAACGCCCCCCCGCTGCCTTACTACGCGCCGGCGGGGCACGAATGCGCCCTGTTCGAGCTGGCCTGGAAGCGGCGGGTGCCGCTGCTGGTCAAGGGGCCGACCGGCTGCGGCAAGACACGCTTCGTCGCCCATATGGCGGCGAAGCTTGGCCTGCCGTTGTTCACCGTGTCGTGCCACGACGATCTCACCGCCGCCGATCTCACGGGCCGCTATCTGCTCAAGGGCGGCGAGACGGTGTGGGTCGACGGGCCGCTGACCCGCGCGGTGCGGCAGGGCGGCATCTGCTATCTCGACGAGGTGGTCGAGGCGCGCAAGGACGTCGCGGTGGTGCTGCATCCGCTCGCCGACGACCGCCGCGTACTGCCACTCGAGCGCACCGGCGAGCAGCTCATCGCACCGCCGCATTTCATGCTCGTGGTGTCGTACAATCCCGGCTACCAGAGCCTGCTCAAAGCGTTGAAGCCGTCGACACGGCAGCGCTTCGCCGCGATCGAATTCGGTTTCCTGCCGCATGCGCAGGAAGTCGCCGTGGTCGCTGCCGAAAGCGGGCTAGTGCCGGAGCGCGTCGCGCCGCTGGTGACGCTCGCGGCGCGGCTGCGCCATCTCAAGGGCCACGATCTCGAAGAGGGCGTCTCGACGCGCCTGCTGGTGTACTGCGCCAGCCTGATCGCCGAAGGCCTGCCACTCCGCGACGCCGTGCTCGCGGCCATGATCGAGCCGCTCACCGACGATGCGGACGTCAAGGCGGCGCTGATCGAAGTCGCGCAAGCGGTGATCGGCTAGCTCATGCCTCTCGTCACTCCGGGACGCCGCGCAGCGGCGAACCCGGAATCCATACTCCCAAGCAGGGGCTATGGATTCCGGGCGCGCGCCAAGAGGCGCGTCCCGGAATGACGGAGGAGAGGTGATACCTGTTGATTGGACGACGACGATGCTCGACTTCCTCGAACTCGAAGAAACCGTCGGCCGGGCCTGGCACCGAATGGTTGGGCGGGCGGCGAGTTACGCGGACTATCCGGAGGCGGCGGCGTTGCTGAGTGACGAGCGCGGTGCGCTCGGCGTGATGTATCGCGGGCTCGGTGGCGAGGTTGGCGTCCAGCTCGCGCCGGCCGGAGCGCGAACATCCGGTCATCGGCTCGGCTGGAAGCAGCGCATCGGCCTCGGTGAAGAACGGTTGGCGCAGCCCGGTCGCGACGAGGCGACGTTGTTCCTGCCGGAGCGGATCGCGCTGTTTCCGGATGCGGCGCTCAATCGCGCGTTGTATCGCTGGCTCGCGGCGTGGTTCGCGGTGGGGTCGGAGGAGGCGATCACCGAGACTGATCCGCTGCGTCGGGATCTCCGCGTGCTGCGCCGCGCGGAGCAAACGACGCGCGCTGTACTCGCGGCGTTTCCCGGTCTGAGCAGCGTATACGCCGATCTCGGCTGTGCTTTGGTGCAAGCGCGGCCGAGGCGGTCCCTGTCGCGTATCGAGCGCGACATTGAAACGCTGATCCTTTCGCTGCTCGGAGCCGATGCGCGGCCCGATCCTGCGCTATGGCGGATCATCACCGGCGATGCAGAGCTGCCGCCGAAGGCGCCGTCCGTCTATCAAACGTTTCTGCCGTGTCCGATGTGGGGTGAGGTTTGGACTCGTCCGGATGATGCTTCTCGCCGCGAGGCCGACGAGCCGGGCGACACCGCGGCGCGCCAAACCTCGGAGCCGCGCCGCAAGGCCGCCAAGCGCAAGACCAATGACGGCCCGCAGCGCGATCCGCTGGCGCTCAACCGATTCGAGAAGATCCTGGCGATGGCCGAGATGGTCAACGTCGATCGCCCGACCGATGAGGACGACGACGAGCATGCCGATCAGGCCGCTGACGATCTCGATGAGATCACGCTCGGCAGATCCACCAAGAAACCGTCGAGTAAGTTCCGCTTCGACCTCGATCTGCCGCCGCAGGCGGTCGAGGCCGGGCGACGCACGGCTGGCAAGCTGTATCCGGAGTGGGACTACAAGCGCGCCGCCTATCTGCCGGATCACTGTCGCGTCGTAGCCGGGCCAGCCTCGGCCACGGGCGAAGTCTGGCACTGCAGCGACGCGACGCGCGCGCTCATCGAGCGGGTAAAGCGCCAGTTCGAGACATTGCGGCCGCGACACGAGGTGCTGCGGGCGCAGCCCGACGGCAACGATCTCGATCTCGACGCCGTGGTGCGGGCGCGCTGCGATCTGTCCGCGGGCAGCGCCGGGTCGGAGCGGCTGCATCTCGCCGCGCGGGCGCAGGCGCGCGATCTCGCGGTGACGCTGCTGGTCGACGTGTCGCTGTCGACGGATGCGTGGATCGACAATCGCCGCGTGCTCGATGTCGAGAAGGAAGCGCTGATGGTGCTGGCCCACGGACTCGCCGCTTGCGGCGATGCTCACAGCATCCTCACCTTCACGTCGCGGCGCCGCGACTGGGTGCGGGTCGAGACCGTGAAGGCGTTCGGCGAACAGATGGGGCCGCTCGTGGAGCAGCGGATCGCCGCGCTGCGGCCGGGCTACTACACGCGGATCGGCGCTGCGCTGCGCCACGCCACTGCCGAACTCGCCGCGCAGCCGCAGCGCAAGAAGCTGGTGCTGCTGCTGACCGACGGCAAGCCGAACGACGTCGATCACTATGAAGGCCGTTTCGCGCTGGAGGACAGCCGGAAGGCGGTACAGCAGGCGCGGCGCAGCGGCGTCGCGGTGTTCGGCGTCACCATTGATGTCGATGCGCAGGATTACTTCGCGCCACTGTTCGGCCGTGCCGGCTATGCGATTGTCGGCCAGGTCGAGCGACTGCCGTCCGCGCTGCCGCGGATCTATCAGCACCTGATGCGCTGAGCCGAGAGGACTAGGTCGCGCCGACCTCGTCGATCAGGTCGCGCAGGTTGGCGATGATCCGATCCGGCGTTACACCCGCCACCGGAGTATGAGGCAAACCTGTGGCAACCAGAAACGACCGAATTCCGGCGCGCTGACCCGCGACGATGTCAGTTGCGACTTGATCGCCGATCATGATGGTCTCGGATTTGCCGGTGCCGACATGTGCCAGCGCCGCCTCGACCATGAACGGCTGCGGCTTGCCGACCACGATCGGCACGACCGCAGGCACCGCGGCAGTCACGGCTGCGCCGAGCACGCCGACGCAGGGCTCGAAGCCGTCGTCGGCGGGCGTCAGCAGGTCGGGGTTGGTGACGACGACGCTTGCGCCGTTCAGGGCCGCGCGAACCGCGGTGCGTAGCTTGTCGTAGTTGAGCGCGTAGTCGAAGCCGAGCACGACGACGTCGGCGTCGTCGCCGGCCAGCGTGTAGCCGGCTTCTTCGATCGCTTCGAACAGCGGCGCCTCGCCGATCGCGAACACGCGCGTGCCCGGTTGCCAGCGCTGCTGCATCAGGCTGGCGGTGGCCGACACGGCGTTGAACACCTGCGCGGCCGTGGTCGGCACGCCCATGCGTTCGAGCTTGGCGGCGAATTGTGCGGCTGACTTGGTCGCGTTGTTGGTGACGAAGGCGTAGGGCACGCCGCGTGCGTGCCAGACTTTGAAGGCCTCGATTGATTCCGCGATCGGCTGATCACCGCGATACAACACTCCGTCGAGATCCGAGATGATACCCCGGATCGCAGTTCCGTCTCCGCCGGCCACAGCCAAATCGCGTCTCCTTCTGCTCATGATCGCCCGGGACGATAGGCGAGGGGACTCACGCAGGCCATTTCTGCCCATGCACCGTTCATGTTCTGCACGTCGAAAGGGCGTTGTGCGCGCGCAATAAGCCGCACTGCAACAGCACATCCGACCCGGAGTCCGGTTCATGCCTGCGGGAGAAGCGTGAGCAACGGAATCGTGGAGCAGCGGGTATCAGGCCGCGCGGGCAGTTGGTCTAGGCTTCACAGTGTCACGGGGACGATGCCGCCCCGGTGTCCTTGCTCTGCGAGCGAAGCGACTGAACGCGGTCCGCGGCATTCGGCGTCACCTGATAATCACCCCGAGGGGAAAGGGCACCATGATCAATCGCAGAAACCTGTTGCTGGGCGGCGCCGCGGGGGCGGCCGCGCTGGGATTCGGCCGCGTCGATCCCAATTTCCTGTTCAACTCCGCCTTCGCGGCGGAAGGCCGGACGCTGCGCTTCCTCGGCGCCGAGGCCCTCACCGGCAACTGGGACCCGACCACCCACACCAATCTCGGCCAGCTGATCGTCGAAGGCTTCGTGTTCGGCTATCTGACCCGCGCGCCGATGAAGCCCGAGAAGCCGGACGAGCTGATCTTCGAACTCGCCGAGTCGCTGACGCCGATCGATCCCTTTACCATGGAAGTGAAGCTGCGCAAGGGCGTCAAATTCCACAACGGCGCGCCGTTTACCTCGGCCGACGTCAAGGCGACCTATGAATACGGCTGCCTGCCCGACCGTCCGGCGCAGTGGTACCCCGGCCTCGTCAAGGTCGACATCGTCGACGACTTCACCTGCCGCATCAACACCAAGGAGCAGGGCTACCCGGCGACGCTGTTCTACTACCTGTCGTCGTTCCTGCCGATCATGTCGGCCAAGGACGTCGCCAACAAGGCCCAGCTTTCGGCGCGCATGAACGGCACCGGCCCGTTCATGTATGTCGAGCAGAAGGGCGACACCACGGTGCTGAAGGCCAACCCGGACTTCTTCATGGGCGCGCCGAAGATCCCGGGCGTCGAGTACAAGTTCGTCGGCGACACCACGACGCGCACGCTGTCGCTGCTCAACGGCGAGGCCGACATCATCGAGCGGCTCGAGCAGGAGCAGGTCGAGACCATCTCCAAAGACAAGCGCTTCAACATCCACAAGGCGATCTCGGTCGA
The DNA here is from genome assembly GCF_042432815.1 of Rhodopseudomonas telluris. Lineage (NCBI taxonomy): Bacteria > Pseudomonadati > Pseudomonadota > Alphaproteobacteria > Hyphomicrobiales > Nitrobacteraceae > Rhodopseudomonas > Rhodopseudomonas telluris. Next base: position 662,934 of record NZ_JBHLWM010000001.1, read on the forward strand.
GAACAAATATCTGTTCTTCCGCTGCTCGAAGAAGCCGTTCGACGATCCGCGCATCCGGCTCGCCGCCTGCCATTCGATCGACCGCAAGCAGATCCTGGAAATTCTCGGGGTCTCGGGCACCTTCTCCAAGGCGCATATCTCTCCGGTGAAGTTCGGCTATGCCGAGGTCGCCGACTATCCGGAATACGATCCGGACAAGGCGCAGAAGCTGCTCGCCGAGGCCGGCTTTCCGAAGGGCGCGGGCCTGCCGGAGCTCACTTACTACACCTCCGTCGGCTTCTATCCGAAGACCAAGGAATACGCCGAGCTGATCACCGGCATGCTGCAGGAGCAGGGCTTCAAGGTGAACCTGCAGACGCTGGAAGTCGCGGCCTGGGGCAACCTTTTGTACGACAAGCCCGGCGGCGGCGAAGGCAACATGATCGACTGCGGCTGGTGCACCGGTTCGCCGGAGCCCGATCTCGTCCTGCGCACGCACTTCCACTCGTCATCGAAGCGCATCACCGGCATCGTCGACAAGGAAATCGACGCAGTGCTCGACAAGGAGCGCAACGCGCCGTCTCTGGAAGAACGTAAGAAGATCCTGCAGACCGAGACGTTGCCGACCATCGCCAAGAAGGCTCCGGCGCTGGCGCTGTTCACCTCGGTGTTCATCCACGCTTACAGCAAGAAGCTGGACGGCCTCTACATCTACCCGAACGGCATGCAGGACATGACCAAGGCCACGCTGGCCTGATCGGTCACCAACGCGGCGGACCGGGGGGCATCCCGGTCCGCCGTGCCTTCTTCTGACGATGGACAGGACGCCTTCATGTTGATCCTCGAATTCCTGATCAAGCGGATTCTGCAGGGCTTCCTGATCATCGGCATCACCTCGTTCATCATCTTCACGCTGCTGCGCGTGGTGCCGGGCGATCCGGTGCGGCTGATCGTCGGCGGCATGGCGCCGGCCGACGTGGTCGAGAAAGTCGCCACCAAGATGGGGCTGCGCGACCCGATCATCGTCCAGTATGGGCGCTACATGGCGGGGCTGCTGCAGGGCGACCTCGGTCAATCCTATCTGCGGCCGCGCAGCGGCATGGTGGCGGCCGGCGGCCAATATGTCGATCCGACCAAGTCCGACATGGCGCCGGTGACAGACCTGATCCTCGAGCGCCTGCCGTTCACGCTGCAGCTCGGCGCCGTCGCGCTGGTGTTCGCGCTGCTGCTGTCGTTCCCGGTCGGCATCGCCGGCGGGCTCAGACCCGACGGCTGGCCGAACAAGCTCGCGTTCGGCCTGCAATCGCTGTTCGTGTCGATCCCGAATTTCTGGCTGGCGATCGTGCTGATCCTGTTCCTGTCGGTGAAGCTCAATCTGCTGCCGGCGCTCGGCTATCAGGGCTTCTCCTATGTGCTGCTGCCGGCGCTGGTGCTGTCGGTGGAGATCGCGCCGTTCATCATCCGCACGCTGACCACCTCGTTCGGCGAGGTGATGCAGGCGCCGTTCATCGACGAGGCGCGGGTGCGCGGCCTGTCGCGGCGGCGCATCGTCTATGCGCACGCGCTGCGCAATGCCGCCGTGCCGCTGGTCAATCTGCTCGGCATCCAGCTCTCGACGCTGATCGGCGGCGTGCTGGTGATCGAGTATATCTTCGACTACCCGGGCCTCGGCAACCTGACCGTGGTCTCGGTGGTCGGCCGCGACTTTCCGGTCATTCAAGGCATCGCCATCACCACCAGCGCGGTGTTCGTGTTCATCAACATCATCGTCGATCTGGTCGCCTATCTGATCGATCCGCGCGTGGAGCTTTGAGATGACGCTGGCCTCGACCGTGACCATCGCGCCCGAGCCTGCCGCCGCGACGCAGTCGGTCAATCGCCGCATCCTGTCGGCCGCCTGGGGCATGACCAGCTTTCGGATCGGGCTGTTCGTGTTCCTGGCGCTGCTGCTGGCGTCGGCGATCGTGCCGGAAATCTCGTCGATGAGCGCCACCAAGATGGTGGTGAAGGACAAGTTCCTGCCGCCGCTGTTCCTCGGCGACAAATGGAGCTGGGGTCACCCGCTCGGCACCGACCAGCTCGGCCGCGACATGCTGCTGCGCTGCCTGATCGGGCTCCGCTACTCGCTGCTGATCGGCATCGTCACGGTGCTGCTGATCTTCATCATCGGCTGCGGCCTCGGCCTGTTCGCCGGCTTCAAGGGCAAATGGTGGGACACCATCATCATGCGCATCACCGACGCGCAGCTCTCGATCCCGATGATCATCCTGGCCATCACCATCCTCGGCGTGTCGCGGCCGACGGTGCCGACCATCATCATCGTGCTGGCGCTGTCGGGGTGGCCGCTCTACGCCCGCGTGGCGCGCAGCGCCGCCGTGACCGAGCGCGGGCTGGAATATGTCCGCGGCCTGCGCGTGCTCGGCGCCGGCGACTGGCGCATTCTGCTGTTGTTCGCCGCGCCCAACATCCTGCCGCCGATCGCCTTCGTGGCGGTGCTCGACGTCGCGCGCATGATGATCTTCGAGGCGATCCTCGGCTTTCTCGGGCTCGGCATCCAGCCGCCGACGCCGAGCTTCGGCAGTATCATCGCCGACTCGCGCAAATATCTGATCAACGCCTGGTGGATCGCCACCAGCCCCGGCGTATTCCTCGCGATCGCGCTGACATCGATCAACCTGATGGGCGCCGCGCTCGAGAAGGCCCGCAACCGGGTGTACGGAGGCCTGTGAAGATGGATCTGTCGCTGATCCTCGAAGTCGACAATCTCACCGTCGGGCCGCGCGCCGAGGGCACCGCGCCGATCCTCGACGGCATCAGCTTCCGCCTGCACACCTCGGAGATCTTCGGCATCTATGCGGAAAGCGGCGGCGGCAAGACCATGCTGAGCCGCGCGCTGGCCGACTGGCTGCCGGATAGCCTGACCTATCGGTCCGGCCGCGTGATGTTCGCCGGGCATGATACGCTGAAGAAAACGTCGACCGGCACGTTCCGGGTCGGCCGCGACATCGCCTATATCGGCTCCAAACCGCAGAGTTCGCTCGATCCGACCATGCCGGTCGGCGTCCAGATCGCCGAGAAGCTGCACAGCGTGCGCCCGGAATGGACTCCGAACGAGTGCCGCGAGCGCGTCGTCCAGTTGCTCGGCGAGGTGCGGATTCCGTCGCCGGCGGAGCGCTACTACGAATATCCGTCGAAGTTCTCCGGCGGCATGATGCAGCGTGCGATGATCGTCGACGCGATCTGCGCCGAGCCGGCGGTGCTGATCGCCGACAACATCACCCAGCCGCTCGACGTCACCATCGCGGCGCAGATCGTGGCGCTACTGCACGATCTCTGCCTGCGCCACAAGATGGCGACGATCTACCTGACCTCGTCGCTGCCGATCCTCGGCCAGTTCGGCAAGCGCACCGCGCTGATGCATCACGGACGCTTCGTCGAGGAGCAGCCGTTCGAGGATCTGCTGAAGGCGCCGCAGACCGACGCCGCGCGCAGCGCGATCGACAGCGTGCCGCGGATCTGGTCGGCCGGCGAGGGGCCGGCAGTCCGGCGCCACGCCGAGGGCGAAGCGCCGTTGATGCGGGTCGCCGGCGTGCATCGGACGTATCGCCAGCGCAAGCGCGGCACTTTCAACACCTATCGCAACATTCAGGCGGTGCGTGGCGTCACGCTCGACATCATGCCGCGCGAGAATTTCGGCATCGTCGGCGAGTCCGGCTGCGGTAAGTCGACTCTGACGCGCATGCTGGCGTGGCTGGAGACGCCCGACACCGGCACGATCGTGCTCGGCGGCACGGACCTCGCCAAGCTGACGCCGCGCGAGCTGATCCGCAAGCGCAACGAATTCCAGCTGCTGCTGCAGGATCCCTACACGGCGCTGCCGCCGCGTACCACGGTCGGCCGCATGATCGAGGAAAGCTTGCGGATTCGCGGCGAAATCCCGCGCAAAGAGATGCGCGCGAAAGTGACTGCCGCGATGGCCGAGGTTGGTCTGCCGGCGAAACTCTATGACGCGCTGCCGAACGCGCTGTCGACGGGCGAGCGCCAGCGCATCTCGATCGCCCGCGCGCTGATCCTCGATCCGAAGCTGCTGATCCTCGACGAGACGCTGTCGGCGATCGATCAGCGCGAGCAGGGCAAGCTGATCGATCTGTTCTCGCGGCTGCAGGCCAAGAACGATCTCACTTACGTGTTCATCTCGCACGATCTGGCGATGGTGCGCAAAGTCTGTACCCGGATCGCCGTGATGTATCTGGGCGAGATGGTCGAGATCGCCGACAACCGCGATCTGTTCTTCGATCCGCAGCATCCCTACACCAAGGCGCTGCTGTCGGCGGCGCCGACGCTGGAGGAGAAGCCGTTCAACGCCGGCGACTTTCTGCTCGAAGGCGAGCCGCCGAGCCCGATCGACATCCCCCCCGGCTGCAGCTTCGCCTCGCGCTGCCCGAAAGCCTTCGCCCGCTGCCGCGTCGAAACCCCGCGCCTGCAGGAACATCAGCCCGGGCGGTTTGCCGCGTGTCACCTGCTCGATACTGCGGAGGCCGAGCCGGCGGCGGCGTAAGGCCGCTGAAGTGATCCTCGACCTCGCCGCGCGTCATTGCGAGCGAAGCGAAGCAATCCATGGCCGCATGCGTGGCGTTGGATTGCTTCGTCGCTGCGCTCCTCGCAATGACGGAGAGGTGTGAACAGCGCGCAAGGCGCGACGTAACTCTCCAACTTCCCGTGCCCCGGAAGCTGCGCAACGCGCCGCCCTTGCGGCGTGGTGCGCTGCAGATCCGGGGCCCCGGTTTCTTCGGGGATCAACCAGGGCTCCGGGCAACGCGTGCAAAGCAACCGGGGTCCCGGGTCTGCGAAGCGGCATTGCATGCCGCATCGCGCACCGGGACACGGTCTTTGTCTTTCTCTAACTCATGTGGCGGTGGGCTGAGCCCGGCGTTCAGCGAAGCATTCCTCTCTGTTGCGCGAGAGCTACTCCGCCGTCACCATCTTCCACAGCGTCTCGGTCAGGACCGCCAAGCCCTTGTCCAGCGCCTCGGGCGCCGTAAATTCGTGGGCGTTGTGGCTGAGGCCGTTGTGGCTCGGGACGAAGATCAGCGTCGCGGGTACGCGTTTCTGCAGCGCGAGCGCGTCGTGGCCGGCGACGGTCTTCATCCGCATCGAGCTGAAGCCGAGTTCGTCGGCGACGCGTTCCACGATCTTGACTCCCGCCGCATCGAGCAGCGCGGTGCCGCGGCGCTCGTCGATGGCGATCGAGGCCGAGACACCGAGCGGCGCGATCGCCGAGTCGATCCGCGACAGGAAGCGATCGCCGATAGCGGTGGCGACGGCTTCGTCTTCGTGGCGGATCTCGAACCACACCTGCACGCGCGACGGCACGACGTTCGGTGAATTCGGATAGACGCTGATCCGCGCGGCCGACGCATGGGCGCCCTCGTCGAGATCCTCGTAGAGCATGTCGATGCAGCGCGCCGCGGCGCGCAGCGCGTCGCGGCGGCGCGGCATCGGCATCGGGCCGGTGTGCGAGGCTTCGCCCTCGAACACCACGGAGATCTTTCGCGCCGACCAGGCGCCTTCCACCAGGCCGATCTCGGTGGCGCTGTCTTCCAGCCGGGCGCCCTGCTCGATGTGCAGTTCGACGTAGCGCAGCGGCGTCAGCGGCAGCGCGCCGGTGCCGCGATAACCGATCGCCGCGAGCGCATCGCCGAGCGTCGCGCCGTTTCCGTCCGCCAGCGCCAGCGCCTGTTCGAGCGACTGTGTGCCGGCATAGACCGAGCTGCCGGTGAGGCTCGGCTGAAACCGCGCGCCCTCCTCGTTGGTCCAGTTGACGACGACGAGGTTGCGCCGCGCCGCGCCGGGCATCGCCGCCGCGCGCGCCGCGATCGTCTCGACCGCGAGCAGGCCTGCAAGCACGCCATACACGCCGTCATAGCGTCCGCCGGTCGGCTGGCTGTCGAGATGCGAGCCGACCAGCACCGCGTCCGACGATTGGGACGCCAGCAGCGCGGTGCCGAACATGTTGCCGATCGCGTCGAGATCGAGCCGCAGCCCGCGCTGCGCAAGTTCGACGGCGAACTGATCGCGTGCGGCCTTGTCCTCCGGTGTCCCGGTGAGGCGGCAGACGCCGCCATTTTCGGTCGCGCCGAAGCCGGCGAAGGTCGCGAGGAGTTGGTGCAGTTCTGGCGCCACGCTGCTCTCCTCAGGCCCGCGGCGTCAGCGGCCAGTCCATCGTCACCTCGCGAAGCTGCTCGAGCGCCTTGGCGATCTGCAGCACGCCGAGATCGTCGCAGCGATGGCCGATCACCTGCACGCCGATCGGCAGATGCCTGTCGTCGAACGCGGTGCACACGGTGGCGGCCGGCTGGCCGGTCTGGTTGAACATCGCGGTGAACACCGTGTGGGCGAGCGGCACCTCGCGCGATACGCCGGGCTCCTCGGCCGGGAAGTTCACCACCGGCAGCACCGGCGCGATCACGTAGTCCCAGCCTTCGAACGCCGCGAGCAGTGCCGTCTTCATCTTCCCGATCGCGCCGAGCGCCCGATACATGTCGGCGCCGGAATGGCGCTCGCCGCCCATCGCCCACGCCTTGACGTAAGGATTGATGCCGTCGTCGCCATGCGGCGGCAGGCCGCTGACTTCGACGAAGCCGCGCACCTGCAGGAACAGGTCGATCGGCGCGTAGCCGTCGAAATCGAGCGGCGGCGCCATCGGTTCGACGATCGCGCCGGCGCCGGCGAGCAATCGGCCGGCGGCCTCGATCGCCCCGCGCACCGCGGGCTCCGGCTTCGCGCCGAAGCCCATGTCGGTCAGCACGCCGATGCGAAGGCCCTTGATGTCGCGGCCGAGACGCTGGTGATACTGGGTGCCGTCGTTCGGGAAGCTCCAGGTGTCGCGTTCGTCGGCGCGCGTCAGCACGGTGAGCAGCCGCGCGGCGTCGTCGACGCTGCGCGCCATCGGGCCGGCCATCCGCATCGTATCGGCGGGCAGATGCGGGATGCGGCCGTGCGTCGGCTTCAGCGAGGCGAGGCCGCAGTGGCCCGCCGGCAAGCGCACCGAGCCGGCGATATCGGTGCCGACCGATACCAGGCCGGCGCCGGCCGCGACCGAGGCACCGGCTCCCGCGGACGAGCCGCCGGTGTTCCACTTGAGGCCCCACGGGTTGCGGGTGATGCCGTGCATCGAGCTGACGCCGGCGGCGAGCAGGCCGCAATCCGGCATGGTGGTCTTTGCAAAGATCACCGCGCCGCTCTCCTGCAGGGCGATCGCCGGCGGCGAGTTGTAGCTCGATGGCGGCAGCTCCGCATTGGCCTTGATGCCGTGCAGATACGGCCAGCCGACCATCGCGACGCTGTCCTTCACGGTCATCGGCACGCCGTCGAGGGGGCCGGCCGGCGTGTTCGCCTTCCACCGCGCCTCGGAGGCGCGCGCGGCGCTCAGCGCCTCGTCCGGGCGGAAGCAGAACAGCGCGTTGATGGCGGGATTGACGGCCTCGGCATGCGCCATGACGGTTTGCAGCACCTCGACCGGCGACAGCTTGCGCGCCGCATAGGCGTCCGCGAGGTCGCCGAGATTCATGGCAATCAGCTCTTCAATCGACATCCGTCACTCCGCAGCCGCCCCGGACATGCGGGGCCTTTCCCTTCGGGATAGCGGACTTTGCGGACCGGCAAACGACGGGAGATTTCATCGGCACGATTTGGTGGAACGGCGGACATCCCCTTTGCGGCGATCCTGAGGAAACTTCACGCAGGAGACAGGCCGCTGCCGGCGACGGCATGCGGCGTGCGCAAGGTCGGGAGAATTGATGATCAGTTTCGACGCGCAGATGCAGCAGGTCCGAAGCCACGTCGCTGCCGTTCCGGGCTGGAGCGACCGGTCGCTGGTGATCGAACCGGCGCTGTCCGTGCTGGCCTCGCCGAGCTGGCGCGGCGTTGACGGCGCGCCGTGGCGGGCCACCGACAAAGCGAGCGGCGAGAGCCTGTTCGTCAAGGTGATGGACCCCGACGCGGCGCTGTATATCGACGTCGCCTGCGGGTTCGAGGCGGCGCAGCGCGCCTCCAAGCTCGGTATCGGCCCGAAGGTGTATGTCGCCGACGCCGCCACCGGCGTGCTGGTGATGGAAGACCTCAACGCCGGCTGGCGCGTCGGCACGCTGGAGCGAATGCTCGATCCCAAGCTGGTCGACGCGGTGATCGCCGCGCGCAAACGCTTTCAAGAGGGACCACCGCTGCCTCGCAGCGCCGGCGTGTTCGACGAGATCGAGCGGTTCTATCAGGCGGTGAAGGAGATCAACGCGCAGCTGCCCTCCGACATCGACTGGATGATGGCGGAGTTGCGCTTCGCCGCGGCGGCGCTGGCCAGCGTGCCGGTGCAGACCGCGCCGATCCATGGCGACGGCAACGTCTCCAACATCCTGATCAGCGATGCGGGCGAAGTTCGGCTGATCGATTGGGACCGCGCCGGCAATGCCGATCCGCTGGAGGATCTCGGCAGCCTTCTGGTCGAAGCGTTCGACCGCGAGCCGGAAGCGCGCGACGCCTTCATCCGCGCGACCGGCGGCTTCGACGAATCGGCGTTCAATCGCACGCGGATCTACGGCATCGCCGACGATCTGCGCCATGGACTGATCGGCGCGCTGCTGTCGGCAAAATCGCCGCGCAACACGTTCGAGTTTTACAAATTCGCGAGCTGGCGCTTCCTGCGCTGCTCGATGGCCGTGCGTGAGCCGCGCTTCGGCGACATGGTGCGGAGGGTCTGATGTCGATCAAGCGGCGCGCCGGCGAGGCCGGCACCGAGCACGAACAGGCGCTGGAAGCGGCGGTGAAGCGCGTGCCGCAATGGCAGGGACGTGGCTTCAGCTACGCGTCGCTGGTCGGCGGCCTGATGAACCAGAACTGGATCGTCGAGATCGACGGCGACGACCGTCGCTACTTCGTCAAGGTGCCGGGCGAAGGCTCGGAGATGTTCATCGACCGCGTCACCGCCAACGAGGCGGCGCGCAACGCCCATGCGATGCAGATCGCGCCCGAGGTGGTGTTCTTCGATGCCGAGGACGGCCTCGAAGTCAGCGAATTCCTTGAAGGCTATCGCGCCTGCACCAACGGCGATTTCGGCGACGCCGCGATCCAGTCGGACGTTTTGGCGCTGTATCGCCGGCTGCATGCCGGCCCGGCGCTGGCGCAGACCAAGACGATCTTCGACATGATCGAGGAGCACATCGAGCAGGGCCGAGAACTCGGCGCGCATTTCCCCGCCGACATGCCGTGGATCGAGCATCGCTATCGCCAGGCCAAGGACGCCTTCATGGCGTCCGGCCTCGATCTGGTGCCGTGCTTCAACGATCCGATGCCGGGCAACTTCCTGATCAGCGCCGATCCGTCGGCGCCGAAGCCGATGCGGCTGATCGACTACGAATTCGCCTCGAACAATGAGCGCAGCTACGAACTCGGCGTGCTGTTCGCCGAAATGTTCTTCGACGAGCAGCTCACGCTCGGCCTGATCGAGCAATATTGCGGCGAGGTCCGCCCCTCGATGGTCGCGCGCGTGATCCTCAACCGCTCGCTGGCCGATATCAAATGGGCCTCCTGGGCTGTGGTCAACCGCAAGCTCAAGGAGTGGGACTTCGACTACCAGAAATACGGCATCTGGAAATACATGCGCGCCCGCAGCCTCATGTACGATCCGCGCTGGGACAGCTGGCTGCGGATGGTGTGATCGCATCCGTCGCGGCCGCGCACACCGTCCCGAGCCGAAGCGTGAGCGACCAGACCAGCAAGGCCAGCAAGCTGAATCCGGCGCCGAGCGTCGACACCCCGGCCCAGCCCGCCCGGGAGAAGGCGATCGTCGCGGCGATCGCGCCGAGCGCGCTTCCGATCGAATAGAACACCATGTAGCCGCCGATCAATCGGCTGCGCGCCTCCGGGTGCCGGCCCAACAGGATGCTTTGATTGGTGACATGAACCGCCTGGACCGAGAGGTCGAGAACGACGATCCCGACGATCAGTGCGACGATCGACACCGGCAACAGGGCGAGCAGGGCCCACGACGCGAGCAACAGCAATAGCGAAATGCCGGTGGTCCATTGGCCGAGACCGCGGTCGGCCAGTTTGCCCGCGGCGGTCGCCGCGATGGCCCCCGCCATGCCGACGAGCCCGAACAGTCCGATCCGGGTATGCGAATAACCGAACGGCTCGGCACTGAGAGGAAGCACCAGCGCCGTCCAGAACGCGCTGAACGACGCGAAAATCAGCAACGCCAGAAGGCCGCGTCCGACCGAGATCGGGTCGCGCGAGAACAGGCGCGGGATCGAGCGCACCGCCGCCGGATAGCTGTCGTCGCTGTCCCGCGGCAGATGGCGTGGCAGGACTTGGGCGAGCAAAGCCACCATCACCAGCGTCAGTGCGGCGGAGGTCGCGTAGACGGCCCGCCAGCCGCCGAGATCGGCGAGTAGTCCCGCGACAAAACGCGCAGCGAGGATTCCGATCACGACACCGCTCGTCACGGCTCCGATTGCCTTGCCCCGCTCCGTCGGCGCGGCCAACGTCGCGGCAAATGCGACCAGAACCTGAACCACCACGGCGAGGAGCCCGATCGCCGCCATACCGGCGAACAGGATCGCCTCCGTTCGTGCGGTCGCGACGGCAATCAGCGCAACAGCCGACAGCAATCCCTGGACGATGATGAGACGGCGACGATCGAGCAGATCGCCGAGTGGAACGATGAAGATCAGTCCCAGCCCGTAGCCGATCTGGGTCAGCGTCACGACTGCGCCGATCACGGCGGGAGCGATGCCGAAATCCGCCGCCATCGCGTCGAGCAGCGGCTGCGCGTAATAGATGTTCGCCACACTGAGGCCGGCGGCGACGGCGAAGATCAGGGAGGTAAGCCGCGACGCGCCGGGCGTCCCGGCGTCCTGAGCCATGCTTCCATCCGCGCGCCGCATCGCATTTCCTCCACTCACCTAAATAGTCTCATCATAAGACTACTTGCGGCGCGTCCGTTCTAGTTCTATTTTAAGACCAGATCGCCGACAGGGAGCGGGCCGATGGTGAAGCGGGTCAGCATGCGGAACGCGGAGTGCCCGGTGGCCCGCGCACTCGATGTCATCGGGGACTGGTGGTCGCTGCTGATCATCCGGGACGCCTTTGATGGCATCCGGCGCTTCGGCGGGTTTCAAACCAATCTGGGCATCGCCAAGGGCATGCTGGCGACGCGGCTTCGCGATCTGACCGAGCGCGGCATCCTGACAATCGCGCCGGCCTCGGACGGCAGCGCCTACAACGAATACGTCCTGACAGCCAAAGGCCGCGCGCTCTTCCTCGTGATCGTCGCGCTGCGCCAGTGGGGTGAAGACCATCTCTATGACCCGGGCGAACCGCGATCCTCAATCGTCGACGCCGAACGCGGGGCTCCTGTCGCCAGGCTCGAGCTGCGTGCGAAGGATGGTCGTCCGTTGGCTTGGGACGAGACCGCCGTGCGCAAACCAGTAAAGGCGGCGCGGCAACGCGTGCGCTCGCGTTCAACGCGAACCGATCGACGCGGCGGGCAGGCGTGACAGCAAGAGTGCCAGACGAGAGCCGTCCGGCTCACGCCCGATCCAGCACCTCCAGCGCCTGCTCCAGCAGCTTCTCGTTCGCCGCCGCGATGACGCGGCCGTCGGAGCTTGGGTCGAGCGGGCGCCCAGCCCAGTCGCGGATGATGCCGCCGGCGCCTTCGATGACCGGCACCAGCGCCATGAAGTCGAACGACTTCAGCGAGGTCTCGACCACGAGGTCGCAATAGCCCGAGGCAAGCAGGCCGTATTGATAGCAGTCGCCGCCGAACCGGCGGAACATCGCCTTGCGGCTGAGCGTGTCGTAGCGCTGCCAGTCCTCCGGGGTGAAGAAATCCGGCGACGAGGTGTAGATCTGTGCCGCAGCCAGCTCGGTGGTGGCGCTGACGCTCACCGGCAGGCCGTTGAACGTGGCGCCGTCAGCGGTGCCGTACCAGCGCTCGCCGAGCGCCGGCATGTCGATCATCCCGGCGACGACGCAGCCCTCGCGATCGTCGTTCAGTGCGATCAGCGTGCCGAACAGCGGCATTCCGGAGATAAAGCTTTTGGTGCCGTCGATCGGGTCGAGATACCAGGTGTATCGCTCGCCCGGCGTCGAGCCCATCTCCTCGCCGAGAATGCCGTGGTCCGGGAAGCGGGCTTCGATCCGTCGCCGCAACTCACGCTCGATGCCCTGGTCGGCGATCGTCACCGGAGACAGGTCGTCCTTCTGTTCGAAGTCGATCCGGGTACGGAAGTGATGACGCGCGATGACGCCGGCGGCGTCGGCGAGATCGTTGAAGAACGGGACAAGCTCGGCTTCGATCGAGGCGTGATCGGACGTGGCCACGGGAAACTCCGGCAGGGGTCGTTAAACAGGAAGGAAGGTGGAGACCGGCTAGGCCGTCTCCTGCAGCCGGTCGGCTTCCCAATAGGCCGTGCCGAAGCGACGCGCGCCTGCGGCCTTGCGGTCGCGCGCTGGCTTTGCAGCCGCCGCCGGATCGGCGCTGCCGGCCTGGCGCACGTCACGCGGCGCAATGCTGAAGTGCCGGCTGAAGCTGCGCGAGAAGTGGGAGACGTTCTTGAAGCCGACTTCGTAAGCGACCTCGGCCACGGTGCGATGGCCCTTGGGATCGGCGACCAGCAATTCGTAGGCGCGCTGCAGGCGCTTCACCTGCACGAACTGGCCGACGGTGGTCTCGTCGTCGTTGAACAGGCTGTAGAGATAGCTCATCGAGATCCGGCTGCTCTCGGCGATCTTGCGGGGCGACAGGTTCTGGTCGCCGAGATGCTTCTCGATGAAATCGAAGATTCTGCGACGCAACTGATAGCGGGTGTTGCGCACGTCGATCGCGGCGCCGCGATCTTCGGCGCCGAGCGTCAGCGCCACGAAGCTGACGATCTCGGTGGCGAGCGCCTGCGGGTTCGGCGGCGCGCGATCGGCGAACAGATCGGCGATGCCCTTCACCAGATCGACCAGCAGGCAGGTCATGCGCTCATTGGCGCAGAACCGGCCGCCGACGTGATCCTCGACCGACACCAGCCGGCCGCGCAGCTCCGTGGCCGGGATGTGCAGCATCAGCATCCGCAGGCCGGCCGCCGCCGACAGCGCCGTCGAGCCGCGCTGGCCGAGCAGCACGTATTCGCCCGCGCGGACAATCTTGGTCTCGCCGCACTGTGTCAGCGTCACGCATCCCGAGGTCGGGATCGCCAGGATGTAGCAGGCGTCGCGGTCGAGGTCGGCGATCTCGCTTTTCCAGACATAGGCCTGATCGGCAGCGACGCTGTCGATCTGCAGGCGGCCGATCTGGATCTGCCGCATCGTCGTCGGGGTGCTTCTGGTCATGGTGTCATGCATGGCAATTACCCTTTCTGGCGGGGCGGACGAAGAAGAGTCTCGGGAGATCAGCATGGGGCGACGATGAGTTCGGTGCCCGCTTCACGCACGGCGGTGGCGAGCGCGCCTTCGGGGGGGCGGTCCGTGACGAAGCGGTCGATTTCGCTCCATTGCGCGAACACCGTGAGGGCGCGCTGCTCGAACTTGCTGTGGTCGGCCACGATGATGGCCTCGGCCGCGCGCTTCACCATCGCGCCGTACACCGCGCCGGCTTCCTCGTCGGCGTCGTTGATGCCGCGCGCGCCGACGCCGGTGGCGCCGACGATGGCGCGGTTGGCCTCGTAGCTGTTGATGCTGGCGATCGTCTGCGTGCCGAACACGTAACCTTCGGTGGCGTGATAGCGGCCGGGGCAGCACAGGATGCGGATCGATCCGTTGGTGGCGAGCGCGCCGGCGATCGCGAAATCGTTGACGATCACGGTGATGTCGCGCGCGGTGGCGGCGAGCCGGCGGGCGACATGAAACGTCGTCGCGCCGGCGCCGAGCATCAGCACCTCGTTGGGCTGGATCAGCTCGGCGATGGCCGCCGCGATCGCTTCGCGCTCGACGATCAGCAGCCGCTTGCGATCCACCAGCGAGGGCTCCAGCGCGAACGGCCGCGAGGCGCCCCCATAGGTGCGATTGATCAGTTTCTGCTCCTGCAGCTCCATGAGGTCACGCCGGATCGTCTCGGTCGAGACGCCGAGCACGGCGGCAAGCTCGGAGGCGCGCAGCGTCGGCGCAGCGGTGAGTTGCGAGATGATGTGCTGGTGGCGGGCCGATTTGGACAGTCGGTCGCCATCGGGACGCCGCGATTTTCGAACCGCGAGCTGGTCGGAATCTGACGTGACCGGGATGCTTACCATGCGCCCTCGACGAGACCGGCTTCACGATCCCCGACGGGGGGATCTGCAGTCCGGTCCATGTGCGGAGCTTCAGGCCGACGGGGTTGCGAGTCCACACCAAGAATGTGGCAACTCCCCCATATGTTGGGCGGCGCCCTGCGCAAATAATAGGCGGAGCGGCCGGCTAATACTCCCTATCGGCGGTGCACATCGAATGATGAGGTCCCGTTGCAATGCGGTGCAGGAAACCTCATCCATCGTTCCGCAATGCCGTTGCCGACGTTGTGGCGAGGTTGTGGGAGCTTCCACCTTGGCTCACAGTGCGCCGGGTCGGGATGTGTTGCGATGCACAGCTCGCAGGCGAATGTCGAGGGAGGGCACGTGGCGCGCGACAAGGAAATCCTGGCGTTGAACGCGTTCGATCCGAACGCGGCCGGCCCCGCCGATCCGGAATTGCGCGCGGCGCTGCAGCGCCGGATGCGTTCGTTCGGCTCGAGTTCCGTGCTGTTCTATCAGGAGCCGATCCGCATGGTGCGCGCCGAGGGCGTCTGGATGATCGACGCCGATGGCCGCCGCTATCTCGATGTCTATAATAATGTGCCCTCGGTTGGCCATTCGCATCCGGCCGTGGTGGCGGCGATCAGCCGGCAGGCCGCACAGCTCAACACCCACACCCGTTACTTGAACGACGTCGTCGACAGCTACGCCGAGCGTCTGCTCGCGACGTTTCCGGAACCGATCAGTCAGCTGGTGCTGACCTGCACCGGCAGCGAGGCCAACGATCTGGCGCTCCGGATCGCCGGTGCGGCGACCGGCGGCTGCGGCTTCGTCGTCACGGAGAGCGCGTATCACGGCAACACTACGGCGGTGAGCGACGTGTCGCCCTCGTCGTGGCCCGGGCGGCAGCCACCGGCGCATGTGCGCGTGGTGCCGGCGCCGGAATCGTTTCGCGATCCGGGCGACGACATCGGCGCGCGCTTTGCGCGCAGCATCGAACAGGCGATCGCCGATCTGCAGCGCGCTGGAATTGGCTTCGCGGGGCTGCTGGTCGATACGATCTTTTCCAGCGACGGCGTCTATGCCGATCCGCCGGGCTTCCTCGCGGCGGCGGTCGACGTGGTGCATGCGCATGGCGGCCTGTTCATCGCCGACGAGGTGCAGCCCGGCTTCGGCCGGACCGGCACGGCGTTCTGGGGCTTCGCGCGGCACGGTGTGGAGCCGGATATCGTCACCATGGGCAAGCCGATGGGCAACGGCTTTCCGATGGGCGGCGTCGCGACGCGGCCGGAGCTGATCGATCGCTTCACCGCTGCAACCAAGTACTTCAATACGTTCGGCGGCAATCCGGTGGCCGCGGCCGCGGGCCTCGCGGTGCTCGACGTGATCCGCGACGAAGGCCTGATGGACAACGCCAGCCGCGTCGGCGGCTATCTGATGGACGGGTTGCGGGAGATCGGCAATCGCCACATTCAGATCGGCGACGTGCGCGGATCGGGCCTGTTCATCGGCCTCGAACTGGTCCGCGATCGCGAAACGAAAACGCCGGCGCCCGAGATCGCGACCGCGGTGATCAACGGCCTGCGCGAGCACGGCATCCTGATCGGCGCCGCCGGCCCGTTCGGCAGCACGCTGAAGATCCGTCCGCCGCTGTGTTTCACGCGCGACCACGCCGACATAGTGGTGTCAGCGTGCGACGCGGTGTTGAAGGCGCTGCCAGCCGACTGATCGAGTCGTCAGCCGAGGCAGAGGGTGGTCAGCGTCATCGCCGGCTCGATCATGCTCGCGGCACCGAGCGCGACCAGCGCGGCGCCGAGCGCGCTGCGGAAGTCGCGCCGCGAGACCCGTGCGCCTGCCAGCGTCGTGACGCCGAACGCCGCGGCGGCGACGGCGGGAATCGTCGCCAGGCCGAAGCCGGCCATGAACTCGGCGCCCGCCACGGACGATCCGCTGAGCATCGCATTGAGCAGCGCCGCATAGACCATGCCGCAGGGCGCGAAGCCCCAGGCGATGCCGAGTGCGAAGGACGGCGGCAGCGAGAGCCGCCGTATCGTCGAACGCCCGCGCATCGTCGATGCGACAGCCAGAACACGGTCGATGACCCTGAAGCCGGGCACGAGGCCGGCGACCGACAGACCCGTCCACGCCAACGCGCAGGCGGCGGCGATCCGCATCGCGGGCTGAAAGCCGGCGAGCGTCACCAGTCCGCCGAAGGCCGCGCCGCCGGCGCCCACGGCCGCACCGAACAGCGTGTAGCTGAGCGCGCGGCCGAGCTGGATCCGCAGCAGCGTCGCGGCCCTGCCGGATGCGGCTGCGTCCGGTGAGGATGTCGCCAGCAGCAGCGACGACGCGATGCCACCACACAGCCCGGCGCAATGCAGGCTGCCGGCGAGTCCGAGCACAGCGCCGCCGATAAAAGGGAGTCCGGTGGTGATCATCTTGTGTCGCTCACCGCATCCGACTGAAGCCGCGTTAGCAATTGACGGATGTGATTTGCACCGTCATGGCCGGGCTCGTCCCGGCCATCCACGCGTTACTTCGCATCACAGTCCGAAGGCGTGGATGCCCGGCACAAGGCCGGGCATGACGACCTTGGCATTTGTCGCGCTCACTCAAGCGCCGCAATTAATGCCCTCACGCCTTGGTCGCGTTGGCGCAGCAGCTGGCGGCGTTCACTTCGGGCGGCAGGTCGATGCACGGGTTGCCGTCGAAGAAGCCGTGCGGCACCAGCTTGAAGCCGGTGGAGATGCACGGCTGCACCGGGAAGTCCTCCAGCCGCACCGGATGGTGCAGGCCGAACACGTGCCACAGCACGATGTCGGTGTTCTGGATCGGCCGGTCCTGCTTGATGAAGGCCGGCAAGCCGCCGCTGCCGTCCGAATGGTTCATGTAGTCGCCGGCGGGGAAGCGCTCCTCGGGATCGAACGCCGTCACCCAGACGTGGTTCTGGGTGAATGCCGCCCGCGTGCCGGACGGCGACGCCGGGCTGACGAACGGCGTGACGCAGTTCATTGCGTCGAGCTTGTAGCCGACCGGCGTGCCGGCGTAGTTGAGCTTGTTCGGGTTGACGACCTTCCAGTAGCGATGCGAGGACGCATCGGCGCGACGTGCCGCCTTGCTCTCGGTGTCGAGCACGGTCTCGGCCTCGTAGAACGCGTTGCCGTAGGGATTCTCCGGGCCGGCCGGCTCCGCATAGGTGTTGCACTCGACGACGCTGTTCTGCGCGCCGTCGACCTCCATGTCGAGGCGGGCGCAGAAGATGTGTTGGTGGATGTGGCCGACCACGCCGGGCAGCACCTCGCGGGCGTATTTGCCCGGCTTGCCCGGAATGCAGGCGGCGGTGTTGATGATGCCGGTCGCCTTCATCTCGAATTCGATCGCGCCGTCGATGTGGAAGTACCAGTACAGGGCGTATTCGTAGTTGCCGACGGTGCAGATCGTCGACACCACCAGCTTGCGGGCGCGGCGGACTTCGGCGCGGTCGGTGCGGAAGTCCCAGTGCTTCCACAACAGGCCGGAATCCTCCTCGTGGATGCAGATCGCCTTCTCGATCGTCAGCACATCGCCGGTCATGGTGTTGAGGTGGACGTCGAGATACTCGATCGCGCCGAGGCAGTCGCAGCCGAGGCTGAGCGAATTGGCCAGCTTGCCGATGCCGTATTCGCCGACGTCGAACACGTTCTTGCGGAAATGGCCGTTGTCCGGGCTGCCATAGGGGACAACCATCTCGACCAGCGAGGCGCGATGCGCCACCGAACGGCCATCATACTTGATGTCGTGCAGCGTCAGCGCCTCGCGGGCATTGAAGCCGACCACCAACGACCACTTGTCCCAGACCAGATGCCGGCCCTCGATCTTGAAGCTGACGCCCTCGGGCTGGGTGACGTTGATCGGCTTCAGCGGCGCGCGCGGTTTCTCGACGAACTGGCGCTCGTAATTGGCCTCGATGGTCGGGATCGGGATCACGCCGTAATCGTCGACGCGGATCACCTCCCAGGTCTTAAGGTCGATCACCGCGTTGAGGCCCTCGATCGGATGCGCGTAGAAGTTCTCGTTTTCGCGCAGCCGCTGCCAGGCGAACACGTGGCACAGGTGCCGGCCGTCCTCGCCGGGGATCGAGAAATTGCCGGCCGACCATGGATCGACGCAGACCGTGGTCATGTCGGTAATGCCGCGCTTCGCGCAGCCGGCGATGAAGTCGGGATGGGCGCGGACGTAGCCCTCGATGGCGAGGAATTGCTCGAGCTGGATCATCGGCCGCGCGGTCGGAAACTCCTGGCGCGAAAGGATCTTGCCGCTGTCGAGCGAGACGGACAGCCGTGTCACGCCGATCTTGTCGGCGCTGAAGACATTGACGCGAGCACTGCGGGCGATCGGCATGCCGGGCTTGAACGCGCGAACGACGCTCTTTTCCGGCTCCAGCAGTTCGATGGTCTCGAACCGCGTCGCCGAGCCGTAGGGCGGGTCGGTTTGGACGATCGCGGCGGCGCGGGTGATTTCGTCGGGAGTGAGCGGCTGCAACGGGTGCAGGACGGACGGGATGGGCGCGGCGGAGGTGGTGTGACAGCAGGTGGTGTCTTCCGCGAGGCTCATGGTGTTGCTTCCCTTGATTGTTGTGTCGTGCGTGGAGCACGCTGTTCGCCGCCATGCTGCATCGGCGGGCGGGGAGCAGGATTGACACTAGCCGCCAATCTCGGCGACGCTGAGCGGAGATCACGCGTATGCGTAGTGCCGAGCTACTCGCGCCGCCGGGTCCGGAGAATTGTGCGTTGCCGCATCACGCACGTATCCGTGCTTCTTGTTTCTTGTGCTTCTCGACTTGCCTCGCTCCGCCGGGCACGACGCCGGCGACCGAAAACGGCGTTGGTGTAGTTCTTGCTTAGTGATCCTTCGTCTTCCTCTGGAGTCGTCGGAGATGTCTTCATCGGGAACCATCACGGCAGGCGCCGTGCAGGAACTTCTGTCCGCGTTGGTCCGGCTTCGGCCGGAATCGACCGGAATCAACGCGCGTGCGGGCATTCCGCGGGCGAAGCTCGACGATTCCGCCGAGATGCTGCCGCTGGCCGCGTTCACCTCGATGCTCGAGGCGGCTGCGCATGAAAGCGGCAACCGCACGCTCGGTCTGGAGCTCGGCAAGGATTTTCGGCTCGCTGCACTCGGACCGATCAGCGATCTGGTGCACAGCGCGCAGACCGTCGGCGATGCGCTGGAGAGCTTCAATCGCTTCTTTGCCTGCGTGCAGACGAATACGCACACAACCTTGTCGGTGAGCGACGGCTTCGCGCGGCTGTCCTACGCGATCCAGGATCCGGCGATCCGGTTTCGCGAGCAGGATGCCGGTTTCTCCCTGGCGATCGAATACTCGATGTTGAAGGGCCTGCTCGGCCGGTCCTGGCGCCCGATCGGCGTCGAGTTCGAACACAACGCGGGCGACGATCTGCCGTTCTATCAGCAGCATTTCGACTGCCCGCTGCGGTTCGGCCGTCGCGACAATGCGTTGCTGTTCTCCGCCCGGCTGCTGGAGGCGCCGGTGCCGTGGGCCGATCGCAACCGCCACGCGCGGCTACGCGTCGATCTCGCCGAAGCGATGCAGCGGCGTGCCAAGCTGCTCGATCTGGTGCGCGGGGTCGAGGCCTGGATCGCGGCGTCGCTGTGCCGCTCGGTCTCGACCGACATCGAGGTCGCCGCCGGTGACTTCGGCATGAGCACGCGCTCGTTCCAGCGCAAGCTCGCCGATCACGGCGCCAACTATCTGGATATCCGCAATCGCGTCCGCTCCGACATCGCCCGCTGCATGCTGATCGAGACCAGCGTGCCGGTGACATCGATCGCGCTGCAGCTCGGCTACAGCGAGACCAGCGCATTCTCGCGCGGCTTCAAGAGTCTGGTCGGCGAAACCCCGGTCGAGTTCCGTAAACGGCAGCGCGGCGTGGAAGCGGCGGCGGCGGCGTAGGGCTATGCGATCGGACTACGCGATGCGGCGCCGCCTAGCTGCTGGCAAGCCGCATCGTTGAACGGTGACCTCCCGTCGCCGCGTCGTCATGGCCGGGCTTGTCCCGGCCATCCACGCCTTTTCTCAACGTTGGCTGCAAAGACGTGGATGCCCGGGACAAGCCCGGGCATGACGGCGTTATTCACGTGGCGGACGAGTATTCGATGCCGACCGTCAGATCGTCAGCAGTCCAGCGTCATGTCGCGTTCCCAGTCGGTGAGGTGGCGCGAGAAGTCGTTCCATTCCTGGTGCTTCAGCTTCAGATAGGCGGGCACGTACTCGCCGAGGCTGGTCTTGAGCAGCTCGGACGCCTCCAGCGCGCGCAGCGCGTCGAGCAGGTTCAGCGGCAGCCGCTTGGCGTCGGCGATCGTGTGGCCGTCCTGATACATGTTGATGTCGAGCCGCTTGCCAGGGTCGCGCTGACGCTCGATGCCGTCGAGGCCGGCAGCGAGGATGGCGGCCTGCATCGCGTAGGGATTGGCGGCGCCGTCGGCGAGGCGCAGTTCGAACCGTCCCGCTTCGGGGATTCGGATCATGTGGGTGCGGTTGTTGCCCGAATAGGTCACGGTGTTGGGTGACCAGGTCGCGCCCGACGTGGTGCGCGGCGCGTTGATGCGCTTGTAAGAGTTCACCGTGGGATTGAGGATCGAGGCGAGCGCATCGGCCGAATGGATGATGCCACCGATGAAGTAATAGCCGAGCGGCGAGACGCCGAGTTCGCCCTCTTCATCCTCGAACGCGTTCTTGCCGTCCTTCCACAGCGAGACGTGGACGTGGCAGCCGTTGCCGGTGAGATTGGAGAACGGCTTGGGCATGAAGGTCGCGCGCATGTCGTGCTTTTCGGCGATCGACTTGACCATGTATTTGAAGAAGGCGTGGCGATCGGCGGTCACCAGTGCGTCGTCGTAGTCCCAGTTCATCTCGAACTGGCCGTTGGCGTCCTCGTGGTCGGTCTGATAGGGGCGCCAGCCGAGTTGCAGCATGCCGTCGCTGATTTCGCGGACGACGTCGAAGCGCCGCATCAGGGCCGATTGATCGTAGCAGGGCTTGGGTTGACGGTCGGCGCCGTCCTTGATGCTCTGGCCGTCCGCGGCGATCAGGAAGAACTCACATTCGACGCCGCTTTTTAGCTGAAGTCCTTTCTCGGCGGCTTTCGCCTTGAGCTTCTTCAGCAGGTTGCGCGGCGCCTGGTCGACCGGCTTGCCGTTCATCCACAGATCTGCGGCAAGCCAGCCGACTTCCGGCTTCCACGGCAGCTGGATCAGGCTGTCGGGATCGGGAATGGCGAACAGATCGGGGTCCGCGGGAGTCATGTCCAGCCAGGTCGCGAAGCCGGCGAAGCCTGCGCCGTTCTTGGCCATCGTGGCGATCGCTTCTGCCGGCACCAGCTTGGAGCGCTGGGTGCCGAGCAGGTCCGTGAAGGATATCAGAAAGTACTTGATGTTCTTCTCTTTGGCGGCCGCTACGAGGTCGACGGTCATGGAGTCCTCTTGATCCTGAGCTGGGAGGCTTCGTCAGTAACGTTGTCCGGGAATCCAGTCGGTGCCGACCAGCGGCACGCGCGCGATCGCAGCCGCTTCGACCGTCAGGGCGACGAGGTCTTCGGGCTCGAGATTGTGAACGTGGCTCTTGCCGCAGGCACGCGCGATTGTCTGCGTCTCCAGCGTCAGCACCGACAGATAGTTCGCGAGGCGCCGGCCGGCGAGGATCGGGTCGAGCCGGCGCGCCAGCTCGGGGTCCTGTGTGGTGATGCCGGCCGGGTCGCGGCCCTCGTGCCAGTCGTCATAGGCGCCCGCATGGGTGCCGAGTGCTTCGTAATCCTTTTCCAGAGCCGGGCTGTTGTCGCCGAGCGCGATCAGCGCGGCGGTGCCGATCGCCACCGCGTCGGCGCCGAGCGCGAGCGCCTTGGCGATGTCGGCGCCGTTGCGGATACCGCCGGAGACGATCAGCTGCACCTTGCGGTGCATGCCGAGATCCTGCAGCGCCTCGACCGCCGGGCGGATCGCCGCGAGCGTCGGGATGCCGACGTTCTCGATGAACACTTCCTGAGTGGCGGCGGTGCCGCCCTGCATGCCGTCGATCACGATCACGTCGGCGCCGGACTTCACCGCCAGCGCCGTGTCGTAATACGGCCTGGAGGCGCCGACCTTCACATAGATCGGCTTCTCCCAGTCGGTGATCTCGCGCAACTCCTCGATCTTGATTTCGAGATCGTCGGGGCCGGTCCAGTCCGGATGGCGCGAGGCCGAGCGCTGATCGATGCCGGCCGGCAGCGTGCGCATGTGGCCGACGCGTTCGGAGATCTTCTGGCCGAGCAGCATGCCGCCGCCGCCGGGCTTGGCGCCCTGGCCGATCACGATCTCGATCGCATCGGCGCGGCGCAGATCGTCCGGGTTCATGCCGTAGCGCGACGGCAGGTACTGATAGATCAGCGTCTGCGAGTGACCGCGCTCTTCTTCGGTCATGCCGCCGTCGCCGGTGGTGGTACTGGTGCCGGCCAGCGTGGCGCCGCGGCCCAGCGCTTCCTTCGCGGCGCCCGACAGCGAGCCGAAGCTCATGCCGGCGATGGTGACGGGGATCTTCAGTTCGATCGGCTTCTTGGCGAAGCGGCTGCCGAGCACGACGCCGGTGCCGCACTTCTCGCGATAGCCTTCGAGCGGATAGCGCGACATCGAGGCGCCGAGAAACAGCAGGTCATCGAAATGCGGCAGCCGCCGCTTCGATCCGCCGCCGCGGATGTCGTAGATGCCGGTCGCCGCGGCGCGCTGGATTTCGGAGATGGTGTAGGGATCGAACGTCGCCGAAACCCGCGGGGTCGTGCGTGGAGGAGATGCAGACATCAAAAGTCCCCGTCAGTAGGAGGCGGCGTTGTCGACGTGGAAGTGGTAGAGTGTGCGCGCGGATCCATACATCCGGAAGTCGTCGACCTTGGCGTCGTCGAGCCCGGCGCGGCCGAGTAGCGCGGCGAGCCGCTCGCGGTCGGTTTCTTCCATCGGCTTTTCGATGCAGTCGGCGCCGAGGCTCTTGACCTGACCGCGGACGAAGATCGTCGCTTCGTAGATCGAGTCGCCCAGCGCTTCGCCGGCATTGCCCAGCACCACGAGGTTGCCGGCCTGCGCCATGAAGGCGCTCATCGAGCCGATCGAACCTTTGACCAGAATGTCGATGCCCTTCATCGAAATGCCGCAGCGCGCCGAGGCGTCGCCGTCGATGATCAAGAGGCCGCCGCGGCCGGTGGCGCCGGCGGATTGGCTGGCGTCGCCCATCACATGCACGGTGCCGGACATCATGTTCTCGGCGACGCCGGTGCCGGCATTGCCGTGAATCCGCACGCTGGCGTATTTGTTCATGCCGGCGCAGTAGTAGCCGACATGGCCCTTGATATCGACTTCGATCGGCACGTTGAGGCCGGCGCCGATGGCGTGCTTGCCTTGCGGGTTGTCGATTTCCCACGCGGTCTGGTTGGTGTCCGGCGTGAGGCGATGGAGCGCTGCGTTCAGCTCGCGCACGGAGCTGACGGCGAGGTCACAGGTCGGCATTACGAACGTTCCCAGGCATAGACGGTGGCGGGCTCGGGCTCGAACACCCGGGCCTTCTCGATCGCGGGCAGCACCGACAGCGCGCGATATTCGGAGCCGAACGCGACGTAGTCGTCGGATTCGGCCATGATGGCGGGCTTGCAGGCGATCGGATCGCGCAGCACGGCGAAGCCGTCGCGGGTGCCCACCACGAAAGTGAAGAAGCCGTCGAGATCCTTCAGGCTGGAGGTCAGCGACTGCTTCAGGCTGTCGCCCTGATTCATCCGCCAGGTCAGGTAGCCGGCGGCGACCTCCGAGTCGTTCTGCGTCGCGAAGCTCATGCCCTCGCGTACCAGCGTCCGGCGGATGCTGTTGTGGTTGGACAGCGAGCCGTTGTGCACCAGGCACTGATCCTCGCCGGTCGAGAACGGATGCGCGCCGTTGATGGTCACCGCCGACTCGGTCGCCATGCGGGTGTGGCCGATGCCGTGGCTGCCGCTCATCGACGGCAGCGCGAATTCGTTGACGACGTGCTCCGGCAGGCCGACGTCTTTGTAGATCTCCATATGGGTGCCGACGCTGACGAGCTGCACCTTGCCGGCGTTGGCCTTGACCCATTGCAGCGCCTTGGCTTCGGCGTCGCGCGGCAGCCGCGCCACGATGTGGTTAGCGCGAACGGTGAGATCGACCGGGCGCCCCAGCGCGGCCGAAAATTCTTGCGCCAGCGCGTCGGTGGCGCCGACGTCCTCGGCGCGCAACGTCAGCTTGACCTCATCGGTGCTGCCGGCGCCGTACACCGCGACGCCGGCGCTGTCCGGGCCGCGCGCCGACATCGTCACCAGCATTTTCGACAGCATCGCGCCGAGTTGCGGCTCGAGCGCCCTGTTCTTGAGGAAAAGTCCGACGATTCCGCACATGCGCTGACTCCGTTGTTGGAGTCAGCATATTCACGGACAAATCAGTTCGTCAACTCTGGAGAACGTAAGTTTCCTGATAAGAAATTAGCCAGTCCGCCCGAATTGGTGGCGCAGGCTTTGTTCCCCGCGCCCCGGATAGAGTCGCCAAGGCGGCTTGCCGTCTTCCCCTGAAGCCGGGCGCGGCGGCCGACGTTCACCAAGACGGCCGTCAGCTTCGCGGATAAACGATGATCGACAAATAGGTCATCGGCAGTTTCACCAACGTTTCCGGGCCGTGAAGGGCGCCTGAATCGAACAGCATGGAGTCACCGGGGCGCAGCCGATAGGAATTGTCGCCGTGGCGATAGATCACCTCTCCTGTCAGCATGTAGATGAACTCCATGCCAGCGTGCTGGAAGGCGGTGTAGGTGGTGGCGCCTTCCTGCAGCGAGATGAGATAGGGCTCGACCACGACGTCGCCGCCGATGACGTGGCCGAGCAGCTGATAGTGGTGGCCGGCCTTCGAGCCTCGGCGCTCGATCGCCACGCCCTGTTTGGCGCGCACGAAGGAGCAGTCGCGCCGTTGCTCCGAAGCGGCGAACAGCAGGCTGAGCGGCACGTTCAGGGCGCCGGCGATGGACTGCAACGTCGATAAAGACGGCGAAATCTGGCCGTTTTCGATCTTCGACAACATGCCGGCCGAGATCTTCGAGGCGCCGGAGAGGTCCGAGACCGAGAGGTCCCGCTCACGGCGGATCGCGCGGATCTTGGCGCCGAGGGCACGCTCGAGGCTGCGCTCGCCGTCCTGCGGCGCGCTCGACCCGGTGCGATAGTCGGGTGAGCCGCGGCCCGGCTCGGCCGGCTTGGCTTCGCTCTTCTTCATTGCGGGGAAATTCCTTATCAAACGAGGCTGTTGGTTCATCAATATCCCGCACGCAGGCGCGGTTTCAACCGATCAATCCCGGGCGGAGAAGCGGGACGAGGCGGATTTGAGCGAACTCTCGCGACAGCTTTAACGGAACGTCGGACAAATCGCGCCTGCGCTCGCCAGCAAGCGCTGCTCGCCGCGCGAATGGTGAAATCGGTTCATCTGCATAAGCACGAAGCGCGAGTGCCTTCCGACTTATCAGTTCCTTGCTAATTCACTGCGCATCAGCAGAACGCTCGTTCTCTGCGCCGACACCATGGCGCGGCATTCATCGAAGCCCGCCGAAAGTGTTGACTCTCAGTGCATAAAGTTAACTCTTGAGAATGGATCGCCCTTCGATATCGTCCGGAAACTAGATTTCGTGGTGAGAAAACACCTCCTGGAGGGGATCGAATGCGAACTAGTCGGCGATCATTTCTGAAAACTACTGCGCTCGGGGCGGGTGCGGCTATCGCGGCTCCCTACGCTTTCGTGCGGACAATCGACCAGGCGTGGGGCGCCCAGTCGTGGATCAAGAAAGGTGAGCCGATCAAGGTCGGGTTGCTGTTCTCGCTGTCCGGTGGCCTCGCCGTGCCCGAGGAAGACTCCACCCTGGTGATGCAATACGCGATCGACGAGATCAACAAGGCCGGCGGCATCGCCGGCATGCCGATCGAGCCGGTGATCGTCGACGCCAAGTCGGATTTCAAGGTCTATTCCGAGAAGACCAAGGAACTGATCCTGCGCAACAAGGTGGTGTCGATCTTCGGCTGCTACACTTCGGCGAGCCGCAAGGCGATCCTGCCGACCGTGATGGCGCAGGATCATCTACTCTACTATCCGACCTGCTACGAAGGCGCCGAATGCACGCAGAACACCATCTGCACCGGCCCGTTGGCGAACCAGCATTCCAAGGACCTCATTCCCTACATGGTCCAGCAGTTCGGCAAGAAGGTGTTCTTCGTCGGCTCCAACTACGTGTGGCCGAA
Source organism: Rhodopseudomonas telluris (assembly GCF_042432815.1). NCBI lineage: Bacteria > Pseudomonadati > Pseudomonadota > Alphaproteobacteria > Hyphomicrobiales > Nitrobacteraceae > Rhodopseudomonas > Rhodopseudomonas telluris. The sequence goes on from NZ_JBHLWM010000001.1 coordinate 689,458, forward strand.
GGAATCCAACAAGAACGCCAAGATCTGGCTGGAGAAGGCCGGCGGCGAGTTGCTCGGCGAAGAGTACATCCCGCTCGGCAGCTCCGAATTCGGCCCGGTGCTGAACAAGATCCGCGACGCCAAGCCGAATTTCATCTTTTCGACCGTGGTGGGTGCGTCCGACATCGCGTTCCACAAGCAGTTCAAGCAGGAAGGCTTCAAGGTCGACTCGATGCCGATCGCCTCGCTCACCACCGGTGAGATCGAGACGCGCGCGATGGGCAACGAATTCGGTGCCGGCCACTTCCTCTCTGCCCCGTATTTCCAGGCGCTGGACAACCCGACCAACCACAAATTCGTCGAGGGGTTCCTCAAGAGCAAGTACGGCAAGAACGGCACCACCCATTACAACATGGAGGAGACCTATCTCTCCGCCTATGTGTTCAAGGCCGGGCTCGAGAAGACCATCGCGGCGGTCGGCGTTGAAGGTGTCACGCCCCGCGCGATCCGCGATCACTCCGGCGGCGTGAAGGTCGAGGACAACATCTCGCCCGAGGGGCTGATCTGGATCGACGATCAGAACTTCAACACCTGGCTGAAGCCAAAGATCGGCCAGTGCCAGGCCGACGGCAGCTTCAAGATCGTCAAGGCCGCCGAGGAGCAGGTCGCCCCGGACCCGTACTCGATCTATCCGGACATCGGCAAATGCACCGCCGACGGCCTTAAGGGACCGGACGGCAAGCTACGCAAGAGCGTGATCTGACGACGGTCAGCCAGCGTTCGATCCGCGCTGATAGCGGGGACGACCGGGCTCTGCCTGCTCTCACCGCTTCCTCCGACAACGCGCGACGGCGATCCCGCCTTCGCCGAACCCTGCCGCATGACCTGGAGCGAAAATGGCCGTTGGATCGTTCTTTGGCTCGTTCGACTGGAACGCCTTCATCAACGCGCTGATCCTCGGCGTCTCGATCGCCAGCATCTGGCTGATCGCGGCGCTCGGCCTGACCATCATCTACGGCACTGCCGGCGTCATCAACATGGCGCATGGCGAGTTCATCATGCTCGGCGCCTACAGCTCCTACATGCTGCAGAACTATTTCGGACTGCCATTCTTCCTGTGCGTGCCGGCAGCATTCGTGATCGTCGCTTTGGTCGGGCTGATCCTGGAACGCGGGCTGATCCGCTATCTCTACAAGCGCCCGCTCGACACGCTGCTGGCGACCTTCGGCGTGTCGCTGGTGCTGATGCAGGGCGTGCGGCTGATCTTCGGCAGCGATCCAAAATATCTCGCGGTGCCGCCGATCTTCACCAGCAATTTCCAGCTCGGCTTCGTCAACATCTCCGCCTTTCGCGTCATCGTGCTCGGCATCACCATCGCGCTGGTGGTGGCGCTGTGGGCGCTGTTCTACCGCACCCGGTTTGGCGTGCAGGTCCGCGCCGTGATGCAGGACAAGGAGATGGCGGCGTCGTTCGGCATCAACTCCGACCGCGTCTACATGCTGACCTTCGCGATCGGCGCCGGGCTGGCCGGCATCGCCGGCTCGCTGTTCGGCGTCCTCAACATCGTGCTGCCGACAATGGGCACCGGCTACGTAGTCCAGGCATTTCTGGTGGTCGTGGTCGGCGGCGGCACGCTGGCCGGCAGCGTGATCGCCGGCGGAGCGACGGGCGAGCTGCAGTCGATCTTCGCCTATTTCACCAACGACACCTTCGCCCGTTTCGTTCTGTACGTGCTGATCGTCGTGTTCCTGCGTATTCGACCGCAGGGCCTGTTCGCACCATCGGCCAAGCGACGTTAGCCCCTTCGAGCGATCAGCGAGGCGACAATGAACATCTATCACAACGTCAAGGCGCAGTGGCTGGCCTATGCGGTGTTCTTCGCGGCGCTCGCGGTGGTGCCGATGCTAGTCAGCGACTCCTTCCTGCTGAACCAGTTCGCCACCTATGGGGTGTTCGGGCTGCTGGCGCTGTCGATCAGCCTGTGCTGGGGCTTCGGCGGCATCCTCAATCTGGGGCAGGGCATTCCGTTCGGGCTCGCTGCCTACGGCATGGCGATGACCATGCAGATGCAGACGCAGGACGCGGCCAACCCGCTGCCGCCGTTCATGCTCAACAACAGCCTCGATCATCTGCCGATGTTCTGGGAGCCGTTCCGCAACACCACGCTCGGCATCATCCTGTCGCTGATCGTGCCGACGCTGTTCTGCGCCATCTTCGGCGGCCTGATGTTTCGCGCCCGCGTTTCCGGCCCATTCTTCGCCATTATGACGCTGGCGATGCTGAGCGCGTGGTACACGCTGATCCTCGACGTCCAGCCCTATACCAACGGCGCCAACGGAATCACGCCGCCGTCGCCGCTTAAGCTCGGGGACATCGTCGTCGATCCGTACAGCCCGGCGGCCTACTGGACCGTGCTGGTGTTGCTGGCGGTCGCGACGATCGCCGCCAAGCTGATGACGCTGAGCCGCTTCGGCCTGGTGGTGCAGGCGGTGCGCGGCGATGCGGAGCGGGTGCGGTTTCTCGGCTACAACGTCGCCGGCTACGAGACGCTGGTCTACACCATTGCCGGCTTCATCGCCGCGGTCGCCGGCTGCTGCTGGGTGATGCTGACGCAGTACGTCTCGCCGTCGCAGTTCGACACCACCTTCAGCCTGTCGATGGTGATCTGGGCCGGCATCGGCGGGCGGCTGTCGCTGCTCGGCGCAATCGTCGGCGCGTTCCTGATCCAGGGCGCGCAGAGCTATCTCGGCGACACCTTCCTCAACACCTGGCTGCTGGTGCTCGGCGGCTTCTTCATCCTGGTGGTGCGCTTCCTGCCGAAGGGGCTTGCCGGCCTGGTCGAGAGCGCGCTCGGCAAGCTGTCGCGGCGGCACGATCGTGACGACGGCAACGGGGTCGCTGCGTCGCGCCTCGTTCCGCAACCCGGCGAATGAGGGGGCGACGATGAGCTTTCTCGAAATCCGAAATCTCAGCAAGAGCTTCGATACCACGAAGGTGATCAACGATTTCAGCATCGAGATCGTCGAGGCGACGCTGTGCTGCCTGGTCGGGCCGAACGGCGCCGGCAAGACCACCACGATGGACCTGATCACCGGGCGACAGAAGCCGACCTCCGGGCAGATTCTGTTCTGCAACGACGACATCACCGGGCTCGACGAGCACGAGATCGCGCGCCGTGGTATCGGCCGCAAATTTCAGGTGCCCGCGGTGTTTCGCGATCTCACCGTGCGGCAGAATCTCGAAGTCGCCTACAGCAAGAGCACCAGCCCCATCAAGAACATGTTCCGGTTTCGCTCGTCCGGCTTCGCGCAGAAGCTCGACGAGGTGGCGGCGCTCGCGGGCCTGTCTGAGCGCCTCGGCACCGAGGCCGGCATTCTCTCTCACGGCGAGACCCAGTGGCTCGAGATCGGCATGGTGCTGATGCAGGACCCGCGGCTGCTGCTGCTCGACGAGCCGGTCGCCGGCATGACCGAGGCCGAGATCGAGAAGACGGTGCAGATCTTCAAGGGCCTGAAGGCGACCAACACGCTGGTGGTGGTCGAGCACGACATGGCGTTCGTGCGCGAGATCGCCGACGTCGTCACCGTGATGCACATGGGCACCCTGCTGGCGCACGGGCCGATCGCGGAGATCGAGGCGAATGCGCGCGTCCGCGAAGTCTATCTCGGCGACGCGGAGGCCTGATCATGCTGCTCGCGATGGACAACGTCACTTCGTATTACGGCAAGACGCCGATCCTGAAGCAGTTCTCGTTCGGTCTCGAGGAGGGCAAGTGCCTGTGCGTGCTCGGCCGCAACGGCGTCGGCAAGACCACCTTGATGCGCACCATCATGGGGCTGACCGATCGTTCCACCGGCGCGATCGCCATCAATGGCGCGGACATCAGCGCGGCGCAGACCTACGATCGCGCCAAGCTCGGCATCGGCTATGTGCCGCAGGGCCGCGGCATCCTGTCGGAATTCACCGTGCGCGAGAACATCCTGCTCGGCACCTTCGCGCGGCCGGACAGCGACGGCCAGATCCCGGAGATCTGCCTGCGGCTGTTTCCATATCTGAAAGCCAATCTCGACCGTCGCGCCGGGCTGCTCTCCGGGGGCCAGAAGCAGCAGCTCGCGATCGCGCGCGCGCTCGCAGTCGATCCCAAGGTGTTGCTGCTGGACGAGCCGACCGAAGGCATTCAGCCCAACATCGTCCACGAGATCGGCGAAACCCTGATGATGCTGAACAAGGAGCTCGGCATCACGCTGCTGCTTACCGAGCAGCACATCAAGGTCGCGCGCCGGCTCGGCGATGATTTCCTGATGATCGACAATGGCCGCGTCGTCGCCACCGGCGCGATCGGCGATCTCGACGACGCGCTGATCCACAAGCATCTGACGATCTGATCAAGCAACAACCGCACACAGGAGGATTACGATGATTCCCATTCCTCGCAAGAACACCGCCGACGCCGAGCGGATGATGAAGGTGCACAAGGAGTGCATCGACTCGATGAAGGGCGTCGCCGGCAACAGCGTGCTGAAATGCGCCACGCCGGGCGACACGACGACGGTCACCGGCGGCATCCATGAAGACTTCCAGCTCAACCGTGTGCTGCTGCGGATGCGCGCCGCGCCCGCCAAGGGCAAGCTCGTGGTTGTCTGCACCAAGGTCGAGAAAGAGTGGCGGATCGCGCGGCTCAGCGGCATCCGCGGCGTGCCGCCGGAGTTCGTCACCGACAAGGTCTACGATAACGAGCAGGACCCGCAGCACGACATCTTCGTGATGCGGCTCGACGAATTCGCCGAGACCGACGGCTTCCCCGAGCACTTCCGCGAAGGCTGGAAGCGCCGCGACGATTTCTGGACCGTCACCTGATCCTTCGCACACCGCCGTCAGGCGCTCGCACCCCTTCGAGGAAGCTGCCATGAGTTGGATGAAGATTACCGGATACGCCGACAAGTTCAGCGTGCACCCCGGCAACACCATCAAGTTCTTCGTCAATTGCGACGGCCCCGCCGAGTATCAGGCCGAACTCGTCAAGATGATCCACGGCGACACCAATCCGCGCGGCCCCGGCTTCATCGAGGAGCCGATCAAGGCGGACTTCAACGGCACCTACAAGGGTGCGAAACAGGAGATCTATTCGGGCTCCTACGGTTTCATCGTCGACAAGCCGCAGTTCCAGGTTGAAAGCGTTACGCTGCAATGCTGGATCTGGCCGACCACGCCGAAGACGCATCCGAAATACTGGAAGCACGGCGCCCAGGGCCTGGTGACCAAGTGGCTCGACGGCAAGGGCTACGGCCTGTTCCTCAACGAAGACGGCTGCATCGAACTCCGAATTAACGATCAGGTCATCACCACCGGCGCGCCGGTGCGCGACCACGCCTGGCACTTCGTCGCCGCCAGCTTCGACGCCGCGACCGGCGAGGCGACGCTGTATCACGAGCCACAGGTGGTCTACGCGCTCGATCCGGAAATCCCGCCGGTCACCAAAAAGCTTGCCACCAAGCTCGCCTATACGCCTGGCACGCCGACCGTGGTCGCGGGCTATTGCGGTAGCATCACGGATGCGCCGGTCGCCAAGGCCTCGGTGCCGCCCGGCATCCTGATCAAGGGCCATTATAATGGCAAGATCGACAGCCCGCGGATTTCCAGCAAGGCGCTGACCCGGCTCGAGATCGAGACGATGAAGCAGGGCGCGCAGCCGGGCCTGTCCGAACGCCGCAACTCCGGCCCGACCGGCAAACTGTCCGAGACCATCGTCGCCGCCTGGGAATTCTCCGACGGCATCAACACCATCATTGGCAAGGACAAGGGCCCGTATCTCTTCGACCTCACCATCGTCAATTGCCCGACCCGGGCGATGACCGGCTACAACTGGCAGGGTCAGGTGTTCGATTGGAAGTCGGCGCCCGAGCAATACGGCGCGATCCACTTCCACGACGACGACATCGACGACGCACGCTGGCAGACCAGCTTCGAGTGGACCGTCCCCGAAGGCACCAGCAGCAAGTTCTACGCGGCGAAGCTGACCTCGAAGGACGGCGACGAGGACTACATCCCGTTCTGGGTGGTGCCACGCGTCGGTCAGGAGCAGTCCAAGATCGCCTTCATGGTGCCGACGATCAGCTACATGGCCTATGCCAACGAGCATCTCGCCAACAACGCCGGCGGCGCGGAGCTGCTGGTGTATCGCGTGCCGATCATGCAGCAGCAGAACATGTTCCTGTCGGAGCACCGCGAATACGGCGGCTCGATTTACGACACCCACACCGACGGCAGTGGCCTGTGTCTGTCGTCGCGGCTGCGCCCGATCCTGAGCATCCGGCCGAAATACGATCACTTCCTGGCGCAGGCGCCGTGGCAATACCCAGCCGACCTGCACATGATCTACTGGCTCGAGAAGATGGGCTACGAATACGATGTCATCACCGACGAGGACGTCACCTATGACGGCCTTGCCCGGTTGGAAAACTACAACGTCGTGATCTCCGGCTCGCACCCGGAGCACAACAGTGGCCCGCAGCTCGATGCGCTGCACAACTACATGCAGCGCGGCGGCCGCTTCATGTATATGGGCGCCGACGGCTGGTACTGGGTCCACTCCTATCACCCGGCCTACAACGATCGCGGCCGCGGCGTGGTCACCGAGATGCGGCGTTGCGAATCCGGTATCCGCACCTGGCGTGCCGATCCCGGCGAATACTATCATCAAGGCACGGGCGAACTCGGCGGCATGTGGCGGTTCCGCGGCCGCTATCTGCACACCATCGCCGGCACCGGCATGTCGTCGGAAGGCTTCGACATCTCGACCTACTATTCGCGTACGCCGGAGAGCAACGACGCCCGCGTGGCGTGGGCGTTCGAGGGCATCGATTACGACGAGAAGCTCGGCAATTTCGGCCTCGTCGGCGGTGGTGCCGCCGGCACCGAACTCGATATCGTCGACACCATGCTGGGCAGCCCGCCGCACACGCTCGTGGTCGCGACCTCGGCCGGCCGCCACACCGAAGGCTATCTGCTGGTGATGGAAGACTACGGCTTCAACCAGCAGGGCCTCGACGGCACCCAGCATCCGCGGGTCCGCTCCGACATCGCCTATCACGAGACGCCGAACGGCGGCGCCTCGTTCGCGTTCTCGTCGATCGCGTTCTGCGGCGCGCTGCCCTGGAACAACGGCGACAACAACATCTCCAAGCTAGTCGGCAATGTGCTGAACCGCTTCATGCAGGACGGCCCGCTGCCAACGCCGAGCCCCGAAGCGATCGTACATCGCGGCCGTGCCGACTACGATCAGCCGATGAACAAGGCGCGGAAGTAATAGACCAAGGCGTCCGCCGCGAGGCGGGCGCCTTTCTCATCTTGCGAGGCGGCCATGCTTGCACATCCAGACCTTGGCTTCGTCGACGGCGGCATCGATTTCCTGCGCGCCGATCTTTACGCATCGTGCCGGACGCGCTTCGGCGTCGCCACCACGCTGCTCCGCCAAGCCTATTCGTCGCTGGTGTTTCAGGAACTGGAGAATGAAAAGGTCTGGACGCGCGACTGGGTCTGTGTCGGGACGGCCGCCGAGATTCCGGACTCCGGCGATCTGCTGCCCTACACGGTCGGCAATCACGCCATCCACGTCCAGCGGCTGGCCGCAGGCGGGCTGATCGGACGGTTCAACAAGGCCCAGCACGGCGGCTGCCGTCAGGTCCCAGCACAGTGCCGCACCGGGCGCAAGACCAAATGCTCCTACACCTCCTGCGGCCACAGCCGCGACCGCGGCGTAATCGAAGGCGCAGTGCTGTCGGGCGAGATGACGCCGCAGGCCGGGCAGTATCTCGGTGTCAATCCGGACCGGCTGCTGCCGATCAGCATCAAACGGCTGGGGCCGTTCCTCTATGTCAACGTCGATCCGGCGCGGGGCGCCGCCGCGGAACTGCCGCCGGTGGAAGGCGCGATCGAGCGCAACGCGTTGCGTGTCGCGGGGCAATGGCGCGAGGTTCACGCCAACTGGAAGCTTGCCGGCGCGGCGCTGGTCGACACCGCGCGGTCGCATGCCGACGGCGGCGGCGCCAGCAATTACGTCTCGGCCGAATGGCACTTTCCAAATCTGGTCATCATCAAGTCGCGCCGCGCCGCGCTCGCCATCGTGCTGCAACCGACCGGCTTCGATCAGGCGCTGCTACGGCTGTCGGTGTTTACCCATGAGCAATCGGCCGATGCGGCGTGCGACAGCCTGCTTGCGCTGGTCGATCGTGCGGCTGCCGTCGCGGTGGTGAAACACGAGGAATTCTCGCGACCGGCGGTGGCCGAGATTACCGAGACGTCACGCGCCGCCTGGAAATTCAACCAGCATCTGATCGACCGCATCGCCGCGCAGCATCCGGTGTACTGGAACGCGCCGCTGATGCAGGCGCGGCTGGGGCGCTGACCATGGTGTTCAGCGTGCAGCAGGTGAAGTACGAGTTCCTGGCCTACATCAAGGAGTTCGATCCGACGTTTGCGAACTGGTACGTCGGCCTCGCGGACGAGCCGAAACGCGCGCTGATGGACCAGCACGGCGTCCGCGACGCCGAGGACCCGTGGCTCTACAAGCAGCTTCTGACCAATCGCGCCGCCCGCACCGTGAAGGACTATTTCGTCGGCCATCTCGGCACCGCGGGCGATCGCGACACACCGCAGTCGGAGGATTTCGACTGCGTGTATTTGTACAAGAAGGCGGAGCATACGAAGCCGTAGTGACTGTCCGCGAATGCGGTCTATCCGGTGTGAGTTGTGCTAACAACGCGTCATGCCCGGCCTTGTGCCGGGCATCCACGCCTTGCGGCGGTGGACAGTGAAAAGACGTGGATGGCCGGGACGAGCCCGGCCATGACGACGAGGGAATAGCGGGGCGTTACTTCAGAGAGGAGAGAGTCATGCAGGTCCAGGACGGCGAGCGCGCGTATCTCGACAAGGACTTCGAGCGGGCGAAGACGATCTGGGAGCCGCTGGCGGAACAGGGCGATGCCGAGGCGGAGGCGTGGCTCGGCGCGCTGTATGCCAACGGGCTCGGTGTCGAGCGGGACGTGTCGCGGGCCTTCGCCTACTATCTGCGCTCGGCCGAGCACGGCAATCCGCTCGCCGCCAATAATGTCGGGGCGATGTACGCCAAGGGCGAGGGCGTTGCGGCCGATCCGGCGAACGGCGCGGCCTGGTTCCTGCGTGCCGCCGAAACGGGCGACGCGCTCGGGCAGTTCAATTACGCGGTGGTGTTGACCAAGGGCATGGGGGTTGCGCCGAACCTCGCCGAGGCGGTGACCTGGTATCAGCGCGCCGCGGAGGGTGGGCATTACCCGTCGCAGGCCCGGCTCGGCTACTGCTACGCCAAGGGGCTCGGCACCAAGGTCGATCCGGTCGAGGCGTTCGTCTGGCTGACGCTGGCGAGCCGGCATGGTGTCGGCCTGGCGATGGCCGAGCTGGAAGAGCTGGTGCGCGGCATGTCGGCGGAGCAGAAGGCGCAGGCGCAGCAGCAGCTCGCCGCGCGCGACCAGGCGATGCGCCGTGGCGTCGCCTCAGAGGTTACGGTCGGCTGACGGCGTGCGCCCGTAGCGCTGTCTGTAGACGCGGGAGAAGTGTGCCGGGCTGATAAAGCCGCAATCGGTGCCGATCTGCGTTACCGGCAGGGAAGTCTGCCGGAGTAGGATCCGCGCGCGCTGCAGGCGGATCCTCAGGTAGTGCCGCTCGATGCTGGTGCCGAGTTGCGTGGCGAACAGCCGCTCGAGCTGGCGTAGCGACACCTTTGCGGCCCGGGCGATGTCGCTACGGCTCGCGGGTTCGCGCAGCCGGCGCTCCATCAGCTCGATCGCCGCGGCGACGCCGGGATGGCCGAGCCGGCCACGGTCGCGCGCCGCCTGGCGCTGGCTGGAATCGCCGAGTCGGACGTTGGTTTGCAGAAACCAGTCGCTGACCTTGGACGCCAGCTCCGGCCCATGGTCGCGGCGGATCAGCGCCTGCATCATGTCGAGGCCGGCCACACCGCCGCCGCAAGTCAGCCGCTCGCGATCGATCTCGAACAGGTTGCGGGTCAGGTCGAGATGCGCGAATGCCTCGGCGAAGGCGGGCGCGTGCTCCCAGTGAATCGTGCAGCGATAGCCGTCCAGCACCTCGGCGCGCGCCAGAACATACGGCCCGCCAGAGATGCCGCCGATCGCCACGCCGCGCCGCGCCAGCGCGCGCAGCCAAACCATCGTCCGCCGATCGGAGAATTTGGTCGGGTTGCCGCCGGCACAGACCATCACGATGTCGAACGGCTGCGCGTCTGCGATCGAACAATCCGGCGTGATCGACAGGCCGCTCGACGCGCCGATCGGCTCGCCGTCGATCGAGACGTGAAACCATTGATACAGCGGCCGCCCCGAAATCGCGTTGGCGGCGCGCAGCGGCTCGACCGCCGAGGCGAACGACATCAGCGCGAAGCCGTCGATCAGCAGGAAGCCGACGCGAGTGGGGCGGGTGGTGTCGGGCGAGGTAAGGGGCAATGGCGCTTCTGGGCAAGGAGATGGCGCTGTCAGTCTAGTGCCGGTTTACGCCCTGCGCCACAGTGACGGCGAAGGATCGCCCATGCGCTATTCGCTGTTCTCGCTGCTCGCCAACACGCTCAAAGGCCATTCCGGCTGGCAGCCGACCTGGCGCGACGCCGCGCCGAAGCCGGCCTACGACGTCGTTATCATCGGCGGCGGCGGTCATGGTCTGTCAACCGCTTACTATCTCGCCAGCCGCTACGGCGTGCGCAATGTCGCGGTGCTGGAAAAGGGCTGGATCGGCGGCGGCAATATGGGCCGCAACACCACCATCATCCGCTCCAACTATCTGTTGCCCGGCAACATCCCGCTCTACGAGCTGTCGATGAAGCTGTGGGAGGGGCTGGAGCAGGACTTCAACTACAACGCCATGGTCAGCCAGCGCGGCGTGCTGAACCTGTATCATTCCGACGCCCAGCGCGACGCCTATGTTCGCCGCGGCAACGCGATGCGACTTCACGGCGTCGACGCCGAACTGCTCGATCGCGAGGGCGTCCGCAAGTTGTATCCGTTTCTGAACTACGATCAGGCGCGGTTTCCGATTCAAGGCGGCCTGTTGCAGGCGCGCGGTGGCACCGCGCGGCACGACGCGGTCGCCTGGGGCTTCGCTCGCGGCGCATCCGACCGCGGCGTCGATATCGTGCAGAATTGCGAAGTCACCGGCATCACCATGGCGGGCGGCCGCGTCACCGGGGTCGAGACCACGCGTGGTCCGATCGCGGCGGGCAAAGTCGGCATCGCGGTCGCGGGCAGCAGCTCGAAGGTCGCCGCGATGGCGGGGATGCGGCTGCCGATCGAATCCTTCGTGCTGCAGGCGATGGTGTCGGAAGGGCTGAAGCCGATCATCCCCGGCGTCATCACTTTCGGCGCCGGACATTTCTACATCAGCCAGTCCGACAAGGGCGGGCTGGTGTTCGGCGGCGATCTCGACGGCTACAACTCCTATGCGCAGCGCGGCAATTTGCCGACCGTCGAGGATATCTGCGAGGGCGGCATGGCGCTGATGCCGGCGATCGGCCGCGCCCGCATCCTGCGGACATGGGCGGGTCTGTGCGACATGTCGATGGATGGCTCGCCGATCATCGACCGTACGCCGACGCAAAATCTCTATCTCAACGCCGGCTGGAACTATGGCGGCTTCAAAGCAACGCCGGGTTCCGGCCTGGTGTTCGCGCATCTGATCGCCCGCGACGAGCCGCATCCCGCCGCCACCGAGCTGCGGCTCGATCGCTTCGCGCGCGGCGCGGTGATCGACGAAAAGGGCCAGGGCGCCCAACCGAATCTGCATTGAGGGCGCCATGAGAATTCCCTGCCCCTATTGCGGTTCGCGCGATGTGTCCGAGTTCAGCTACATAGGTGATGCGGCGCCGCAACGGCCCGATCCGGCCGGCGAGCCGGCAGCGGTCGAAGCCGCGTTCTTCGACTATGTCTATTTGCGCGATAATCCGGCCGGGCCGCATCGCGGCCTCTGGTATCATGGCTCAGGCTGCCGCAGCTGGCTGGTGGTGACGCGCAATCCGTCGACGCACGAGATCCTCGACGTCGCGCTGGCCGCGAAGGAGCCGCGGTCATGAGCGCGCCAGCACGCCTCAGTGGTGGCCTGATCGACCGTAGCAAGCCGCTGCGCTTCAGCTTCGACGGCAAATCGATGACGGGCTTTGCCGGCGATACGCTGGCCTCGGCGCTGGTCGCCGGCGGCACGCGGCTGGTCGGTCGCTCTTTCAAATATCATCGTCCGCGCGGCATCTTTACCGCCGGGCCCGAAGAACCGAACGCGCTGGTGGAACTGCGCAGTGGCGCGCGGCGTGAGCCGAACACCAAGGCGACCACGATCGAGCTGTATGACGGGCTTGAAGCGCACAGCCAGAACCGCTGGCCGTCGCTCGCGTTCGACCTGCGCGCGGTGCATCAGCTCGCCTCGCCGCTGATCGTCGCCGGCTTCTACTACAAGACCTTCATGTGGCCGGCGTCGTTCTGGGAGAAATTGTACGAGCCGGCGATCCGGCGCTCCGCCGGCCTCGGCAGCCTCAGCGGCGAACCGGATCCTGACGCTTATGAGAAGGCGACGGCGTTCTGCGATCTGCTGATCATCGGTGCAGGCCCCGCGGGTCTCGCGGCTGCGCTCGCGGCCGGCCGTGCCGGCGCGCGCGTGATCCTGGTCGAGGACGATTTTGCGCTCGGCGGCCGGTTGTTGTCCGAGGTCTGCGAGATCGACGGCACGCCGGGCGCACTGTGGGCGCAGCAGGCTGAGGCCGAGCTTGCATCGCTGAGCAACGTCCGCATCCTGCGCCGCGCCAGCGTGTTCGGAATTTATGACGACGAAGTCGGCGTGCTCGAACGCGTCGCTGATCATCTGCCGGTGCCGCCGGCGTTCACGCCGCGGCAGCGGCTGTGGAAGATCGTGCCGCGCGAGACGCTGCTCGCGACCGGCGCGATCGAGCGGCCGATCGTGTTCGGCGGCAACGATCGCCCCGGCGTGATGCTGGCCTCCGCGGCGCGGACCTACGTTAACCGCTTCGCCGCCGCGCCGGGCCAGCGCGCGGTGGTGTTTACCTCGAGCGACGACGGCTGGCGCAGCGTCGCCGACCTGACGCGCGCCGGTGTCGGCATCGCCGCAGTGGTCGATCCGCGCCGCGAAGTCGCTCCGGCCGTGCGTGCGCTGGCCGGGAACGTGCCGGTGCATCTCGGCGCCAGCGTCACCGATGCGATCGGCGGTCAGCGGCTGAAGGCCGTCGAGGTCGCTGCCGCGGACGGCAGGCGCCATACATGCGAGGCCGATCTGCTGACCGTCTCGGGCGGCTGGAATCCGAACATCGCACTCGCCACCCATCTCGGCGGCAAGGGCGAGTGGCGAGACGATGTTGCGGCGTTCGTCGCCTCCGGTGTTCCAAAGGGCATGACGCTCGCAGGGGCTGCTGCCGGTCGCTTCACGCTGGCGCAGGCGCTGGAGGATGGCGCACGCTGGGGCGTCGAGGCGGCCACGCGTATGGGCCATGCTAGCAGTGCGCAGACGCCTTATCGCGCCAGCGACGAAGCGTTCGCGGTGTCACCGCTCTGGCAGGTCGCCGGGGCGCGCCGCAAGGCGTTCGTCGATCTGCAGAACGACGTCACCGCCGACGACATTGCGATCTCGGCCCGCGAAGGTTTTCGCTCGGTCGAGCATCTCAAGCGCTACACCACGCTCGGCATGGCGACCGACCAGGGCAAGACCTCGAACGTCAACGGCCTGGCGATGATGGCGGCGCTGACCGGCCGCGATATCGCGGCGACCGGCACCACGCGCGCGCGGCCGCCGCAGGTGCCGGTGGCGATCGCCGCGTTCGGCGGGCTGTCTACGGGCAAGCATTTCAAGCCGACGCGGCTCACCGCAAGTCATGACTGGGCGACCGAGCAGGGCGCCAGCTTCGTCGAGACCGGGCAGTGGCTGCGCGCGCAGTGGTTCGCTAAGCCCGGCGAAACCGATTGGCTGCAAAGCGTGGTACGCGAAGTCAACGCCGTGCGCAGCGCGGTCGGGATCTGCGACGTCTCGACGCTCGGCAAGATCGCGCTGTGCGGCGCCGACGTCGGCACTTTCCTCGATCGCGTTTACATCAACACCTTCTCGACGCTGCCGGTCGGCAAGGTGCGCTACGGCGTGATGCTGCGCGAGGACGGCTTCGTGATGGACGACGGCACCACCGCGCGGCTCGCCGACGATCATTACGTGATGTCGACCACCACGGCGAACGCCGTGAAGGTGATGCAGCATCTGGAATTCTGCCATCAGGTGCTGTGGCCCGAACTCGACGTGCAGATGGTCTCGGTCACCGAGCAATGGGCGCAGGTTTCGGTTGCCGGTCCAAACTCGCGGGCGCTGCTGCAGAAGCTGTTCGGCGCCGCCGCAGATCTGTCCGATGCGGCGTTTCCCTATATGGCTTGCGGGGAATTCCGTCTCGGCAACGTCCCGGCGCGACTGTTTCGGATCTCGTTCTCCGGCGAACTCGCCTATGAGATCGCAGTGCCGGCCGGCTACGGCGATGCGCTGATGCGCGCGCTGATGCAAGCCGGTGACGGCCTCGGTGTGGTGCCGTACGGCACCGAGGCGCTCGGCGTGATGCGGATCGAGAAGGGCCACGCCGCGGGCAACGAACTCAGCGGCCAGACCGTCGCGCGCGATCTCGGCATGGGCCGGATGATGTCGACCAAGAAGGACTTTGTCGGCCGGGTGATGGCCGGGCGGCCGGCGCTGACCGATCCGCAGCGGCCGACGCTGATCGGCCTGCGTCCGGTCGATCGCGCGACGCGGCTGCGCAACGGCGCGCATTTGTTCACGCCGGGCGTGACGCCGTCGCCGGAGACCGATCAGGGTTACGTCACCTCGTCGGCGTTCAGCCCGTCGCTGGGCCACTGGATTGCGCTGGCCCTGCTGGTGCGCGGCCCGGAGCGGATCGGCGAACGCATCCGCGTCTATGATCCGATCCGCAGCGAAGACTACGAAGCCGAGATCGTGTCGCCAGTGTTTGTCGATCCGGACGGAGGGCGGCTGCGTGGCTGAGCTGATGTATCAGAGCCCCTGGCGGGCGTTCGCACCACGCGGCAGCGGCGCCGGCGTCATTGCGACGCCGATCGAACGCCGCGGCATCGCGGCCGTGATGGCGCGCAAAGGGCGGTTCGCCGATCTGGCAGCGCGTGTGCAGGTCGACTACGGCGTCACCCTGCAGGATGCGCCGAAGCGCGTCAGCGGCGAGCGCGTCGCCTTCATCGGAGTCGGCCCCGGCAAATGGCTGGCCGTCTCGCAGCGCACGGAGCCTGGTTTCCTCGCGGTGCTGGCCGCGCAGCTCGACGGACTCGCTTCCGTCGTCGAGCAGTCGGACGGCCTCGCGGTGCTGCATTTGTCCGGGCCGGCATTGCCGTCCCTACTGGAAAAAGGCTTCCAGATCGATTGCGCGGCGTTGGGCGACGACGGTGCCGCGGTCACCAGCGTTCACCACGTTGGAGTGACGATCTGGGCAACCGGCGATGGCGACGTTGCGATTGCGGTGGCGCGCAGCCTGGTCGGCGGCCTGCTGCATTGGCTCGATGCGTCTGCAGCCATTTACGGCCTCGCGGTGGTGCCCGAGCGAGGTTGAAGCCTTTCGCCTGTCTCGACGTCTGACACGGCGCGGATGAGCCGCGCCTTCTCCATGGAGTCTGCCATGCCCCACACCAATGTCGTGCTGTCGCTATCCTGCCGCGATCAGCCGGGCATCGTCGCGGCTGTCGCCAAGACGTTATTCGACGCTGGCTGCAACGTCGTCGAGGCGCATCAGTTCAACGATGCCGAGACGCATCTGTTCTTCATGCGGATGCGCTTCGCCATCCTCAAGCCCGGCGGCAGCATCGAGGCGCTGAAGGCGGAGTTCGAAGCCGTCGCCAACGATCTCGGCCTGAGCTGGACGATGCGCAGCCTCAAGGAGAAGCAGCGCGTCATGATCCTGGTGTCGAAGTTCGACCACTGCCTCGCCGACCTGCTGTATCGCTGGCGGACCGGCGAGATCGACATGGATGTGGTCGGAATCATCGCCAACCATCCGCGGGAGACCTACGCGCATCTCGATCTCGACGGCATCCCGTTTCACTACCTGCCGGTCACCAAGGCGACCAAGATGGAGCAGGAGGCGCAGGTCTGGGAGCTGATCCGCGCGGCGAACACCGATCTCGTCGTGCTGGCGCGCTACATGCAGGTGCTGTCGGACGGGCTGTGTGCCAAGCTGGCCGGGCGCTGCATCAACATCCACCACTCGTTTCTGCCGGGCTTCAAGGGTGCGCGACCCTATCACCAGGCGTTCGCCCGCGGCGTCAAGCTGATCGGCGCCACCGCACATTACGTCACGCCCGATCTCGACGAGGGGCCGATCATCGAGCAGGACGTCGAGCGTATCAGCCATCACAACACGGTGGAGGATCTGGTGCGCAAGGGCCGCGAAATCGAGCGCCGCGTCCTTGCCCGCGCCATCACCTGGCATCTCGACGGCCGCGTCATCATGAACGGCTCGAAGACGGTGGTGTTCAAGGATTAAGGGAAAGGCATCGTTCATGATCAACGATGCGACGCCCCCCTGACTCTTCATCCTGAGGTGCGAGCGCAGCGAGCCTCGAAGGATGCGGCGACGGGTGCGTGCGGCTCATCCTTCGAGGCCCGTCGAACCGCGCGATGCGCGGCCCGACGGGCGCCTCAGGATGACGGCGTACGCGTGGAGAGCTCTCGCCGATCGGCGAGAGCGAACACCTTACAGCGTCAGCTCATGCCGTCCGACGACCATCCAATGCACTTCGTCCGGACCGTCGGCGAAGCGGAGGTGGCGGACGTCGGTGTACATCTCGGCCAGCGGGGTCCATTGCGAGATGCCGGTGGCGCCGTGCATCTGGATCGCCTGGTCGATGATCTTGCAGGCACGTTCCGGCACCATGGCCTTGACCATGCTGACCCAGACGCGGGCTTCCTTGTTGCCGAGCACGTCCATCGCCTTGGCGGCCTTCAGCACCATCAGACGCATCGCTTCGATTTCGCAGCGGGCCTGCGCGATGATCTGCATGTTGCCGCCGAGATGAGCGAGCTTCTTGCCGAAGGCTTCGCGGGTGAGACCGCGCGCCACCATCAAGTCGAGCGCCTTCTCGGCCTTGCCGATGGTGCGCATGCAGTGATGGATGCGGCCCGGGCCGAGGCGCAGCTGCGAGATCTCGAAGCCGCGGCCTTCGCCGAGCAGGATGTTCTCCTTCGGCACGCGCACATTGTTGAAGCGCATGTGCATGTGGCCGCGCGGCGCGTGGTCGTGGCCGAACACGTGCATCGGGCCGAGCACTTCGACGCCGGGGGTGTCGACGGGCACCAGGATCTGCGACTGCTGCTTGCTGGGCGCGGCGGTCGGATCGGTCTTGACCATCACGATCATGATCTTGCAGCGCGGATCGCCGAGACCGGAGATGTAGTACTTCTCGCCGTTGATGACCCACTCGTTGCCGTCGAGCACGGCCGAGGTCGAGACGTTCTTGGCGTCCGACGAGGCGACATTCGGTTCGGTCATCACATAGGCCGAGCGGATCTCGCCGTTGAGTAGCGGCTTCAGCCACTTCTCCTTTTGCGCCGGCGTGCCGACGCGCTCCAGCACTTCCATGTTGCCGGTGTCGGGCGCCGAGCAGTTCATCACTTCGGAGGCGAGCGGCGCCTTGCCGAGTTCGACCGCGATATAGGCGTAGTCGAGATTGCTCAAGCCTTCGCCGGTCTCGGCGTCGGGCAGGAAGAAGTTCCAGAGGCCTTCCTCCTTGGCCTTGGCCTTGGCCTTGCCGAGCAGATCGAGCTGCTCCTGCGAGAACGACCAGCGGTTCGGATTCTTCGCTTCGGCGATATCGAACTCGTGCTGCATCGGCTCGACGGTGTCGGCGATGAACTTCTTGACGTGGTCGTACAGCGGCCGGACCTTTTCCGACATCCGCAGATCATTCAGTTCGTCTTCCGGCGACAGCGTGTAGGGTGTCTGGCGGGGCACATAGGCCACTTGCATCGTATCGTCCTCCCGATGTGATCATCGCGTTTCCCCATCCTGAGTGGATGGTTGCGGTTCTTTATAGACACGTTCCGACGGCGTTGTCGAAGGGAACGCGAGCGCGGTTTTGCGGGCGGTGAATCGGGATGTTCCTAATTCCGTGCTGCGGGCTGCTGCATTCCGAATCCACGATGGTGTGGCGATTTGAAATCACTCACCGTCGTACGGGACGCATCCGGCATCATATGCCTCGAATAGCCTAGCTATCAAAATCAGATTCCAAAACGGAACATTCCGGTTCGTCAGAACGAAATTCCACGCGCGCCGCTCGGTGTTACAGTTTTCCGACAATCGATGATCGCCCTGCCGGCGTTGATGCGCCACGCGCAGGAGATGATCACGACACGCGCTGCAATCGCAGCCGGACTGCGAGGACGGACGATGAAGACGATTGGCCTGATCGGCGGCATGAGCTGGGAAAGCACGGCGGTGTATTATCGCCGGCTCAACGAACAGGTGCGCACGCTTTGCGGCGGGCTGCACTCGGCCGAGATCCTGATGCGCTCGGTCGATTTCGAATCGATCGTGGCGATGCAGACGTCGGGTGACTGGGACGGCGCCACCCGCGTGCTGCAGAAGATCGCGCGGGAGCTGCAGGCGGCCGGCGCCGATTGCGTGCTGATCTGCACCAACACGATGCACAAGCTTGCCGATGCCGTACAAGGCGCGATCGATATTCCGCTGCTCAACATTATCGACATCTGCGCTCACGAACTGAAGGCAACCGGCGCGCGCAAGCCGCTGCTGCTGGCGACGCGCTACACCATGGAGCACGACTTCTATCGCGAGCGGATGAGCCGCCGCCACGGCCTGACGCCGATCGTGCCCGAGGCCGACGATCGCACCGCGGTGCACGACATCATCTTCTCGGAACTGTGCTGCGGAATTATCCGCGAGACCTCGCGCCAGCGCTACATGGAGATCATCGCGCGGGGCCGCGCGGCGGGCGCCGATAGCGTGATTCTCGGCTGTACCGAGATCGGCCTCTTGATCCAGCCCGAGAACATTGATTTACCCGCATTCGACTCGACCCTGCTGCATGCCGATGCGGCGGTCGAATTCGCACTTGGCAACGGCCCGCTCGGCCACGCCGACGCAGCCTAAGGAGAAAACAAGAAAATGCGCGCGATGGTCCTGCGGGAGCACGGGGGGCTCGACAAGCTCTCGTTCGACTCGAACTTCCCCGATCCGGAGATCGGCCCCGGCGACGTGCTGCTGCGCGTCCGCGCGACGTCGCTCAACTATCACGACATCTTCACCCGCCGCGGCATGCCGGGCATCAAGATCCCGCTGCCGGTGATCATGGGACTCGATGTCGCAGGCGAGATCGTCAAGGTCGGCGAGGGCGTGGACGGCTGGAAGGCGGGCGACCGCGTGCTGGTCGATCCGCTGAACCGCGTCGAGGGCGGGCTGATGGGCGAGACCATGAACGGTGGCCTCGCCGAGCTGTGCAAGGCGCG
This sequence comes from Rhodopseudomonas telluris, assembly GCF_042432815.1. Lineage (NCBI taxonomy): Bacteria > Pseudomonadati > Pseudomonadota > Alphaproteobacteria > Hyphomicrobiales > Nitrobacteraceae > Rhodopseudomonas > Rhodopseudomonas telluris. The sequence continues at coordinate 708,994 of NZ_JBHLWM010000001.1, forward strand.
CGCGCATCAGCTGGTGCGCGTCCCCGACAATGTCAGCTTCGAGCAGGCGGCGGCACTGCCGGTCGCCTACGGCACCGCGCATCGCATGATGACCACCAACGGTCAGGTGAAGGCCGGCGAGAAGGTGCTGATCCTCGGCGCCTCGGGCGGCGTCGGCGTGTGCTGCGTGCAGCTCGCCAAGATCGCGGGCGCTTACGTGATCGCCTGCGCGGGCTCGGCGGAGAAGGGCGAGCGCCTCAAGGAGCTCGGCGCCGACGAGGTCATCCTCTACACCAAAGACGATTTCATGAAGGTGGTGCGCGAGCGTCATGGCCGGCCGGCGCGAGTCGGCGGCGGCGGGTCTGAAAACGGCGGCGTCGACGTCGTCGTCAACTTCACCGGCGGCGACACCTGGGTGAAGTCGCTGCGCACGCTCAAGCTCGGTGGCCGCATTCTGACCTGCGGCGCGACCGCGGGCTACGACCCGGCCGAGGATCTGCGCGTGATCTGGACGTTCGAACTGCAGATTCGCGGCTCCAATGGCTGGGAGCGCGACGACATCGAAAAGCTGTTCGCGCTGCTGTCGTCCGGCAAGCTCACCGCCAAGGTCGACAAGGCGTTTCCGCTCGAGCAGGCGGCGGATGCGCTGCGGATGCTGGAAGACCGCACCGTGTTCGGCAAGGTGGTGGTGACGCCATGAGCGAGCCGCTCACCGCCGCCCAGATCGAGGCGATGCTGCGGGCATCGCCGTTCATTTCCTTCCTCGGCCTCACGGTGACGTCGCTCGACGCCGCCGGGCAGGAAGTGGTGATGCGGTCGCCAATGCGGCCGGAGTTCGAGCGCGAGCCGGGCACCGGGCAGTGGCACGGCGGCCCGATCGCCTCGATCATCGACACGGTCGGCGACTATGCGCTGGTGATGTTCGTCGGCCGCGGGCTGCCGACCATCAACTTCCGGGTCGATTACTTCCGGCCGGCGATCGGCACCGCGCTGATCTCGACCGGCCGCGTGCGCCGGCTCGGCCGCACCGTCGGGGTCGCCGATGTCGACGTGCATGATGAGAAGGGCGCGCTGATCGCCATCGGCCGCGCCACCTACGCCATCTAGACGGAAAGGCGCCGCCTGCGATGAAGCCGCTCGCCGACAGGATCGCTCTCGTCACCGGTGCCAGCCGCGGCCTCGGGCGCGCGATCGCTGTCCGGCTGGCGCAGGACGGCGCCGTCGTCGGCTTGCATTATCGTGCCGAACGCGAAAAGGCGCAGCAGGCACTCGACGAGATCCGCGCCGCGGGCGGCGACGGCTTCCTGATCGCCGCGGATCTGGCCGATCCCGCGGGGGCCACGCAGCTCGCCGAGACGCTGATTGCGGAGCTACGCACCCGGCGTGATCCGCCGCAACTCGACATCCTGGTCAACAATGCGGGCATCGACGATCGCAAGACCATCGAGCAGGTGACCGAAGCCGACTTCGATCGCATGCTGCAGATCAACTTCAAGTCGCCGTTCTTCCTGATCCAGAAGCTGCTGCCGGTGATGGCCGACGGCGGCCGCATCATCAACATCTCGTCGATGGCGGCGCGGCTGTCGTTTCCCACCATGCCGGTCTATGCGCCCACCAAGGCGGCGCTGTCGACGCTGAGCCGCATCCTCGCGGCGCATCTCGGCCCGCGCGGCATCACCGTCAATGCGGTGTTGCCCGGCGCGACGTCCACCGATCTCAATCCGCTATCCGATCCACAGCGTGCCGCCGCGGTTCGCGACAGTGTGGCGCTCGGCCGCGTCGCGGGGCCGGAGGACATCGCCCCGATCGTCGCCTTCCTCGCCTCGAAGGAAGGCGGCTGGATCACCGGCGAAACCATCGAAGCGAGCGGCGGCCAGCGGCTATGATGACCACGCCCGGTCGCGAATGTGTTTCTCCGAAACCGGGTTCGCGCCGGACGATTTCACTCCCGCTCTGCTGTTTCGTGCACGATGGTGCTACGCGCGCTGCGCGTTTGGCATGTGACGTGCTTTATGCAATTCATCCGCAACGCCGCGCACCCAACGCGGCAAGGATGGTGCGCTGATGGACCGGATCGATCTCAAAATCCTAGGCTGTTTGCAGGACGACGCGATGATGCCCGTCGCGGCGGTGGCCGAGAAGGCGGGACTGTCGACGTCGCCGTGCTGGCGGCGCATTCAGGCGCTGATCGAGAAGAAGATCATCCGCCGCCGCGTCGCGCTGCTGGACGCCAACATGGTCAACGTGCCGGTGACGGTGTTCGTCACGCTGAAGACCAACAAGCATCACAGCAAATGGATGACGACCTTCGCGCGCGAGGTCGCCAAGATTCCCGAGGTCACCGAGTTCTATCGGATGAGCGGCGAGGTCGATTACCTGCTGCGCATCGTGGTGCCGGACGTCGCGGCCTACGACAATGTCTACAAGCGGCTGATCAGCGCCGCCGAACTGTTCGACGTCAGTTCGAGCTTCGCGATGGAGACGATCAAATACTCCACCGCGCTGCCGCTGAATTACGTGGATGTATAACAAAATCCGGGCTGGAACGGTCGAGGTGACGAGTTGAAACACGGACTGCATCGGGGGATTGAAAACAGCATGATGAGGACTCAACGGATGATCACCAGGCGCGCCACCGCGCTTGCTCTCGGCGCGGCGCTCGGCCTGGCGGGCCTCGGCGGCAGTGCCTTCGCGCAGCAGGCCGATAATTCGCCGATCCGTATCGGCGTGCTCACCGACATGTCGGGCCTGTTCGCCGACATCTCCGGCCCCGGCGCGGTGGTCGCGGTGAACATGGCTGTCGAGGATTTCGGCGGCAAGGTGCTGGGCCGTCCGATCGAAGTGCTGTCGGCGGATCATCAGAACAAGGCCGACATCGGCCTGTCGCTGGCGCGCGGCTGGATCGACGAGAAGAACGTCGTGATGCTCGCCGACCTGATGAATTCTTCGGTCGCGCTCGGCGTCATGGAGCTGACCAAGGCCAAGGACCGCATCGCCATCGTCAACGGCGCATCGACCTCGGTGATCACCAACGAGAAGTGCACGCCGAACAGCATCCACTACACCTGGGACACCTACGCGCTGGCGCGCGGTACGGCCAACGCCGTCGTCAGCCGCGGCAAGAAGAAGTGGGCGATCCTGGAAGCCGACTTCGCCTACGGTCATCAGCTCGCAGGTGACGCGACCCGGTTCGTCGAAGCCGCCGGCGGCACCGTGGTTTCGGACATCAAGCACCCGATCAACACCAGCGACTTCTCGTCCTTCCTGCTGCAGGCGCAGAGTTCGGGCTCCGACGTGATCGCGCTCGCCAATGGCGGCGCCGACACCATCAATTCCATCAAGTCCGCTGCTGAGTTCGGCATCGGCCGCGATGGCAAGCAGCAGGTGGTGGGCCTCGCGATCAACCTGAACGATACCAAGGCGCTTGGCCTGCAGGCTGCGCAGGGACTGCTGCTGACGGAAGCCTGGTACTGGGATCTCAACGACGAAACCCGTGCCTTCGCCAAGCGTTTCAACGAGAAGTTCGGCAAGATGCCGACCTCGACCCAGGCCGGCGACTACTCCTCGACCATGCACTATCTCAAGGCGGTGGCGGCCGTCGGCACACTCGACGCCCAGACCGTGATGGCCAAGATGCGCGACACGCCGGTCAACGACTTCTTCGCCAAGGGCGGCAAGATCCGCATCGACGGCCGCATGGTGCATGACATGTATCTGGCCGAAGTGAAGAAGCCGGCGGACTCCAGGGGGCCGTGGGACTTCTACACCATCCTCGAGACCATCCCGGGCGACAAGGCCTTCCGCCCGCTGTCCGAAAGCGCCTGCCCGCTGGTGAAGAAGTAATACCCCGTCATGGGCCGGGCTTGTCCCGGCCCTGCTCAGCAGCGAGGCCTGCGTCCCGGTCGCCGCACGCACCTCTCCATCGTCATGCCCGGCCTTGTGCCGGGCATCCACGCCTTCACTGAATTGGCCGCACAAAGGCGTAGATGGCCGGGACAAGCCCGGCCATGACGAACTCTGGCCTCTTGTTTCTGGATTGCTATCTGGAGTTCTCCCATGTCCTGGCCGTCCCGCAATCTCGGCTGCTGTTTCGATCCGTCGCAGAATCCCGACAAGGTCGCGATCATCGATCTCAGCCGGCCCGAACAGCCGGAGGAGACGACCTATGCGGCGCTCGACGCTGCCTGCGACGCGGTGGCGCGCGGGCTGCTGCGCAAGGGGCTGAAGCCGGGTGACCGCGTCGGCATCATGGCGCTGAACTCCGCGCCGATGATCGCCGCGTATCTCGGCATTATGCGCGCGGGCCTCGTCGCGGTGCCGATCTCCTTCAAGCTGGCGCGTGAGACGGTCGACTACATCGTCAAGGATGCCGATCTACGCGCGGTGTTTCACGATCGCGACCGCGCCGCGATGGTGCCGGTCGGCGTGCTGGGGATCGACTTCGATGCGCCCGACGGCTACGCGGCGCTGCTCGACTACGGTCCGTTCCAGTCCTTCGAGCCGCAGGGCCGCGAGGTCGCCACCATCCTTTACACATCGGGTTCGACCGGCATGCCGAAGGGCGTGCTGCTGTCGCACGCCTCGCAGATGTGGGCACTCGACACCGCCGCGCGTGCCGGCGACCGCTCGCAGCACCGCTACATCGTCGCCGCGCCGATGTTCCACATGAACGCGACGATCAGCGCCAAGACAGCGCTGCATGCCGGCGCCTCGATGGTGCTGCTGCCGTCGTTCGACGCGCGGCTCTACGCGCAGGCGATCGCCAAATATCGCGTCACCTGGCTCACGTCAGTCCCGACCATGCTGGCGATGATGGCACGCGAGCAGGACCTGATCAGATCGCTCGACTTCTCCTCCGTCACCAACGTGATGATGGGCTCGGCGCCGCTGACCAAGGCGCTGGTCGAGAAGGTGCAGGGCATCTTCCCCGGCGCGGCGATCAGCAACGCCTACGGCACCACCGAGGCCGGCCCCGGCGTGTTCGGCGCGCATCCCGACGGGCTGCCCCGTCCCGACACCGCGGTCGGCTATCCGACCGATGGGGCGCTCGCCGAACTGCGCGAGGGCGCCTCGCCGGACGAGGGCGTGCTCTACATGAGGAACCCGATGCTGATGGAGGGCTACAACAACCTGCCGGAGAAGACCGCCGAGGTGATGCGGGATGGCTGGTATCGCTCCGGCGACATCATGCGCCGCGACGAGAACGGCTTCTTCCACTTCCTCGGCCGCGCCGACGACATGTTCGTGGTCGGCGGTGAGAATGTCTGGCCCGGCGAGGTCGAGAAGCTGATCGAGCGAATGCCGGGCGTGCATCAGGCCGCGGTCGTCCCGGTGCCGGACGACATCAAGGGCACGTTGCCGTTCGCTTTCGTGGTGAAGCAGGACGGCGCGGACGTGGACGAGGCGGCTGTGAAGGCCTTCACGATCGCCAACGGCCCCGCCTTCGCACATCCGCGCTTCGTTGAATTCCGCGCGGTGATTCCGCTGTCGGCAACCAACAAGCCGGATCGCCGTCTGCTGACGCAGGAGGCCGAGCAGATCGTGACGAAACGTCGGGCGGCCGGCGAACGAGGCTAGCGGTATCAAGATAAGCCGCGCGGCATGGCCGCAACGCATCGTTCACCACGCACGGGAGGCCCGAGGACCCCGGGGATCGTCCGGGTGGGGGTGCCTAAGCCGCTGCACGCTCTCGGCTTTTGACCTCCGGGTGATTACGGAGGTATCCCGCTCTGCGTTGACAATTGCTGCGCTGCGGCGGATTGATGATCATCAGTTCGGATTGCAAGGCGCTTGCGATTTCTCCGCCCGACGGTCCGGCCAACACAGCACGGGAGAGAGATGTGAAAGCCCTGGTCCGAGCGTTCTACTATGTGCCGGTGATCGGCTGGCTGACCAAGGATGCGGTCCACGGCTCCCCGGAGGCGAAGTACTTCTTCGCGTTCAACGCGGCGGTGCTGCTGTTCGGTTCGATCTATCTGGTCGGCTATCCGCTGGTGATCACGCTCGGCCTGATCGGCTCCGCCGCCGGCCTCTCCGGCCTCGTGCTGCTCACCGCCGGCGATGCCTTCGACCGCCGCGCCTCCGGCGCCGTCGCCAGGGCCCCGGCGCCTCCGGTCCGCAAGCCCTCGGTGCGCCGCGCGGCCTGAACGACGCCAGGCTAGTTCGCGCGCGGCACGACCTATCCCCGTCATGGCCGGGACAAGCCCGGGCCTGACGATGATGAGGGGCCGCGAGTCAAACTAAGGCGGTGTTTGCGGTCTTCGCTGTTGCTAACGTCGCGCAAACCCGCTCCAGCCGCTTCCACGCGGCTGCGTCGCCCGGCAAGCCGAAGCGATAGCGGTTCGGGCTGTGGGTGAAGCCGCGGATCAGCACGCCGGCGCGGCCGAAGGCGTCGACCAGATCGCGGCCGTATTGGTCCTCATACAGCCCGAACAGGTCGGTGCCGCCGCACGCCGTCAGTCCTGCTGGCGCCAGCGTGGCGTCCAGCCGCCGTCGATCGGCCGCCAGCCGCCGGCGCATTGCGGTGATCCACGCGTCATCGCGCAGCGCGCGGGTGGCGATCGCACAGGCTGGCCCGGAGGCGGCCCAGTCGCCGAGCAGATCGCGCCACGGCGGCGCATCGTTGGCATTCACCGCAACGAAGCCGAGCCGCACCCCCGCCAGACCGAAGAACTTGCCTAGCGAGCGCAGCACCACGAGGCCGCGTGGCAGCGCGGGCCCGCGCAGCAGCGACAGCTCCGGCCGCACGTCGGCGAAGGCTTCGTCGACCACCAGCCGCTTGCCGGCCGCGCACCAGCGCTCTGCAAAGGCCAGCAACGGCCCAGCGCCGACGGCGCGGCCGTCCGGATTGTTCGGGTTGACGATCACCAGCGCGTCGAGCGCGGCATCGACATCGGGCAGGGCGCCGAGTTCGTGCACCTGCGCGCCTGCCGCCCGCCATGCGGCAGCGTGCGAGCTGTAGGTCGGTGCCAGAATCCCGGCCTGCGCGCCGCGCGTGTCGGTCAGTACCCGCGGCGCCAGTCGGATCGCGATCTCGCTTCCCGGCGTCGGCAGCATCAGGGCGCCTTGCGGCAGGCCATAGGCCTCCGCGGCGGCCGCGCAGAGCTCGTCTAGCTCTGCAGCCAGCGGCAGCCGCGCGAACGTGTCCGCCGGCAGCGGCGGGATCGGATAGGCGGTCGGGTTGATCCCGGTCGACAGGTCGATCCAGGGCAGCGGCGCCTGCGGATAGGCTTGCGCCGCGAGATCGACCCGGCCGCCATGGATCCGCAGCGCCGCCGCAGCGGCGCTGGTCACGGCGTCACCAGCCAATAGCCACCGACCACCAGGATCAGCGACAGCGTCACGATCACCGCCAGCACCGCCGCGATGATGGTGCCGAGGCCTTGACCGTCCAGCCAGTGCTGCAGCTTGTTTCCCAGTCCGAGGCCCATGGTCCGTCCAATCCTGTTCGATTGCTGGCGCGGGTCTAGCACGTCCTACGCGCCGCACGCAGCAGCGGCGGTTCGCCGCCGCGGGCATTGACGCCGATCAATTGGACGAAGTCCCCTGTCGATCATACGATCGATCCGACACGCAGCGGATGGAACACCCGTGCCCGATCCCGACTGGTTGAAGCAGTTTCCCGCCCTGGCCACGATGCCGGAGGGCGAGCGGACGCCGCTCGCCTCCGGCGCGATGGCGATGAACGCGCCGGCCGGCACCACGGTGTATGCGCCGGGCGAGCCGTGTAACGCCTTCATCCTCGTCATCAGCGGCGGCGTTCGGGTTTATCAGCTCGATGCCGACGGCAACGAGATCGTGCTGTATCGGCTCGGCCCCGGCAGCATCTGCATCCTGACCACGCTGGCGCTGCTCGCGTCCGACGCCTACAGCGCGTTCGCGATCACCGAAACGCCGGTGCAGGCGATGGCGCTGCCGGCCGCGACATTCAACGACCTGATGGCGCGCTCGGCGCAGTTTCGCAGCTTCGTGTTCGGCGCGCAGGCGGCGCGGATGGCGGACCTGATGGCGGTGATCCAGAATGTCGCCTTCGGGTCGATCGAGTCGCGGCTCGCCGCACGATTGCTGACGCTGGCCGGCGGCGGCTCCGAACTGTCGATCACCCATCAGCAACTCGCGGCCGAGATCGGCAGCGCGCGCGAGGTCGTCAGCCGGCAGCTCAAGGCGTTCGAGCGCCGCGGCTGGGTCAGCCTCGGCCGCGGCCGGGTCGAACTGCGCAACGCCGCGCCGCTGCGGGCTGCCGCCGGACGCTGAATTTTCCAAGCGCGGTGACTTCGTCACAGACCGCTTGTGCCCCTTCGCCGTAGACCAACAGCGTCACTCAACCAAGCGAGGGGAAACACAATGTCCGCCAATGTTGGAATGATCGATCGCCTGCTGCGCGCCGTCGTCGGCATCGGCCTGATCTATTGGGCGCTGACCGGCGGCCCGGTCTGGGCGTGGATCGGCGTCGTGCCGCTGCTCACCGCAGCGGTCGGCTTCTGCCCGGCCTACACGCTGTTCGGCATTCGCACCTGCCCGGTCAAACAATCCTGATCACAGGCGTCGAAATATCGTCTCCGCTCCCGGAATCGGCTAGGCCGGTCCGGGAGTTGTTCTCATTCAGGTGAAACCATGCACAAGAACTGGATCGATCTGACGAGCGAATTGTCGGTGGCGCTGCGCGAAGTGCGCACCGGCGCGCCCGATGTGATGAAGGGCTTCTCGGCGATCGCGCAAGCGGCGCTCAAGGCCAACGCGCTCGACACGAAGACCAAGGAGCTGATCGCGCTGGCGATCTCGGTGGCGACGCGCTGCGACGGCTGCATCGGCTTCCACGCCGAAGCCGCGGTGAAGCAGGGCGCGACCCGCGACGAGATCATGGAGACGATGGGCATGGCGATCTACATGGGTGCCGGACCCAGCGTGATGTACGCGGCCCAGGCGGTTGAAGCGTACGATCAGTTCGTCAAGAAGAAGGCCGCGGCGGCGACGCCCGCCTAGTCGCGGCAGACCTCGCGTCACCGTCTTTGCGAGCGAGCAGGTCGGCGCAAAGCGTCGCCGATGACAAGGCTCCGCGAAGCAATCCAGCGCCTCCGAGCACTGACTAATCTCTCCCCACGCGCGGGGAGCGGTCGACCGGCGGAGGCGGTCGGGTGAGGGGGCGTCTCCGCAAGCCCGCGCTTTCGCCGGCATGGCCGCGCGTCACTTTCCCGCACGACCCGACCTCATTCCCGCGTCGCCCCTCACCCCAACTTCTCCCCGCAAGAGCGGGCGAGGGAGCCGGCCGCGTTGTTGGGGAATGTGCTCCTGTTCAACGCTGCTCCTCGCCCGTCGTATTCCGCTGTGCGACACGTGCAACCGGCCCCGCAGCGGCGCGGGTTGCGTCGCCGCGCGGGCTGCGTCATATGGTCTGCACTTGTTCCAGAGAGTGACCCATGGCGCACCCGATCCAGGACGTTCTGCAAGCCTTTGCCGCCGGCGAAATCGTCGTCGTCACCGATGACGATGATCGCGAGGGTGAGGGCGATCTCGTCGTCGCCGCTTCGCTGTGCACGGCCGAGAAGATGGCGTTCATCATCCGCCACACCTCGGGCATCGTCTGTGCGCCGATCACCCCGGACGACGCTCGCCGGTTGCGGCTCGATCCGATGGTGGCGCACAACGACAGCAACCACACCACCGCCTTCACGGTGTCGATCGACTACAAGCCCGACAACGGCACCGGGATCTCGGCCGACGAACGCGCGTCGTGCTGCCGCGCGCTCGCCAATCCCAATGCGGGCGCGGCCGACTTCGCGCGGCCCGGTCACATCTTCCCGCTGATCGCGCGGGAAGGCGGCGTGCTGATGCGCTCGGGTCATACCGAGGCCGCGGTCGATCTGTGCCGGCTCGCCGGCCTGCCGCCGGTCGGCGTGATCAGCGAATTGATGAACGACGACGGCACCGTCACCAAAGGCGCTCAGGTCGTTGAATTCGCCAAGAAGTACAACCTCAAGCTCGTCACCATCGCCGACCTGATCGCGCATCGCCAGGCCCGCGAGAAGCTGATCGAGCGCGTCGCGACGTTCCCGATGGAGAGCCCGATCGGCCCGATGCAGGGCTATGCCTACCGCTCGCCGTTCGACGAGATCGCGCACCTCGCTTGCGTCTACAATGGCGTCGGCGACGGCAGGAACGTGCTGACGCGGTTCCACAAGCCGAACATCATCAAGGACATCTTCACCGGCTCGCGCCGGATGGAAGCCGTGCTCGATCACTTCAAGAAGAATGGTTCCGGCGTCCTGATCTATCTGCGCGACGGTGCCGCGGGCGTTCCGGTCGCACCGATCGATGAACCGAAATCCGCCGAGGCGGATCGTCACAAGCAGTGGCGCGAAATCGGCGTCGGCGCCCAGATCCTGCGTGATCTCGGCGTCAGTTCGATCCGGCATCTCACCTCGTCACAGCTCGACTACAAGGGGCTGTCGGGGTTCGGCATCGAGATCGTCGGCAACGAGCACCTTGAAGGCACCTGATCAAGGTCTTACCCTCAAAAGTCACATCTCCCGAGACGGCGGAAACGTCTGAAAGGACACTCCATGAGCGTGCGCGCGCAAACCAAGGACAAGCCGGTTCCGGCGAGCTTCAAGTGGGACGACCCGCTGCTGCTGGAAGATCAGCTCACCGAAGACGAGCGGATGATCCGCGACACCGCGCGGGCCTACGCGCAGGACAAGCTGCTGCCGCGCGTGTCGCAGGCCTATCTCGAAGAGAAGACCGATCGCGAGATCTTCAACGAAATGGGCTCGCTCGGCCTGATCGGCATCACGCTGCCGGAAGACTACGGCTGTGCCAATGCCAGCTATGTGGCGTATGGCCTGGTGGCGCGCGAGATCGAGCGCGTCGATAGCGGCTATCGCTCGATGAACTCGGTGCAGTCGTCGCTGGTGATGTATCCGATCTACGCCTATGGCGACGAGACCCAGCGCAAGAAGTATCTGCCCAAGCTCGCCTCCGGCGAGTGGGTCGGCTGCTTCGGCCTGACCGAGCCGGATGCCGGTTCCGATCCGGGCGGTATGAAGACCAAAGCCGAGAAGGTCGCCGATGGCTATCGGCTCACCGGCTCGAAGATGTGGATCTCGAACGCGCCGATCGCCGACGTGTTCGTGGTGTGGGCCAAGTCCGCCGCGCACGACAATCAGATCCGCGGCTTCATCCTCGAGAAGGGCATGAAGGGTCTCAGCGCGCCGAAGATCGGCGGCAAGCTGTCGCTGCGCGCGTCGATCACCGGCGAGATCGTGATGGACGGCGTGGTGGTGCCGGAAGAAAACCTGTTGCCGAATGTCTCCGGCCTCAAGGGCCCGTTCGGCTGCCTCAACCGCGCTCGCTACGGCATCTCCTGGGGCGTGATGGGCGCCGCCGAAGACTGCATGCACCGCGCCCGGCAGTACACGCTCGACCGCAAGCAGTTCAACCGCCCGCTCGCCGCCACCCAGCTGGTGCAGAAGAAGCTCGCCGACATGGAGACTGAGATTTCGCTCGGCCTGCAGGCCAGCCTGCGCGTCGGCCGGCTGATGGACGAGGGCCGGTTCGCGCCCGAGATGATCTCGCTGGTCAAGCGCAACAATTGCGGCAAGGCCCTCGACATCGCCCGCGTCGCCCGCGACATGCACGGCGGCAACGGCATCCAGATCGAGTACCACGTGATGCGCCACGCCCAGAACCTCGAGACGGTCAACACCTACGAGGGCACCCACGACGTCCACGCGTTGATTTTGGGCCGTGCCATCACGGGATTGCAGGCCTTCGCGTAAGGCGGGTGCGCGGCATCGCCGCGCGCACTCCTCATCCTGAGGAGCCTGCCGTCAGGCAGGCGTTTCGAAGGATGGGCTCCAAGCACCCGCGGCCCATGCTTCGAGACGGCCCTTCGGGCCTCCTCAGTATGAGGTCTTTGCGGTGGAGAGCCTCTCCTCTAAATAATAACAACATCATCACCGGGAAACGCATGAGCGACGCCAGCGACACTTCGGACGACGTTCCGTTCAATCGCGACTTCCCGCTGAAAGCCGGCGTCGTCGAGGAAATTCGCCCCGGGCTGCGCCGGGTGTTGTGCAACAATCCGTCGCCTTTCACCTTCACCGGCACGGTCAGCTACATCATCGGCACCGGCAAGGTCGCGATCGTCGATCCTGGTCCGGACAACGAGGCGCACGCGCAGGCGCTGATCGATGCGGTGAAGGGCGAGACCGTCACCCACATTCTCGTCACCCATACGCACAAAGACCATTCGCCTGGCACGCCGCGACTGAAGGCCGCGACCGGCGCCACGGTCTATGCCGAAGGCCCGCACCGCGCCTCGCGGCCGTATTTCGAGAGCGAGACGGTGTCGACCGAATCCGGCGCCGACCGCAATTTCAGACCCGACGTGACGATTAGCGACGGCGACGTGATCGAGGGCGACGGCTGGGCGGTCGAAGCGGTGGCGACGCCGGGCCACACTGCCAACCACATGGCGTTTGCGTGGACAGAGCGCGACGCGATCCTGGTCGGCGATCACATCATGGGCTGGTCGACTTCGATCGTGGCGCCACCGGACGGCTCGATGGTCGACTACATGAATTCGCTCGATCGCCTGATCGCGCGCGACGAGCAACTGTATCTGTCCGGCCACGGCGCCGAGATCCTCGAAGGCCCGCGCTACTCGCGCTTCCTGAAACGCCACCGCGTCGCCCGCGAAGCCTCGATCCTGCACCGGCTGGGCAAGGGCGAGACAGACATCCCCACGATGGTCCGCGCCATCTATATCGGCATCGACCCCCGCCTGATGAGCGCCGCCGGCTACTCCGTCCTCGCCCACCTCGAAGACCTCGTGACCCGCGGCGTGGTCGCCACCGATGGTGATCCGCTGATCGGCGGCAGGTACCGGTTGGCGAAGTAACTGAGCCTGTACTACGGCGATTTGTCATGGACTGCCGTGCAGCCGGCACAGCGCAACCTCTCCCGCTTGCGGGAGAGGTCGACGCGCGTAGCGCGGCGGGTGAGGGTACTCCTCTCCGCGAGTCGCTGAGTCACTGCCTGGGGCGCCCTCACCCCAGCCCTCTCCCGCAAGCGGGAGAGGGAGCGCGCTGTGCTCGGGGCAAGGTGGCGACCAAATCACGACGCGCGCGCCGCTTACTTCTTCGGCGCCGTCTTGCCCTTCGCCGGCTGCTTCGGTGCGGGCTCCGGTTTCGGCGTCGGGGCGTTCTCCGCGGCGCTGCTGATGTCTTCGCTGAGCTTGGCGACGCGGGCGGCGTTGCTACCGAGGTCGCTTTCGAAGTAGCGCGAGGCGGAGCGGATATCGATCCGGGCGCCGTCGCCGTCCGGCAGGATACGGATCGCCAGGTCTTCCGGCAGGCCCATCACCGCGGTGCGCGCCACCGCCTCGATATGGCCTTCGCGGCGCGGCGGCTGCGGCGGACGCGAATCCACCACCCGCCATTTGCGGCGATTGACGATCGTCAGCGTCAGGTCATAGGCGCGCTGCACCGGCAGATCGACCTGTACGGTCTCGATCGACGGATAGGCCGAGCGCTGCAGCTCGGCCGAATACAGACCGGCATAGACCGCGGTGTTGACGTCGTCGCCGACCCGCAGCCGCGCCAGCGTTTCGAATTTCGGCGGGTCGATCGCGTCGGTGGTGATGTCGTGGATCTTCGGCAGGCTGCGATATTGCCAGCCGAGATAGGCCGGATAGGCGAGGATCAGAACGTCGATCAACAGCGCCAGCAGGATGCGCGCCATGCCGCGCGCGCCGGTTTGCCAGATCGCCGCGAAGCCGGCCAGCGCCAGCAGGATCGAGAGGCCAGCGAGTCCCAGCGCGCCGAAGAACGTCGCCATCGCCGGGCGCACTTCGAGAAAGTCGAACCTTACCACCAGGGTCGAGACCACGGCGGCCACTGCGGCGAACACCGCGAGCCGGCGCGCCCAGGTGGCGAGACCGGAGACGGGCTCCATCTGGTAGGGAGCGGAAAATCTGCGCGCCATCGCTTCCGTTCTGCCGGTGTGAGACCGCTGCGGCAACCAGCACGCCGCGCCGCGAGCGAGAGCGTCGTCGAGCGACCGGACGATCGGCTCGCGTGAACAATACGCGTCGAAACACAATCCAACGCCCAAGCCTGATTCCATCAGGGCCCGAACGATGCCTCTGTTGAGATCATGGCGGCCCGCGAATTTCAAGGTCGGAATGGCGCCTTGACTGCTCCGGCACCGCATCGGCGCGTGGGTGCCGCACAGCTGAGTCCCGCACGATACGACGCCGATCAATGACCGTGCGCCTCGCCTGTCTCATGGTGCGCCGACGGTCGTTGCCGGGTGGGCAAGCGCTCCGGCTTGCCGTGCTCGCGCCGGAGGCGCCGATGTCGACCGACCCATCCTCACCACCACCCAGCGCTTCGCGCCGGCTGGCCCGGACGGCACCGGGCTCGGCCGTCTACGCGGCGCTGGCCTTCGTCGGCGCCGGTCGGCTCGATTGGGGGCGCGGCTGGCTCTATGCGGCGGTGTTCGTTGTCGTGTCGGTCGCAGGCACGGCGCTGTCCACCGCAACGCTCCTGGTCAACACGCATGCCGAGAGCACCGTCCGGATCCAGAGCGACCGCGATCACGCGGTGGTGCGGAGCGGGCCGTATCGTGTCGTGCGCCACCCGATGTATCTGGGCACGCTGATCGGGATGTCTGGCGCCGCGCTGATGCTCGGCTCCGGCTGGGCATTGCTGCCGGCTCTGCTGATTGCCGCGCTGTTCGTGTGGCGCACTGCGCGCGAAGACGAAGCCTTGCACCGGGAATTGCCCGGCTACGCCGACTACGCGTCGACGACACGCTTCCGTCTGCTGCCCGGCGTGTGGTGAGACGCGGGCCCGACCTCGCTTCATGCTCGCGCCGTCCGCTCCGCGCTCAGCGCAGGGAGCGGTCCCGCGACACGAACCTGTACAAACAGCCTCTTCTGTATGACAAGTAGCATCGTCCGGCCGATGCGCCGCGAGTCCAGGGGAGCGAGAGTTTGCGCCGCGCAACCGTATCGAAGTCGGAACTGATGCCCGGGGGCGACGACGAGGTTTTCCGCACCTTCATCCACGACTTCCTCGCGTTCAGCGCTCGTGTCGATCAGTGCCGCGCCGGTTTCGGTGATCGCCTCGGGATTTCGGGCATCGCCTATACGACGCTAATTTCAGTGGCGCATCTGCAGGGCGAGGAGGGTGTCGGCGTCAGCCGCATCGCCGAGCATCTGCATCTGTCCGGCGCCTTCGTCACCATCGAAGTCTCCAAGCTGGTCAAGGCCGGGCTGATCCACAAGCGCGCCAATCAGGAAGACCGCCGCCGCGTGCTGCTCACCGTGACGCCGAAAGGACGCAAGCTGCTCGAGCAGCTCGTCGAGATCCAGGCGCCGGTCAACGACGCGCTGTTCGATTGCCTCAGCGCGTCGGAATTCCGCCAGCTCGCCTCGATGATGGCGCGGCTGGTGGCGTGCGGCGACAAGGCCGTGACGCTGATGAGCTTTCTCACCGCGCCATCGACAATGGCGGCGGAGGCCACGCGCAAAGTGTCGCGGCGGCGCTGAGCGCCAGTCCTTTCTCCGCTTCTTTCCATTTGAGTTAAGCCCGCGTTTCCGGCGTTGGCGGCGCCGTGGCGTGCCCAAATTCATGCCGCATTGCCGCATCTTTTCTCAGCGAGTGCCTCGCATTCGCGCTTGACTAGCTTTTTATAATAGCTTTGGATCAAAGGTAATTCGAGCGGAGAGTTGATGTCGCAGGGTGTGCGGGAGTTTCGATCGGCGTTGTCGCAATTCGCGACCGGCGTCGCCGTGATCACGGCGCGTGGCGAGGCGGGCGTACCGATCGGCATGACGATGAGTTCGTTTAATTCGGTGTCGCTCGATCCGCCGCTGGTGCTGTTCAGCGTCGATCGCCGCGCGCTCAGCCTGCCAGCGATGCAGGCGGCCGAGGGCTACGCGGTCAACATCCTGAGCCGCAGCCAGGAGGCGCTGTCGAACCAGTTCGCCAAGGCTGCGACCGACAAATGGAGCGACGTCGCGCATTCGCTGGGCCATGCCGAAGCGCCGCTGCTGGCGGGCGCGCTCGCGCATTTCGAATGCGCGCCCTACGCGCAGTACGACGGCGGCGATCACGTGATTTTCGTCGGTCGCGTGGTGCGTTTCGGCGCGCGGGACGACGAGGAGCCGTTGGTGTTCTTCCGCGGCAAGTATCAGAGCCTGAGCCGGCAGGGCGGCAGCGAGCCGATGTGGCCGCTGCCGATCCACTACTGACCCGGACGAGCACAGCACAAGGAAGCGTGTGACGATGAAGACAGGACAACAACATATCGCCGGCCTGCGCGACGGACGCGCTGTGTTCATCGACGGCAAGCGCGTCGACGACACCACGCGGCATCCGGCGTTCCGCAACGCCATCCAGTCGGTCGGCAAGCTGTTCGACTTTGCCGCGGACGACGCCAATCGCGAGCTGATGACTTTCGCGACGCCGACCGGCGGCCGCGCCAACCGGATCTGGCAACTGCCGGAGAGCTTCGACGAACTGCGCCAGCGCCGCACCGCGCTCGAAGCCTGGGGCGGGCTGCATGGCGGCTTCCTCGGCCGCGCGCCCGATCACGTCGCCTCCTGCATCGCCGGCATGTATATGGGGCTCGATCAGTTCGAGGCCTACGACAAGGACCGCGCCAAGGCGCTCGCCGACTACTATGCTTACGCGCGCGACCGCGATCTGTATCTGACCTACGTCATCATCAACCCCCAGGCCGACCGCTCCAAGAGCGCCGCCCAGCAGAAAGACGCGTTCCTCACCACCGGCGTGGTCGATCAGGACGCCCAGGGCATCACCGTTCGCGGCGCCAAGATGCTGGCGACCGGCGGCATCATGGCGGACGAGGTGTTCGTCACCTGCATTCAGCCGCTGCAGCCGGGCGACGAGCCCTACGCGCTGTCGTTCGCGATCCCGATGAACAGCAAGGGCTTGCAGATCCTGTCGCGCAAGTCCTACGAGGCGTCGTCGCAATCGGTGTTCGACAATCCGCTGTCGAGCCGCTTCGACGAGAACGACGCCGTGCTGTATTTCGACGACGTCAAGGTGCCGTGGGACCGCATCTTCGTCTACAAGAACCTGGAGATGTGCCAGAAGCAGTTCCACGCGACGCCGGCGCATGTCTATCAGAACTATCAGGCGATGGTCCGCCTCTCGGTGAAGGTCCGTTTCCTGATCGGGATGGCGCGGCGGATCGCCGAGACCAACGGCGTGCTCGGCTTCCCGCAGGTCCGCGAGACGCTCGGTCAGCTCGCCGCCGAAGGCGGCATGGTCGATGCCTTCGTGGCCGCGATGGAAGTCAAGGGCACCAAATACGGCCGCTACTACGTGCCGGATCGTCACACGCTGTACGCGGCACAGACGCTGACCCAGCAGCTCTACGCCAAGATCCTCAATACGCTGCGCGAACTCGCCGGCGGCGGCATGATCATGTTGCCGTCCTCGGTGCAGGATCTCGCCAATCCGGAGATCGCCACGCTGGTCGAGAAGACCCAGCAGTCGCCGGCGGCCGGCGCGCTCGACAAGGTCAAGTTCTACAAGCTGGCCTGGGACGCGGTCGGCTCGGAATTCGCCTCGCGGCATCAGCAATACGAGATGTTCTACGCGGGCGCGACCTTCGTCACCAAGAACCACTCGTTCCGCACTTACGATTGGGATAGCGCCGGCGGCCTCGTCAGCAACATGCTGTCCAGCTACGAGCTCGCCGACGAGCTGAAGACCTCGCAAGCCGCCTGAACCAAGGAACGCACTATGCCTGTCAACAAAATCCACGACGAATTCCGTGCCGTCGACATGAGCACGGGCTGGGAAGTCCCGGCCGGCTATCCCAAGGGCATCCAGCAGAAGATCCTGTCGGGCGGCCTCGACGAAGAGAACCGCCGCGGCTCGCGCAGCCGCCTGCTGCGGTTCGAGCCGGGCGAGTTCACCACCAAGCCGTTCGTGCACGAGTATTGGGAAGAAGTGTTCCTCGTCTCCGGCGATCTCACCGTCGGCAACGACGAGAACGGCAATGGCGGCGAAAGCTTCAAGCCGTTCACCTACGCCTGCCGTCCGCCGGGCGCATTCCACGGTCCGTTCAAGTCCGAGACCGGCTGCGTGCTGTTCGAACTGCACTACTTCGACCCGGTCTAAGGCGCGCGATGACGGACGTCACCATCAGCACTTTGGGCGGCCATCGCCGCAGCGTTCGGGCCGCCGCGGCCCGGCACGCGGCGGCGTGCGGAGATCGGGCATGATCGCGCAGCAGTTGATCAACGGCCTGATGCTCGGCTCGATCTACGTGCTGGTGGGGGTGTCGTTCACGCTGGCGATCGGTATCCTCAACTTCCTCAACTTCTCCATCCCTGGCCTATTCATGATCGGCGGCATGGTGAGCTGGGTGCTGCTGACGCAAGGTTGGCACTGGGCGTTCGCCATCGCCGGTGCGCTCGCTGCCGCCGCGCTGGTGTCGCTCGCGGTCGAGCAGCTGTCCTATCGGCGCACCCGCGGCGCCGATCCGGAAGTGCCGCTGGTGTCGTCGCTCGGCTTCCTGGTGCTGCTGGAGAATCTCGTGCTGGTCGGCGTCGGCTCCGATCAGCAGACCTTTCCGTCGCTGCTCGGCGATTTCAACTTCCGTGTCGGCGGTCTCGTCATCGGCGCCGCGCAGGCGATCAGCCTGGTGCTCACCTTCGCGCTGGTGGTCGGGCTGTCGTTCATGCTCGGCAAGACCAATCTCGGCCGGCAGATCCGCGCGATCGCCGAGAGCCGCTCGACGGCGGTGCTGCTCGGCGTCGACGTCGGCCGGCTGGTACCGAAGATCTTCGTGCTGACCGCACTGTTCACCGCGCTCGGCGGCGTGATGTTCGCGCTGAGCTATCTGCAGGTGTCGCCGTTCATGGGCGAGGGCGTCGGCTTCAAGGGCGTCGCCGCGATGATCATCGGCGGCATGGGCAGCGTCTGGGGCGCGGTGATCGGCGGGCTGATCATCGGCCTGATCGAGGTCGGCTCGATCTCGGCGTTCGGCGCCGACACCGTCAACATCGCCGTGTACGGCTCGCTGCTGGTGCTGCTGATCCTGCGGCCGCACGGGCTGTTCGGCAAGCCGGCGATCCGGGAGAAGCTGTGATGAGCGGCTATCAGACCGGCGTCCTGATCATTCTGTGCTTCAACGTCATGGCGGCCTATGCGGTATATCTGCCGCTGGTCGCCGGCCAGCTCAATCTCTGCATCGCCGGCTTCATGGCGATCGGCGCCTACACGGCGGCGTATCTGACCAACGAAATGGGCTGGTCGCTGATCGCGGCGATCCCGACCGGCGGCCTCGCTGCCGGCGGACTGGCGTTGTTGGTCGCGGTGCCGATCCTGCGCACCCACGGCATCTATCTCGCGCTCGCCACCTTCGCGCTCGGCCAGGTGATCTCCGCCGTCTTCCTCAATCTCGAAGTGGTCGGCGCCGCCGCCGGCTATCCGGTCGCGACCTATGCGTCGCCGGTCGCGGTGTTCTCGGTGACGGCCGCGATCGTGCTGTTCGTGGTCGGTCTGTCGCAGACCCGCTTTACGCTGTATCTCACCGCGATCAAGAACGACCGCCTGGTCGCCGATCTGCTCGGCCTCAAGGTCTGGGGTCTGCAGGTCGCGGCGTTCACGCTCGGCGCGGCGATCGCCGGCATCGGCGGCGGGCTCTATGCGCATCATTTCAGCTTCATCGAGGCGCAGCATTTCAGCGTGCAGCTGAGCATCTACACGGTGCTGTACGTGCTGCTCGGCGGCACCCAGACGGTGTGGGGCCCGCTGGTCGGCGCTCTGTTCTTCAGCCTGGTGCCGGAACTGCTGCGCGCCGGTGAGGCGTGGCGCTACGTGCTGTTCGCGGTGCTGATCGTCGGCTTCATGGCGGTGCGGCCGCAGGGCCTGGTGACGCCGGCGTCGCTGCGCCGCCTTGGCCGATTATTCAGGCGTAAACCAGCGGGAGTGCAGCCATGACTGCAGAAGCTCCGCTGCTCGCGCTGCAGAACGTGTCGAAATCGTTCGGCGGCCTCCACGTCATCCGGGACCTGAGCTTCTCGGTCGCGCGCGGCCAGACCGTCGGACTGATCGGCCCGAACGGCGCCGGCAAGACCACCGCGTTCAACATGGTCAGCGGCGTGTTCATCCCCGACCAAGGCACGGTGTCGTTCGACGGCCGCGACATCACCAATATGGCGTCGCGTCGCCGCATCAAGCTCGGCATCGCCCGCAGCTTCCAGAACGTCCGGCTGATGCAGCATCTCACCGTGTGGGAAAACCTGCTGGTCGGCCAGCATGTCCGCGCCGCGGGCCTGCTCAATCTGCTGACGCCGTTCCGGCTGATCCCCAACCATCGCTGGCGGCGCGAAGTCGTCGCGGCGCTCGACGAGATGGGACTTGGCGCCTACGCCGACGCGATGGTCAGCGAGCTGCCTTACGGCATCCGCAAGCGCATCGATCTCGTCCGCGCCACGCTCGCCGGCGCCTCGTTGCTGATGCTGGACGAGCCGGCCGCCGGCCTCAACCCGGTCGAGACCCAGGCCCTCACCGCGCATCTCGAAGCGCTGAAGGCGCGAGGCATCACGCTGCTGATCGTCGAGCACGACATGCATTTCGTCGGCACCATCTGCGACCACGTCGTGGTGCTGAATTTCGGCAGCAAGATCGCCGAGGGCCCGCTGTCGGTGGTGCAGCACGATTCGGTGGTGCGCACCGCCTATCTCGGCGCGGAGCAGGCGGCATGAGCGCGATCCTCTCCGTCTCCGATCTCACCGTCGCCTACGGCGGCGTCACCGCGCTCGACGGCGTTTCGCTCACCGTCGAGGAGGGCGAGATCGTCACCGTGCTCGGCGCCAACGGCGCCGGCAAGACCACGCTGCTGCTCGGCATCATGGGCGCCGTGCCCGCCGCCCGCGGCCGCATCCAATTCCGCGACACCGATCTGTCCCGCGCCCGCCCGCACACGCGGCTGGCGAGCGGCCTAGTGCTGGTCCCCGAAGGCCGCCAGGTGCTGGTGTCGCTAACGGTCGAAGAAAACCTGCTGCTCGGCGCGCATCTGCGCCGCGACCGCGCCGCGGTGCGCAGCGAGATCGACGCGATCTACGAGCGGTTCCCCAATCTGGGCCAGCGCCGTCACGTCGCGGCGGCGACCCTGTCGGGTGGCGAGCAGCAGATGGTGGCGATCGGCCGCGCGATGGTGGCCCGGCCGCAGGTGCTGATGCTCGACGAGCCGTCGCTCGGCCTGTCGCCGCTGTTCGTCTCCAAGGTGTTCGAGCTGATCCAGGAGATGAACCGCGGAGGGCTGACGATCGTGCTCGTCGAGCAGAACACCGGCAAGGCGCTGTCGGTGGCGCACAGCGCCACGGTGCTCGAACTCGGCAAGGTCGCGGTGGCCGGTCCGTGCGAGGCGCTGCGCAACGATCGCCGGCTGCTCGACGCTTATCTCGGCGGCGGCAGCGAGGAGACTTCCGAACCATCCCGGTTGATGCAGGCGGGCACTCACTAGAGTAGAAGGAGCAGGGGATTGATGAAAGCGTATAGCGTTGCGGCGGCCGGTGTCGCCCTCGGACTGATCGGCGGCATCGCAGGCGGCGCGCAGGCCGCCGATCTGGTACTCGGCTTCTCGATGGCCAAGACCGGCCCCTATGTCAGCCTCGCCAACACCAACGAGGTCGCGGTCGATATAGCGGTCGATGAGATCAACGCCAAGGGCGGGGTCGGCGGCAACAAGATCAAGCTGGTGAAGTTCGACACCGGCGGTGACCCCAAGCAGGCCGCGCTCGCGGTGCGCCAGTTCGCCGAGGACAACAAGGCGCTGGCGGTGATCGGCCCGTTCTCGTCCGGTGAAGTCCGCGTCGCGTTCCCGGCCGGCGAGCGTCTCGGCATCGTGCAGATGTCGATGTCGTCCTCGGCGCCCGGCCTCACCAAGGGCTTCAGCTACGCGTTCCGCAACACCCGCGACGAGAAGACCGTGATCGACGAGGTGCTGGCGACGCTGCGCGACAAGAAGCTGCCGATGAAGACCGGCGCCGCTGCGTTCGCCACCGACGACACCGTGTCGAAGTCGATCGGCACCGGCGTGGTGCCGGTTCTGTTCACCAAATACGGCGTCGAGAACAAGGGCGCTGTCGACTTCCAGTACAACGCCTTCGATCTGTCGCCGCAGGTCTCGCAGCTCGCCCAGATGAAGCCGGACATCATCGGCCTCGGCGCGCCGCCGGAAGCCGCCATCAATCTCGCCAAGGAGCTGAAGCGCCAGGGCGTCGAGGCGCGGCTGATCGCGGGCACCACCGTGGCCGATCCCGACCTGCCGAAGCGCATGGCGGGCGCCGGCAATCTGATGACCATCGGCACGACGTTCTTCGCCGACCTCAACGACCGGACCAAGGCGTTCGCCAAGGAGTTCGCCAAGTGCACCTCGGCGGCCGGCATGACCCGGCAGGAACCAAACCAGCAGGACGCCTCGGCCTACGACATCGTCTATCTGCTGGCCGAAGCGATCAAGACCGCGTCGGTCACCGGCGACGCCGACAAGGTCGCGGCGGAACGCACCGGCATCCGCGACGCGCTCGGCAAGCTGAAGGATTTCCCGGCGCTCGAAGGGGCGATCTCGTTCGGCGGCGATCACGATGCGATCAAGCCGATCTACGTGATCGAAGCCAAGGATCAGCACTGGACGTTGCTCGACACCCGCAAGGGCGAGTAGTTCAATCATCCTGAGCGTGCGAGGATGCGGTTCCGCGTCCCCGCACGCTGCTCCTTCAGCCGTCAATCCTGCGAGACCCGCTCATGTATGCCGCTGCCATCGATTTCGTCGTCCACGAACAGGGTCGCAAGACCACGCGCTCCGTCCAGATCGGCGACCTGATCGTCGCCGGCTGGACCGGCCGCGATCCGGTGGCGCGCGACAAGCACATCAAGGAACTCGAAGAACTCGGCATTGCGCCGCCGGCTTCGACCCCGATCTACTACCGCGTCGCCGCCGCCCGGCTGACGACGCGCACCGCGATCGAGGTCAGCGACGAGAATTCCAGCGGCGAGGTCGAGTTCGTGCTGATCAACTCCGGCGGCAAGCTCTATGTCGGCGTCGGCTCGGACCACACCGACCGCAAGGTCGAAACCTACAACATCACCGTCTCCAAGCAGATGTGCGACAAGCCGGTGGCGCCCGAGCTGTGGGCCGTCGATGACGTCGCGGCGCATTGGGACCAGCTCGTGCTGCGCTCCTTCGCGACGATCGGCGGCGAGCGCGTGCTGTATCAGGAAGGCACCCTGTCCGGCATGCTGCCGCCCGCCGAGCTGATCGAACGCGAATTCGGCGCGTCGGGCCTGCCGGAAGGCGCCGCGCTATTCGGCGGCACCTTCGCCGCCAAAGGCGGCATCCGCCCCGCCACCCGCTTCGACTACGAACTCAGCGACCCGATCCTGAACCGCAGCATCAGCAGCTGCTACGAGGTACGGACGTTGCCGGTGTTGGGCTGATAGTCGCACTACCTCTCCCCGCGCACAGCGCGCTCCCTCTCCCGCCTGCGGGAGAGGGGGGGGTGAGGGCGCACCGGGCTCGGTGCTTGGGGACCCCCACCCCCGACCCCTCCCCGCAAGGGGGAGGGGAGCAGAGCACAGCGCGCTCCCTCTCCCGCTTGCGGGAGAGGGGTGGGGTGAGGGTGCCCCAGGCAGTGAGCCCGCCGATAGCTCTTACGCCGCCGCCCCCGGCAGCGTGTAGGTTTTGAACTGATCGCGCAGGGCCGTCTTCAGGATCTTCCCCGTGGCCGTGTGCGGGATGGCGTCGACGAAGACGATGTCGTCGGGCATCCACCACTTGGCGATCTTGCCGTCCATGTATTGCAGGATCTCGTCGCGGGTGCAGGTGACGTCGGGCTTGAGCTGGCAGATCAGCAGCGGGCGCTCGTCCCATTTCGGGTGATACACGCCGATCACCGCGGCTTCCGCCACCTTGGGATGGCCGACCGCGAGGTTTTCCAGATCGATCGAGGAGATCCACTCGCCGCCGGACTTGATCACGTCCTTGGAGCGGTCGGTGATCCGCATGTAGCCGTCCTGGTCGATGGTCGCGACGTCGCCGGTGTCGAAGAAGCCGGCATCGTCGAGGATCTCCTTGTCGACGCGGTAATACGCCTTGGCGATCGCCGGGCCCGACACCTTGAGCCGGCCGAACGTCTTGCCGTCCCACGGCACGTCCTTGCCGGCGTCGTCGGTGATCTTCATCTGCACGCCGAACGGCGGATAGCCTTGCGTCGCCAGCACGTCGAGCCGTGCGTCGCCGGTGGTCTTGTCGAACGGCGGCTTCAGCGTGGCGAGCGTGCCGAGCGGGCTCATCTCGGTCATGCCCCAGGCGTGGCGCGCCTCGGCGCCCATGTCGACGAACGCCTTGATCATCGAGCGCGGCATCGCCGAGCCGCCGCAGATCACCATCTTCAGGTCCGGCAGCGTCAGCTTCTCCTTCTGCATGTGCTGCAGCAGCATCAGCCACACCGTGGGAACACCCGCCGTGTGCGTCACCTTCTCGGTCGACAGCAGCTCATAGACGGAGGCGCCGTCGAGCTTGGCGCCGGGCATCACCAGCTTGGTGCCCATCGACGGCGCCGAGAATGCGATGCCCCATGAGTTGGCATGGAACAAAGGCACGACCGGCAGCATGGTGTCGGCGGCGCGAGTGCCGAGCGCGTCCGGATTGTTGGCCATCAGCGCGTGCAGCACGTTGGAGCGATGCGAATACAACACCCCCTTCGGATCGCCGGTTGTACCAGACGTGTAGCACATCGCCGCCGCGGTGTTCTCGTCGAAGGTCTTCCACGCGAAGTCGCCGTCGGCTTCCTTCAGCCACTCTTCATAGGCCACCGCGTTCTTCAGCGTGGTCTGCGGCATGTGTTCCGCGTCGGTGAGCACAACGTAGCGCTCGATGCTCGGGATCTGGTCGGCGATCTTTTCCAGCACCGGGATGAAGGTGAGGTCGGTGATCATCACGCGGTCCTGGGCGTGATTCACGATCCAGGCGATCTGGTCCGGAAAAAGCCGCGGATTGACCGTATGGCAGATCGCGCCGATTCCCATGATGCCGTACCAGCATTCCAGATGCCGGGCGGTGTTCCAGGCGATCGTCGCGACGCGGTCGCCGAGCTTGATGCCGGCGCGGTCCAGCATCTGGCTCACCTTCAGCGCCCGTTGATGGATCTGCGCATAGGTGGTGCGGACGATCGGACCCTCGACCGAGCGCGTCACCACCTCCTGGTTGCCGTGGATCCGGGCCGCGTGCTCGATGATCCGATGACACAGCAAAGGCCAGTCTTGCATCAGTCCAAGCATCCGAATTGTCCTCCTGATTGTTATCCCCTTGGGATTGGCCGCGACCTTAGCGCGGTCGCGGCTCGCGGAAAACTGTTCTGTCGCAATCTGTTCCGCGGCAAAGCGCCGGCACGGGCGATGCTGATCGCGCTGGTGGCGCTCGGCTCGCCGACCGCGCAGGCACGGGACCGGATTCCTCTGCCGAAGCCGCGTCCGGCCGCGGCGCCACAGCCGGTCGAGGATCGCGCAGCCGCGGGCGCCGAGCAGCGGCCGGACTCCGCCGAGCCGGCCGGCGAACCAGCGCAGCAGTCTGCGCCTGCGCAGGCCGAGGCCGCGAAGCCGCAGCCCAAGCCGCCGAGCGCGTGCCGGCTGGCGCTGACCGAGCAGATCGCCATCGCGCCGAGCATTGCGGATATCAACGATCCCGGCGGTTGCGGCGGCACCGATCTGGTGCGGCTGGAAGCGATCGTGCTGCCGGACGGCAACCGCGTCGCGGTGACGCCGGCTGCGATCCTGCGCTGCCCGATGGCGGCGGAGCTCGCCGAGTGGGTCCGCACCGACGTGGCGCCGCTGGCAACGTCGCTGGAATCGCGGCTCGCGGCCCTCGATAATTTCGATTCCTACGAGTGCCGCGGCCGCAACCGGGTGCGCGGTGCCAAGCTCAGCGAGCACGGCAAGGCGAACGCGATCGACATTCGCGGCCTCAAGCTCACCAGCGGCCGGATGGTGTCGCTGACCGATCGCGCCAGCCCGCGCGCGATCCGCGAAAGCGTGCGCCAGTCGGTGTGCGACCGCTTCTCCACCGTGCTCGGCCCCGGCTCCGACGGTTATCACGAGGACCACATCCATCTGGACCTCGCGCAGCGGCGCAGGGATTACCGGATGTGCCAGTGGGACGTATGGGAGCCGCTGCCGCAGATCGCGCCGCTGTTCCCGGCGCCGCGCCCGGACGAAGCACCGCCGCGTGAAGTCGCCGCCGACCGCCCGCCGGAGCGCGAGCGCAGCCGCGAGCCGGAGCCGGCTCAGCCAGGGCAGGCGGAGCCGGAGCAGGCTCAGCCTGAGCAGGCCGAGCAAGCCGCCCAGCCGGCATCGCCGCCGGTAGCCACTAAGAAGGCGAAGGCCAAGCTGAGGAAGCCACGGGACGATCGGCCATCCGAACGACGGTAGGCCCCCGTTGCCCGGCGTGCTCAGCGTTGACGCGAGGTTTCGATCAGACGAGCCGCGAGCTCAGCGCAACCTCTCCCGCCGGCGGGAGAGGTCGGCCCCGGCGAAGCGCAGCGAAGCCGGGACGGGGGAGGGCAGGGCTCTCCACGAAACGCGGACTCACTGCCCGGGTCGCCCTCACCCCAGCCCTCTCCCGCAAGCGGGAGAGGGGGCGCGCAGTGCGTGAGAATAGCGCTTGCGATAACAGAGAGAAGCGCCGGACCAGAGGCACAGCGCAACCTCTCCCGCCTGCGGGAGAGGTTGGCCCGGCGGAGCGCAGCGAAGCCGGGACGGGTGAGGGCAGGGCTCTCCACGAAACGCGGACTCACTGCCCGGGTCGTCCTCACCCCAACCCTCTCCCGCAAGCGGGAGAGGGAGCGCGCAGTGCGTGAGGGAGCGCGCTGCGGCGCGAGGTGGGCGCTTCCGACAATAGAAAAGCGCCGGACCAGCCGGCGCTTTTCAACTGAACGGCTGCGCTGTGCGCGGCCTAAACTTCTGTCCGAAGGCTTACTGCCAGGACGACGAACCGCCCTGCAGCGCCATCTTGGAGTTGTACGGCGAGTCGCCGTGCTTCGGCTCCAGCACCACGACGATCGCGCCCATCTTGACGCGGTTGTACAGGTCGATGACGTCCTCGTTGGTCATGCGGATGCAGCCCGAGGAGATCGAGGCGCCGATATATTCCGGCTGGTTGGTGCCGTGGATGCGGAACAGCGTGTCCTTGCCGCCCGAGTACAGGTAGATCGCGCGCGAGCCCATCGGATTGTCCGGGCCGGGGGCAACGAACTTCGGCACGCCGAGGCGGGAGATTTCGCTGGGGGTGGGATGCCAGGCCGGCCACTCGGTCATGGCGCCGACCTTGGCGATGCCCGACCAGGCCATCGCTTCTTCGCCGACGGTGATGCCGTAACGGATCGCCTTGCCGCCTTCCTGCACGTAATACAGGTAGTGGTTGTCGGAATCGACCACGATCGAGCCGGGCGCTTCCTTGCGGTGATAGTCGACGATGGCGCGGCGGAACGCTTCAGGCACCGGCGTCTTCACATAGGAGACCTTGGACAGCAGCTCCTTGTCGCGCGGCTTCAGCGCCGCCGCCGAGGTCTCCTGATAGGTCGTGGCCTGCATACAGCCGGACAACAGCAGGCCCGCGCCGACGAGCAGCCCCAGCTTCTTTCCAAGAGACGCCATTATCGTTCCATTTCAGAGTAGCGCGCCCCAAGCTGCGCGCCTGATCAGCATTGCGCGTCAGCCGCGCCGGACGAGGGCCGCGTTTCAGCGACGATTCCTAGGCTTTAGTATCGCTGAAAGCGGCCGCTTTACCAGCATTAGTGCGAGGGGTTCCGTACGGTGGCGCAGCGTTGTTGCATTTCTGCCGCAGAACGGCAGTAGATGATGAACTTCGCGGCACCCGCTGTTGCGGACCCGCCGCATCTGTCCCGCGTCTTTGCCATGCCGATGAAAACCATCATGACGGGCGCGGGCGGAGCTTGCCACCCCGGCGCAGTTACGGCACTCCAGTGCCACCTCCGCCGTCACTCCCCGCCAGCACCGGAGTCCTCATGCTCGCGCTCTTCGCTCCCACCGACTCCGCTCTCAAGCGCGCCGAGCCCATCGATCTGAATGCCCTGCCGGAAGACTCGGTCTGGATCGATCTCGAGCGGCCGACGGCCGACGAGGATCGCGCGGTCGAGAAGCTGGCCGGCATCGCGGTGCCGACCCGGGAGGACATGCAGGAGATCGAGATCTCCAGCCGTCTCTATATCGAGAACGGCGCCCGCTACATGACGGCCAGCCTGATGTGCGGCGCCGACACCACGTCGCCGCGGCTGTCGCCGGTCACCTTCATTCTCGCCGGCCGCCGGCTGGTGACGGTGCGTTACGACGAGCCGCGGCCGTTCCCGGTGGTTGAGAACCGGCTGGCCCGCACGCCGTCCTTCGGCGCCACCGGCGAGACCGTGCTGCTCGAACTGCTCGACGCCGTGATCGACCGCTGCGCCGACATTCTCGAGCGCGCCGGCTCGGAGGTCGACGACGTCAGCCGCGAGATCTTCGAGCCGGAGGGCGCCGCCCGCACCGGCCACCCCAAGCGCTATTCCGACATCCTGATCGCGATCGGCCGCAAGGGCGACTTGGTCTCCAAGGTCCGCGAGAGTCTGGTGTCGATCGGCCGCCTTGTCGCTTTCCTCACCGTCGAGGGCGAGGGCCTGAAATGGCCGAAGGACAGCCGCACCCAGCTCAAGACCATGCAGCGCGACGTGATCTCGCTGACCGACCACGCCAGCTATCTGTCGAACAAGATCACCTTCGTGCTCGACGCCATGCTGGGCGTCGTCAATCTCGAGCAGAACAACATCATCAAGCTGTTCTCGGTGATGGCCGTCGTTCTGATGCCCCCCACTTTGATCGCCTCGGTCTACGGCATGAACTTCAAGTTCATGCCCGAACTCGAATGGGCCCACGGCTACACCATGGCGCTCGGCATGATGCTGATGGCCGCCGTGCTGCCGTATATGTTCTTCAAGTGGAAGAAGTGGTTGTAGGAACGCCGTGAGTAGCAGGCGATCTGTAGCGTCGTCAGCTTGCGACGCGTCGAAGCCGCGTCACATCCCTTCACTTCGTCATTCCGGGGCGCCGTACCCGTAGCCTCGATGAAGCGCAGCGTAATCGAGGGGCCGCGGGTGACGTGTCCGGCGGCAAGTTACAAAGCCGGCGCGGCCCCGGATTACGCTGCGCTCCATCCGGGCTACGGCGCTTGACAAAATTCCTATTATGACTATAGTCCCTGTCGTCCTGTCCGTGAGGGGCGCTTCGCGAGGCGTCGTACAAGCGGGACAGATCGGCGGGCCGGGCAACCGGTCCGGAACGATGGCCCGGCGAAGCTGACACTGGTCAGCGCAGTCGGGTGGACGCGGCGTCCTGCGCGCTGTGCCTCGCAAGCACACGTCCGGGAGGCGTCGGGGACCCGTCCGGGCCTACTACGAGGCTCTGCGACTTGTTAGTTCGCTGGACGGGGGCAGGCGAAGGCGGCGTAATCCGCCGGATCCGTGGGGTTTCATTACCCTTGCCTGCCCGCGGAAGCACGGGCCCGAAGACAGAAAGCGCCGCGGTGGGCGCGCCGGAAGGCGTTGCGCGAGGACGCAAGCCCTCGCGAGAACCACCACCAACCCGCGCCGACCGGCGCGCCCCCACCCCTCGCTGTGACAGCGACGGGTGCACAACTCGGGCTCAGCGGAGCCGCGAGGAGGAATGCGCGTGGCTGTTTGATAGTTGAATCGGAGATCTCGGAGAGGCAACGAATTCGCTCCACCGACAGCCGTCATCGCGGGCTTGACCCGCGGATCCATCGCGCGCGGAGCGCGCTAGGAGGACGATTGTTGCGAACAGGATGGATTGCCGGGTCAAGCCCGGCAATGACATCGAACTGTGTCCCGGGGCGCTGCGCAGCGTCCGGGGCACAGGCTTCATCGCCGCACCTTGAAGAACGCCCGCAGCATCGCCGCGGCTTCGCGTTCGCCGACGCCGGAGTAGATTTCCGGGGCGTGGTGGCAGGTCGGCTGGTTGAAGAAGCGGACGCCGCTCTCGACCGCGCCGCCTTTCGGATCGAACGCGCCGAAATACAGTCGCCGGATCCGCGCGAAGGAAATTGCGCCGGCGCACATCGTGCACGGCTCGAGCGTGACGTAGAGGTCGCAATCGGTCAGCCGCTCGCTGCCGAGCTGTCGGGCGGCTTCGCGGATCGCCAGCAGTTCGGCGTGGGCGGTCGGGTCGCGGTCGGTCAAAGTGCGGTTGGCGGCGGTGGCGATCACCGTGCCGGCGCGGACGATGACGCAGCCGACCGGGACTTCGCCAGCGTCGGCGGCCATTTGCGCCGCCTGCAGCGCCAAATCCATGAAAGAGTGTGTCGTCATGGCTCGTCTCGCCGCGAAAACTCTGCTAGGAGAGCCCATTCAGCAACAGTGGATACCGGTTTTGCGGGACCCGAGCGCCTTCGATGAGAGCGCGAGCGACCCTGGCGCGAGCCCGTTTCCTGCCTGAGCCCCATTGCCGATCCCGACGGATCCCTGAAGAAAGACCACTCATGCCCCGCGACACCGACAAAAACAACGCTTCAGCGCGCGGCCGCCGCGATCGGCCCGGCGGCGGCAAGGCTGCGGGCGGCGGCAGGAGCGGTGGCGGCAAGGGTGGTTTCGGCGGGAAAGGTGGCTTCGGCGCCAAGGGCGCCGGCGGCAAAGGCCGTTCGGGCGCCGCGCGCGGCCCCGAGAAAAAATTCGCCAAGCGCGCCGAGGGTGGCGGCGAGGCGCGCGGCGATCGTCCTTATGCGAAGAAACCGTTCGACGGCGAGGCCAAGCGCTCGTTCGGTCCGCGCGAGGGCGGCGAGAAACGCGCCTACACGCCGCGCCCGCCGCGCCCGCCGCGCGACGATCGCGGCGGCGACCGCCCGTTCAAGCGCGACGGCACCGCGCCGCGTCGCGATTTTGCCGATCGGCCGCGCCGCGCCGAGGGCGACACGCCGCGCCCGCGCTTCAACCGCGACGAGCGCCCGGCCCGCAGCGGCGACCGCGCCGAGCGCGGCCCGCGCAAGGAGTTCGGCGAGAAGCGATCGTTCGGCCCGCGCGAAGGCGGCGAGAAGCGGGCCTATACGCCGCGCCCGCCGCGCGACGACCGCGGCGGCGACCGTCCCTTCAAGCGCGACGACCGCGCCCCGCGCCGCGACCGCGACGATGCGCGTCCGGCCGGCCGCTTCGGCGAGAAAAAGTTCGGCGACAAGAAGTTTGGCGATAAGCCGTTCGGCGATCGCAAGCCGCGCGACGGCGGTGAGAAGCGACCGTATCAGCGCCGCGAAGACGGCGACAAGCGTCCCACCGCGCCGCGCGACGGTGGCGACAAGAAGTTCGGCCGCGGCGCACCGGATCGCGGGCCGCGCAAGAGTTTTGGCGACCGTCCGGAGCGCGGCGTAGATCGCGGCAGCGACAAGCCTTGGCAGAAGCGCGATAGCGCGCCCGGTGAACGTAGCGAGCGCGGTGAGCGCAAAGGCGGCTTCGACAAGCCGCGGTTCGATCGTCCGCGCGAGGAGCGTGGCGGCGAGCGACCGCGGTTCGGCCGCGACGAACGGCCGGCCTTCGAACGCCGCGAGCGCAGCGGCGACTGGCACGAGCATCCGCGCGGCGAAGGGCGTTCGTCAGATCGTCCGCGCAGCGAAGGCCGCGGCTTCGAGCGGCCGCGCCGCGACAACGAAGACGACAGCAAGGTGTTCGCCAAGCGGCCGGCATTCGGCGGCCGCGGCGCCTATCGCGAGCGGCCGGCCGGCGAGCGCGGCAAGTTCGACAAGAAGGCCGGACGCGGCAAGCCCGACCGCCGCGCCGCCAAGGCGTCGGCCAAGCCCGGCGACCGCATCGCCAAGGTCGTGGCCCGCGCCGGGCTGTGCTCGCGCCGCGATGCCGAGGCTTGGATCACCGAAGGCCGCGTCGCCGTCAACGGCAAGGTGATCGATAGTCCGGCGCTCGACGTGACGCCGTCCGACGTCATCACCATCGACGGCAAGCCGTTGCCGGAGCGCGAGCGGACGCGGCTGTTCCTGTATCACAAGCCGCGCGGGCTGATGACGACGCATGCCGATCCAGAAGGCCGGCCGACGGTGTTCGATCATCTGCCCGAAGATCTGCCGCGGCTGATCTCGATCGGGCGGCTCGACTTCAACACCGAGGGCCTGCTGCTGCTCACCAATGACGGCGGACTGGCGCGCGCGCTGGAACTACCCGAAACCGGCTGGCTGCGCCGCTACCGCGTCCGCGCCCATGGCGAAGTCACCCAGGCGCAGCTCGACGAACTCAAGAACGGCATCGAGGTCGACGGGGTCAAATACGGCGAGATCGACGCCAGGCTCGAACGCGACCAGGGCGCCAATGTCTGGCTGGTGTTCGCGATCCGCGAGGGCAAGAACCGCGAGGTCCGCAACGTGCTGGCGCATCTCGGCCTCGAGGTGAACCGGCTGATCCGCGTCTCCTACGGCCCGTTCCAGCTGCTCGAACTCGGCGAAGGCGAAGTCGAGGAAGTGAAGACGCGGGTGCTGCGCGAGCAGCTCGGCGAAAAGATCGTCGAGCTCGCCGGCTGCGATTTCGCCGGCCCGTCGCCGAGCGAGATCAAGCCGAAGCGGCCGGCCCGCGTGGTCGCCGCAGGCGAGGAAGCTGCGCCGGCGCCGAAGAAGAAGCCGCCGACGAAGCGCGGCGCGGTCGAGGATCGCAAGGGCCGCAAGATCAAGGTCGAGCGCACCGGCACCGGCGAGCGCCGCGACCCGTCGCGCGGCCCCGCCCGCCGCTACCACGGCAAGCGCGACCTGGCGCCGCGCGAGGAGTAGTTGTCGTCGTGGTGGCGCAACCTCAAAACCTGCCGTCATCGCCGGGCTTGACCCGGCGATCCACGCCGCGAGACACGGTCGTGCGTTTGGTCGTGGATGGCCGGGTCAAGCCCGGCCATGACGACGATGAAGTAAGCGGGCGCCCCTTCGACACGCGAGACATTCCATGCGTGTGATTGGCGGGCGGTTGCGGGGGCGCAATCTGGTGGCGCCGTCGTCGCGCGAGATTCGGCCGACGGCGGATCGGCTGCGCGAGTCGCTGTTCAACATCCTGATGCATGCCTACGAGGATCCGATCAGCGACGCGCGGGTGCTCGATCTGTTCGCCGGCACCGGCGCGCTCGGCATCGAGGCGTCGTCGCGCGGCGCCAAGTTCGTGCTGTTCGTCGACAACGGCGCCGAGGCGCGCGCACTGCTGCGCGCCAATGTCGAGGCGCTCGGGCTCGGCGGCGTCAGCAAGGTGTATCGCCGCGACGCCGCCAATCTCGGGCCCGCGCATCCGGTCGAGCCGTTCGGCGTGGTGTTCCTCGATCCGCCCTATCGGATGCAGCTCGCCGACAAGGCGCTGGCTTCACTTCGCGACGGCGGCTGGCTGCTGCCGGACGCGCTGGTGATCGTCGAGGAAGCCAGGGATGCGGGTTTCGTGACGCCTGACGGCTTCACCGAGTTGGAGCGTCGGGCCTACGACGACACCGAGTTCACCATCCTGCGGTTCGGCGCCAGTGCGTAACGATCCGCTCGCTGCGCCGATCACCTCGCCACCCAGTTGCCGTGAAAGCCATCCGGCACGCGATGGCCGAGTTGCACCAGCGCGATCGGCCCGGCGGCGATATCGGCGGCGTTGAACACCGCGAGATCGCTGCGGTTCTCGCAGCCGCGCCAGATCACGGTCAGCAGCCAGCCATCGGCTTCCGCGGCATCCGGCGTGCGCGGCACGAACACCGGCTCGCCGATTGTGTCGCCGGCCGGCAGCAGATAGCGCGCGCGTCGCGTCCCTTGGCCGTCGACATGCACGAGGCCGGTCAGCATCCCGAGCATCGGTGTTTCCGGGCTGGCGCAGGCGTACCAGCCGTGTGTGCTGGGCAGGCCGGCGCGGCGCTCGTCGATCCGCGGAAATTCGCCGCTGATCTCGTCGAGATAGTTGCGCGTGAAGCCGCTGGTGTTGCTGGCGAGATCGAAGGTCCAGCGGCACAGCCGGGCGCGGCCCTTGTCCGGATCGGTGCGGCGGCCGTCCGGATGCGGAAACAGCGGCGCGACTTCCGACTGCATCACGTCGGCGACGATCCGCGTGCCGTCCTCCCACGCATTCATGACGTGGAAGACGAAGCAGGCGTCGCCGCGAAACCAGCGGATGTCGCGCGTCGAGCCGGAGCGCTTCATCACGCCCACATAGGCGCCTTTGCCCGGATCCCAGGCGTAAGGCGGCTTGCCGCGCATCGCCCGCCACAGGCTGCCGGTCAGCGGCAAAATCGGAAACAGCACGTAGTTCTCGGTAACGATGAAGTCGTGCACCATCGCCGCATAGGGCGCCTTGAAGTATTCGAATCGCGTGACGTGGCCCGCCGCGTCGATGGCGCCGAACGACATCGTGCGCTTCAGTGGACCGGCGGCGTTGTAGCCGAAGAACAGCATCTCGCCGGTCGCCGGATCGATCTTCGGATGCGCGGTGAACGGCCCCTTCAGCGCGCCGCCATAGTCGTGATAGCCGCGCGTCGCCAGCGTGCCCGGCTCGATTTCCATCGGCAGATGCGCTTCTTCAAGCGCCAGCAGCTTGCCGGCGTGGTACACGATGTTGGTGTTGGCGACGTTGCCGTCGTCGGGCGCGGAGCGCGGCGCATCGGGCAGCTTCATGTTGAATTCGCCGTAGAGCGGGCGGCCGGCATCGTGCTCGGCCAGCCATTTCGGCGTCCGCACCCAGCGGTTGCGATAGCTGGCGCGGCCGTTCTCCAGTTTGAAGGCGTGCAGCATGCCGTCGCCGAAGAACCAGTGCGCGGTCTTCGATGCGAATTGCGGGTTGGCGCCGTTGCGATACAGCGTGCCGTTCAGTTCGCGCGGCAGCTCGCCCTTGATGGGCAGAAACGGCGCGTCGCATTCCATCGGGATCGGCGCGAGATTGTCGCACGCATCCGGAATTCCGATCACCTGTAGCATGGCGTGCTCCTGACGGTCTTCGTCGCCGTCCTCGATCAGTTCAATGTCAGCAAACGGCCGAACGGCTGCGTCGCCTGCGCGTGTGTTTCGGGCACGGCCCAGATCACCGGCCAGCGCGGCTTGAAATCCGCCGGGCCTTCGAGATCGGTCAGCACCACGGCAATGTCGGGCTTGTGCCGATCGGCCTCGGCGAGCAGTGGCGTGAAATCGGTGCCACCGCCGCCGGAGAATTCGATTTCGCTTAGCACGAAGCGGCGGCCGGGTTCGAAGAATTCGACCTGACGAACGCGCTCGTCGCCGATAATCAGCACCAGGCCCGCTTCCTGCCGCCGCAAGATGGTCTCGATCTCGTTGGCGAAACGCTCGATCAGCCGATCGTCGATCGAGCCGGAGACGTCGATGATCAGCGCCAGCCGGGGCTCGTTTTTGGTCGCGCAGAATCCCGGTTCGAACGGCATCCGGTGGTTTCCGGCGCGGCCCTGATTGGCGATGTAGGAGCGCGCCGGCCGCGACCAGGTCAGCGACGGCTTCTTCGCCAGCCCGCGCGCCAGTTGCACGCGCAGCACCTGCGCCCACGGCGTGCGGGTGCGCGGCAGATCGGCGATCAGCGTGCGTAGCATCGAGAACGCGCCGTCGCCGGCATGGCCCCGCAGGATGCGTTCGCTCCAGTCGCGCGCATGTTCGGCCTCGGCCTCCGGCGCGGATTGCGACTCGGCATTGGGGATGAGATCGCGCGCGCCGCCGGCGCCGAGTTCGCGCACCTTGGCGGAGCGCGAACCGTCGGCGCGTTGCTCGGCGCTCTCTTTCTCTGAATTGGATTGGGCCTGAGACGGGTTACGGCCGCCGCTGCCGGACGCATCGGCCTCGGAGCCCGAACGCGAGTCTTCCTTCGATTTCTGCTTGCCGTTACTTGTCGTCTGGCCGCGATCGTCGATCGCGCGGTAGAGCTTCTCGACGTCCCATTCCAGCAGAGCGGCTTCGGGTGGCTGCTCCCGCTTCAGCGCCTGGGCCAGCAGCTGCTCCAGCATCACCGATTTGGCCGGCAGCTTCAGCCAGCTGAGATGCGCCAGCGTCGAGTTGACGATGGCGTCGGCGCAGATCGTGTAGAGTTCGAGGTCGACGTCGCCGATCACCCGCTGCAATTCGACGAAGCGTTGCGGATGGCGCAGCGCGATGTGCAGCACCTCGTGGGCGACCAGCCCGGCCTGCTCGGCGATCGGCAGCCTGTCGAACGCGGGGCTGTAATACACGGTGGTGCCGTCGGTGACGGCGGGACACGCGGGCTCGTTGCCGTCGGCAGGCAGATCCTGATGGCGCACCCACAGCGCGAGGCCGCCGGTCGATGGCGCGAACTCCACCATGCGCTGAATGGCGCGGGTCCCGCGATGACTGTAGAGCGCCGCGGCTTCAGGCATCCTGCGCTTCCAATTGCCGGCGTTCGCCGTAGCGCGCGTAGGCCGGGCTGTCGAAGATCGCGGCTTCGAGGCCGTTCTCCAGCGCGCGTTGCATCAAAAGCTCCATCGCCAGCGTCTGCGCCTCGCGGATTGGCAGCGGCACCGCGCCGCGGATATCCGGCAGTTGCTCGATGATTTCGAGCGCCCGCGCCAGCGTGTCCTTGTCGGTGCTCGCAGCCAGCAGGCCGTACAGCATGCCGTACAGCGCATCGAGCGTCTTCGGCAGCAGCGCTGCGGTCTCGGACCCCGGCTTCGCGGCGAGCAGCCTGAGCACATCGGTGCCGGCCTTGATCTCGCGCAGCACGCCGAAAAATTCCGCCGCATTGGCGGCGCCGATCCGGCCCTGCACGAACAGCCGCTTGGCGGAGTCGGACAGGCCGGACTTCAGCACGTTGGAGATGTCCTCCCAGCCGCGCGGGCTGGCGCCGATCAGGTGGTCGCCGGCGAGTTGGGCCTGCGTGTCGTCGAGCTTGTCGGGGCGGACCTTCAGATACGCCATCACTTCCGGCGCGAATTCCCGCGCCATCGCGTGGCTGAGGAAAGCGTCGATCGCAGTCTGGACGTTGAAGTGGAACATCCGGTCGGCGAGCGCGGTACCCATGTCGTGGCTGATCGCGCCGTGGAAGCTGGCATTGCCGGCCGCGACCACCAGCCAGCCATCGGGCAGTTGATAGTTGCCGACCCGGCGGTCGAGGATCAGCGAATAGGCCGAGATCTGAAGGCGCTGATCGGCGGCGGTCAGTTCGTCGAGAAACAGCAGGCCCTCGGGCTGATCGGGCGAGGGCAGGAATTCCGGCGGAAACCACACCGTCTTGGCGAGATTCTCGTCCGCATAGATCGCGCCGCGGATGTCGACCGGCTCGATCGTGGTGAGCCGCAGATCGACCACCGGCACCTTGTAGTGCTCGGCGACCTGGCGCACCACCGAGGACTTGCCGACCCCGCGCGTCCCCCACAGCATCGAGGCGCGGCGCCGCAGCGTCGGCTCGGCATATTGCTCGATCAGCGCCGCCTTGGCGGCCGCGATCGAGACCGGGGGGATGTTCATCGGGTTGCCGTGCATCGATCGGGTCCTCGCTTAGGTCGGCTGAACGTCGAGTGTCTGCGAGCCCGCCGCCTCGCCCTGTGGATGCCAGGTGGCGTGGTCGATGCGGCGCGGCAGCGGCGGGATCTCCATCGACGGGATGTCGCGCATGCCGAAAGCGCCGATCATCAGCAGCGGCGGCGCGCCCATCAGCAGCAGATTGATGATCGAGTCCTGCGGGATGTCGACCAGCGTCAGCCCTGCGGCGCCGACGATCAGGCTGGCGAAAAACAGCAGCGGCAGCGCACGGCGCAGCGCCACGCCCCAGCGGGCCCGCGCCTGCGTGGCGTGATAGACGGCCGGCGGCTGCGACAGCGTGCGGGTGAGATGCGCAATGGTCTGCTCGAACCGCGCCTCGATCGCGCGGCTCAGCTCCGGTCCGCTGCCGCGTGCCTTGAGTTTGCCGCTCCAGCCGGCCTTGCTGCTACGCAGCGGCGACCACGCCCAGCCCATCACCGCGAGCAGATCTTCCGGCAGCTTGACGCCTGCGGCTTGCGGCGTGATGTCGATCTCGGCCGGATAGCCGCGGACCAGCGGCGCGCGCAGCACGATGGTGAAACCGGCGATTCGCGCCTCGCCGCGCAGCAGTTCGCGATCGACCGCCGCAGGGTCGGCCAGGTCGGTGCCGGTGCGCGGCGTCAGACGATAGCTCAGGGCCACGGTGGTGCCTTCGACGGAGCGGAATTGCTGATGTGGCCGGATCGTTTCGATCCGCGCCAGCAATGCGCCTGGCTCTTCGCCTTGCGTTTCGAGTGTCGCCGCAAGACCGCAGTCGAGCGTCAGTGTTCGCGTCAGCACGCTGAAGCCGGAGCGGGGATTGTCGAGCTGCAGGATTTCGTGGGCGTCGATTCCGGCGGCGTCGGCCTCGTCGTGGACGAGCGTCTTGAAAATGAGCCGCCTGTTGATGCGATCGCTGGCAGCGAGATCGACGTGCAGATCGCGCCGCGTGAACGGTTGCACCAGAGTGAGGATCTCGTGGTGCGTCAATGGATGAGTCGGCGGTGTGTCCGGGCCGGCAGGGCCGGCGAGAAGCCGTGCGTAGTTCATTCTCGATCAACACCTCCGCATGGAGAGTCGCGTCACATGATTGGCATTTTCAGTTAACCGCGCTCATGCTGCTGATTGCAACCCGAAAACAAAACCCATGTACTGATCACAGGGAGCGCCGCTTCACATCCGCGTGCGGCGCTCCTGCTTTGTCAGGCCGTCACGACAGTGCGAGAAACTGATCGTACGACTTTACCACCTGATCGAGGATCTCGAAGTGCATCAACGCGCCGGCGTCGAACTTGACGATGGTCCAGTTTGAACGCCCGGCGACGCGGCTCTTGTGGCGATAGTCGACAAAGTCGCCCCGCGTGCCGTGCGCCATCCAGACCGGCAGCCTGAGTGATTCGTAGATCGTAAGGATGTCCTTGCTGAACATGAAGCCGGAGACGAAATAGTAAGGTGCGTAGCGAGCACCCGGCTGATGGGTAGTATGGTAGTCGTATTCGAGCATCGACTCGTCGATGTTCTTCGAGCCCCACGCCTTCTCCAGGAATTTGCGGATCACCGGCTTGGCGGTCAGCAGCTTGAAGAAGCCGCTATCCCACAGCTTGAAGCGCAGGGTACCGAGCAGCCAGCTCTGGCCGCGCGTGGTCGGCACCCTTTCGTCACGGGCCTTGCCTTCGAAGCCGGTCGGGCTGATCAGGCCGAGCGTATTGAAGGCGCCCGGGTTCTCCGCCGCCGCGCGTGCGACGAATTCACACGACAGCGACAGCCCGATCACGTCGATCGGCTGCGGACCGTGGACCTCCTGCACGCGCGCGATCGCGGCATGCACGGCGTCGGTCATGATGCGTGCGGTGTATTCGCGATCGTCGCGATCCGATTGACCGAAGCCGGGGAGATCGACTGCATGCACCGGGCGATATTTGGCGTAGTGATCGTACAGCGTCTTGATCTCGAACGCCGAACCCGCAGCGTTGACGCTATGGACCAGCAACAAGGGCCGTACGTTATCCTCGTTCGCGGCGAAGCCGAGCGAGTAGGTGGCCAGGCGTCCAACCTTGGTGGTGATATCGGTCCGCGTGCCCGCGACCGGGTTGGCGAGGTTCGACCTCGTATAGGCTCGCCCGGTCTTGCTGGTTTCGAGTGTTTCTGTGCTGCTGACGGACATTTGCGATCCCCTTCGACCGTGTCGTTTGGTGTGCAAATGAAATGGAACCTGATCCGTTCCAATGTTGTCTGCGCAGAACGGAACTAATCGATAAAATGGTATCGGCGTACGTGAAGAGCGCGGTGGGCCGCGCGCATGCGCACACCCGGAGCGAGCGTCACTGAGCTGTTGAGCACGCGATGAGTCAGACTACGTTGACGTCAATCCACGCGACGAACGCGCATGGCGCAATTCGGATCGCGTAGTCCTCAGCGCAATGCTCACCTTTGGATGGATGCCGCGGTCAGCTGGCGGCGTCCACGAACGGCTGCCCGTTCGGCTTCACGCGCACGCCTTTGCGCAGGCGCTTCCACGGCAGCGAGGCGGGGTCGGCCGGCATTGCGCCCGGCGCGGCGCAGATCAGCAGCCGCTCGGCGATCGGCTGGAAGTCGGCGCGGAAATGCACCGAGCTCTTCACCACCAGAACGGACTGCTCGGTCGGCTCGATGCCGACATAGCGATACATCGCCTGATCGGCGAGCTGCGCCTTGTGCGACGACACGACCACGCGGACGTCGCCGATCCGCAGGCAAGCCGACGCGCCCATCTCCATTTCGCGGCCGCCATAGTAGGGACCCGGCGCGACGAAGCGACCGTCCGACAGCCGCTCCACCACGAAGCTCTCCTCATACGGCGCATCGCCGGCGACGCCCGATTTGCCGCCGAGCGCGAGCCGCACCGTGGCGCCGACGCCAGCGTCGTGCGCCGCCTTCGCCGATTCCGGATCATAGATCACGCCGATCGCAGCGCGCTGCGCGTCGTTGCGGACCAGCGCACGCAGCATCCCGGTGGTATCGGAGTCGCCGCCGGCGCCGGGATTGTCCTGGGTGTCGGCGATGATCACCGGTTTGGTTGCGCCCTCCGCAAGCTGCATCGCCAGCTTCACGCCGTCATCGGGCGAATAGATCGGGCCGTCGAAATCATTCTCGTGGCCGATCACCAGCGCGGCGATCGTGTCGGCCGCCGCGTCGGCGTCTGCCTGGGTGCGGCCATAGGCGAACACGCTGGCGCCGCAGTCGGGGAAGTCCGCGGCCGGAAAGCCCGGCGCGAACGACAGCGTCGGCACCGCGTCGCTCTCCAGTGCGGCGAGCCTGTCGTAAATGCCCTTGGTCGGCTCGTCGAAGGTGCATTGCCACGAGATCGGGATCAGGAACGGCAATTGCCGGAACGCCTTGGCGAACTTCCGCCCGCTGCTCAGCAGCAGCGCGAGATGTTTCGCCGAGGCACGGCCGGTGTCGGCCATGTCGACATGCGGATAGGTGCGGTAGGCGATCAGCGCGTCGGCGTGCTCGACCATCTGCGGGGTCACATTGGCGTGCAGGTCGAGGCTGACCACCAGCGGCAGATCGGGCCCGATCACGTCGCGGACGCGCGCCAGGATCTCGCCTTCGCCGTCGTCGAGATGCTCGGTCACCATTGCGCCGTGCAAATCGAGATACACCGCATCGAGCGGGCCGGCGCTCGCGATCCCGTCGATCATCACTTTCACGACACGCTCGAACGCATCCTCGGTGACGTGGGCCGATGGGCTGGCGCCACAGGCGATGGTCGGGATCAGCTCCCAACCGTGGCGCTCCGCTTCCCCGACGAAGCCGGCGAGGCCGACATTGATGCCGCGCATCACCTTCAGTACGTCGGCGCCCGTCGTCATCGCCGGCCAGCCGCCGCCGTGAACGAACGACTCCCATGTCGCGTTGGTGGGCGCAA
The DNA here is from genome assembly GCF_042432815.1 of Rhodopseudomonas telluris. Lineage (NCBI taxonomy): Bacteria > Pseudomonadati > Pseudomonadota > Alphaproteobacteria > Hyphomicrobiales > Nitrobacteraceae > Rhodopseudomonas > Rhodopseudomonas telluris. The sequence goes on from NZ_JBHLWM010000001.1 coordinate 750,440, forward strand.
AGGTGTTGGTCTCGTGCAGAAAGCCGCCGACGGCGATGCGGGTCATGATCGTGGTTCTCTTGCTGATTTAACGTTCGTCATTCTGGGATGCGCCCCTTGGTGCGCAGGCCCGGAATCCATATCCCCTGGCGGCGGTCATGGATTCCGGGTTCGCGAGCCGGGCTCGCGCCCTGGAACGAATAGGGGAGAGGTCGGTACTTAACTCATCATCGCCGCCGGTGCTTCATTCACCGGGCGGAAGTTGGCGAAGTCCCAGTGGCGGCCGGGGGCGGCTTCGAGCAGTTGGCGGGTGTAGGCCTGCTTCGGATTGGTCAGCACCTCGGCGGCCGGGCCCTGTTCGACGACGCGGCCTTTCTCCATCACCGCGACGTCGTCGCAGATCTGCGCCGCGACGCGCAGATCGTGGGTGATGAACAAGAGGGCGATGCCGAGCCGGGTCTGGATCTCGTCGAGCAGGTCGAGCACCTGCGCCTGTACCGAGACGTCGAGCGCCGACACCGCTTCGTCGGCGACCAGTACGTCGGGATCGAGCGCCAGCGCACGGGCGATCGCGATGCGCTGGCGCTGGCCGCCGGAGAATTGATGCGGAAAGCGCGAGATCGCATCCGCGGGCAGATGCACCAGTTCGAGCAGTTGGCGTGCCTTGGCCATCGCCTCGGCATGCGGCATGCCGTAGTTGATCGGCCCCTCGGCGATACTCTCGCCGATGCTGACGCGCGGATTGAGCGAGCGATACGGATCCTGGAAGATGATCTGGATCTTCTTGCGGTGCGGCCGCAGCAGCCGGCGTGACAGATCGGAGATCTCGCGGCCGGCGAGGCGGATGCCGCCCGAGGTCGGATCGATCAGCCGGACAATGCAGCGCGCCACCGTGGATTTGCCCGAGCCGCTTTCGCCGACGATGCCGAGGGTACGGCCCTTGTGCAGCGTCAGCGTCACGTCCTTCGCGGCGATCACTTCGCGGTGTCCGCCGAGGAAGGATCGCTCGCGATACACCTTGCCGAGTTCGTTGGCTTCGAGCACCACCGACAGCGCCTCGGTTTCACGCGGCGCGCGCGGCACCAAGCTCGGCACCGCCGACAGCAGCTTGCGGGTGTAGTCCATCTGCGGCTGCCGCAGCACGGTGTCGAGTGGGCCGGTTTCGACCAGCCGCCCGGTGCGCATCACCGCGACGCGGTCTGCGATTTCGGCGACCACGCCCATGTCGTGGGTGATGAACAGCACCGCGGTGCCGTGGGCGTGCTGCAGCTCGCGGATCAGCGTCAGGATTTGCTTCTGGGTGGTGACGTCGAGCGCCGTGGTGGGCTCGTCGGCGATCAGCAGCTTGGGTTCGAGCACCAGCGCCATCGCGATCATGATGCGCTGGCGTTGCCCGCCGGACAGGCGATGCGGATAGGAAGCGAAGATGCGCTCGACATCGGGCAGGCGGACCTGCTCCATCATGTCGAGGATGCGCCGCCGCCGCTCGCGCGCGCCGAGATCGGTGTGGAAGCGCAGCACCTCGTCGATCTGCCTGCCGACGTGGACGACCGGATTGAGCGCGGTCATCGGCTCCTGGAAGATCATCGCCATCTGGCTGGCGCGGAGCTGGCGCAGCCGCCGCTCGCTGGCCGCGAGTACGTTCTCGCCGGCGAGCCGGATCTGCCCGGCCGAGGCATGCAGAGAGCCCTTCGGCAACAGGCCCATGGTGGCGAGCGAGGTCACCGATTTGCCTGAGCCGCTTTCGCCGACCAGACACATCGTTTCGCCCTGGCGCACGTTCAGCGAAATGCCGTCGATCACCTTGTCGCCATCGCCGCTCTTGCCGAGCCGCACGACCAGATTGTCGATCTCGAGAACGTTGTCGGTCATCGGGATATCTCCACGTCATTGCGAGCGAAGCGAAGCAATCCAGCGCTCCCAGCACGGCGTTCTGGATTGCTTCGTCGCTTCGCTCCTCGCAATGACGGATCAAGCTGTGACGGTTCGGTGCTCATCGCGAACCCTCGCGCTGTTTCATGCGGGGATCGAGCGCGTCGCGCGCGGCGTCGCCGATCAGGTTGACGCTGAGGATCGCGATCGACAGCAGCACGCCGGGCCAGAAGATCAGCGACGGCTTGACCTGAAACAGCGTCCGGCCCTCGGCCATGATGTTGCCCCAGGTCGGCGTCTCCGGGCTGATGCCGGCACCGAGGAACGACAGGATCGCTTCGGTGAGGATCGCCGAGGCCGCGATATAGGTGCCCTGGACGATCAGCGGCGCGACCGTGTTGGGTAGCAGATGCCGCGCCATGATCTTCGGCAGGCTTGAGCCGACCGAGATCGCGGCTTCGACGTAAGGCTCCTCTCGCGCCGTCAGCACCACCGAGCGTACCAGACGCGCGACGCGCGGAATCTCCGGGATGGTGATGGCGATCAACACGGTGGTGAGACTCGCACCTGACAGCGACACCACGGCGATCGCCAACAGGATGCTGGGGATCGCCATCAGGCCGTCCATCAGCCGCATGATGATGGCGTCGAGCCATTTGAAGAAGCCGGACAGCAGGCCGACCACGAGGCCGATCGCGATGCTGACGATCGCGGCGCCGACGCCGATCAGCAGCGAGACGCGTCCGCCATACAGGATGCGGGACAGCACGTCGCGGCCATAAGCGTCGGTGCCGAGCAGGAACTGTGCGCTTGCCGGCTTCAGCCGCTGCGCCGGCGCCAGCAGCAGCGGATCGTGCGGCGCCAGCCACGGCGCGAAGATCGCCGAGGCGACCACCAGCGCCAGGCAGATCGACGCGGCGGCGATGATCGGGCTGGAGTACAGGAAGCCGAACTTCTGGCCGAACGGCCGCGTGATCGGCATCGAGGATTCGGGGAGGCTGTCGATGGCCATTGTGGTTCCCCTAATACCTGATCCGCGGATCGAGCAGCGTGTACGCTACGTCGATCAGCAGGTTGACGGCGACGTAGATGCCGGAGGTGAGCAGGATCATGCCCTGGATCACCGGGTAGTCGCGCGCCAGCACCGCATCGACGGTGAGGCGGCCGATGCCGGGCAGGTTGAACACGCTCTCGGTGACGACGACGCCGGAGATCAGCAGCGCGAAGCCGGTGCCGATCACGGTGATCACCGGCACGGCGGCGTTGCGCAGCGCATGGCGCAGCAGCACGCGGCTTTCCGTGATACCCTTGGCGCGCGCGGTGCGGACATAGTCCTCGCCGAGCACGTCGAGCATCGCTGCCCGCGTCATACGGGCGATCAGGGCGATGTAGATGAAGGACAGCGTCAGCGTCGGCAGCACCAGCCGTTCGAAGAACGGGCCGAAGCCGCGCGACATCGTGCGGAAGCCCTGCACCGGAAACCAGCGCAGGTCGATCGCGAAGATCTGGATCAGTACATAGCCGATCACGAACACCGGCACCGAGAAGCCGATCACCGACAGCGCCATCACGAAGCGGTCGATCCAGGTGCCGTGCTTCCATGCGGCGATGACGCCGAGCGGCACCGCGATGATGATCGAGAGCAGAAGGGTGGAGATCGCGACGCTGATCGTCGGCTCGATCCGCTGGCCGATCATCTGCAGCACCGGCACCTGTGAAATCAGCGAGACGCCGAGATCGCCGTGCAGCAGCTTGCCGATCCAGCTGAAGAACTGGGTGTAGAGAGGCTCGTTGAGGCCGAGCGAGGCGCGGATGCGCGCGAGCTGTTCGGGGGAGGCGTTGTCGCCGGCGAGGATCGCGGCCGGATCGCCGGGCGTCAGTCGCAGCAGCAGGAATACGACGAGCGCGACGACGCCCATCACCGGGATGGCCGCAAGAATGCGGCGGATCAGATAGCCGAGCATCGACGCTCCATCGTTGAAGCAGACTGCCGATTAGCGAAATTTATCCGCGTGATGCTGTTCGTCATTATCGCCTGTGTCCGTGCTGCAGAACGATGCGATCTGCTGCTGAAGAATGAGCAATTCCCATGCCATGGAACGCGGCGCAACCGACCCGGTTTGCGCCGCGCGCTATCATGCGAGCGTTGCGAGCAATCCGGCCATCAATCGTCCGCGTTCGGCCAAGCTGTCGACTTCGATATGCTCGTTCAGCGTGTGCGCGTCGGCGCCGCGCACGCCGAGGCCGTCGAGTGTCGGAATGCCCATCGCGCCGGTGAAGTTGCCGTCCGAGCCGCCGCCCGCGCTGCCGTGCGGCAGGCTCATGCCCAACTGCGCGGCGATGGCGGATGCCTTTTCATACAGCGCCATCGTGCCGGCGTCCGGCTCCCACACCGGGCGCGTGACGCCGCGGGTGACTTCGAAGGTGACGTCGTTGCTGGTGCCGGACAGCGCCAGCATGCGCTCGACGCCGCGATCGAGATCGGCCTGCCGCTTGGCCATGCTGAGCGCTTCGCCGGTGCAGGTGGTGGCGACGCAATTGACCCATTGGCCGCCGTGCACGATGCCGACGCTGAAGGTGCAGTCGTCGCCGGTCATCGCGTCGATCGCCAGGATCTGCCGCGCCATTTCGCGGATTGCCGAGCGGCCCGACGACAGCGTGGCGCCGGCGTGGCTGGGCTTGCCGGTGGCGGTGAGGTTGAAACGGGCGATCGCATAGCGGCCGGTGACGACGCCGTTGTCCGGGCGTCCCGGTTCCGGCACCAGCACGTATTTGTTGCGCGCCGCTTCGGCCTCGATGATGTCACGGGTCGATGGCGTACCGACTTCCTCGTCGGGCGTGAATAGTATCGTGATCGGCAGCGGCGTGGTGAACGACGCGCGTGCGAGCTGGCGGATCGCTTCGAGCGTCAGGTAGTTGCCGCCCTTCATGTCGAAAATGCCGGGGCCGAACGCCTTGTTGCCCTCGCGGCGAAACTTCAGCTTCTCGATGGTGCCGACTGGATGCACGGTGTCGAGATGGCCGGCGATCAGGATGCCGGGTTCGCCCATTCGCGGATGCGGAAAACGCGCGCGCACGCAGCCTGCGAAACCCTGCCGTCCGGCGATGCGTTCGATCGACGCACCCATGATCGCCATGTCGCGCGCAGCAAGATCGAGCATGCGTTCGACTGCGGAGGAGTCCCAGGTCGGACTCTCGCACTCAACCCAGGCGCGCAGTCCTTGCAGCATCATTTCGGAATCAAACGGCAAATTGGCAGGGTTCATGGGCTACTCGCGGTTGGGACGGCGGCTACGAGAAAGATTGCGAGCGCATTTGTAAAGTGAAACATGCGTGCCGCCTCGGCGTCGGAGCGGCATGCAGGCCTGCGGCGACCGGATTGACGCTTGGCACGCTTGGTGCAAGTCTTGATAGTCACGGTGCTGCAACGCGCAATAACTGCGCGGCGTCGCATTGTTGTGTGCCGTCAAATCTGTCGTCCTGCCCAAGCAATCATCTGCTGTTGATCAGTTTCACGCCAGGAGAACATCGTATGTTGCATAGGTCGCATTGGCTGCGTTCAGTAGCTGCGTCCAAATTCATGCTGCCGGCGCTCGCGCTCGCAGCGTCGCTGACGCTCCCCGCACTTGCCGATGCCAAGACCATTCACGCGGTGATGCATTCCGATCTGCGCGTGATCGATCCGGGGCTGACCACCGCCTACATCACGCGCGACCATGGCTACATGGTTTACGACACGCTGCTGGCGATGGATGCGAACTTCAAGGTCCAGCCGCAGATGGCGGATTGGAAAGTGTCTGACGACAAGCTGACCTACACCTTCACGCTGCGCGACGGACTGAAGTGGCACGACGGCACGCCGGTGACGGCGGAAGACTGCGTCGCCTCGCTGAAGCGCTGGGGCCAGAAGGACGGCATGGGCCAGAAGCTGATGGACTTCACGGCCAGCCTCGAGGCGACCGACGCGAAGACCATCACGCTGAAGCTGAAGGAGCCCTACGGCCTGGTGCTGGAGTCGATCGGCAAGCCGTCGTCACTGGTGCCGTTCATGATGCCGAAGCGCATCGCCGAAACGCCGGCCGACAAGGCGATCCCCGAGCAGATCGGCTCCGGTCCATTCAAATTCGTCGCCGCTGAATTCCAGCCGGGCGTCAAGGCGGTGTACGTCAAGAACACGGACTACGTGCCGCGCAAGGAGCCGCCGAGCTGGACCTCCGGCGGCAAGGTCGTGAAGGTCGACCGCGTCGAGTGGATCACGATGGCGGACGGGCAGACCGCGATCAACGCGCTGCAGTCCGGTGATATCGACTTCGTCGAGGCGCCGTCGTTCGACATCCTGCCGGTGCTGAAGCAGGACAAGGAACTGACGATCCACACGCTGAGCCCGCTCGGCTTCCAGACGCTCGGCCGGATGAACTTCCTGTATCCGCCGTTCGACAACGTCAAGATTCGCCGCGCGGCGTTCCTGGCGATGAGCCAGAAGCCGGTGCTCGACGCGCTGGTCGGCAATCCTGAATACTACACGGTGTGCGGCGCCGTGTTCGGCTGCGGCACGCCGCTCGCGACCGACGTCGGATCGGAGACGCTGGTCAAGGGCAACGGCATGGCCGAGGCCAAGAAGCTGCTCGCCGAGTCCGGTTATGACGGCACGCCGATCGCGCTGATGGCGCCCGGCGACGTCGGCGCGCTGAAGGCCCAACCGATCGTCGCGGCGCAGTTGCTGCGCGAGGCCGGCTTCAAGGTCGACTTCCAGGCGACCGATTGGCAGACCGTGGTGACGCGTCGCGCCAGCCAGAAGCCGCCCAAGGACGGCGGCTGGAACATGTTCTTCACCAACTGGGCCGGCCCGGACATTCTCAATCCGGTCGCCAACGTCTCGACCGGCGGCAAGGGCAAGAACGGCGGCTGGTTCGGCTGGCCGGACGATCCCAAGGTGGAGCAGCTGCGCGACAAGTTCGCCCGCTCGACGTCTCCGGAGGAGCAGAAGAAGCTCGCCGAGGAGATCCAGAAGGAAGTCTACGACGAGGTGCTGTACATCCCGCTCGGCCAGTACAAGGCGCCGAGCGTGTGGCGCAACGAACTCACCGGCGTGCTCGACGGCCCCGCCACCCCGGTGTTCTGGAACATCGACAAGAAGGAATAGCGGCGCGGCACCGGTCGCCGCGACGACAACATCACCAGACCGACCTTCGCCGTTCCGTCTCCGCGGGACGGCGAAGTGCTGTTGAGGATTGGCAGCACACGTGGGGGAGGGGAGCGTCTCCCCCGTCATTGCGAGCCAACGGGTCGGCGCATAGCGCCGCCCGATGACAGGCTCCGCGAAGCAATCCAGCGCAGTGCACGGAGCTGGATTGCTTCGTCGGCTGCGCCTCCTCGCAATGACGGGAGGGGCGTGCGACCAGCTGCAACAAAAAGCCCGGCGCGAGGCCGGGCTTCGTATCGCCGAGGGCGAAACGCGTTACTTGCGTGCGCAGGACACCGAGATGCTGCTGGCGCTCGGGCTGCAGCGGGCCGTCATCAAGCCGTCCTTGACCTGAAGCTGATCGGTCAGCCGGGCGGTGCCGCCGCTGATGCAATAGGCAGAGGCCAGTGTTTCGTCCGCGTTGCAGGACACCGGGCAGCCGTTCGAGCCGCAGCTCGACGAGGTCACGGTGCGCACCGCACCGGGCGTCGCCATGCTGGCCATCGCATTGCTGGCGGCTGGCGATGGCGCGGCTGCGGGCGCCGGGGTTACGGCAGGCTTCTCCGCCGCTGGCGCAGCGGCAATGGCGGCGGGTGCCGGTGCCGATGCGGGTTCGGCAGGCGCGCTGTCCTCTGCGGTCACGGTCGCGACCGGGGCATGATCCATGCTGCCGGCCGCCACGTAAACCACGAGGGCGCCGACCACGATCGCCGCGCCGACAATGGCCGGGCCGGCCGGGAGGCCCTTCAGCCGCTCGGTCATCGACGTCATCGTTGCGGAAAACGAGCCCCCGCTCCAGGAGAGCCCGCGCGTGCGCATATCGTCGAACGCCAGGTAAGCCACTATCACGAGGCCGCCGCCGAAGAAGATGAGGATCAGAAGCGGCCCGATCGCGGAGAGATACTCCATGTCACTGTCTTTCCATCCGTGCCATGCGCGGCGGGCGTGTATAGGGGGTGCTCACCGCAAACTTCATTGTCGAATATCAAAGAACATGCGCCGAAATGGTCAGGTTGAGGTAAATCAAAACCTCGCGCCGGCCGAGAGCGACGTGTAGCACAGCTTTGTTGCTCGCGTCATCGTGAGCGGATCATGCTTCGGGATATGGTTTCCACCCCGCGGCATTCACCCTCCCGGCGCAGCGATGCGACGACCCCGACCTCGTCAATCCGCGTCCCCCCAGGACAGTTCCGGCGCCGTGATCCAGATCAACAGGCAGGGTGACGCGAAGCGGTTTAACTTTCTCTAACAAGCCACGACCCGGCGAGCCGCCATCGCCCCGATGACACGCATCGACTCGATCCCATCCCGCCGCTGGCGTCGGCTGTCGTGGCTGCTGCCGAACGCGCTCACCACCGCGGGCGTCGTCGCCATGGTGCTGGGCACCGCGCCGGACGTCGATGCCCGGTTCGACGAGATCCTGGGGCAGGTCATGCTGGCCGTGGCGGCGGTGCTGGCGGCCGTGTTCATCGTCAACCTCTGGAAGGCGGCCGCGCAGCGGCGCTCGCACCAGTACCTCGCATCCAGCAACGGCATGGTCGATTTCGTCTGCGCGGCGGCTCTCCCGCTGGGCTGGGCGCTGGCGCCGGTACCGCACGACGCACGGCTGTTCGCGCTGGTGTGGACGCTACGCTACATCAGCCACGCCAACGGGCTGTCTCTGTTCTGGCGGGTGATGGTGCGCAGTCGCATCGCGTTGTTCAGCATCGCCGGGCTGTTCGTGGTGGTCACCCTGACGGCCGCGACGCTCGCCCATGTGTTCGAGCGCGGCGCCCAGCCGCAGGCGTTCGGCAGCATCGAGCGGACGCTGTGGTGGGCGATCGCGACGCTGACCACCACCGGTTATGGCGATGTTGTGCCGACCACGATCTGGGGGCGCCTGCTGGCCGGCTGGGTGATGGTCGGCGGCATCGTGATGTTCGCGTTGCACGCCGGCATCATCGCCACCGCCTTCGCCGAGGAACTGCAGCGCCGGCACTTCCTGCGCACCTGGGAGCTGGTGATCAGCGTGCCGCTGTTTCGCGATCTCGGCGCCGCCGCGGTCGCCGATATCGTACGGTTGCTGCAATCGCGCGACGTCGAGGCCGGCACCGTGGTGATGCGCAAGGGCGATCCTGGCGACACCATGTACTTCATCGTTTCCGGCGAAGCGACCGTCCACATCGCGCCGAAGCCCGTGGTGCTCGGGCCCGGCAGTTTCTTCGGCGAGATGTCGCTGCTGTTCGGCGGTCCGCGCACCGCCACAGTTGTGGCGACGAAGCCGAGCGTGCTGCTGGTGCTGGACATCGCCGATCTTCACGATCTCGCGGGGCGGCGGCCCGAATTCGTCAATCTGATCGAAACCGAAGCTAGACTGCGGCGCGATCGGAATGACGGCACCGCAGGATGACGGCGATCGCATTCGACAGTGAGGGACGTAAGCATGAAAGCAGCAGACGTGATGACCACCCGGATCGTGACGGTGCGGCCCGACGCGTCGGTGCACGCAGTCGCGGAGACGCTGCTGGCGCACGGCATCAGCGCGGTGCCGGTGGTCGACGAGCATGGCGCGCCGCTCGGTATCATCAGCGAAGGCGACCTGATGCCGCGCAACGAGAAAGCGCGGGAGTCGCGCCGCGACTGGTGGCTGCAGATGCTGTCCGAAGGCGGCGAGGTGCATCCGGACTATCTGCAATTCCTCAAATCCGATCATCGCACCGCCGCCCAGATCATGGTGTCGCCGGTGTTGACCATCGACGAGAACCTGCCGATCGCCGAGATCGCCGATCTTCTTTACGAGAAGAACATCAAGCGCGTGCCGGTGCTGCGCGACGGGCGCGTGGTCGGCATCGTCAGCCGCGCCGATCTGCTGAAGACGCTGGCCGCCCCGGCGCATGCGCATCCGCGCGATCCGGTGCACGACGACGGCCACCTGCGGCCGGTCGCCTCGGACAAGCTCGAAGCGCTGTCGCACCGTGGCGAAGTGGCCGCGCCGCAACCGCCGCACGATCCCGCAGCCGACGAATTTTCCGCCGCTGCGTTCCAGCAGCTCGGCGCCGAGCACGAACGGCATGAAGAGGAGCAACGACGCGAAGCGAAGCGCGTCGCCGAGGAGAAGCATCACCGTCAGGCCAGCCAGATGCTGGAGGCGCATCTCACCGACGAGGCGTGGGAGCACATGATGCACAACGCCCGTGCCATGGCCAAGAAGGGCGAGGCGGACTATCTTCTGTTGCGCTTTCCCGCCGAGCTGTGCACCGACCACGGCCGCGCCGTGAACGTGCCGGACCCGGAATGGCCGTCGACGCTGCGCGGCATGGCGGCCGACATCTATCTGCGCTGGAAAGCCGAGCTCCGTCCGCACGGCTTCAGCCTGACCGCCCGCGTCGTCGATTTCCCCGACGGCATCCCCGGCGACATCGGCCTGTTCCTGAGCTGGGCCAAGCACGAGGATTGATTGACGCGTGCGTGCTGCTGCACAGTTAGAGCGCGTCGTCGAGTGATTGAAATGATACGGCCTTTCCAGAGGCACTGACTCCTCATCCTGAGGAGCCCGGCAAAGCCGGGCGTCTCGAAGGATGAGGCCACGGGTACTTGCGGCCCATGGTTCGAGACGGCGCTGCGCGCCTCCTCACCATGAGGTCGTGCCTTTGCAGTCAGATCTTCAAATTGCGATACACCGAGACTTCGCGTTCACGGGCCAGTCGGGCATCGTCGCCGGCGCGGATGCCGCGCCAGCCGTTGAAGAACACCACGATGGTGGTGATCAGTCCGGTGATCTTGCCGATCAGGAATCCGAACGGGAAGATCAGCCGCTCCGGCGGCAGGATGAATTGCGAGCCGAGGAAGATCAGCACCGCATTGCCGAAATACGCCGTGCGGTACAGCGTCTTCTCCTTCCAGGCGCTGCGCGCATAGGGCTTGGAGTTTTTCTTGACCGCCTTGTTGTAGCGCGGGTTGGAGAGCAGCCCCCACATCCGTCGCTTCTTTGGCAGCGCGCGTGGCCCGGCCAGCAGCGCACGGAAATGCGTGCGCATCTGCCAATGCGCCAGCAGTGCCAGCAGCAGATTGCCGATCACCAGAACGGCCTTCAGCTCCCACAAGGACAGCAACAGCTGCGCGGCAAGATCGACGAACAGCAGATGGATGACGGCGTTCAGCACGAAGGCCGAGCGATGGAATGCGGCGCGATTGATGTCGCCGACCTTCTCGTCGATGAACGCCGCGCCCGGCTTGCTGGCGCCGAGCTGCAGCAGCGTCGCGCGCTGCGGTTCGGTCAAGGGCCAGCTCTTGCCGAGCTCGGCGATCGTCAGCTCCGGCGCTCCACGCTTGATCCGGAATGTCGCCTTCGCCGACCAGCCGGAGATGCGCGCCAGCCATCGCCGGGTCACGGCGAAGCGCGAGGTCGTTGCCGCATCGACAAGTGGGTGGGTGTCTGGCTGCATCGGGTCCATCAGCGGTTGTGCTGCGTGGTCATTCACCGAAAAGCGGCGTGTCTGCAAGCCTGCGCGCGGCCTTCAGCGCCGCCTTCATCTGATCGTCCCGTGCCGCATCACTGTCGGCTGCGACGTCTTCGGCCGCCTTCGCGGCGCTCGCCGTCTTGCGTTGCGACTTACTTGCAACATTCGCCGCCAGATCGCGCTGCACGGCGGCATCGTTCAGAACGCCGAGCGCGTCGAGCAGTTTCTTCAGCCGCGTGCTGAACTTCGCCAGCCGTTTGCCGCTCTTGCGTCCGGCGAACAGGCTCTCGAAGAAGCCGGCCGCGTAATACAGTTTCTTGGCGGCGATCCTCACCCGGTGGCGCTGCTCGTCGTCCAGCTCTTCGAGCCGGTCGAGTTTGCCGATCAGATGGCGGGCGCGACGCTTCAGGGTGCGCTTGGCGAATGTCCTCGCCATGTCCGGCACGTCCTGCGCGGTCTGGGCCTTGTCGGCGGCGTCGACCCAGCGCTGCAGATCGGCCAGCAGCTTGGCGAAGCGCTTGTCGGTGACGGTGCGGCTCGCGGTCGCGAAGGCGCTGGCGCGGTCGGCCGCGACGCGCTTGCGGAATGCGGCCGAACCGACGCCGCCCGCCTCCTGCAGCCTCAGATCCATCAGATGCAGGTCGCGCGCCGGCCCGAGCCGGCCGGTGAGCCACTTGAGCTCCCGCTTCAGCCGTTCGGTCTCGGGCCCGTGCACCAGCGCGGCGAAGATGGTGATGACGACCCGCGTCCGGCGGAGCGCGATGCGCATCTGGTGGACGCCGACCGGGTCGCGCTGCTGCACCAGAGCCTGCTGCGCCGCGATGCGACCGATCAGAGCGGTGGTGATTGCTCGGAACGCCTCGGTTGTCGTCTTGTCCGAATCCAGAACGATCGTATCGGAAGCCGGCTTGAGTGGCGCCGGCGAGGCACGTTTCACAGCCGTTCGACGCCCCGCAACGCGCGGAGCGGACACAGCTTTCTTGACAACTCGACGCATATTATCCCGCAGCGGCACCCATCCGCCGCGACAATCTAGCAGCTTTCCGGCCGAAATGGGCCCCGCAGGCGCGCCGCGCCGTGGAAAAATGTCGCGCGGCGTGGTGAACGGCTCACTATGCGCGTTGCAGAACCTGCAGCGGATAGCCGATCAGCTTGGCGGCCGCGAACGCGATTCCCATGCCGACCAGCGCCGCGACCGCCTGACCGCCGTAGAACCAGACGAGCGAGTCCGGATCGGGATTGAGGCGCACCGCGAGATCCAGGCACCACAGGATCGCGACGATGCCGACCACCATCACGATGAAAAGCTGCATCCGCTGAACCGCGGCCTCGATCCGGGCCATGCGCGCTTCGACATGCTTGTCGGGGACCGTCGTCATTCCGTCCTCACTGTCAACCAAAGTTCTAGGCCGTGCGATCGCGTTGCGATCCATTCCTGCTAACAGCGCTCTCGCTGCAGCGCACCCGAAGTGATTCTGCACAAATGCCGTGGCGGCACGATTAGTCCGTCGTCGTAGTGATCATCACGATCGGCATGCCCGTTGACTTAGCTCAAATACGTCAGAAGGTAAATTTGGGAAACAGGGCCCCTTTACAGCTAATCTAATCGCCGCAGCGGCGCGCGCTTGGGGGGAGCTCTTCATGCATACACCTTGGCAAGCTGCGACGACGCTGAAGGGCGAGCCCAAGGAGCTACGCCCGCTCACCGGTAACGAAGCGATCGCCCGCGCCGCGTGGGAAGCCGGCGTCCGCGTTGCCGCCGCCTATCCGGGCACGCCGAGCACCGAGATCCTCGAAAACCTCGGCACCTATCCGGCCGAAGACCTGCACGCGCAATGGTCGACCAACGAGAAGGTCGCGCTGGATGTGGCGATCGGCGCCTCGTTCGCCGGCTCGCGCGCGCTGTGTGCGATGAAGCATGTCGGCCTCAACGTCGCCGCCGACGCGCTGATGTCGTTCGCCTATATCGGCGTCAATGGCGGGCTGGTGCTGATCGTCTGCGACGATCCCGGCATTCACTCGTCGCAGAACGAGCAGGACAGCCGGATCTACGGCCTGCTCGGAACGCTTCCCATTCTGGAGCCGAGCGACGCGCAGGAGGCCTACGAATTCACCAAGCTCGCCTTCGACATCTCCGAGCAGTTCGACACCCCGGTGATCGTGCGCAGCACCACGCGGCTGTCGCACACCCGCAGCACCGTCTCGGTCGGCCTACGCTGCGAGGTGCCGGCCCGGGTGTTCCTGGAGAAGCCGTCCAAGAACGTGATGATTCCGGCGCATGCCCGCGGCCGTCATGTCGCCGTGCTGGAGCGCGAGGCCAAGCTGAAGGAGTACTTCGCGGTTTCGGCGATCACCCAGTGGGAAACCGGCGATCCCAGCTTCGGCATCGTCACCGCCGGCACCTGCTATCCCTATGTGCGCGAAGTGCTGCCGAACGCCACCGTGCTGAAGCTCGGCGCGTCTTCGCCGCTCCCCGAACAGTTGTTGCGCGACTTCTGCGGCTCGGTCGATCGGGTCTTTGTGGTCGAGGAGCTGGAGCCGATCATCGAGAAGGAGATCGCGTCGCTCGGCATCAAGGTCGAGGGCAAGCGCTTCTTCCCGCGCGCCGGCGAGTTCTCGCCCGAAGTGGTGCGCGCCGGCCTGGTGCAGGCCGGGATCCTGCCGTCGCCGCCGTCGCTCAACGCCTGGGTGCCTGAGCCGATCGTGCGGCCGCCGGTGCTGTGCGCCGGCTGTCCGCACACCTCGAGCTTCATGGCTGTGCGCGCCTCCGGCGCCCGCGTCGCCGGCGACATTGGCTGCTACACGCTGGCGGTGCTCGATCCGCTGCGCGGCATCGACACCTGCGTGGCGATGGGCTCGTCGATCGGCAACGCCGTCGGCATGTCCAAGGCCGGCGAGACCAAGCCGGTCGTCGCCACCATCGGCGACTCGACCTTCCTGCACGCCGGCATCCCGGCGCTGATCGACGCGGTCTACAACCAGGCCAACATCGCCGTGATGCTGCTCGACAACCACATCACGGCGATGACCGGCGGCCAGGAACATCCGGGCACGGGCCGGACGCTGCGCGGCGATCCGGCGCCGCAGATCAACTACGAAGCGCTGATCCGCGCCTGCGGCGTGCAGTGGGTCAAGACGGTTGATAGCTACGATCTCGCCGCCACGCATCAGGCGCTGCGCGAGGCGATTGCCTATCGGGGCGTCGCGGTGCTGATCTCAAACCGGCCCTGCGTGCTCGATCCGATCAAGATCAAAGGGCCGCCGCTTGAGATCAATGCCAGCCAGTGCACCGCCTGCCAGTCCTGCATGAACCTCGGCTGCCCGGCGCTGACCTGGAGCGACGAATGGTTCGAGGGTCGCCACCGGATCAAGATCGATCCGGCGCTGTGCATCGGCTGCACGCTGTGCGCCCAGGTCTGCACCATCGACTGCATCAAGATTGCAACGCCTCCGGTGACGCCATGAACGAGCAGAGCAAGGTCGCCGCACTCGGCGCGGACAGCGAGCCTTTCGCCTTCAACGCGGCGCTAGCCGAGCCGTTCAACGTGCTGATCGTCGGCGTCGGCGGCCAGGGCGTCATCATGGTGTCGAAGGTGCTGGCGGCGCTGGCGCAGGCGCACGGCTTCGAGGTCAAGCAGAGCGAAGTCCACGGCATGGCCAAGCGTGGCGGCACCGTGTTCAGCCACGTCCGGTTCGGTCAGCGGGTCTGGTCGCCGACCATCGCCAAGGGCGAGGCCGACGTGCTGATCGCGCTGGAATGGGCCGAAGGCCTGCGCTGGCTGCCGCATCTGAAGCGCGACACCGGCGTGTTCATCTGCGACACCAAGCGCATCGTGCCGCCGTTCGCCTGCCTCAACCGCCGCCTCGGCGCGCCGCTGCGCTATTCGACCGAGACCGCCGAGCAGGTCTCGGCCTATGTCTCCGAGGCCTACGCGATCGATGCGACGCGGATGGCCGAGGAGCTCGGCAACGACCGCGCCGCCAACGTCGTGCTGCTCGGCGCGCTGTCCACCGTGCTCGAATTCTCGCTGCCCGAATGGGAGAAGACGGTCACCAGCTTCGTGCCGAAGAAGACCATCGCGGTGAACACCGCAGCGTTCGAGCTCGGCCGCAACTGGATCGTCGGGGCCAAGACCGCGCCGCCCACAGGCAACGCGGCGCCCAAAGCCGCGCCGGTTCATACGCATTATTCGGCGCGGCTCGAAATCACCGACGCCTGGTGCAAGAGCTGCGAGATCTGCGTCAAGCTTTGTCCGGAGCGCTGCCTGACACTGAACGCCGACCGCATCGCCACCATGACGGCGCCGGAGAAATGCACCGGCTGCCGGCTGTGCGAGTGGCTGTGCCCGGACTTCGCGATCCGCGTCCATCTCGACACCGAAGCGATGATGGAGGCGGCGCGATGAACGCGATCGATCGTTCGCACGCCAAGCCCGCCGCCAAGCTGCTGTCCGGCAACGCCGCCTGCGCCCAGGGCGCGATCGACGCCGGCTGCACGTTCTTTGCCGGTTATCCGATCACGCCGTCGTCCGAGATCGCCGAGCGGCTGTCGGTGCTGTTGCCGAAGGCCGGCGGCGTGTTCATCCAGATGGAAGACGAGATCGCCGCGATGGCCGCGGTGGTCGGCGCCTCGATGGGCGGCGTCAAGGCGCTGACCGCGACATCCGGTCCCGGCTTCTCGCTGAAGCAGGAGAATATCGGCTACGCAGCCGGCGCGGAGATCCCCTGCGTCATCGTCAACGTGATGCGCGGCGGTCCCTCGACCGGGATGCCGACGCGGCCGTCGCAGGCCGACATCTTCCAGACCCGCTACGGCAGCCACGGCGACTATCCGATGATCGTGCTGGCGCCGGCCTCGGCGCGCGAGATCTACGACGAGACGCTCCGCGCGTTCGATCTCGCCGAGACCTGCCGGACGCCGGTGATCCTGCTGTACGATCAGGTGATCGCGCAGTCGTCGGAGACGGTGGCGCTCGGCGGCCGTCCGCCGGCGCACGCCACCCGCAAATGGGCGAGCGGCCCGCGCGAGAGCTACAAGCCTTATGCGGCGGGCGGCGATCTAGTGCCGCCGATGCCGCGCCCCGGCGACGGCTATCGCACGCATACGACAGGGCTGACGCACAGCGAGAGCGGCTTCCCATCGCAGGATCCGGAGACGGTGACGCGCAATCTCGGCCGGCTCTATGCCAAGCTAGAGAAGCATCGCGACCTGATCGACAGCTACGAGGCGGTGTGCTGCGAAGATGCCGAGGTGGTGATCGTCGCGATCGGCATCAGTGCCCGCGCTGCGCGCCGCGCCGTCGATGCCTGCCGTGCCGAGGGCCACAAGGTCGGGCTGTTCCGTCCGATCACGCTGTGGCCGTTCCCGGAGATCGCGCTGCGCGAGGCGACCCGGACCGCCAAGGCGATCCTCGTGCCCGAACTCAACATCGGCCAGCTCCGGCTCGAGATCGAGCGCCTGCTGCGCGATCGCCGCGTCGAGGGCCTGCACCTGATCAGCGGCGAGCCGATCACGCCGGCGCAAATCGTCGCCGCCGCCACCAAGCTCGCCACGGAGGTCTGAGATGTTCCGCGACGCGCCGCATTTCGACGTCCGCGATTATCTCCGCAAGGAGATGATGCCGCACTTCCTGTGCCCCGGCTGCGGCCACGGCATGGCGCTGCGCGCGCTGCTGTGGGCGCTGCACGAACTGAAGATCGACCGCGACAAGCTCGCGGTGGTGTCCGGCATCGGCTGTGCCGGCCGGCTGTCGGCCTATATCGACGCCAACACCTTTCACACCACGCACGGCCGGCCGCTGGCCTATGCGACGGGCCTCGCGCTGGCGCGGCCGGATCTGCATGTCGTGGTGATCACCGGCGACGGCGACTGCCTGGCGATCGGTGGCAACCATCTGATCCATGCCTGCCGGCGCAATCTCAAGCTGACCTGCCTGATGCTCAACAACGAGATCTACGGCATGACCGGCGGCCAGGTGTCGCCGACCACGTCCGAGACGCGGCTGACCACGACCACGCCGCACGGCAACACCGAGCCGAATTTCGACGCCTGCGCGCTGGCGATCGCCGCCGGCGCCGGCTTCGTCGGCCGCGAGGTGACGCGCCACGTGCCGAAGATGAAGGAACTGATCAAGGACGGGCTGCGGCATCCGGGCTTCGCCTTCATCGAGGTGCTGTCGGACTGCACCGAGGTGTATGGTCGCAAGAACGACATGGGCTCGTCGTCCGAGATGGTGCTGCGGCAGAAGAGTGACATGCGCCCGTCGGCGTATCGCGACAGCGTCGACGAACCGTTCCGCTCGACAGACCTGCCGACCGGCGTGCTCGCCCGCAACCATCGCCCGGAATACGGCGCTGCGCTGCGCGCCGCCGCCGCCGCGCGTGCCGCCAAGTAACAGGAGCGAGACGATGCCGAAATCCCGGATCGAACTGCGCTTCGGCGGCACCGGCGGGCAGGGCCTGGTGCTCAGCGCCAAGCTGCTCGCCGACGCGCTGGCGCTGGAAGGCCGCCACGTCGCACAGTCGCAGACCTACGAGCCGACCTCGCGCGGCGGCTTCTGCAACGCCGACCTGGTGGTCGCGGCCGGCGAGGTCGACTATCCGCTGCCGGTCGCATTCGACTATCTGGTGCTGCTCGACAAGATCGCGGTGAAGCCGTCCTGGCCGCGGCTGAAAGCCGGCGCGCTGGTGATCGCGGATACGCGGCTGTGTCCCGAACTGCCGGCCGGCGATGGCAAGCAGTTGTCGCTGCCGCTCAGCCGCACCGCGATCGAGCTCGGCAGCGAACGCGTCACCAACATCGTCGCGCTCGCGGCGCTGATCGAGCTGACCGGGCTGTGCAAGCACAAATCGATCGAGCAGGTGGTGCGCGCCTCGTCGCCGCGCGGCTTCCTCGACCTCAACCTGGACGCGCTCGCCGCCGGCTACGACTTGGCCAAGGCGCCCGCCGTTGCGGCGGCCTCCTGATTTTCCGACAAAGGATCGTTTCGATGAGCGCCCAGCCCGCATTGCGTGAACCCGCCGTTTACATGCACGACCGCCTCATCGAGACCATGCCGCGGCCGCAGCTCGCGGCGCTGCAGTTCGAGCGGCTGCGCAAGATCGTCGAGCGGGCGTATCGCGACGTGCCGCACTATCGCCGGAGCTTCGACGAAGCGGGCGTCAAGCCGGGCGACCTGACGTCGCTCGCGGACATCGCGAAGTTTCCCTTCACCAAGAAGACCGACCTGCGCGACCACTACCCGTTCGGCATGTTCGCGGTGCCGCGCAATCAGATGCCGCGGATCCATGCCTCGTCGGGCACCACCGGCAAGCCGACCGTGGTCGGCTACACCCGCAACGATCTCGACGTCTGGGCCGATCTGATGGCGCGCTCGATGGTCGGCGCCGGGGTGTCGCCGGACGATATCGTCCACAATG
This sequence comes from Rhodopseudomonas telluris, assembly GCF_042432815.1. Classification (NCBI taxonomy): domain Bacteria; kingdom Pseudomonadati; phylum Pseudomonadota; class Alphaproteobacteria; order Hyphomicrobiales; family Nitrobacteraceae; genus Rhodopseudomonas; species Rhodopseudomonas telluris. The sequence continues at coordinate 769,331 of NZ_JBHLWM010000001.1, forward strand.
CCTATGGCTATGGCCTGTTCACCGGTGGCCTCGGCGCGCATTACGGCGCCGAGCGGCTCGGCTGCACGGTCGTGCCGGCGTCGGGCGGCGGCACCGAGCGGCAGGTGGGGCTGATCGCCGATTTCGGCGCCAACGCGCTGTGCTGCACGCCGTCCTATGCGCTGAACATCGCCGAAGTCGCCGAGCAGATGGGCGTCGATCTGCGCAACGCGCCGCTGCGGGTCGGCCTGTTCGGCGCCGAGCCTTGGTCCGATGCGATGCGCCGCGATCTCGAGGCGCGGCTCGGCATCAAGGCGGTCGACGTCTACGGTCTGTCGGAGATCATGGGCCCCGGCGTCGCCTGCGAATGCGCCGTGGCGCAGAATGGCCTGCACGGCTGGGAAGATCACTTCCTGTTCGAGACGATCGATCCGGAAACCTTGCAGGTGCTGCCAATGGGATCGGTCGGCGAGCTGGTGATCACCACGCTGACCAAGGAAGCGCTGCCGATGATCCGGTATCGCACCCGCGACATCACCAGCCTCTGCACCGAGCCCTGCGCCTGCGGCCGCACCCACCTCCGGATCATGCGCGTCACCGGCCGCGACGACGACATGCTGATCATCCGCGGCGTCAACGTCTATCCGTCGCAAGTGGAGTCGGTGCTGATCGGCTTCCCCGGCATCGCGCCGCACTACCAGATCGTACTGACGCGCGACAAGGCGCTCGACGCCATGACGGTCGAAGTCGAGATCGCCCCGGACGCGCCCCGTGACGAGGCGGCGCTCGCCAAGAAGGCCGCCGAGGTGACGCACCACATCAAGTCGCTGATCGGCGTCACCTGCAGGGTGGCGGTGAAGTCGCCCGGCGACGTCCCGCGCTCGCAGGGCAAGGCGGTGCGGGTGAAGGATCAGCGGAATATCTGATCACCTTTCCCCGTCATTGCGAGCGGAGCGAAGCAATCCAGAAGCCCAGTTGCATTGCGCTGGATTGCTTCGTCGCTGCGCTCCTCGCAATGACGGAGTGGGGCTGGTCTTGGTCGTTACAGCCCCAGCACCAGCTTGCTGATAATGTCGCGCTGGATCTCCGAGGTGCCGCCGAAGATGGTGTAGGCGCGGCCGTTGAGGTGCGTCGGCATGATGGCGAGTTCGTCCTCGGGAATCGCCGGCGGGGCGTTGAGGCGGTGCAGCGGGCGGGTCGGTTCGACATACAGGCCGTCGGTGCCGATGACGTCGACGCCGAGCCGGCTCACCGCCTGATAGATCTCGCTGGTGCGCAGCTTGAGGATCGACGACACCGCGCCGGGGTTCTGGCCGTTCTGCAGTGCCGACAGCACGCGCAGCTCGGTCATTTCCAGCGCGTCGATATCGACCTCGGCCTCCGACATCCGGATCGCGATGTCCGGATCCTCGATCGCCCGGCCGGTCGCCTCCGACTCGGCGAGCGCCGCCGTCCGGTGCAGCGCCTTGCGCAGCTTGGCCGAGGCGATGCCGGAGCCGCGCTCGAATTCCAAGAGATACTTGCCGTAGGTCCAGCCCTTGCCTTCCTCGCCGACCAGGTTTGACGCCGGAATCCGGACGTCGTCGAAGAACACCTGATTGACCTCGTGGTCGCCGCCGATGGTGAGGATCGGCCGGATGGTGATGCCGGGGCTCTTCATGTCGATCAGCACGAAGCTGATGCCGTCCTGCTGGCGCGGTTCGTCGCTGGTGCGCACCAGCGCGAACATCATGTTGGCGTTGTGGGCGTGGGTGGTCCAGATCTTGGTGCCGTTGATGACGTACTCATCACCGTCGCGGACCGCGCGGGTCTTCAGCGACGACAGGTCCGAGCCCGAGCCCGGCTCCGAATAGCCCTGGCACCAATAATCCTCGCAGGACAGAATCCGCGGCAGGAAGTAGTTCTTCTGCTCCGGCGAGCCGAAGCCGATGATGACGGGGCCCACCATCTTGACGCCCATCGGCGTCGGCGAGGGCACGCCCGCATGGGCGCACTCGGTCTCGAAGATCCAGCGCTGCGCCGGCGTCCAGCCGGTGCCGCCATATTCGACCGGCCAGCCCGGCGCGCCCCAGCCCTTGGCGTTGAGGGCGCGCTGCCACGGCACGCCGGTCTCCGGCTCGGAGAACACGGACGCATTCAAAGACTCCGCCCGCTTCATGTCGGGCGTCAGGTTGGCCGCGATGAAGTCGCGGACTTCCTGCTGAAAGGCGAGCTCGGCTTCGCCGAAGGTCATATCCATATCGATGCCTCGCTTTGCTTAAACAGGCCGGCCGCTGAGCGCGGCGTGGCGGCGATAATGGTGGGTGCTGCCGCCGAACAGCGTCTCGAACGCCAGCAGACGTTTGAAGTAAGCGCCGACGTCGAGTTCATCGGTGACGCCCATGCCGCCGTGCAACTGCACGGATTGTTCGGCGACGAAGCGTGCGCCGTTGCCGATCTTGGCCTTGGCGCCGGAGGCGGCGCGGCCGCGCTCGGCGGCGTCGGCATCCGCCTTCAGCGCCGCGCGCAGAGCCATCGAACGGGCCTCGTCCACCTGCACCGACATGTCGGTGAGGCGATGCCGGATCACCTGATTGGCCGCGAGCGGCCGGCCGAACTGCTTGCGCACCTTGGTGTAGTCGAGCGTCTTGTCGGTCAGGGTCTGCATCATGCCGACCGCTTCGGCCGACATCGCGGCGAGCGCGCGATCGACCACGGCCTCGACCGCCGGATACGCATCAGTGTCGGCGCCGAGCATCGAGTCGGCCGGCACGCGCACATCCTCCAGCGTCAGATTGCAGGCGCGTCCGCCGCCGAGCCGCGGATAGTCGGCGAGCGTCAGGCCGGCCGCATCGCGCGGCACCAGGAACAGCCGCAGCGAGCCGCTGCCGTTGTTCGCCAGCCGCGCCGGGACGATCAGCTGATCGGCCGACCCGCCGTCCAGCACCGCGACCTTGGCGCCGTTGAGCACGTAGTGATCGCCGTCCTTGCGCGCCGTGGTGTCGACGCGCGACAGGTTTGCGCGCGCGGCGCGTTCGGTATGGGCGAAAGCCAGTCGCAGCGTGCCTTCGGCAATCTGCGGCAGCAGCGCCGCCTTCTGTTCGTCGCGTCCGTGTTCGGCGACGAGGCCGGCGCCGAGCACCACGGTCGACAGATACGGCTCGCTGACGAGGCCGCGGCCGAACGCTTCCATCAGGATGCCGACTTCGATCGCGCCGCCACCGATGCCGCCATGCTGTTCGGGTAGCGGCAGCGCCAGCCAGCCGAGATCGGCGAACTGCTTCCAGATCGCCTCACTGAAGCCGAACGGCTCCCTGGCGTTGTGCTCGCGCAGCTTGGCCGTGTAGGTCTCGGCGATGAAGCGGTCGGCGCTTTCGCGCAGCAGCCGCTGTTCGTCACTGGGCGTGAGATCCATCGCTTACACCTTCACCTGTTTGCGCACCGACGGATGCAGTCCCGACGGATCGACGATCATTCCAAACTCCTGCAGATTGTGAGCGTGACAGAGCTGATGCAGCGCGAACGCTTGATCGATCGCGGCCGGCTGGCCCTGAATATCGACCGAGCGGTTGACCGCCTCCTTGGTCATCTTCAGCGCGAAGGCGGGCTTGGCGGCGATGCGCTGGGCGAGCGCCAGGGTGAAAGCTGATAGTTCGGCGGCCGGCACCACGTGATTGACCATGCCGAGCCGGTACGCGTCTTGCGCGCTCCAGCTATCGGCGGTGAACAGCAGCTCCTTGGCCTTGCGCGGGCCGAGTTCCCACGGGTGCACGAACCATTCGACGCCGCACACGCCCATCGTCACCACCGGATCGCAGAACTCGGCATTGTCGGCGGCGACGATCAGGTCGCAGGCCCAGGCCAGCATCAGCCCGCCGGCAATGCACTTGCCGTGCACCTCGGCGATGGTCGGCTTGGCGAGATTGCGCCAGCGCCGTGTGATCTGCAGATAGATCTCCTGCTCGCGCGCCATTCGCCCATGTGCGCCGGGCTCGCGGAAGCCGCCCCAGGCGCCGACCGGCGCAAAGTCGATGCCGGCTTCGTTCTTGGTGGTGGCGCGCAGGTCATGCCCGGCGGAGAAATGCGGGCCCGCGCCGGCGAGAATGATCACCTTGACCGTATCGTCCTGCACCGCATCGTCGAACGCTGCGTTGAGGTCGTAGGTCATCTGCAGATTTTGCGCGTTGCGCGCCTCCGGCCGGTTCATCACGATCCGCGCCACCGCCGGATCGGGACGTTCGACCACGAGCGTCTCATAGGCGCCCATGCATCCTCCCGTTTCTTGTTGTGCCGGCGTGCGCCGGGTGTTGTTCCGGATAGTCTGGCAGGTCGGCGGCGCGACCGCAAATCCGAACTGATGCGGCACAGCGAGCTTATTCCGCACGGCGGCGCAGTAGCGAAGACATTCGAGCTTTCGCCGCACGCACAACCTCATGGTGAGGAGGCGCGGAGCGCGGTTTCGAACCATGGGCCGCGAACGGATGCGTGGCCCCATCCTTCGAGACGCCCGGCTGCGCCGGGCTCCTCAGGATGAGGACTCGGTGCATGTGGATGGGTTGAGCCGGGTGCACCAGATGACGACCCGATCCCGCTTTGAGCCAGAACAATCCGCACGCCGCGTGGCTATGCGACAGGTGAGGGGCGGGCCAAGCGCCGGCCAGATTTGATTTTTTCGCTGCGCCGATCCGTGCGATAGGTCCCGGCCCTGTGTTCCCCGCCAAGAGTGGATGATGCCGCAGTTCCGCGTTGCCCCGATGATCCGCAAGCCCGCGCTCGGCCTCATGGCCGCGGCGCTGCTGATCGCACCGTCGGGCGCGGAGGCGGCGAACGCGCTGGCGACGCTGCCGCGCGATCTGTCGCCCTGGGGTATGTTCACTGCCGCCGACATCGTCGTGAAAGTGGTGATGGTCGGGCTCGCCGTGGCCTCGCTGGCGACCTGGACGGTGTGGCTGTCCAAGACCATCGAGCTCCGCCGCGAGACCGCGCGCGCCCGCGCGGCGCTGGCTCAGCTCGAGACCGACACCACGCTGGCCGAGCTGCGCAGCACCGAGGCGAAGGACGGCGTCGGGCAGCTGATCCAGACCGCGGCGCGTGAAGCGCAGCTCTCCGGCTGGAATTTCGACGACGATTTCAAGGAGCGGGTCGCGCTGCGGCTGGAGCGTACTGAAGCGGCGATGTCGCGCAAGATCACGCGCGGCACCGGCATCCTCGCCACCATCGGCGCGGTGGCGCCGTTCGTCGGCCTGTTCGGCACGGTGTGGGGCATCATGAATGCCTTCATCGGCATTTCCGAAGCGCACACCACCAATCTCGCCGTGGTGGCGCCGGGCATCGCCGAGGCGCTGCTCGCCACCGCGCTCGGCCTCGTCGCCGCGGTGCCGGCGGTGGTGATCTACAACTACCTGGTCCGGCAGATCGCCAATTATCGCGCGCTGCTCGGCGACGCTTCGGCGCAGGTGCTGCTCTTGGTCAGCCGCGATCGCGGCCGCTCGGCGCGGCTGATGGCGCGGGCCGCGGAGTAGGGCATGGGCGTGCGGCTCGGCGTGAGGAGGCGGCAGGCCGCGGAGGACGATCTCGCGGTCGCGCACGAGATCAACGTCACGCCGTTCATCGACGTGATGCTGGTGCTGCTGATCATCTTCATGGTGGCGGCGCCGCTCGCCACCGTCGATCTCGGCGTCGACCTGCCGGCAAGCACGGCGGCGCCGCAGCCGCGCCCGGACAAGCCGGTGTATCTGACGCTGCAATCCGACCTGACGCTGGCGATCGGCGAAACGCCCGTCGCGCGCGATGCGCTGGACGCCGCGCTGCAGGGCGCGACGAACGGCAACAAGGACGAGCGCATCTTCGTCCGCGCCGACAAGGCGGTCAGCTATGGCGAGTTGATGGCGGTGATGAACCTGCTGCGCGACGCCGGCTATCTCAAGGTCGCGCTGGTCGGCCTCGACGGGCGTGACAGCCCATGAACGTGTACGCGCTGCACGACGAGCCCGGACGCGGCCGCGCCTCGCAATGGATGGCGTCGGCGATCGCGATCGTCGCGGCGCACCTGCTGCTGATCGCTGCGGCGCTCGCCTGGTATCAGCAAGCCCCGCCGCCCGGCGTCGAAATGCCGGCCATCATGGTCGATCTGTCGCCGGCGCCCGCCGCACCCGCGCTGCAGCCGCAGGACCTTGCGCCGGGACCGCAGATGCAGCAGGCGCAGCCGGAGGCCGAGCGGGCCGAGCCGGAGAAACCCGCCAAGGAGCCGACCGCGCTGCAAGCGCAGCCGCAGGTCGAACCGCAGGCTGTGCCTGTCCCGGTCGCGTCGGCGCCCGAGGTCATGCTGCCGCCGCAAGCACAGCAGGCCGAGCCCGTAAAGCAGCCCGAGGCGGCGAAGCCGATCAGCAAGCCCGTCAAGCCGGAGGCGAAGCGGACCGCGCGCGAGGAGCCGAAGCGCAAGCCGGCGCGCGCCGAGCCGAAGCCGGAATCGCGCGAGCCGCCGGCGCCGCGCACCACCGCCGCGCCGCTCGCCGAGCGTCAGGCATCGCTGCAATCCTCGCCGCAGGCCGGCCGCGCCGCGGCGGCGGCCGCGCTGCCGTCCTATCGCGATCGGCTCGCCGCGCATCTGGCGCGCTACAAGCAATATCCCTCCGGCTCGAAAGCCGCCGGCGAGCAGGGCACCGCGATGCTCAGCTTCACCGTCGGCCGCAGCGGCCACGTCCTCGGCAGCCGCCTCGCCCGAAGCACCGGCCACCCCGCGCTCGATGCCGAAACGATGGCCATGATCCAGCGCGCCCAGCCGCTGCCATCGTTCCCGCCGGAGATGACGCAGTCCTCGCTGAGCTTCACCGTCCCGGTGAACTTCTCACTGCGCTAACAGCACCGCATCGGAGAAAGACGTGGATGGCCGGGACAAGCCCGGCCATGACGAGTCGTGTAACCCGAGTCCCCGCCCCAAGCCGCAGCGCGCTCCCTCGCCCGCTCGCGGGAGAGGGCTGGGGTGAGGGCGCCCCGGGCACCGACTCAGCCACTCTTTGAGAGGAGTGCCCTCACCCGGATCGCTGCGCGATCCGACCTCTCCCGCAAGCGGGAGAGGTTGCGCCGTGCTCGGCGCGAGGCCCGTGACTACGAGCTGATCATAGCCCCAGCCCCAAGCCGCAGCGCGCTCCCTCTCCCGCGTGCGGGAGAGGGCTGGGGTGAGGGCGACGCGGGCACGGCCTCTCTCCAACTAATCGATCGCCGTCGCGCGTTCCACCACTGCCTGCTGGGCGCTGGTTTCGATCGCGCCGCGGCCGCGGGCTTTGCGGACCTGAGCGATCGCCTCGAGCGGCGGCACGCCGAGTTCGACCAGCAGGCGCGCCGCGATCATGCCGGCGCGGCCGAGGCCGCCTTTGCAATGCACGACGAGGTCGTGGCCGTCGCGGAGCTGTTGGCGGATGGGGCGGCCCTCGCTTGCCCAGCGGCGTTCGAAGTCCGCGGTCGGCGGGTGATAGTCCGGAATCGGCAGATGCAGCCAGCGCATCGCGCGGCGCTGCACTTCCTCGCCGAGTTGCGGCACGCGTAGCAGCGCGAGTTCGCTCGGCTCGACCAGCGTGATCACCAGGCTGGCGCCCCAATCGCGGATGGCGTCGAGATCGGCGCCGAGGTCGCGCGCCCAGCCGCCGGTCAGTGCGGTGGCGTCGTGCTTGCCGGGGCAGAAGGTGATGCCGATCCGGCCGTGCGCCGGGCTGGCGCGGACTTCGGCGATCTGCAGCGGATGCGTCGTGCTGGTACGCAGCCCGGCCAGCCGCCGGGCCCGCGGCGCCGGCGCGCCGGCCTCGGCCACGCGCCGCGCCAGATCGTCCCGCCGCGCGATCAGCAGCGCGGTCATCGCCTGCGCGGGCGGCGTGTCGCCGAGCACGCCGCTCACCGTCTCGCCGATCGCCGCGTCGCTGATCGCCGCCACCTTGGCGACCGACGCCGCCAGCGCGTGCGGCGTCATCGCGCTGAACACGCTCGCCGCCACCGCATTGCTGCGCGGATCGCGCAGCGTGTCGAACTCGGTCGCGGCCGGTCCGAAATCTGTCTTCACGGCGCCACGCGCGCGAAACGCCAGCGCGCCGCCCTGGTCGATGCGCACCACCGCGCCGCTGCGGGTGACCAGCACATTGTCGAGGTCGGCGCCGAGCACGTCGCGATTGCCGAGCCAGGCATCGACGGCGAAGTCGCGGCACACCGCGGCGGCGACGCCGGGGGCGGGGGACGACAGCGCTTCGCCGAGCGAGGCGCCGCGCACCACCGCGCTCGCCACCGCCAGCGCGCCGCCTCGCCGCACCAGCTCGACCTCCGCCACCGCGGTGCCGGCCAGCCGATACAGCCGGTTGGCGAGTAGCTCGTTGCGGGCATGATCGTCGCTCGGCGGCGTCTTGACGTACCACGCGCGGCCGTCGCCATCGGCGACCAGCGCCGCCGGCGTCGACCCGGCCTGTCCGCCGATCACCGTCCAGCCGGAAGCATCCCGCAAACCAGGTCTCCGCCAATCGTTCGCCCGCGCGCATGGCACGCCACGACAAGCCGCGCGTCGTGGCGGGCCCGCCGCACTTCCGCATCCTTGCGACCGCAGCCGCGATCGCCCTGCGCTGGATCAAACCGCCGCGCGTCGCCGCAGCGATCAGTTCAGCCTCACCGGGGCCGGGCGCGGCGCTGCGTCGCACTTAACGCACGTTAACCCCTCCTTAACCCGCGTTAACCAATGCTGGGTTTGTTTCTGTTTGTTTCCATCCTGCGATGCGGCCCGCGCGGCGCATCGGCAGGCCAGCGATTTCAGCGGAGGCGCGGATTGCGCCATGGCAGCGATTACGTCCACCACCAATCAGATCTCGCCGGCCGCCGAGCGGATGTACGGCCTCAGCCGGCTGGTCGGTGAGTGGAAGGGCAAGTGGGCCGGCAACGGCCAGGACGTCGGCTTCAAGGTCATCAACATCCGCGGCGCCACCGCGCAGATCGAATACACCCATCACGGCCGCACCGAGCGCGGCGTCGCGTCGGTCAAGGACGGCACGCTCACCTTCGGCAACGTGACGATCGGCACCAAGAACGGCAAGACCGCGGCGCTGGTGTTCTCCGCCGGCGGCGGCAAGGCCAGTGCGTTTCTCGAGAAGCAGCAGCCCGCGACCGAGACCAACATGCTGGTCGGCAGCTGGGGCGGTCACTCCGACGACACCCAGGGCACGTCGAGCTTCCGCGTGCTGTCGATCGACGGCAAGGAGGCGAAGGTCTCGACGACGATCAACGGCATCACCCGCGAGGGCACCGGCCTCGTCTACAAGAACGTCATCATGTTCGGCCAGGCGCAGCTTTCGACCGAGGACGGCAAGAGCGGCCGGATCATCGTCCAGTCTGGCTTCAAATCCTTCGTCGTCCCGGCCACGAAGTACCCACCCGCGACCACCACAGCGACCACGACCTCCGGCGTCAACAAGCTGGCGTAGCCGCTCACGTGATCAGCCCGCTACGGGCACGGCCTGCTCCCTCTCCCGCTTGCGGGAGAGGGCCGGGGTGAGGGCGACGCGGGCAGTGAGTTGAATCCGGACCACATGGTCGGCCGGATTAGCCGTATCGTCGGCCAACGACGTCAGTTCACCTGGACGCAGTTGCGGCCGGCATGCTTGGCCCGATAGAGCGCCTGGTCGGCCCGCCGGATCAGTTCGTTGGCATCGCGCTCCTTGGGCTGGCGCTCAGCGACGCCGATGCTGACGGTGAAGGCCACAGGTCCGCCGGTCTTCCAGTCGTGCCGGACGTTCTCGTGCGCGATCCTCAGCCGCAGTTTCTCGGCCAGCGCCGTCGCCTGTTCCAAGCCGACGCCCGGCAAGGCCGCGACGAACTCTTCACCGCCCCAGCGGGCGAAGATGTCCTCGGCGCGCGTAGAGGCCATCGCCACGCGGGAGAGGGCGCGCAGCGCGTCGTCGCCGATATCGTGCCCATAGTTGTCGTTGATCTTCTTGAAATGGTCGATGTCGAGCATGAACACGGACAGGTCGGCATCTGTGGCGAGCACGTCGCCGACCACCTCCAGGAACTCGCGCCGGTTCGGCAGTCCGGTCAGTTCGTCTGTGACCGCCTGCTTCTGCAGCAAATCCATCAGGCGCACGCGATCGGTGATGTCGCGGATGACGGCGGTGAATTCTTGCACTCCACCGACACTGATCTTGGAGATGGCGATCTCCACCGGCAGCAACGTGCCGTCGCGGTGCAGACCGTAGACCCGGTTGCGTTCGTCCATCTGGCGCGAATGGACAGGAGAGCGGGTGAACTGCTGCATATACTGGCGGTGGTTGGTGCGGAACTTCTCCGGCAGTAATCGCTCGATCGGCTGGTTCAGGACTTCGGCGGCCTGGTACCCGAACAAGGTCTCGGCCGAGCGATTAAAAAGAGTGATGTTATGCTGCTGGTCGACGGTGATGATGGCATCGTAGGCGGCGTCGACCACCGAGCGGAACCGGGACGTCGATATCTCGAGTTCCTGTCTCAGCAGCATCTTGGCGGTAATGTCGAGGCCCGTGATAAGAATCTCGGTCACGGCAGTCCCGCCATCGGTGTGATGGAACGGCTTCAGCGAGAGACGCCACCAGTAGGTGCCTTCGCGCAGGTCATAAGCCTGTTCCACCTCCTGCGGCACGCCCGTCGCGAAGCATTCCTGCAGCTTGTCGCGGAAGGCTGGTCGCGCATAGTTCGGGACCACGGCGTCGAACGGCACCGGGAAGAAACCGATGGCTGGCTGGCCCCGTCCCAACATCCGAAGGAACTTGTCGTTGCACGCGCGAACGACGAGAACTCCCCCTTCGTCTCTGCCGACGAGAGCGACGCTCGCCTCGATGCTGTTGACGAGGTTCTGGAGTTCGGTCGGGCCATCCATCACAAATCTCCAGAACGCGAATCTGCCCCTGCGCAGCGCTCAGGTCCGAAGTCTCTCGCGTTATCTGAGGGGGGTAAGGCGTAGGTATCCGGGTATTAAAGGCGTCATGACTTAAAATTCCGCTACCTGTCCTGGCGGCTTCAGAACGGGCGGGCACGGCTGAAACGCAGCCTCTCTTCGACTGCCAAGTCGCGCATCGCGCTGCCGGACCGCGCGGTCGCCAGGTGGCAAACGCCAGTTTCCGCAAGCCGCAGCGCGCCCCCTCTCCCGCTCGCGGGAGAGGGGGTGAGGGCGACGCGGGCAGTGAGTCCGCGTTCGTGGAGAGGAGTGCCCTCACCCGGATCGCTGCGCGATCCGACCTCTCCCGCAAGCGGGAGAGGTTATGCCGCGCTCGGCGACGGGCTGCGCTCCGGCAACGGACATGCGCGACGACCCAGGGCCTGCTGCGAGAGAAATAGATCCCGCCCCAAGCCGCAGCGCGCTCCCTCTCCCGCTTGCGGGAGAGGGCTGGGGTCAGGGCGCCGCGAGCAGTGAGTCTCGTCCGGAGTAATTCGTAGGGCGGGTTAGTCGAAGGCGTAGCCCGGCGATACGTGACTTCGATGAAGGCGGCGGATTACGCTGCGCTCATCCGCTCTACGAGCTGGGACGATAGAGGAGGGAGCCGTGAACGCCGTAGCCCGCATGAGCGAAGCGACATGCGGGGAGCGGTCGTCCCCGGGTGTCGCTACGCTCACCCGGGCTACGCTTGCTAAGTGGTAGCTGAGAAGGGTTGTCGACTACAGAATTGTTGATATTCCAAATTAATCGAGCGGATTCATATTCGCCGGGGTGTTTTTTGCGAATGGATGGCAATCATGGAGGATGAAATATCCGCAATATGGCGCGGCGATGCCTTCGAAAGGCGAGGCGAGGCCGAATTTCTGATCTCTTTTATTGACGGTCGATTAGCTGAGCGGCGATTAACGGATGGACCAAAATCATTTGTCCTGAATTTAGATGCTCCCTGGGGAGAAGGAAAGACTTACTTCCTTGAGCGGTTCCGGAATCACTTAGCATCAATTGGGCGGGCCGCCGCATTTATAAACGCCTGGACGGACGATTATTCTGAAGATCCGTTGCTCGCGTTTATGGACGGTATAGAGCGTGCCGTATCAAGTAGCCCGTCCGTTTCGCAGGCCGCGAAGAGGACCTTCCGGAAGGTGGTTGCAGCGGGTGGTGAATTGGCTGTGGCTGGGACCAAGGGATTAATTGCTCAGACAGCCAAGAGATACGTTGGTGGAGCAGCCCTTGATGAAATGGTTCAGATACTAGGCGATTCCGCGAAAGAATCCGCAAAAGATGCGGGTAAGGAAATTGAGCGGACCTTCGATAAATTTATCGAGGCAGAGGCGAGTGCGCTCCTCGAAAAATTTCGGCGTAATAAAAAGACGGTCGAAAACTTCAAATCACACCTCGGCGATTTCGTCTCTAAGCTTCGGGCTGAAGACAAGACGCCACTCTATATTTTAGTGGATGAGCTAGATCGTTGCAGGCCAAATTACGCTATCGAATTGTTGGAGCGTATCAAGCATCTGTTTGATATGCCTGATGTGGCATTTGTAATTGCAACTGATGCCGATCAATTGGCCCAAGCTATGGGGGCTGTGTATGGAGTGAATTTTGATGGGAGGCGTTACCTTCATCGATTTTTTGACCAGAGCTATTCGCTGGACCGAGCGGAGAAGCGCGCATTCTTGGAAGATCTGCTGGTTCGAAAACCTATCGTGCTTGAACGCTTTTGTCTGCCGCTCGATGTTGGTCTTGAAGCTTATCTAAATGATGGCTTCAAGCAGTTTGCTTTTGGTCCAAGAGATATTCAGCGGTCTTATGACATAATCCGCAGCATAGGTTCTGCCTGGAACAAGAGTATTCCAGTCGAACTAACGGTACTTTTTCCAATGGTCTTGGGGTGCCAAATGGGGTTGACGCCGGCGTTTACTAACCAATTCGCAGAAGCGTTGAACCTGCGACGTGAAAAGCCGAGGAAATGGTTCGTTCAGATCGGTAACAGTTATTCCGGTGTTGCAGTTGATAGGGTCGATTCAATTGATCTCTTTCAAGCCTTTGTTTTATACGGTCAGAATCCGCTTAAGGATATTGTTGAAAATCGGGGCGATGATTGGAGGCGATGGGTGATAACTAAGTTTCATGATGAATTTGTCAGGCTTAATTTCAGTAGTTTCAATCCGCTTGATCCGGAATTGACAATCATGCACAGCTATCCATTCCTCATACGGAGCGCCGGGCGCCTCAATTGATCCCCATGCTTGACAATCTTACAACCTAGGTTTATATACCTAGTCACTCCGCCCCATCGAGGGGCGCGATCCGGGACGCTGGTCGTCGCGGGGCGGGGTGTGGCGCCTGCGGGCGTGGGGTGGACGTCACCCTGCGCACTCGGGTCGCCGTCCGGCCCCACTACGGGGGTCTGCCACTTGTTAGTTGGCTGGACGGGCACAGGTGAAGGCGGAGAAATCCCGCCGGATCCGTCGGGTTTGATTACCCGTGCCTGTGCCCGGAAGCACGGCCCTGAGGCGCAAAGTCGCCACGGTGGAGCGTCGAAAGGCGTTTCGCGGCGCTGATCGCCGGCGATCCGGCGCGCAGTGCTGCGGCACTACTAACAAGGTTGCGCCTTTCGGCGCTCCGCCTCCCTCTTTGGGGGAGGCCAACCGGGACGGCCGAGCCGGCGCACAGCCGACAACGCATCGCCGTGCCTGCTTTTCAGCACATCGTCAGCAAGACAGGAGAGGCCGATGGCCGGTGATGTCGACGACGTCGAGGTGATTTACGACGACGAATTCCTGGCGCGGCGCGACCGGGAGGCGGAGAGGGCGCGCGCGGTCGCCGAGGCCGAGATGCTGCAAGCGCTGCGCGCCGAGGATCGTGAGCGCAGCAAACGCGCGGTGCGCCGGCGGATGTCGGATTCGCTGGGCGGTTGGCGCAGGTGCCGACTGAAGGTCTGCCGCCGCGCCCGGTGCTGCCGCACCGACGCCACGCAATGCGTCGGCCACAACGCCTGGCCGCTCGCCGAGGAAACCGCCGCGATCGAGGCGTACTACGAAGCGTTGCAGCGGCATTGGCAGGCGGTCGCGGCGCAGCGGTGATCGGGCGGGGACGATCGCGAGGAGCGGGCAGGCGCGCGCTGCGCCGGGCAGCGACGGGTTTCGCTGCGCTCGCCCCATCCTACGAATGGGGCGCGGCCTTGCTCTCTGTTCGTCATCCTCCGCGACAGCGGAGGATCCAGTATTCCAGAGGCTTCGCGTTCAGCCGCGGACGCCCTGGGATACTGGGTCGCCCGGTCGAGCCGGGCGATGACGTGGGTGGGTGGTGCGGGCGATGACGAGGGTGGGAGGCGCGCCCGCTGCGCCGGCTCAGAAGCCTTCTTCGTCCTCGTCGTCGTGCTTCTTGCCGCCGATGGTCTTGAGCTTGGCGAACACGGCGTCGACGTTGAGGTCGTCCTCGCTCTTGCCGGAGGAGGGCTCGTACTCGTCCTTGCGGGTGGTCTCGGAGGCCGGCAGCAGGGTGGCGCCGCCGTACTGCGTGTCGGTCGGCTTCTCCTTGGCGGCGCGCTGCACCTCGAAGTCGAGGTCGAGCTGCGAGCACAGGCCGAGCGTCACCGGATCCATCGGGGTCAGGGTCGCGGCGTTCCAGTGGGTACGGTCGCGCACCGAGGCGATCGTGGTCTTGGTGGTGCCGACCAGGCGCATGATCTGCGCGTCCTTGAGTTCCGGATGATTGCGGACCAGCCAAAGGATCGCGCTCGGGCGCTCGTGGCGGCGCGACACCGGGGTGTAGCGCGGGCCCTTCTTCTTGGCGGCCTGCGGCAGCACGACCTTGCTCTCGGCGAGCTTGAGGCGGTGGTCCGGGTCCTTCTCGCCCTTTTCGATCTCGTCGCGGGTGAGCTGGCCGGTCGAAATCGGGTCCATGCCCTTGATGCCCTGGGCGGCGTCGCCGTCGGCGATCGCCTGGATCTCCAGCGGGTGCATCTTGGTGAAGTCGGCGACCTGGTCGAACGACAACGCCGTGTTGTCGAGCAGCCAGACGGCGGTGGCCTTCGGCATCAGCGGTGCGTTGCTCATGGCAAATCTCCTTTGTCCCTTGCCCCTGGGACTTCTGAGGCAAGGCGGGTCATCGGCGATGACGGGAATTGGCGCTTATATATGCTGCCTGAGGCGATACGCGCAATGGTCCTGCTAAAGTGCTGGCGCCAACGGCCTTGACAGGACCGCAATGCCGTCCCAATTCCTTGACCAAGACGAAACACTCGCAACGCCACGAGGTGTTGCCGGGTGGCCGCCGCCGGCGGCATGTGGGCAAGCTTCCCGGATCGCGTAAAATGCTGGCCAAACCGCCTCTGAAGATCGTGCTCTGCTCACCGCGCGGTTTCTGCGCCGGGGTGGTGCGGGCGATCGACACCGTCGAGCGTGCGCTGGCGCTGTACGGTGCCCCGGTCTATGTCCGGCACGAGATCGTCCACAATAAATACGTGGTCGACAGCCTGCGCGCCAAGGGCGCGATTTTCGTCGAGGAACTGGAGGAAATTCCGGCCACATCCGCCCCGGTGGTGTTCTCCGCCCACGGCGTGCCGAAATCGGTTCCCGAAGACGCCATCAAGCGCAATTTCTTCTCGGTCGATGCGACCTGCCCGCTGGTCACCAAGGTGCACCGCGAGGCGGCGATCCACTTCAAGCGCGGCCGCGAGATCCTGCTGATCGGCCATTCGCATCATCCGGAAGTGGTCGGCACGCTCGGCCAGCTGCCGCCCGGCGCGGTGACGCTGATCGAGACGGCGGCCGACGCCGCCAGCTTCACCCCCAAGGATCCGAACAATCTCGCCTTTGTGACCCAGACCACGCTGTCGATCGACGATACCGCCGGTATCGTGGCGATCCTGCGCGATCGCTTTCCGAACATCTCCGGGCCGCACAAGGAAGACATCTGCTACGCCACCACCAACCGCCAGGCGGCGGTGAAGAAGGTGGCGCCGGTGGTCGATGCCATGATCGTGGTCGGCGCGCCGAATTCGTCGAACTCGCAGCGGCTGCGTGAGGTCGCCGAGCGCGAGGGCTGCAAGGTGTCGGTGCTGGCGCAGCGCGCCTCCGACATCGACTGGGCGCAGTTCGAGGGCATCACCAGCCTCGGCCTCACCGCGGGCGCCTCGGCCCCCGAGGTGATCGTCGAGGAGATCATGGGCGCCTTCGCCGAGCGTTTCGAACTCAGCGTCGAGACGGTGTCGGCCGCGGAGGAGAACGAGTTCTTCCCGCTGCCGCGCGTGCTGCGCCCGGACGCCGCCGCCGAGTAGCGGTGGGGAAGGGGCCGGCCGCCTGGGCCCGCCCTTTCATTGCCGGCCGCATTGGTCTACCAAGCCGCCACGATTCCTCGCTCACCGGGACACGCCATGGCGGTCTATACCGACGTCGCCGCCGACGACCTTGCCGCATTTCTGGCGCCCTACGATCTCGGCGACCTGTTGTCCTACAAGGGCATCGCCGAGGGCGTCGAGAATACCAACTTCCTGCTGCACACCACCCGCGGCAGCTTCATCCTGACGCTGTACGAAAAGCGCGTCGCCGAAGACGACCTGCCGTACTTCCTGGCGCTGATGGCGCATCTGGCCGCGCGCGGCGTCAGCTGCCCGCAGCCGGCCAAGACCCGCGACGGCACGATCTGCGGCACGCTGTCGGGCCGCCCGGCGGTGGTGATCAATTTCCTCGAAGGCGTCTGGCCGCGCCGCCCCGGCGTCGTGCACTGCGCCGGCGTCGGCGAGGCGCTGGCCCGGATGCATCTCGCCGGCCTGGATTTCCCGCACTATCGCAGCAACCCGCTGTCGGTCGGCGGCTGGCGGCCGCTGTTCAACATGGCGGCCTCGCGCGCCGACGAGATTCAGCCCGGCCTGCGCGACTTCATCGCCGCCGAGCTGGCGCATCTCGAAGGCTGCTGGCCGCAGCAACTGCCGACCGGCGTGATCCATGCCGATCTGTTTCCCGACAACGTGTTCTTCATCGGCGACACCCTGTCGGGCCTGATCGACTTCCCGTTCGCCTGCAACGACATCCTGGCCTACGACGTGGCGATCTGCCTGAACGCCTGGTGCTTCGAGCCGGATCTCGCCTTCAATGCCACCAAGGCGCGGGCGCTGCTCAGCGCCTATCAGCGCGCCCGGCCGCTGAGCGAAGCCGAGCAGGCGGCGCTGCCGCTGCTGGCGCGCGGCGCGGCGATGCGTTTCCTGCTGACCCGGCTGGTGGACTATCTCGACGTGCCGGAAGGCGCGCTGGTCAAGCCGAAGGATCCGCTGGAATACGTCCGCAAGCTGCGCTTCCAGCAAACTGTCGCCACCATCCGCGATTATGGTGTCGAAGCTGCGGGAGCGGTGGCGTGAGCGACGAGGCGAAGCCGGTCATCATCCACACCGACGGCGCCTGCTCCGGCAACCCCGGCCCCGGGGGGTGGGGGGCCATCCTGAAATTCGGCGACGTCGAAAAAGAGCTCAAAGGCGGCGAGCCGCAAACGACAAACAATCGCATGGAGCTGCTGGCGGCGATCTCGGCGCTCGAAGCGCTGAAGAAGCCGTGCACGGTGGCTCTCTATACCGACAGCCAATACGTCAAGAACGGCATCGGCAGCTGGATCCACAACTGGAAGCGCAACGGCTGGAAGACCGCCGACAAGAAGCCGGTCAAGAACGTCGATCTCTGGCAGCGCCTCGACGCCGCGCTGAAGAGCCACACCGTTCGCTGGCACTGGGTCAAAGGCCACGCCGGCCACGCCGAAAACGAACGCGCCGATCAATTGGCGCGGGATGGGCTGGCGGAAAACCGGATGAAGGCGCGAGTGAAGTAGTTCGCCGTCATCCTGAGGTGCGAGCGCAGCGAGCCTCGAAGGATGACTGACATGAGTGCCCGCGGCTCATCCTTCGAGGCGCGCGCGAGAGCGCGCGCACCTCAGGATGACGAACTTCGTGTAGTTAATTCAGTTCACAGCTGCCCGAGCAGCGTGTCGCCGCCGGAGACTTCGACCTTGCCGGGATTCGGCTCGAGGTTGAGCTGCTTGACGACGCCGTCGTCCACCAGCATCGAATAGCGCAGCGAACGCGTGCCGAGGCCGAAGCCCGAGCCGTCCATTTCCATGCCGATCGCCTTGGTGAACTCGGCGTTGCCGTCGGCGAGGAAGATCGCTTCGTCGCGCTGGTCGGTGTCGCGCTTCCAGGCGTTCATCACGAAGGCGTCGTTGACCGAGACGATGGCGATGCTGTCGACGCCCTTGTCCTTGATCGCATAGGCGTTGAGGAAGATGCTGGGCAGGTGCATCTTGTGGCAGGTTCCGGTGTAAGCGCCGGGCACCGCGAACAGCGCGACCTTCTTACCCTTGAAGATGTCGTCGGTGCTCTTGGACTGAACCCCGTCCTCGGTCATGACGCGAAACGTCGCGCTCGGCAATTTGTCGCCAACCTTGATGGTCATCTGCGGTCTCTCCCTGAATAGGTGCGACCGGTTCTAGCCTGCGGGCATGACACTGACAACATTGGGACGCGTGCGGGCTGGCTCAGACTTGCCCTGAGCCTTCGTCGTCTTGCGAAGGAGTACAGCCTCAAATGCAGTCATTCCGGGGCGCTCGCGCAGTGAGCGAACCCGGAATGACGGTTGCGAGGCAGCAGTCACGCTGCAGCCTGGCCCTTCTTCTCGTCGCGCAGTTCGCGGCGGAGGATCTTGCCGACATTGGTCTTCGGCAGCGTGGTGCGGAATTCGATGTGGCGCGGCACCTTGTAGTTCGTCAGCTCGGTGTGACAGAACTTGATGATGTCCTCGGCCGTGACGTCCGGGTCCTTCTTGACCACGAACGCCTTCACGGCCTCGCCGGTCCGCTGGTCGGGAATGCCGATCACGGCGCATTCCAGCACGCCGGGATGGCTGGCGATCACTTCCTCGACTTCGTTCGGGTAGACGTTGAAGCCCGAAACCAGGATCATATCCTTCTTGCGGTCGACGATCTTGGTGAAGCCGTCCGGGCTCATGATGCCGACGTCGCCGGTGCGGAAATATCCGTCGGCGGTCATCACCAGCGCGGTCTCGTCCGGGCGATTCCAATAGCCGGCCATCACTTGCGGGCCCTTGGCGCAGATTTCGCCGGCGGTGCCGAACGGCACTTCCTTGCCCTCGTCGTCGCGGATCGACAGATAGGTCGAGGGCACCGGAATGCCGATCGTGCCGTTGAATTCGGTGACCGTCGCCGGGTTACAGGTCAGCACCGGCGCAGTTTCCGACAAGCCATAGCCTTCGGCGATCGGGCAGCCGGTCATCTTCAGCCAGGATTCCGCGACCGGCCGCTGCACTGCCATGCCGCCGCCGTTGGAGATCTTCAGCTTGGAGAAGTCCAGCTTGTCGAAGCCCGGCGAATGCAGCAGGCCGTTGTACAGCGTATTGACGGCGGGGAAGCTGTTGACCTGGTACTTCGACAGTTCCTTGATGAACCCGGGCATATCGCGCGGATTCGGGATCAGCAGATTGACGCCGCCGGCGCGCAGGCCGAGCAGGTAGCAGGCCGTCAGCGCGAAGATGTGATACAGCGGCAGCGCGCAGACGATGAAGAGCTGATCGACCTTCGGCGGCTTGTCCAGCGCCGGCTGCAACCAGGCGTCGTTCTGCAGCACGTTGGCGACGACGTTGCTGTGCAGCAGCGTGGCGCCCTTGGACACGCCGGTCGTGCCGCCGGTGTATTGCAGGAACGCGACGTCGTTCGGCCCGATCGCCGGCTTGGTGAACTTCTGGTTGCGACCGGCCGCGACCGCGTCGTTGTAGCTGACGGCGCCCGGCAGCGAGAAGGCCGGCACCATCTTCTTGACCTTGCGGACCACCAGATTGACGATGACGCCCTTGAAGCCGAGCAGGTCGCCCATGGTGGCGACGATGACGTGTTTCACCGAGGTCCTGCCGATCACCTGCGCAACCGTGTTGGCGAAATTCTCCAGCACGATGATGGCTTCGGCGCCCGAGTCCTTGAGCTGATGCTCGAGCTCGCGCGGCGTATACAGCGGGTTGACGTTGACGACGGCAAAGCCGGCGCGCAGCACGGCGGCGATCGCCACCGGATATTGCAGCACGTTGGGCATCATCAGCGCGACGCGCGCGCCCTTCTGCAGACCCTTGCCATGCAGATAGGCCCCTAGCGCGACCGACATCTCGTCGAGCTCGCGATAGGTGATGGCCTTGTCCATGCAGATGAAGGCTTTGCGGTCGCCGAAGCTCTTGAAGCTCTCTTCGAACAGCTCGACCAGCGACGGATAGCGCGTCACGTCGATGTCAGCCGGCGCGCCCGGCGGGTAGTGCTTGAGCCAGATCCGCTCCATGGTGTTTTCCTCACATCGCCGGGAGCGCGAAGCCCCGCGTTATTGATTGTCGCACATCGCCCTGCCGCGGCGAATTGGCCGAAAGGCGCGGCAAGTCGAGCTGTCGAATGTCAGCCGAATACTACTGAGCGAGTATTGGGGGAAGCCGCCGACGAACGCAAGCTGACCGGCCGCCGCATGCTGCCGGCCGTCAAGCTAAGTTAACACTGGAGGACCGTGGCCGATGCACGCCGCTCACGTGCCGGGCTTGGCCTCGCTGCTGGCATTCGCCGCGGGTTTCGCGGCCGCCTTGGGCTTGGGCTTGGCGGCTGGCTTGTCGGCGCCGGCCTCCGGTTTGGTGCTGGCGTGCTTGGGAGATGCAGGCTTCGCGGCCGTCGGCTTCGCCGCGGTCGCCTTTGGCTTGGTGGTATCAATCGTCACCGAAGTCCGGCCGTTCGATTTCTCGCTGGCGGCGGCTTCCTTGGCTTCCGCCGCGGGCTTGGTACCCTTCTTCTTGGCGGTCTTCTTCTTTTTGCCTTCGGCGGCCTGCCGATCGGCGTCGTGGGCCGTCGCGGCGATCAGCGCTGCGCCGGTTCGGGTCGGGCCGGTGTAGACGATGACCGGTTCGGTCGGCGCGGGAGCGGCGGCGATCATGTCGACCGGGCGGAGCGCGGGCGGCGAGAACATCGACAGCGCGGTTTCGCCCGCGGCGATCACGCCGGCGACCTGCTCGTCCTCGTCGCTGGCCGGGCGCTTGCGCTTCGGGCCGCACATCTCGTCGCGCAGGTTCGGCGGGGTGGCGTCGATCGGCGCCAGATTGTCCACGGTGCCGAGCGACGGCGTCAGCCAGGCGAGCGTGTTGGCGGAGAAGCCGCGCTCCAGCAGCTGGGCCGCTTTTACGGCGCGGTCCTGACCGGAATTGGCGCCGAGCACGACGGCGATCAACCGCCGGCCATTTCGAGTCGCGCTGGCGACGAGATTGTAACCGGAGGCGCAGATGAAACCGGTCTTGAAGCCGTCGGCGCCCGGATAACGGCCGATCAGCTTGTTGAAATTGTAGGTGACGCGCTTGCCGAAACGGATCGCCGGAATGTGGACGAAGTACTCGTACTCCGGCAGATCGCGGATCACCGCGCGGGCCAGGATGGCGAGGTCTCGCGCGGAGGTGACCTGGCCGTCGGCCGGCAGTCCGTTCGGATTGACGTAGTGGGTCTGCGTCATCCCGAGGCGTTGGGCGGTCGCGTTCATCATCTCGGAGAAGCCGTCGATCGAGCCGCCGACGCCTTCGGCCAGCACCACCGCCATGTCGTTGGCCGACTTCACCATCATCATCTTCAGGGCGTTGTCGACGGTGAGCTGGGTGCCCGGGCTGAAGCCCATCTTCGACGGCGACTGCGCCGCCGCGACCGGCGAAACCGTGAGCAGCGAGTCGAGCGTCAGCCGGCCTTCCTTCACCGCCTTCAGCGTGACGTAGGCGGTCATGATCTTGGTGACCGAGGCCGGGTACCACGGATAGGTGGCGTTCTCCGCCTGCAGCACCTTGCCGGTGTCGGCTTCGATCAGCAGCAGCGCTTCGGCGGAGGCCAGCCGCGGCAGAGCCGTCAACCCGAGCAGGGCGGCGAAGAGGATCCAAAACAGCGATGATCTGCGAGGCTGCGCGGTGAAGAAAGGCACTATCCGATTCCGGTCCTTTGAGATCCGTCCCAAGGCGGGCGGAGTCTTTACGGGTTGACGTTCGGGTTCAGGCGATGGCCCAGCAGACCCGACCCTATACCGGCTTGTGCTCGTCGAACAGAGCTAGGAGGCGGTTAATCGGGGATGAAAGGGGCCGAAATTCGGCGGTGCTCAGAGCTGGGCGGCGTTGTCGCTGGTGGCGGTTGCGACGGCGGCCCGCGCGTCCTCCTGGACCATGAACTGCGCGCGGGCGAGCTCGGCGAAATGGCCGCGTTGCGCAACCAGTTCATCGAAGGTTCCGCTTTCGATCACCTTGCCGTTGTCGAACACGAGAATGCGCGTCGCATGGCGGATGGTCGAGAGCCGGTGGGCGATGACGAAGGTGGTGCGGCCCTTCATCAGCTCGTCGAGCGCGAGATTGACCTTGGCCTCGGTTACGGCATCGAGCGCCGAGGTGGCTTCGTCCAGGATCAGGATCGGCGGGTCCTTGAGCAGGGCGCGGGCGATCGACAGCCGCTGCCGTTCGCCGCCGGACAGCATCCGGCCGCGCTCGCCCGCATTGGTGTCGAAGCCGCGCTCGCTGCGCTCGATGAACTGCAGCGCTTGCGCGCGCTCCGCTGCCTGGCGCAGCTCGGCGTCGGTGGCGTCCGGCTTGCCGACGCGCAGATTGTCGGCGATCGAGCGGTTGAACAGCAGCGCCTCCTGGAACACCACGCCGATGTTGCGGCGAAGCCCCGCCAGCGTCAGGCCGCGCACGTCCATGCCGTCGATCTTGACCGTGCCGGACTGTGGATCGAACGCGCGATGCAGCAGCGCGATGGCGGTGGACTTGCCGGCGCCGGTGGCGCCGACCAGCGCAATCGTCTGACCCGGCAGCGCGGTCAGCGTCAGGTCTTCGATCGCCGGGCGTTTGCCATCGTAGGAGAACGAGACCTTGTCGAATTCGACCAGGCCCGTGACGCGGCCCGGATCGATCGCGTCGGGCCTGTCGCGGACCGCCGGCACGGCGTCGAACACGGTGATGAACTCCTGCAGCCGCGGCGCTTCCATCATCAGGCTGTTGATGAAGCTCACCACCTGTTCGAGCCGCTGGATCAGCAGCGTCGCGAACGACACGAACATCACGATCTCGCCGACGCTGGTGAGGCCCTGCTGATTGAGCCAGATGCCGAGCGCGAAGATTGCCAGCACGGTGATGGTGGTGGAGGCGCGGGTGATCACGGTGACCAGCGCCCACCACGACAGCACCGGCATCTGCGCGGCGAGCAGCTTGTCGGCGACGAAGCGCAGCCCCTGCACCTCGGCGTCGATCCGCACGAAGCTCTGCACCAGCGCGACGTTGCCGAGCGCATCGGAGGCGCGGGCTGACAGATCGCTGTACTGCTCCTCGACCTCGTTCTGCATGCCGTAGGTCTTGTGCACGACCAGCGTCGTCAGCACCGTGAACACGCCGCACAGCACGAACAGCAGCACCGCCAGACGCCAGTTGATATACAGCGACAGCGGCAGCAGCACGAGCAGCGACAGCACCGCGGCGAAGTGCTCGCGGAAGAAGCCGAGCCAGACGCGCCACAGCGCGTCGGTGCCCTGCAGCATCACCTTCATCAGCCGGCCCGAATGGGTACCGGTATGGAAGGTCAGCGGCAGTTGCAGGATGTGCTCGAAATAGCTGGTGAGGATCACCTGGCGCTGGCGATGCGCCAGACGGTCGGCCTGCAGCGCCACCACGGCCGAGCAGATGATGGTGAACAGGCCGAACGACGCCCAGGCGGCGAGCAGCGGCCAGGGCGACCGCGCCTCCGGCACCAGCGCGCCGGTCGCGAGGTTGCCGCTCATCACGTCGACGATCCGGCCGAACAGCACCGGCTCGGCGAATTGCGCGACGGCCAGCAGCAGGTTGGCGACAGCGAGCGCCCAGCCGAGCCGGACCTCCTTGCCAAGCAGGCGGAGCACGCGGGTATAGAGACGTAGCAGCGACATCGACCGCCCCCGAACGATGGAACTGTAGGATTAGATGATT
Source organism: Rhodopseudomonas telluris (assembly GCF_042432815.1). NCBI lineage: Bacteria > Pseudomonadati > Pseudomonadota > Alphaproteobacteria > Hyphomicrobiales > Nitrobacteraceae > Rhodopseudomonas > Rhodopseudomonas telluris. The sequence continues at coordinate 793,220 of NZ_JBHLWM010000001.1, forward strand.
TGCCGCGGCGGCGGAATGTGCGTCTGCGGACGAAGCTGTGAAGCGGCGTCGGCCGATGCGTCCGGGCCCGGAGTGGGAGCGGGTTTGGCAGGGCGGCATGGTGCCGCAGTTGGCCCGGCGCCCGAATCACAGGGGGGTCGACAGGCCCGATCAGGACGGTGGAAACGCCGCAGTCACGGGGCTTTTTGACAAATTTTACCGTTGGTCAACCTGCGGATATCGAAACGGGATTTCTCCCCTGCGGAGGTCGGACCTTGATCGGCGTCAACGGTCCTTGACGCTCCGGATGACATGGTGACGATGCATCGAACGTTCCAGTAGCCTGACCGGCTTCGGGGCGCGCGTGCTTCCTGTCGTCCCAAGGAGCCCCGCCGGTGAGCGACCTGATCTTCCCGATTGATCCGGGCGCCGCACTCGCCATTCACGTGGCGCTGTCGGCCGGCATCGTCGCCGCGATCATTGTGGTCGCCGCCTGGCTGCGCGAGAAGCGCTCCGGCGCGCGCGCCGACGTGCCCTATGAGGGTGGCGTGCTGCCGGCCGCGCCGCAGCAGGGGCCGGTGAATGCGCCGTATTTCCTGATCGCAGCGCTGTTCGTGATCTTCGACATGGAGGCGGCGATCCTGTTCGCCTGGGCGGTGGCGGCGCGCGACACCGGCTGGCTCGGCCTGATCGAGGCGGCGGTGTTCATCGGCGTGCTGCTGCTGGCGCTGGTCTATCTGTGGGCCGACGGCGCGCTCGACTGGCACAAGGAGCGCAAGCGATGACGTTGCAGCCGCCGAATTCGCTGGAGTCGGTCGAGCTCGTCTCGGTCGAAGAACATATGGCGCTGTCGAGCCTGTTCACCACGCTCGAGGACCTCACCGCTTGGTCGCGCAAGCACAGCCTGTGGCCGTTCAACTTCGGGCTGTCGTGCTGCTACGTCGAGCAGGTCACGGTGCTGACGCCGGTCTATGACCAGGCGCGGTTCGGCGCCGAGGTGATCCGCGCTTCGCCCCGGCAGGCCGATCTCCTGGTCGTGTCCGGCACCGTGTTTCACAAGATGGCCGCGCCGCTGCTGCGGCTGTACGAGCAGATGCGCGCGCCGCGCTGGGTGATCGCGATGGGTGCCTGCGCCTGCTCGGGCGGCATGTACGACATCTATTCGGTGGTGCAGGGCGTCGACCGCTTCATCCCGGTGGACGTCTACATCCCCGGCTGTCCGCCGCGGCCGGAGGCGATGCTCGATGCGCTGATCATGCTGCAGCAGCAGATCGGCAGCGAGCGACGCCCGCTCGGCGTCACCGTCGGCAACACCGCCGGACTCGGCTTCGATGCCCCGCGTCGGCGCGACCAGCGCCACGACGAACGCATGGCGCAGACCCTTCTCGATCCGCCGGAGCGATTGTGAGCAGATCCGACCTCGTCGGCGAGCTCAGCGCGCGGTTCGGAGACGCGGTGCTGAGCGAGCAGATCACGCGCGACAGCTTCCCGACGGTGTGGATCCGGCCGGAGGCGACGATCGCCGTACATCGTTACTTGAAGGACGAGATCGATCGGCCGTTCAAGATGCTGGTCGACCTGTGGGCGATCGACGAGACCGCGCGAAAACATCGCGAAGGCCAGCCGCCGAGCGGCATCACCATCGCCAGCCATCTGCTGTCGCACGACCGCAACGCCGATATCCGGATCAAGACGGCGCTCGATGCGGAGTATCCGCGCGCCAAGTCGATCGGCAGCGTGTTTGCCAATGCGCTGTGGTACGAGCGCGAAGCCTACGACATGTTCGGCGTCGAGTTCGAACTGCAGCCGCACTCGCTGCGCATCCTGCTGCCGCCCGGATGGGAAGGCCATCCGATGCGCAAGACCCAGCCGGGGCGCGCCACTGAGCGGCCGTTGTTCAACATGACCGCCGCGCTGTTCGACGCCAAGGAGCACGCGCTCGCCGCCGATCCGGAGAAGTTCGGCCTACCGACGCATCGCGACGGCGTCGAGCTGATGATCCTGAACTACGGGCCGCATTCGATGGCGACCCACGGCGTGTTCCGCATCGTGCTGGCGCTCGACGGCGAGGAGATCGTCGCGGCGCGGCCGGACATCGGCTTCCACCATCGCGGCGCCGAGAAGATGGCCGAGCGCCAGACCTGGCACAACTTCCTGCCCTACACCGACCGCGTCGACTATCTCGGCGGCGTGATGGGCGAGATGCCGTATCTGCAGGCGGTCGAGAAAGCCTGCGGCATCACTCCGCCGGATCGCGCGCTGACGGTGCGGATCATGCTGTCGGAGATGTTCCGCATCATGAACCATCTGCTGTTCTACGGCACCATGGCGCAGGACACCGGGGCGATGTCGCCGGTGTTCTACATGTTCACCGATCGCGAGCGCGGCTACCGCGTCATCGAGTCGATCACCGGCGCGCGGATGCATCCCGGTTACTTCCGCATCGGCGGCCTGTCGATGGATCTGCCGGAGGGCTGGGACAAGATCATCCGCGAATTCCTCGATTGGATGCCGTCGCGGCTCGACGACTACGAAGGCATGGTGCTGCGCAACGAAATCTTCCGCGCGCGCACCAAAGGTGTTGCGGCATACGATACGGCGATGGCGCATGAATGGGGCGTGACCGGGCCCGGGCTTCGCGCCACTGGCCAAGCCTGGGATGTCCGCAAGGCGCGGCCCTATGCGGGTTTCGAACATTTCGACTTCGAGATTCCGACCGGCCACAATGGCGATTGCTACGACCGCACGGTGGTGCGGGTCGAGGAGATCCGGCAGTCGCTGAAGATCATCCGGCAGTGCGTCGACAACATGCCGTCCGGCCCGATCAAGGCCGACCATCCGCTGACCACGCCGCCGCCGCGCGAGCGCATGCTGCACGACATCGAAACCATGATCCATCATTTCGTCGGCGCGAGCTGGGGCCCTGTGCTGCCGGCTGGCGAATACACGGGACAAGTTGAAACCGTACGCGGACTGACGCAATTCGCGCTGATTTCCGACGGCGAGCCGTCGAGCTATCGCACCCGCATCCGCACGCCGTCGTTCCCGCATCTGCAGATGATATCAGCCGTTGCGCCCGGCATGATGGTGGCGGACCTCGTCGCCTATCTGGGCAGCATCGACTATGTGATGTCGGACGTCGACCGATGAGCCTCAGCGCCCCGATCAAGACGGCGATCGCGCAGGCTGCTGCCGCTCATGGCGGCAAGGCGGCGATGCTCGACGCGCTGAAGCTGGTGCAGGAAGCCGAGGGCTGGGTGTCCGACGAGCATCTGGCCGAGGCCGCGCGCACGCTCGGCGTCACTACCGCCGAGATCGAGAGCCTCGCGACGTTCTACAGCCAGATCTTCCGCCGTCCGGTCGGCGACACCGTGATCCTGCTGTGCGACGGGCTGAGCTGCTATCTGTGCGGCGGCGACGCCGTGCGCGATGCGGTGATGAGCAAGCTCGGCATCGGCTTCGGCGAGACCACCGCCGATGGAAAGTTCACGCTGATCAACATCTGCTGCGTCGGCGGCTGCGACCGTGCGCCGGTGGCGCTGGTCGGCCCGGAGCGCAAGCTGGTCGGGCCGCTGACGCCGGACGCGCTCGATGCGCTGATCCGTGGCAACGCTACTGGAGGTGCGCGATGAGCGACAAGCCGCTCACCGGCCGCGCCCGCGCCGATCGTCAGCCGCACAGCCTCGCCGCCTGGCGCGGGCTCGGCGGCTACGCGGCGCTGATGCAGGCGCTGAAGCGCCACAGCCCCGAGGCGGTCATCGCGATGGTCGAGGCCGCGGGCCTGCGCGGCCGCGGCGGCGCGGGTTTCCCGACCGCGAACAAATGGCGCTTCATGCGCAGCGGTGCCGAGAAGGCCGGGCCGGGTCCGCGCTATCTCTGCGTCAACGGCGATGAGACCGAGCCGGGCTCGTTCAAGGACCGCCTGCTGATGGAGGCGCTGCCGCATCAACTGATCGAGGGCGCGCTGATTGCCGCCTACGCGATCGGCGCGACCGAAGTGATCATCCTGGTGCGCGACGAGTATCGTGCCGCCGCGACGGCGCTGACCCGCGCGATCGCCGAGGCGGAAGGAGCCGGCCTGCTCGGCCGCGATATTCTCGGCTCGGGTTTCGATCTCACGATGCGGGTGCACGCCTCCGCAGGCCGTTACATCGTCGGCGAGGAGACTGCGCTGATCGCCGCGCTCGAAGGCGAGCGCCCGGTGCCGCGGCATCGGCCGCCTTATCCGGCGGTTAGTGGACTGTGGGGCAGGCCGACCACGGTCAACAACGTCGAGACGCTGTCGGCCGTGCCGTCGATTATCGAGAACGGTGCGGACTGGTATCGGTCGCTCGCGCGCAGCGAGGAGGGCGGCACCAAGCTGTACGGCGTTTCCGGCTGCGTGACGCGTCCGCAACTGATCGAAGCGCCGATGGGGACGACCGCGCGCGAGTTGCTCGAGCTGTGCGGCGGCATCCGCAACGAGCGTTCGCTGTTCGCGTTCCAGCCCGGTGGCGGCGCGACGGCGTTTCTCGAAACCGCCGATCTCGACGTCCCGCTCGACTTCGCCCACACCAAAAAAGCCGGGTCTTCGCTCGGCACCGGCGCGCTGATCGTGCTCGACGACCACGCCTGCCCGGTCGCGGCGATCGGTCGGCATATGCGGTTCTATGCCCGCGAGAGCTGCGGGCTGTGCACGCCGTGCCGCGACGGCCTGCCGTGGGTGGCGAAGCTGCTCGATACGCTGGAGGCCGGCAACGGCACCCGTGGCGATATCGAGTTGCTGCATCAGCACGTCGCGCTGTCCGGGCCGTCGGGCCGGTCCTATTGCGATCTCAACACCGGCGCGCTGACGCCGCTGCGCAGCGGGCTCGAACGCTTCGGCGATATCTTCACTGCCCACCTCGCGGGCCATTGTCCGGTGGGCCGCGCATGACGAAGAAGATCGACATCGACGGCCGCATCATCGAGGCCAGGGACGACGAGGACCTGCTGTCGGCGTGTCTGACGCACGGCATCGACGTGCCGTATTTCTGCTGGCACGGCGCGCTCGGCTCGGTGGGCGCCTGCCGGCAATGCGCCGTCAAAGTCTATGCCGGACCGGACGACACCGAAGGCCGCATCGTTATGTCGTGCATGACGCCGGTCGCCGATGTCGAACGCGTCTCGGTCAGCGATCCGGAGGCCACGGCTTTCCGGGCCCAAGTGATCGAATGGCTGATGGTCAACCATCCGCACGACTGCCCGGTGTGCGAGGAAGCCGGCTCCTGCCATCTGCAGGACATGACGATCGCGACCGGCCACCTCGACCGCCGCTATCGATTCACCAAGCGCACGCACCGCAATCAGGATCTAGGCCCGCTGCTGACGCACGAGATGAACCGCTGCATCGCCTGCTATCGCTGCACGCGGTTCTATCGCGACTACGCGGGCGGCCGCGATCTCGATGCGTTCGGCGCGCATGACAACGTGTATTTCGGCCGCGCCGAGGACGGCGTGCTGGAGAGCCCGTTCGCCGGCAATCTCGCCGAAGTCTGCCCGACCGGTGTGTTCAACGACAGGGGGTGGTCGGAGGATTATGCGCGCAAATGGGACATGCGGGCCACGCCGTCCATCTGCCCGCATTGTGCGCTCGGCTGCAACATCCTGGTCGACCAGCGCGGCGGCCGGGTGCGCCGTGTGCAGAACCGGTATCACGGGGCGCTCAACGGCTACTTCATCTGCGACCGGGGGCGCTATGGCCCGCTGCATGTCGTCTCGGATCATCGGCTGAGTCAGCCGCTGATGCATGGCGAGCCGGCGAGCGAGCACGACGCCTGTGCGGCGGCGCATGCGGCCGTGGCCGAGGGCGCGATCGGCATCGGTTCGCCGCGCGCCTCGCTGGAAGCCAATTACGCGCTGCAGCGGCTGGTCGGGCCGGAGCGGTTCTTCGCCGGCGTCTCGGATGCCGAGGCACGGCTGGTGCGGCGCATCGTCGAGATCGTCCGCGCCGGGCCGGCGAAGGTCGCCTCGCTCGCCGAGGTCGAGCGTGCCGACGCGGTGCTGGTGCTGGGCGAGGATCTGACCAACGCATCGCCGCGCCTGGCGCTGGCGCTGCGCCAGACCGCGCGCGGCGCCGAGCGCGAACTCGCCGCGCAGAAGGGCGTGCCGCAATGGCTCGATCCGGCGGTGCGCACCGCCGGCGAAGGCCGCCGCTCGCCGATCGTGCTGGCGACGCCGCTGCCCGACGCACTCGACGACATCGCCACGCTGTCGCTGCGCTGCGATCCGCAGAGGATTGCCGCGTTCGGGGCTGCGATCGCCGATGCGCTCGGCGGCAAAGCGATCGCTGATGCGGAGGCACAGCGCGTAGCCGAGATCCTTGCCGTTGCGCAGCGGCCATTGATCATCGCGGGCTGCTCGCTCGGCGCAGCCGGGATCGTCGAGGCGGCTGCGTCCATCGCGTCGGCGCTCGGCGCCAAGGCGAAGATCGCGCTGCTGACGCCCGAGGCCAACAGCCTCGGCCTGGCGCTGCTCGGCGGCGACGGCATCGAGAGCGCCGCGGCGCTGCTCGAGCGCGGCGCCGCCAAGACTGCGATCGTGCTCGAAGCCGATCTGTTCGACCGCGCGCCGCGTCCCAGTGTCGAGCGGCTGTTCGCGGCCGCTAAAGCCGTCGTCGCGCTGGATGCGATGGCGAGCGAGACGACGGCGCGGGCCTCGGTCGCGCTGCCGGTCGCCGCGTTCACCGAATGCACCGGCACCTTCGTCAACTACGAAGGCCGCGCGCAGCGCTTCATCGCCGCGCTGCCGCCGTCGGAGACAGCGCCATCGTCCTGGCGCCGGCTCGATGCGTTCGGCGCCGGGGATTGGCACGGCCTCGACGCGCTGATCGGCGACCTGATCGTCGAGCGTGCCGATCTCGTCGGTGTCGCCGATGCGGCGCCGGACGCCGACTTCATGATGGCCGACGGCCAAGTCACCCGCGCGCCGCGGCCGTATTCGGGCCGCACCGCGGACGATCGCGCCGGGCAGTTCGCCGACGCCGCGCCGCCGATCGATCCGGATTCGCCGCTGACTTTCGGCATCAAGGGCGCGCGCGGGACCAAAGTGCCGCCGGCGCTTATCACCAGCTACAAGACCTCCGGTCAGCACTCGGCCAACAACGTCACGCGCTTCGTAGAAGAGATCGGCGGCCCGCTGCGCGGCGGCGATCCCGGCGCGATACTGTTGAAGGCGGGCGAAATGTCGTTGCCCGATGCGGCTGCGCCGGCGCCGGTGGACGGCGAGGGGCTGCTGCTGATCCCGCTGCACGACGCCTTCACCGGCTTCGATCTCAGCCGCGCCAGCGCATTGCTGACGGCGCGGCGGCCGCAGCCGCGCCTGCTGCTGCATCCGGACGACGCCGCGATGCAGCGCCTCGCGGAGGGCGCTGCGGTGCTGATCGACGGCCAGCCTTGCACCGCGCATGTCGCGCTCGACGCATCGCTGCCGCGCGGCTGCGTCGCGATCAGCGCGGGCCTGATCGTGCCACGCGGGCCGCTGCGCCGCGTGCGGGTGGAGGCGGCGTCATGATCGGGATGATCATCACCGCGACGATCTCGGCGGCGCTGATCATGGCGCTGCTGGTGATCGCCGGCACCTTCACCTGGGTGGAGCGGCGGCTGCTCGGCTTCGTGCAGGAGCGCTATGGCCCCAACCGCGTCGGGCCGTTCGGCTCGCTGCAATGGGTTGCCGATACGGTGAAGATCCTCACCAAGGAAGATGTGCCGCCGCCCGGCGCCGACAAGTTCACCTACATCCTGGCGCCCGCAGTCGCCGCGACGCCGGTGCTGATCGGCTTCGGCGTGGTGGCGATCGGCGACGGCGTCGCGCTGGCGCCGGTCGATGTCGGCGTGCTGTTCCTGCTCGGCATGCTCGGGCTGACAGCTTACGCCGTGCTGCTCGGCGCCTGGGCCTCGCACAATCGCTTCTCGCTGATGGGCGGCATGCGCGCCGCGGCACAGATGCTGGCCTATGAGGTGTTCCTCGGGCTGTCGCTGATGGGCGTGGTGATGCTGGCCGGCTCGCTGTCGATGAGCGAGATCGTCGAGGCGCAGCGCGGCGCCTGGTTCGTGCTGCTGCAGCCGCTCGGCGCAGCGTTGTTCACCATCGCGGGCGTCGCCGCCGCGCACCGGCTGCCGTTCGACCTGCCGGAATCCGAGAACGATCTCGTCGCCGGCTTTATCACCGAATACACCGGCATGTCGTTCGGCCTGTTCTTCCTCGGCGAATATCTCGCGGTGCTGCTGGTGTCGGCGCTGGCGGTGACGCTGTTCTTCGGTGGCTGGCTCGGGCCGTGGCTGCCCGGCCCAGTATGGTTTGGCCTCAAGACCGGCGTGATCGCCGTGGTGTTCGTCTGGCTCCGGGCCACGCTGCCACGGCCGCGCTACGATCAGTTGCTGAGCTTCGCCTGGAAAATCGCGTTGCCGCTGTCGCTGCTCAATCTGCTGCTCACCGGCATCGTCGTGGTGGCGAGGAGTGCGCCATGATCGGATGGCTCGAAGCCCTGCTGCGGGTCGGCCGCAAGCTGTTCGTCAAGCCGGAGACGCAGCTCTATCCCGAAGAGAAGCCGAAGCTGTACCCGCGCACGCGCGGCCGCATCGTGCTGACGCGCGATCCGGACGGCCAGGAGCGCTGCGTCGCCTGCAATCTGTGCGCGGCGGTGTGCCCGGTCGGCTGCATCGATCTCGCCAAAGCCGTGGCCGAGGACGGCCGTTGGTACCCGGAGCATTTCCGCATCAATTTCGCCCGCTGCATCTTCTGCGGCTTCTGCGAGGAGGCGTGCCCGACGGCGGCGATCCAGCTCACGCCGGATTTCGAGCTCGGCGAATGGCGCCGCGATGCGCTGGTCTACGAGAAGCACGATCTGCTGATCGCCGGCGAGGGCAAGGTGCGCGGCTATCGCTACTGGTCGGTCGCCGGCAAGGCGATCGATGGCAAGGACAAGGGCGAGGCCGAGCACGAAGCGCCGCCGGTCGATCTGAAGGGGCTGCTGCCATGAGCCTGTCGCTCGCGCTCTATGCCGGCGCCTTCGCCCTCGTCTCCGCCGCGCTCGCCGTGACCCGGCCCAATGCGGTGCATGCGCTGCTGTATCTCGTGGTGACGCTGCTGGCGCTGGCGGTGTGCTTCTTCGCACTCGGCGCGGCGTTCGCGGCGGTGCTGCTGATCATGATCTATGCCGGCGCGATCGTCGTGCTGTTCGTGTTCGTGGTGATGACGCTGCCGACCTCGCCGGAGGCGACGGCGCGCGAGCGGCTGACGCTGCGCGGGGCTTGGCCGTTGCCGCTGCTGATGTCGGCGCTCGTGATCGCGCCGTTCGCGTTCGGGCAGTTCGGCATCTCGGCCAACACCGTCGCTGCGCCGGTGTCGGCGCAGGAGGTCGGGCGGCTGCTGTTCGGGCCGTGGGCACTGGCGATCGAACTCGCCTCGTTGCTGCTGCTCGCCGGGCTGATCGGCGTCCGGCATATCGGCCGCAGCGATCGCGCATCGGGGAAGCGCCCATGACCGGCTCGGATCTGATCGGCCTGATGATCCTCGCCGCCGGCCTGTTCGCGATCGGCCTGTTCGGCGTGCTGGCACGGCGCGGCATCATGTTTCAGCTCGTCGCGCTGGAAGTCGCGCTCAGCGGCCCCGCGCTCGCCTTCGTGGCGGCTGGCGCGTATCACGCCGATCCGCAAGGGCAGGGGATGTTCGTCCTGGTGCTGACGCTGGCCGCCGCCGAGGTTGCGGTCGGGCTGGCGCTGCTGCTGCGGATCCGCCGCGTCGCCGGCAGCGATGACAGCGATCTGATCAGCGGCATGAAGGGGTGAGCATGGCACAGCTGCTTCCCTTCGTCCCGATGCCGGCGCTGCTCGGCTTCATCGTGTTGTCGCTGGTGCCGATCGCGCTGCCGCGTGCCGCGGTGATCGCGCTCGGCGTCGGCGCCGCGGTGCTGCCGGCGATCCTGTTTGCGCCGGTGGCGCTGGGCTGCCTCGACGGCGGCTGCGTGGCGGGCGCGGTGGTGCCGATCCTGTCGATCGACACCGGCGTGTTCGTCGCACAGATTGCGATGTCGATGGATCCGCTCAGCATGGTCACCGGCGGCACCGTGGTGCTGGTCGGCGCGCTGGTGCTGATCTATTCGGGCGCCTACATGGCGTCGGAACCGGTGCCGGATCTGCGCCGCTTCTTCGCGGTGATGAACCTGTTTCTCGCCGGCATGCTGGCGGTGGTGTTCGCCGCCGACGTCATCCTGCTGTTTCTCGGCTGGGAAACCATCGGCCTGTGCAGCTTCATGCTGATCGCGTTCTACGATCAGCTGCCGAAGGCGGTGTCGGCCGGCCGCAAGGCGCTGATCACCACGCGCATCGCCGACAGCATGCTGCTCGCCGGCCTGATGATGCTGTTTCTGTCCGCCGGCACCACGCGGCTCGACGGCATGCTGGCCGCGGTGCCGGCGATCGATCCGTGGCGGCTGGCGCCGATCGCCGGGCTGATCGCGCTCGGCGCGCTCGGCAAATCGGCGCAGATCCCGTTTCACACCTGGCTGCCGAGCGCGATGGCCGGCCCGACGCCGGTGTCGGCGCTGCTGCATTCCGCCACGATGGTCGCGGCCGGCGTGATCCTGCTGGCGCGGCTCGCGCCGCTGTTCGCGGCCGCACCGGAAATCTCCGCGATGGTAGCCATGCTGGGCATCGCCACCGCGGCGCTCGGCGCGCTGGTCGCGCTGATCCAGACCGATGTGAAGAAGCTGCTGGCGTTTTCGACCATGAGCCAGATCGGCTTCATGGTGCTGGCGCTCGGCCTCGGCGCACCGGCCGTGGCGCTGGCGCATTTCGCCATCCATGCCGCGTTCAAGTCGCTGCTGTTCCTCAGCGCCGGCGTGATGAGCCACGCCTCCGGCGGCTCGACCGCGATCGAGGCGCTGCGCGGTGCGCGCTATCGCCAGCCCTGGGCGTTCTGGGCGTTTGCGATCGGCGCGGCGTCGCTCGCCGGCCTGCCGGTGATCACCGCGGGCTGGTACTCGAAAGAAGCAGTGCTGGCCGCGGTGTGGAGCAGCGGGCCGTGGGGCGTGCCGCTGTGGCTGCTGGCAGCAACTGCGGCGATGCTGACCGGCGCCTATGCGTTCCGCGTGGTGTTCGTCGCCGGCAGTCAGTCCGCCGAACTCGCCGCGCCGCCGTGGGGCGGGGCGGCGGTGATGATCCCGCTGGTCGTGCTCACCACGGTCGCGGTCGCCGGCGGCCTTTCGGTCGGCGCGCTGATCGGCTTCGCCGGCGGCACGCCGGATCACATCCCGCTGCTGCCGACGCTGCTCGGCGCTGCTGCGCCGATCCTGGGTGTGCTGCTGGCCCGGCAGATCGTGCGGCATCCGCGCGAGCTGGAGCGGGCGGCGCAGCGGCTGCGCCACGTCCGCATCTTCCGCGTCGACGTGCTGTATTATTACTACTTCGTCCGCCGCTTCCGCCGTGTCGCCTTCGTGCTCGGCAATGCCGAGGGCACCGAGGCGTTCGCGCGCGCGGCGGAACTGCGCCGCGAGGGCGTCGAGGTGCCCGGCCTGCCGGCGGACGACCCGTTGGCGCATGGCGGCGCGGTCTCGCCCGACTTCATCACCCGCGCGACCGAAGGCCAGACGCCGGTGGTGCGGCTGGTCTCCGGCGATCCGGTTGGTCGGTTTGTCGTCGCTGCGGCGCGGCTGTTCGTCAGCGGCTTCGTCGCGCGGTTCAGGCCGGATGCGATCGACCGCGGCTGGATGGGCTTTGCGGGCGGCTTCGGCCTCGCCTGGGCGCAGGCGCGCCGGGTTCAGACCGGCCGCGTCCGCGATCACTCACTGTGGATAGCGCTCGGCTGCGCGGCGCTGTTGTTGTTTGCCTGGGGGACATCATGGCGCTGATCGCGCTTATTCTGCTGCCGGCCTTCGGCGGCGTCGTTGCGTTTCTGGTCGCCGGCAAGGGCGAACGCGAGCGCTGGGTCAGCATCGCGACCTTCGCGCTGATGCTGGTGCTGCTTATCGCGATCGTCGCCGGCGCGCCGGAGGGCCGCTGGTACGCCAAGGTCAGCTATCCGTGGGTGCCGTCGTTCGGCATCGCGCTCGACTTCGCGCTCGACGGCCTGTCCGCCGCGCTGATCGCGATCGCCGCGGGGCTCGGCATCATTTCGGTGATGGCGTCGTGGACGGAGATCCCTACGCAGTCCGGGCTGTTTCACGCCAGCCTGTGCTGGACGGTGTCCGCCACCGTCGGGGTCTTCATCTCGTTCGACCTCTTGATCTTCGCGTTCTTCTGGGAGGCGATGCTGGTGCCGGCCTTTATGTTGATCGCCGTGTGGGGGCATGGCGACAAGGAAGGTGCGGCGCTGAAATTCCTGATCTTCAACGCGGTCGCCGGCTTCGGTCTGCTCGCAGCGTCGTTCGCGCTGGCGGCGATGTCCGATCACATGACGTTCAGCGCGTTCGAACTCGCCGAGATGAAGCTCTCGACGTCGGCGCAGGTCTGGATGCTGCTCGGCTTTTCGCTGGCCTTCATGGTCAAGCTGTCGGTGCCTCCGTTCCACGCCTGGCTGCCGGAGGCGCACACGCTGGCGCCGACCGCGGGCTCGATCCTGCTCGCCGGCATCCTGCTGAAGACCGGCGCCTACGGCCTGTTCCGCTTCGCGCCGATGCTGTTTCCCGAGGGGCTCGCCGCCGTGGCACCTTACGGCATCGCGCTCGGCGCCGCCGGCGCGCTGTATGGCGGCCTCGTTGCCTGCGGCCAGAACGACGCCAAGCGGCTGGTCGCCTACACGTCGATCGCCCATATGGCGATCGTGCTGATGGGCATCTCGGCCGGCGTGCACTACGCACTGGCCGGCGCCGCAGTCGAGATGATCGCGCATTCGTTCTCGGCCTCGGCGCTGTTCCTGCTGATCGGCGCGCTGTACGAGCGCACCCATACGCGCGATCTGCGCCAGCTCGGCGGCCTGCAGCAGGTCGCGCCGAAATTCGCCGCGGCGTTCGCACTGTTCTGCTCGGCGCTGCTGGCGCTGCCCGGCACGGCGAATTTCGTCGGCGAGGCGCTGGTGGTGGTCGGCATCTTCCAGGTCAATTGGGTGTTCGCGCTGCTGGCGCTGTCGACGCTGATCGTCTCGGTGATCTACGCGACGCGCCTGTTGAAGGGACTGGTGTTCGGCCTGCCGAAGCCGGCCGGGCCGCTCGCCGATCTGAGCTGGCGCGAATATGCGCCTGTGGTGGTGATGGGCCTCGCCACGCTGGTGATCGGCCTCTATCCGCAGAGCCTGCTGGCGCTGCTCGAGCCGGCGATCAGGGCCGCGCTAATCCAGACGCCGTGATCGCCGCGCCATGACCGCAACCCAGTTCGCCGCGCTTTCGCCGCTCATCGTGCTGGCCGTCGCCGCCATCGCGGCGATGATGCTGGTGCCGTTGGCGCGTATCGAAGCCGCGCAGGGGGCCGCAGCCGCGGGGCTCGCCGCGGCCGCGGCGCTAGTGCTGCTACGGCTCGGTGCGCCAGCGGCGCCCACGGGCGCGCTGTTCACCGATGACGCGATCGCGCGGTTCGGCATCGTCTATATCTGTCTCGCTTCGCTCGGCGCGCTGGTGTTCCTGCGCACCGGTCATCCCGCCAAAGAGGCGCCGTCGCTGCTGGTGCTGGTGGCGACCGGCGCGGTGACGCTGGCGGGCGCGGGCCATGCGGCGACGCTGTTTCTCGGCATCGAGATCGTCAGCCTGTCGCTGATCGCGCTGTTCGCGTATCGGCTGTCACGGCAGGGCCTCGAGGCGGCCTACAAGTTTCTGGTGATGAGCGGGCTCGCCTCGTCGGCGCTGCTGCTCGGCATCGCGCTGATCTACGCGGAGACCGGCGCGCTCGACTTTGCCGGCTGGACCGGGCACGACGCGCTGGCGGCGCTCGGCACCGCGCTGCTGCTCGCGGGCCTCGGCTTCAAGTTTTCTCTGGTGCCGTTCCACATGTGGACGCCGGACGCGTTCGAAGCCTCGCCGGCGAGTGCGGCGGCGCTGGCCGGCGTCGTGTCCAAGGCGGCGATGACGATCGTGATCCTGCGGCTGGTGCTCACCGCGCATCTGCCCGAGCCGGTGTGGAGCAGCGGCCTTGCGGCGCTCGGCGCCGCCTCGGTGCTGGCCGGCAATCTGCTGGCGCTGCGCCAGCCGCAGCTGCCGCGGATGCTCGGCTACTCGACCATCGCGCATTCCGGCTACGTCGCGCTGCTCCTGGCGTCGGGCCAGCCGCTCGCCGGCGAAGCGGCGCTGTTCTATCTCGGCGTCTACGCACCGGCGATGCTGGTGGCGCTGTGCGTCGCCGGGCTGCTCGGCCGCGCCCCGACGCTGCCGGATCTGCACGGGTTGGTGAAGCGGCGGCCGCTGGAAGCGATCGCACTGTCGCTGTCGATGCTGTCGCTCGCCGGCCTGCCCGCGGCGGGCGGCTTCATCGCCAAGCTGTATCTGCTGCGCGTGCTGGTAGACGGCGGATTGTGGGCGCTGCTGGCGATCGCCGTCACCGGCTCGTCGCTGGGCTTCTTCTACTACGCGAGGTTCTTCACCGCGCCGCTCATTGGGCAAAGCCACGCCGAGGCCGAACCTCTGCCGCCGCTGGATCGCGGCCTGCTGATCGTCTGCAGTGTGCTGATCCTCCTGTTCGGCGTCGCGCCGATGACGCTGATGGCACTGTTGCCGGCCGTCACTCCGCACTGATCATAGGATGGGCGAAGCGTAGCCCACCTGGGCTAGAGCGGTCCAATGATTGATTGCAACAATCACGCGCTTCAAAATGCACCGACCTCATCTTGAGAAGCCCGGCGAAGCCGGGCGTCTCGAAGGATGGGGCCGCAGAGTGCACGAGGCCCATGGTTCGAGACGGCGCTTCGCGCCTCCTCACCATGAGGTTTCGTTGTGGCGCGCGCCGCAGATCATCAAGCTTGTGAAGCAGAACTGCTCTAGCCGACGGAGCTCGCGCCTGCATCTTTCATCGCGGATTTGATCACGCTGGCGTCGCCGCCGGAGACCGAGACTTCGATCACGTCGTTCAATTCCGGATCGCCGTGTTTCGTCTCGCCAGGGTGGCCGCTCTGCGTATCTGCGCCGGCGGCTTTGGTGCCGGCGCTGTTGTCGCGACCGCGGGCCTGCACGACGACCTGCTTGCGATCGACGCCGTGTTCCTGCACCAGGCGCTCGACCGCGAGTTCGGCGGCCCGCCTGGTTGAAAATGCACCGGTGATTTTTTCCTGCATGTCGCCTCCGGAATGTCGTTCGGATTTCTCCGACGACAACCGGAGGCGAGCAGCGATGTTCCGTTAGGCGGCGCGGGCGAGGCGTCCCGCTGCAAGGCCGCGTTCCAGATCGACGATGATGTCGTCGATGTGCTCGAGGCCGATCGACAGCCGCACGTAGCCGTCGGAGACGCCGGTCGCGAGCTGGTCTTCGGTCGACAGTTGCGAGTGCGTGGTCGAGGCCGGATGGATCGCGAGGCTGCGGGCGTCGCCGATATTGGCGACGTGATACAGCAATTGCAGCGCATCGATGAACTTCCGCCCGGCTTCATGCCCGCCTGCGAGTTCGAAGCCGACCAGGCCGCCGAACTTGCCCTTCAGGTAGCGATCAGCGCGCTCGCGTGCGATGCCCGTCTGCTTCGACGGGTGAATCACCTTGACGACTTCCGGCCGCTTCTCGAGATAGTCGGCGACCGCCTGGGCGTTCTGCACATGGCGTTCGATCCGCAGCGGCAGGGTTTCGAGGCCCTGCAGGATCTGGAAGGCGTTGAACGGCGACAGCGCGGCGCCGAGGTCGCGCAGCAGCGTGGTCCGCGCCTTGATGATGTAGGCGATCGGCCCAAGCGGCTTCACCGCTTCGACCCAGACCGCGCCGTGATAGCTCGGGTCCGGCGTATTGAGCGCGGGCTGGCGCTGCGGGAACTTCTCCCAGTCGAAATTGCCGCCGTCCACGATCAGGCCGCCGATCGACGTGCCGTGGCCGCCGAGATATTTGGTCGCCGAGTACACGACGACGGCGGCGCCGTGTTCGAGCGGCTTCACCAGCAGCGGCGCCGCGGTGTTATCGACGATCAGCGGGATGCCGTGCTTGCGGCCGATCGCGGCGACTTCTTCGATCGGAAACACCGCGAGCTTCGGATTCGGCAGCGTCTCGGCGTAGTAGGCGCGGGTGCGGTCATCGGTCGCGCGCTCGAACGCCTCCGGATCGGACGGATCGACGAAGCGCACTTCGATGCCCTGATCCTTCAGCGTGTTGGCGAACAGATTCCAGGTGCCGCCGTAAAGGTCGGTCGAGCTGACGACGTTGTCGCCGGCGCGGGCGAGGTTCTGCAGCGCGAAGGCCGACGCGGCCTGGCCCGACGCCACCGCGAGCGCGGCGACGCCGCCTTCCAGCGCGGCCACGCGCTTTTCCAGGACGTCGGTCGTCGGGTTGCCGATGCGGGTGTAGATGTTGCCGAGCTCCTTCAGCGCGAACAGGTTCGCGGCGTGCTCGGTGTTGTTGAACTGGTACGAGGTGGTCTGGAAGATCGGCACCGCAACCGAGCCGGTCGAAGGATCGGCGCGCCAGCCGGCATGCAGCGCGAGGGTTTCGGGGTGAAGTTTCTCGGTCATGACAAAATCCTGCGACGATGAAAGGCGATGCGCTGGTGCCTGTTCAGGGGCCAGCACAGAGGTTCGCCGGGACGTCCATCAGGTCGGGCGGGCGCCTCCAAGTCAATCAAGTCGAGGAAATAAAAATCTATCGACTGCCTTTCGGTGTCGCATTGAAGCGTTCATTCTCCGATAAAAGACATGATGCGGAGAAAAATCTTTCGAGATAGCGTTCGGCCTCGCTGAGGAGAGGGGCTCATCGCGTCACAAAAAAAAGGCCGCCATTGCTGGCGGCCCATTCGAGAGACCCTGGAGAGGGGGCAGGCAGGCGGCTGGAGGGGCCGCGCTGTCGATCAGGCGTCGAGGTTGCGCAGCTGCTGGCGGTTGCGCAGTTCGATCTGGCGGGCGCCCGAGAAGCCGAGGATGCCCTGGCTCTGCAACTGCGACAGCGCGCGCGACACGGTTTCGAGCGTGAGGCCGAGATAGTCGCCGATGTCGCGGCGGCACATCGGCAGCGCCATCATGCCGGCGACGGCGAGGCGGCGATCCATCTCGAGCAGGAAGTTGGCGACCCGCTCCATCGCATTCTTGCGGCCGAGCAGCAGCATGTGATCTTCGGCGTGGCGCAGCTCGCCGGCGGTCATCGACCACAGGCTGCGGGCGACGTGCACGTCGGTGGCGGCGGCCTGTTCGAGGCTGCGGCGCTTCAGCAGGCGAACGGTGGTGTCGACGATGGCTTCCGCGGTGAGGCGATGGGTCGGTCCCGACTCCAGCCCGAACACATCACCGGGGAGATAGAAGGCGCCGATCTGGCGGCGGCCGTCGGAGAGAAGCTTGTAGCTGCGGACGGCACCCGACACGACCTGGTAGACGTACTCGGACGGCTCGTCCTCGCCGTAGATTTCCTCTTCCTTCTTGTAGGTGAATTCGGAGGCGATCAGGCCGGCGTGACCGGTGGTTGCAAAGAACTGATCAGCCGGGGAGCGGGAAGGGTCAACCGGAGCCTTGGCGACGGTCGGGGCCCTGAGCGACTGGTTCAGCATTTTGCCATCTCCTGCGGGTATCGGGATCGGATGGCGTGGTTGTAGTGAAGAATGCCGGAGCCGAATATTTCGCCCCATATCTTAAGTTGGGTTCCCTAAGGGGTTTTACGGAGCTGGCGGCCTACCTGAGAGTGGTCGCCGCAAAGCCAATTCAGCAATTTCAAAAGGTTAGAGGAAGATCACTGACCGGGCGTTCAGACCGCTGCGCCGTGATCGACCAGCGCGTCGCGAATGTGCGACACGAGGCTTTCTTCCAGATGCGGCTTCAGCACGACGTGGCGCACGCCGACCGCGGCTGCGCGGCTGGAGATGCTTTCATCCGGATAGCCGGTGATCATCACCACGGGGCAAGCGATGTTGCGGTCGCGCAACTTCTGCGCGAGGTCGATGCCGTTCATGTTGGGCATCTTGTAGTCCACGACAATGCAATCGGCCCGGCCATCGTTCAGCGAGTCGAGCAACGCCGGTCCGCTGCGGAACGTGCGAACTTCGAAGCCATCGGTTTCCAGCAGGAAGCGCAGCGATCCGAGCACGCCCTGATCGTCGTCGACGACATAAACAACAGTCTTTGAGGGCGCGCAGGTCATAGCTCGCTCCTACGCACCCAACCCGGCATGCAATTTTTCCATGGCGGAAAGATAATCGGGGTTGGGGGAAGCGGGTTGATCTGCCTCAATCCTTGATCACGCCGCCGCGCATCGCCATCCTGACGAGTTCCGACAAGCTCGAGGCTTGCATCTTGGTCATCACGTTGGCGCGATAGACCTCGATCGTCCGCGGACTGATATCAAACTCGCGGGCGATCACCTTGTTCGACATGCCGGCGATCAGACCGTCCATGACTTGCCGTTCGCGCGGGCTGAGCGACTGGATGCGCGCGACGATGTCCTGCGACAGGGCCTCGCTCTTGGCTTCGTCACCAGCCTGTTTGATGGCGGTTTCGATCAGGCCGATCAGGCGGTCGTCATCGAACGGCTTCTCGATAAAGTCGATCGCGCCGAGCTTCATGGCTTCCACCGCCAAGGGCACGTCGCCGTGGCCGGTCATGATCACCACCGGCAGCCGGCTGCGCCCGGCTTTCAGCCGCTTCAGAAGATCGAGCCCGTCGATCCCCGGCATCCGGACATCGGACAGCACGCAGCCGAATGCAATGCTGCCGCTCGCTTCGAGGAACGACGCCGCGGTTTCGAACAGGCGGACTTCGTAATCGGCGGACGTGAGCAGGAAGTCGATCGATTCCCGCATCGCCTGATCGTCGTCGATCACATAGACAATGCCCTTACGCGCCATCGCTCACGTCCTCGCCCGGTGCCATCGGCAGCGTGAAACGAAAAGTCGCGCCGCCCGCGCTGTTGGTCTCCGCCCACATCCGCCCGCCATGGGCTTCGATGATCGAGCGACTGATCGACAGTCCAACGCCCATTCCGGTGTCCTTGGTGGTGAAGAAAGTCTGAAACAGCTTTGCCTTAACGTCGTCCGGAATGCCACTGCCGGTGTCCGAAACCGTGACTTCGATCATGTCGTCGGCGACTCGCGCGTTCGAGGCCGACAATTCCTTGCGCGGCGCGTTGGCCATCGCCTCGAGTGCGTTGCGAAACAGATTGACCAGCACCTGCTGGATCTGGACGCGGTCGACCAGCACGAGATCGTTGGCCGGGTTCATCTGAAAGCGCAGCACCACGCCCTGTTCGCGCGCGCCGGTGAGGCCGAGCGCACCGGCTTCCTCGACCAGCTTGGCCAGGCTCTCGACCCGCTTCTCGGATTCGCCGCGTGCGACGAAGTCGCGCAGCCGGCGGATGATCTGACCCGCGCGCAGCGCCTGCTCGGCGGCGCGCTCCATCGCGTTCTCGATCTTGGCCGTGTTCGGATCGCGACTGCCGGCGAGGAGGCGGCGCGATCCTTTCATGTAGTTACTGATGGCCGACAGCGGCTGGTTGAGCTCGTGCGCGAGAGCCGAAGCCATTTCTCCCATCGCGGTCAGCCGCGAGACGTGGACCAGTTCGGCCTGGAGTTCGTGCAGCCGCGCCTGGGTCTGCTGATACTCGGTGAGATCGCGGATGAATCCGGTGAAATAACGCTCGCCGCCGGATTCCATTTCGCCGATCGACAGATGGATCGGAAAGGTCGTGCCGTCCTTGCGCTGGCCGGTGACGATGCGGCCGATGCCGATGATGTGCCGCTCGCCGGTGGAGTTGTAGCGGGTGATGTAGTTGTCGTGACGGGTCGCGTCCGGGCGAGGCATCAGGATGCTGATGTTCTGGCCGATCGCTTCCTTCTCGGTCAGTCCGAACATCCGCTCGGCGGCGCTGGAGAAGAATCGCATGATGCCGCGGCCGTCGATCAGGATCATCGCGTCCGGCACGGTGTCGAGAATCGAGCGGAGCTGGTTCTGCTGCAGCCGCAGCTCCTGCTCGAGCACCTTCTGCTGGTCGACGTCGAGCACGATGCCGCACAGATAGCCGGCGCCGCCGTCCTCCCGGACCATGCCGCCGCGCGAGCGCAGCCAGTGGCTGGCCTGGTTGCGGTCCGCCACACGGTACATGATGTCGAGGTTCTCACCCTGATCGATCGCGCGCTGCATCGCCTGCGCGACGCGCTCCCGGTCCTCCGGATCGATCAGCGACAGAAACCCATCGAAGTCGACCGGCACATCCGGTGCGACGCCGAACAGACGCCGGGCCGTCACCGACAGCACCAAGTTGCGGGTCGCGAGATCGAGCTCCCAACTCCCAACGCCGTATTGATCGATGCCCTGCTGCAGCCGCCGATCGCGCGCAAGGGCGTCCGATGTTTGGGCTTGATCGGTCACGAGTTACCTTCGCTACTCATGGAAGTGGTCTTATCATACAGGTGTTCCAATCCGCAACGGACGCAATGGCCAACAAAAAACCGATGGGCAAACGCCTTGGGTTTGCCGCATCGGTTGGTGGTGTCAAGTCCGGAGCGCTGGGGCGGTTTCAGCTCGTCTTCTTGGCGGAGCGATCGTCTTCCGGCGAATTGAGATAAAAGCCGGACATGGTGTCGACCCAGCACAAATGGTCGTGCACCTCTTTGACGCCGCAGACATTCTCGGCGACGACGATGACGGCCTGACGCGAACTCTCCTCGGTGATGACGCCGTTGAGATGCACCACCCCGTCGCGCACCACCACGCTCAGTCCGAACGGGCGCCAGTCGTTGCGTTCGATCTCGGCGATGATCCGATCCCGGATCTTGTCGTCGACCGCGGATGGATCCGGAGCCTGACGGGCCAGCTCGGCGACCGCGCGGAGCAGGTTCTTGCGCGTGACGATGCCGACCAGACGTTCGCCCTGCATCACCGGCAAGCGTTTGACGTGGTGTTTCTCCATCGTCCTGACGATCGTCTCGACCGAGGTGTCCTCGGTGATCGTGTGCGGATGATGCGTCATCACCTCGCCGACTTTCCGGCCGTGCTCGTGCACGAAGTCGTCGGCGCAGGTGCTGGGCCCGAGCAGCATCCGGAGCCACCGATTGCGCTTGCGCTGCGTGCCGAGTTCGGCGCGGCGGATGAAGTCGCCTTCCGAAATGATGCCGATCAACCGCCCGCCCGAGTCGACCACCGGAAGGCCGCTCACGTGGTGCTCCAGCATCGCGTTGGCGGCATCGACGATCGAAGCCTCAGGGCCGATCGTCACCACCTGGGATGTCATGATCTGATCTGCGCGCATGTCTGTATCCCCTCCGGCACATCGTGCCGCCTTTGATCGAACCTGCCGGCATGTCTCAACGACCGCTGCGCCGGCAGCTCAATGCGAAATCAGCGCCGGCAGCGTCAGCGACTTGAAGATGCCGCGAGTGACGCCGCCAAGAATGAATTCACGTAGCCGTGAATGGCCGTAGCCGCCCATCACCAGCAGATCGGCTCCGATGTCCGACGCCATCGACAGGATGGTGTTGTGAACGTTGGTCGGCGGCGCGGTGAAGTGGTGGGCGGTCGCTGCGAGATCATGCCGCATCAGATGGGCCAGCAGGGCGTTGGTCGTGGCTTGACCGACGTCGTCCTCGTCCTCGTTCACCGCCAGCACATCGATGGTCTTCGCCCGTCGCATGAACGGCATGGCGTCGTGAACCGCGCGAGTAGCCGGGCGGCCGCCGTCCCAGCAGATCAGAACACGGTCGAGATTGAGCGGTCCCTTGTAAATGTAAGGCACCATCAGCATCGGCTTGCCGGAATTGAACAGGATGCTTTCGGGCAGTGGATCCTGGTGGCCGGGGTGGGCGCGGTCGGGCTGCGGCACGACAGCGAGATCGTACAGCCGCGAGATCTCCGAGAGCGACTCGTTCGCGAGCACCGGAGTGTCGCAGACGCTGCGTGCACCATGCGTGACTCCGGCCGCGCGGGCGGCGATCTCGAACTGGTCGAGCCGTGCCGCGGCTTGATCGTTGTCGGTGTTGTACTGATTGACGGCCGCGTAGTAGGCGGTCGAAGCCCCGACCACGACCGCCGGATTGATCGGCTGGTAGGTGCAGACGATGCCGTCGAGGTGAGCGTCGAAGGTTTTGGCGATGGAAACAGCGCAGTCGATGATTCCGTCAGCCGGCCGGTCGGCCGGGATATGCACGACGACATCGTTCAGCATGGGAGAAGACTCCGGATCGCACGTGATGCGAATTGTGGCTGGAATATATCCGCCTGAAGACGCTGCACTTTGATCTAGCTCATCGTATCGGGGCGCCCGCCGCCCAAACATGGCTCCCCTGCAGCAAAGAGCCGTCCGCTCAAGACGATTAGTTCGGGCGAGCAGCCGAAAAGGGAGGTTCCGATGACGTATTCGACGGTAATGGTCGCCCTGCAATGCGACCAGCCGAATGCGTATGCGCTCGGGATCGCCGCAGAGCTGGCCGAGCGCTTCGAGGCACGGCTGATCGGCGTCTCGGCGTCCGACCTCAGCCCACCCCTGTATTATACCTCGGGAGACAGTGCCGAGCGGCTGCTGGAGCAGGGGATCGCCACCATCCGCAAGCGGCTCGCCGATCTGGAGACCGAGTTTCGGGACGCGATGCGCGGCCATGCCCGCGAACTCCAATGGCGCTCGGCGATCGGCCAGCCGGCCAAGTACATCGTGCAGCAGGCCCGCGCCGCCGACCTCGTCATCACCGGCGCCACCGACCGTGGAGCGCTGACAGACCCCTTCACCGTGACCGATCCGGCCGATCTCGTGATGCGGATCGGACGGCCGTTGCTGGTGGTCCCGACCGGCGTCTGCCGGGTCGATCTATCGAGCGTGCTCGTCGCGTGGAAGGACAATCCGGAAGCACGGCGCGCGATCGTCGATGCCCTGCCGCTGCTGCGCCAGGCGAGCCATGTCACCGTGCTGGAAATTGTCGAGGAAGACGGCGACCGCGCCGAGGCGCTGGCCGGCGTCCACGATGTCGTCGACTGGCTGTCCCGGCATCACATCCATGCGGTGGGCGACGTGCCCGCAGAGGCCGGCGATGTCGCGGCGCAGCTCGACAAGGTTGCCGATCGCGTCGGCGCGGGCGCCATCATTGCGGGGGCTTATGGTCACTCACGATTTCGGGAATGGATTCTGGGCGGCGTCACCCAGCATCTCCTCGAACAATCGGCCCGCTGCGTCTTTCTCGCCCGCTGATCCGGTTATGCGCCCGTCGCTGGTTACGTCGAATCCCGCATTGATCGCCATCAAGGCCTGCCCCGGCTCGGCTGCCAAGCTGCGGCGCAACGCATGCGTTACGCGGGTTTAACCATCGGACCAATCAGTGCGCTGCATCGACCTGTGACGATGCCATGACGGCCTCTTCATCCTATCTATCGAGGCGATAGCGCTGCCGCGCGGCGACGGTCGGCACTACCTTCGCCGTGATCCAAAGCTTACCGAACGAGGCGATGATGTTGCAGAAGCAGGCTCGAGCGCTCCCTGTCGAGGTTGGGTCGCCGCAGGCGGCCGCGCATGCGCGGGCCGTGGACAGCGATCGCGCGTTGCACGCGACCCTCGCGCCGTTGACCGGCGGGCTGTCGCCGACCGCCTTGTCGCAGGCCTACGCCGACTGGCTCGCGCACCTGTTCTGGTCGCCGGCGCGCCAGCGCGAACTCGCGCACGACGCGTTGCAACGGGCGTCGCGAGTCACCGAAGCCGGGTTGTTTCCCACTTCGCCGTGGTCACTGATTGCGCCGCAGCCTCAGGATCGGCGGTTCAGCGCGCCGGAATGGCAGCAGGCCCCGTTCAACCTGATGGCGCAAGGCTTCCTGCTTGCCGAGGAGTGGTGGCACAACGCCACCACGGGCAATCGCGGCGTGTCCCGTCAGAACGAGAAGATCGTCGAGTTCGCCACGCGCCAGATGCTCGACGTGTTCGCGCCGTCGAACTTCCCATGGACGAACCCGGAGGTGATCCGGCGAACGCTGGCCTCCGGCGGTGGCAATGTCACGGCTGGTCTGCACAATTGGTGGGAAGATCTGCTGCACACGGTGTCGCACGATCCGGAGCCGAATCCGGACTTCAAGGTCGGCCGCGACGTCGCCGTGACGCCCGGCAAGGTGGTTTACAGCAACCACCTGATCGAGCTGATCCAATATGCGCCGGCCACCGCGGAGGTGCGTCCGGAGCCGGTCCTGATCGTGCCGGCCTGGATCATGAAATACTACATCCTCGATCTGTCGCCACATAACTCTCTGGTGAAGTATCTGACGGAGCAGGGCTTCACCGTGTTCATGGTGTCGTGGCGCAATCCGACCGAACGGGAGCGCGACGTGTCCCTGGAGGATTATCGCCGGCTCGGGGTGATGGCTGCGCTCGATGCAGTCGGCGCGATCGTTCCAGGTCAGCGGATTCACACGGCCGGCTATTGTCTCGGCGGCACGCTGCTGTCGATCGCCGCGGCGGCGATGTCGCGCGATGGCGACGAGCGGCTGAAATCGATCACGCTGTTCGCCGCGCAGACCGACTTCACCGAGGCGGGCGAGCTTACACTGTTCATCAACGAGAGCCAGGTCGCCTTCCTCGAAGACATGATGTGGAAGCGCGGCGTCCTCGACACGAGCCAGATGGCGGGGGCCTTTCAGATCCTCCGTTCCAACGATCTGATCTGGTCGCGGATGGTGCGCGACTATCTGATGGGCGAGCGGTCGCCGCCGAACGATCTGATGGCGTGGAACGCCGACGCGACCCGAATGCCTTACCGGATGCACTCGGAATATCTGCGCAAGCTGTTCCTCGATAACGATCTGGCCGGGGGCCACTACATGGTCGACGACAAGCCGATCGCGCTGTCGGATATCCACACGCCGATGTTCGTGGTCGGCACCTTGCGCGATCACGTCGCGCCGTGGCGCTCGACCTACAAGATCCACTTGCTGGCGGATGCCGAGATCACGTTCTGCCTGACCGGCGGTGGCCACAATGCCGGCATCGTCTCTCCGCCGTCGCCCACGGCCCATGGTTATCAGGTGATGGTGAAGGAGGCCGATGGGCCCTATGTCGGTCCGGACGTCTGGCTCGCCGAAGCGCCGCACGCCGAAGGCTCGTGGTGGACCGAGTGGGTGAATTGGCTCGGCGTTCGATCCGGCGCTCCGGTGTCACCGCCGCAGATGGGGCTGCCCGGTGCGACTGTTGCGGCGCTTCCGGATGCGCCCGGGAGCTACGTGCTGCAGACCTGACCGGGAAGCCCCAATGCGGCTTCGGCGCGGGCCAGTGTCTGGCCCGGCGTGCCGGAGGCATCGATCATCGTCCAGCCGATTTCGCCCTGCTCATAAGCCTGCTGCTGCCGGGCGATCTCAGGCGTCGCGTCCGAGGCATCGCCGAGGCGGCCGGCGACACGATCGATCCTGATCTGGAGGTCGGCAACCAGATAGAGCCCTGCGACATCGACGCCGCGTTCCCGAGCGACGGCTTCGATCGCTCCGCGCTCCGCCGCCTTGGCGAACACGGCATCGACGATCACCGAACAGCCCTGGGCCAGAACGAGAGCCGCCCGCTCGGCAAGCCACCGATACACCCTGGCGGTGGCCTCGGCCGAATAACCCGAAGCCGGCAGCCGCTCCGTATCCGCAACCCCGAACAGTCGCTTTCGTGTCACGTCCGAACGCAGCACGATGGCACCCGGCAGCGGCGCCACATGGCTGGACAGCGCTCGTGCGAGCACGGATTTGCCGGTGCCGGACAGGCCGCCCACGGCAATCAGTCGAGGTCGCGGAGGCACGATGAGACGTTCCGCGAGAGCAAAATATGACAGCGCGATCTGCCGATTGCTGCGCTCGGTGTCTTCGTCCGCGGCCGGGCGCGACAGCATCACTTTGGCGCGGATCGCCGCGCGAAGCGACATCAGCAGCGGCAACGCCGCAAGCGCATCGCCGTGAGCCTCATCACCGACCGCGAGATAGCGGTTCAGCAATCCAGCCGCCGCATCGCCGCGGTCATGCTGGATTAGATCCATGATCGGGAAGGCAAGATCGTAGAGAACGTCCACCGATGCGAAGGCCGGATCGAATTCGATGGCGTCGAACAGCACCGGCGCTTCGTCGATCAGGACGATGTTGGCGAGGTGGAGATCGCCGTGGCACCAGCGCACGAAGCCCTGCGCGCCCCGTCGGTCGAGTAACGGGCGGACACGCTCGAACGCAGCCCGCGTGGCGTGATCCAGCGCCGTAACCCGGTCGGACGGAAAATGGCCGGCTGTGAAGGACGCGGTGTTGTCGTCGAGGATCGGCAGGAGCGATGCGATCCAGGTCGCGGTGTCGGCCTTCGGCGCCGCGCGGTGCGACGCTGCGATCGCGTCCGCGATGGCGTCGACCAGCGCGGGTGCGAGGGGCTGCTTCGTTGCAAGGTGGTCGACGGTGCGGCTTTCGTCGAAGCGCTGCATCTCGACCGCCCATTCGATCGGTTCACCGCCTCCGCCGATCTCGAACGTGCCCGCGGCGGTGCGTGTGACCGGCACGACGCGGCGATAGATCTGCGGTGCGAAGCGACGATTGACGTCGAGTTCCTGCTCGCAGGCGGTTTTCCGCCGCGCCAGCGTCGAATAGTCGAGGAAGGGGAACCGGACTGCGCGCTTGATCTTGAGAGCGCGGTCGCCGGCCAGGAAGACGGCCGCACCATGCGTATCGATCCGGGTCACCGCAGCGCCACCATGCGTGGCCGGGTCTGCCATGAATCCGAATATCTGCTCCTGCAAGGCGCGCTCGGAATCCGTCATCGGATCAGCCATGGCGAAGTCCGGGAACCTACGTGTTGTCCGGAATTGGATCAGCGTCGCGGGTGCATCAAGATGGAATTGCTGCAAGCATAACAAGAGGTCCGGGAAAACGAGGGCGGATTGACCTTGATCAATTCAATTCCTCAAAGCTGCGGTCAATTTGCCCGAAAGGGCGATTAGCAGGTGTCTCGATACACTTAACCTGTGCCCAGGACTGACGTTGCAGGCGATTGGAATCTGCTCTTGTACAAGTTTCTCGAGGCAACCGTTGCCGACCACATGACGCGTTCGGTTAAATCCGTATCGCGGGAAATGACGATGCGCGAGCTGGAAGACCAGTTCGAACGCGATGACTACAATGCCTATCCGGTGGTGGAGAACACCCGCGCCATCGGTCTGGTGACGAAGTACGATTTTCTCAGCTGCTTCGCGTTCCATCCGACCCAGATGCTGCCGCATTATGACGACCTGATGAATCGGACCGTCGGCGACATCATGACGCCGGATTTCATCTATGTTCATGCCGACACCAAGCTGACGCGGGTGCTGCAGCTCATGGTCGAGCACCAAACCCGCAGCATTCCGGTGTTGGAAGACGATCGAAAGCTGGAGGGCATCATCTCCCGCGAGGACGTGATCAAGGCGCTGGCGAGCTTCACCAAGACGGCTCCCTAGTCGCGCGGCGCTCGGCCGCGGCGGCCGGAATTGGAATCGGGCGCTTATTTGTACTACACAGTCGGTGGGTGCCGGGAATCGATGGATCCCGCAGACATAGGCCTCCGGCGCCCGGTGCCGAGGTGAGATGTCGACCTATCGATTAAACAATCTCCTGGCGCCCGCTGCGGTGGCGGTGATCGGCGCCAGCCCGCGGCCGGCCTCGCTGGGCCGCGCCGTCCTCGAAAATCTACGCAGCGCCGGCTTCAAGGGCGAGATCGGCGTGGTCAATCCGCGCTATCCCGAGATCGGCGGCTTCAAGACCGTTCGCTCGCTGGCAGATCTGTCCTTCGTGCCGGATCTGATCGTCATCACGGCGCCGTCGCGCTTCGTGGCCAAGATTGTCGCGGATGCGGGCGAACGCGGCGTCGCCGGCGCGATCATCATCAGCGCCGAGATGGGGCGCGGCAAGGGCTCCTACGCCGAAGCTGCCAATGTGGCGGCCCGCAAGTCGGGCATCCGGCTGCTCGGGCCGAATTGCCTTGGCCTGATGGTGCCGTCGTCCAATCTGAATGCGTCCTTCGCGGCCCACATGCCGCGCCGCGGCCATCTGGCACTGATCTCGCAGTCCGGCGCGATTGCGGCCGGGATGGTGGACTGGGCTGCCGTCAAGGATATCGGGTTCTCGGGTATCGTGTCGATCGGCGATCAGCTCGATATCGATATCGCCGACATGCTCGATTACTACGCGGCCGATATCGAGACGCGCGCCATCCTCCTCTACATCGAGGCGATCACCGACGCTCGCAAGTTCATGTCGGCCGCCCGCGCCGCGGCGCGCGTCAAGCCCGTGGTGGTGGTGAAGTCCGGACGTCTCGCGCATGGCGCCCAGGCGGCCGCGACCCACACCGGCGCGTTTGCCGGTGCCGATGCGGTGTACGATGCCGCGTTCCGCCGCGCCGGCATGCTGCGGGTTTTCGATCTTCGCGAGTTGTTCGACTGCGCCGAAACGCTGGGGCGAGTCAGCGCACCGCGCGGCAAGCGGGTCGCGATCCTCACCAATGGCGGCGGAATCGGTGTGCTCGCGGTCGATCGGTTGGCCGAACTGGGCGGCATTCCGGCGACGCTGTCGAAGGACGTCTGTGACAAGCTCAACGCGACGATGCCGCCGAGTTGGTCCGGTTCCAACCCGGTCGATATCACCGGCGATGCCGACGCCGAGCGCTACGCGACGGCGCTCGCCACGTTGCTCGCCGATCCCGGCAACGACGCCGTGCTGGTGATGAACGTTCAGACCGCCATGGCGTCACCGAGCGAGATTGCCAAATCGGTGATCAGGCTGGTCGGCGAGGAGCGGGTCCGCCGCGCGTTCTTCAAGCCGGTGTTCGCGGTTTGGGTCGGAGTCGAAGACTCCGTGACGCATGCGTTCGATGCGGCCGGCATCCCGAACTATCCGACCGAAGACGACGCCGTTCGCAGCATCATGAATCTGGTGCGCTACCGCGAAGCGGCGCAGCTCCTCACCGAAGTGCCGCCGAGCCTGCCGAAGGAGTTCGAGCCTGATACCGAGTCGGCTCGGCTGGTGATCGAGAAGGCGCTGGTGGAAGGTCGCTCCTGGCTCGATCCGATCGAAGTCGGCGCGCTGTTCGCTGCCTACCAAATCCCGATGGTGCCGACGCTCGCCGCGCCGAATGCGGATGCGGCGGTTGCCTGGGCCGAGCCGTTCCTGGCCCAGGGCGTGACCGTTGTGGTCAAGGTGATGTCGCGCGATATCACTCACAAATCCGATGTCGGCGGCGTGGTGCTGAATCTCACCAGTGCGGAGGCGGTGCGGTCCGCGGTGGTCGAGATTCTCGATCGCGCCGCGAAGCTGCGGCCCCAGGCGCGGATCGACGGGGTCATCGTCCAGCCGATGATCATCCGCCGCAAGGCGCGCGAACTCACCGTCGGCATCGCCGATGACCCGACCTTTGGACCGGTGATTGCATTCGGGCACGGCGGTACGGCCGTCGAGATCATCGATGACCGCTCGCTGGCGCTGCCGCCGCTGGATCTGCCGCTTGCTCATTCGCTGATCGCCCGCACCCGCGTCTCCAAGCTGCTGCAGGCCTACCGGGATGTGCCGGCGGTCAAGGACGGCGTGGTTGCGCTGACGCTGGTGAAGCTGTCGCAGATGGCGGCCGATTTCCCGCAGATCCACGAACTCGACATCAATCCGCTGCTCGCCGATGAAAGCGGCGTGGTGGCGATCGATGCGCGCGTGATGGTGCGGCAGGCGCAGCGGAAATTCGCCGGCCTCGGCAACACCACCTTCGCGGTGAAGCCGTATCCCTCGGAATGGGAGCGGCACCTGGAGGTGAAGGACGGCTGGCGCGTCCTGGCGCGGCCGCTACGACCGGACGACGAGCCGGCGATCCACGCGTTCTTGCAGCACGTCACGCCGGAGGATCTGCGGCTGCGCTTCTTCGCGGCGATGAAGGAGTTCAGCCACGCCTTCATCGCGCGGCTGACCCAGATCGACTATGCGCGCGCGATGGCGTTCATCGCAATCGACGAGGCCACCGGCGAGACGCTCGGCGTGGTGCGCATTCACTCGGATTCGATCTACGAGAGCGGCGAATACGCGATCCTGCTGCGCTCCGACCTGAAGGGGAAGGGGCTCGGTTGGGTACTGATGAAGCTGATCATCGAGTACGCCCGGGCCGAGGGGCTGAAATATGTCTGCGGTCAGGTGCTGCGCGAGAACTCCGCGATGCTGCGGATGTGCCGGCATCTCGGCTTCGAGGCCAAAGCGGATCACTCGGAGCCCGATATCCTCAACGTGACGCTGGCGCTGACCGAAGAGTCGGCGAGAGCGGCAGCGCGGGCGTAAGCCGCGACGTGCCGACGTCATGCGGATGAAACAAGTTCCGGGCGGGAAGGTGTCTATAGCCTGCTGACCGAGACGACGCGGAAAGTATGCATGTCGCCTTCTTCGCGGATCGACACATATTCGCCCTGGACGAAACGTTCGTCGCCGAAGTGATATCCGGCTTCGTCCGGGATCGCGGCGTCGGCCTCGTACTGAAAGGCCCACGAGCCGCCCGGTCGATGCACCAGATGCCCGAGGCTGTCGGCCTGCTGCGGCCGCTGCCGCGCAACCCGGCAGGCCTCGCGATGGCTGCGCCACGTCTCCGCATCGATCCGGTCGTTCTCATCCAGCGGCGCGATCAGGACATAAGCGATCTGCGAGGCGCCCTCCGGGTGACCCGGCTCGCGTGCAAGTTCGAGTCGAATTTGACGGAAGCGCGCAGGCAACGAGGTGTTGAGAATGGCGGACGGAGAGCCCTTGGTCATCGGATCGATCCTGTCGTCCTTGCTTGCTTGAAGCTTACGCAGCACACCGTCGCGATAATTGATTTGCGTCAATCCCATCTTGCGACGCAAGCTGCCGCCTCGACGGGCCGCATGGCGGCCGGCGATTCGCGAACGGAGCACCGGTGGTGAATTTGAAGGTCGGGGCGAAGCTGCCGTGAGTTCTGCGCCTGTATTGAATGCGGTGGTCGATGGCGATGTGCTCGAGCTGCATCCGGGGGGCGCGTGGACCGCGACGCATTCCGCCGCGCTTGAGGGGTTGTTCGCGGGAGTCGCTTCCCAGGTCGCCGCCGCAAGGTCGCTCAAAATCGACATGAGCGACGTTGCTGAAATCGATACGATCGGGGCGTGGCTGCTGGAGAAGGTCTCACGCGAGGCGGTTCAGGCGGGGCGCACTGCGTTGTTCGTCGGCGTCGGCGATCGCTACGCGGGACTGATCGAGGAGGTTCGTCAGGTCAATCGCCGTGGCCCGGTACCAAGGCCGAAGGTCAACCCGATCATCGCGCGCCTCGATCAGCTCGGCCGCTCCGCCTACAGCGCCACCCAGGATGTGTCGGTGTTTCTCGACATGCTGGGTGCATTGGCGATGGCGATGCTCGGCGTGCTGCGGCGCCCGCGGTCGTTGCGTCTGACCTCGTTGACGTACCAGGTCTACCGCGTCGGCTGGCAGGCCATCCCGATCGTCGTGCTGATCACCTTCCTGATCGGCGCCATCATCGCGCAGCAGGGCATCTTCCACTTCCGCAAATTCGGCGCGGAATCGTATGTGGTCGATATGGTCGGCATCCTGGTGCTGCGCGAGATCGGGGTGCTGATCGTCGCCATCATGGTGGCCGGCCGCTCCGGCAGTGCCTACACGGCCGAGCTCGGCTCGATGAAGATGCGCGAGGAAATCGACGCGCTCTCCACCATGGGACTCGATCCGGTCGAGGTGCTGATCCTGCCGCGCATCATCGCGCTGGTGATCGCACTGCCGATCCTCACCTTCATCGGCTCGATGGCGGCGCTGTATGGCGGCCTGCTCACGGCCTGGTTCTACGGCGGCATGATGCCGGCGGTGTATATCGCCCGGCTGCACGAGGCGGTGTCGCTCAACAGCTTCGAGGTCGGGATGTGGAAGGCGCCGTTCATGGCGCTGGTGATCGGCATCGTGGCCTGCAGCGAAGGGCTTCGTGTCCAGGGTAGCGCGGAGTCGCTCGGCCTGCAGACCACCACCTCGGTGGTGAAGTCGATCTTCCTGGTGATCGTGCTCGATGGCCTGTTCGCCGTGTTCTTCGCCTCGATCGGGATGTGACGATGGACGCGCTCGCCGAGCTCTATGCCATCCGCGTCTCCGACCTCGTGGTCGGCTTTGGCCGCCAGGTCGTGCTCGACCATCTGTCGCTCGACGTGCGTCGCGGTGAGATCCTCGGTCTCGTCGGTGCCTCCGGCGGCGGCAAGTCGGTGTTGATGCGCACCATCATCGGCCTGATCCCGAAGCAGAGCGGGCACATCGAAGTGATGGGCCGGGACAGCGAGCGCGGGCTCGGCCGCGGCACCACGATCGCCGCGACATGGGGCATTCTGTTTCAGCAGGGCGCGCTGTTCTCGTCGCTCACGGCGCGGCAGAACGTGCAGTTTCCGCTGCGCGAGATGCTCACGATGTCGGAGAAGCTGCAGGACGAGATCGCCACTGCCAAGCTCGAGATGGTGGGGATCGGACCGGACGATTGGGACAAGTACCCGGCGCAACTCTCCGGCGGAATGACCAAGCGCGTGGCGCTGGCGCGCGCGCTGGCGCTCGATCCGGGCATCGTCTTCCTCGACGAGCCGACCTCCGGCCTCGATCCGATCGCGGCCGGCGATTTCGATCAGCTCATCAAGACGCTGCAGACCACGCTCGGCCTCACCGTATTCATGGTGACGCACGATCTCGCCAGTCTCAACGTCGTCTGCGATCGCGTCGCCGCGCTGGCCGACGGCAAGATCGTCGCGATCGGCCCGATGCACGATTTGCTGCAATCCGAGCATCCCTGGGTGCACGCCTATTTCCACGGCAAGCGCTCGTCGATGCTGCAGCCCAAACAGGACTAGGACGCTCCATGGAAACCCGTGCTCCCTTCGTCGTCGTCGGTGCCTTCGTCCTCGCGGCCATCCTGGCGGTGTTCGGCTTCGTGTTCTGGCTGCACAACACCAGCGGCATCGGGGCGCGGACCAGCTACCACATTCAATTCCGCGATCCGGTGCCCGGCCTGCTGGTCGGCGCCGCTGTCTTGTTCAACGGCATCCGCGTCGGCGAGGTCACGGCGCTCAGCCTGGCGACCGACGATCCGCGCCGGGTGAATGCGACGATTGCGGTGGCGACCGACACGCCGGTCCGGCCGGACACCAAGGTGGGGCTCGATTTCCAGGGACTCACCGGCGTTCCGGTCGTGGCTCTGGAGGGCGGCAAGGATCTCACCGGCTCTGCCATCGCTACCACACTGGTCGCCGAGCCGGGTGCGGGACTCAGCATGACCCAGGCTGCGCGCGAGGCGCTTCGCAAGGTCGATACCGTGCTCGGCGAGAATGCCCAGCCGCTGAAGGATACCATCGGGAATCTGAAGACCTTCTCCGAATGGCTCTCCAGCAAGACCGGCGCGCTCGACGGTATTCTCGGCGGTGTCGAACGCATGACCGGCGCCAACGAGCCGGTGGTGAAGAAGGTGGTGTACGATCTGCAGCCGGCTTCCGGCTTTCCGCCGCCGACCGGCGCGATCAAGGGCCAGCTGACCATTCCCGAGCCGACCACCGTGGTGCTGTTCGACAGTCAGAAAATGCTCGTCGCGCCAAATCTCGACCTGCCGGCTTTCGCCGGCGCACAGTGGAGCGACAGCATTCCGAAACTGGTCCAGGAGAAGCTGATCCAGAGTTTCGAGAACTACGACATCGGGCATCCGCCGTTGCGGCCGAACGATGCGGTGACGCCGGACTATCAGCTGCTGATCGATATCCGAAGTTTTCAGATCGCGGGCGAAGGCGAGCCGACCGCCGATGTCAGCCTGGGGGCCAAGATCATCGACAAGAACGGTAAATTGGTTGTCGCGCGGCTGTTTCAGGAGACGACCAAACTCGACAAGCCGGACCCTGCCGCAGCGGTCACGGCCTTCGATGCGTCGTTCGACGCCGTCGCCAAGGCGCTTATTCCATGGACCATGAACAGCCTGTCGGGCGGCGGCGAGGCCAAGCCGATCAGTTCAGGCTCTTCAGGTACGACAAAAGGTCGTTGATCTCGTCGGGATCGAGTTCGAACGCCGGCATCTTGGAATGCCCTGTGTAGATTCCTTCGGCGAAGGCCTCGGCCAGCGTTTCGATCGGGTAACGGTTGTGCAGCGTTCGAAACGGCGGAGCTTGTTTCAGCCGGCTCTGCCCGGTGCGGCCGATCGCGTGGCAGCGGGCGCAATGCGATTTGGCAAAAACGTACCCGCGGTATTCGGTCCGAGTCGCGGCGTCGGCCGAACTGATCATCAGAAGCGTTGCCGACATTATAATAGCAGGGGTGAGTCGCATCGGGCGCTCGGTCCGGGAGGGGCGCTATCGAAACATCGACCATTCCGTGCACGGTCGGATACGGCCTTGATCTGTGTCAAGCTGTCTTGACGATTTACCGACATATTACCTTGTCGGGCGCATCGTACGTAGTCTTCGACGGCAGTGCGCGGCACATGATGTAAATCTGGCGACCCCATGGAGTGATGGATGCCGCACCTCGCTTTTCCGAACTCGACTTGCGACGGTTTTCGTTGCGCGACGCATTGTTCGGTTCGTCCCCTCGCGATTTGCGGCGAACTCGAGCAGCTCGAGCACGAAGAATTCGAGCGCCTTGCTCAGCACGTGCGCTATGGGCCGAAAGAGGCGCTGTTCTCGGAAGATGAAGTCGCCGACGCGGTGTACAGTCTGGTCGAGGGTATCGCGCGGCTCTACAAGCTGCTGCCCGACGGCCGTCGCCAGATCATCGGGTTCGCGCTTCCGGGCGATTTCCTCGGCATGGCGCCCTCGGCACGCTACTCTTTTTCGGCCGATTCGATCGGCGGCGTCACGGTCTGTAAATTCTTCCGTGGTCCGTTCATGCGATTCATCGAGAACCGCCCGCAGATGCTGCTGAGAATGAACGAGTTCGCCACCCGGGAACTGAGCCTGGCGCAGGATCAGATGCTGCTGCTCGGCCGCCGCTCGGCTGAAGAAAAGGTCGCGGCCTTCCTGGTCGGATGGCGCGATCGGCTCGCGCGGCTCGAAGGCGTTACCAAGACCGTCAGCCTGCCGATGGGGCGGCAAGACATCGCCGACTTCCTCGGCCTCACCATCGAAACTGTCAGCCGCACCTTCACCAAGCTGGAGCGGGAAAAACTCATCGTGATCGTCCCCGACGGGGTGCGCGTGTTGGATCCGAAGCGTTTCGACGCGCTCGCCGCGGCCTGATCCGGTTCGTCTGACGGCGCGTCCGCCTGAGGTCTTTAGAGGCCCACCGATGCGCCACGACCGCCCGCTCTACCTCAGAGCACGGCAATATTTCTACGAGATCCTGGAATCTCACGCGCAGAGCACGCCGATGGGCGTGTTCGTCAATCGCGTCATCGTATTCTTCATCATGCTCAGCGTCGGCGTCACGGTGCTGGAGTCGGTGCCGCATCTGCGCGATGACTACGGCGCGCTGTTCCGCGCGCTCGAATTCGTTTGCCTCGTGTTCTTCTCGATCGAGTATTACATCCGCATCTGGATCGCGCCGGAGCATGTGCCTTATCGCGAGATGAGCTCGTTGCGCGCCGGCTGGGCCTACATGACGAGCGCCCAGGGCATCGTCGATTGCCTCGCGGTGATGCCGCTGTGGGTCGCGATGCTCGGCTTCGACGATCTGCGGGTGCTGATCATCCTGCGCATTCTGCGCGTGCTCAAGTTCGCCCGTTACTCGTCCGGGATGCGCTCGCTGCTCGAGGTGCTGGAGGCGGAGCGACGCGCGCTGCTCGCCTGTCTGGTGATCCTCGGCTGCGCCACGCTGGTATCCGCCACCGCGATGCATATTGTCGAAGGCAATGTTCAGCCGGACAAGTTCGGCACCATCCCGGATGCGATGTGGTGGGCGATCGTGACCCTCACCACGATCGGCTACGGCGACGTAGTGCCGGCGACCGGTCTGGGCCGGATGATCGCATCTGTCACCATTGTCGGTGGCCTGATCATGATCGCCTTGCCGGTCGGCATCGTGGCGAACGCCTTCTCCGAAGTCATTCACCGCCGCGATTTCATCGTCAACTGGAGCATGGTGGCACGGGTGCCGTTGTTCTCCCATCTCACCGCCGGCGACATCGCGCATATCATGCAGTTGCTGCAGGCCCGGCAGATCGACCGCGGTGACGTGGTCTTCCGCCGGGGCGATCCGGCGACGGCGATGTATTTCATCGCCGAGGGCGATGTCGAGATCGAGCTGGGGCCTGAGGAGCGGGGGAGGCGCATCCGGCTTGGCGCTGGGCATTTCTTTGGCGAGATAGCAGTGCTGAAGCGCGTCGAGCGGTCCGCCACCGTAAAGGCGGTGTCGCGGGCTCGCCTGCTGGTCCTGGACGCCGCGGATCTACGCTCCCTGATCAGCCGCGAGCCGGGGATTGCTCGCAAGATCAACGAGATCGTCGAAGGCCGCACCGGACGGACTCTCAATCTGGAGATCGCCGATATCGAGGGCCAGGACGACGTCACCGCCGAGGCGCCGCTGGAAAAGATCGACTGATCTGCGGGGGGCTGCTACGTCGCGCCCGTCCGATCAGGACATGTCCCGCCCTGATGGTACGGCTGACGATCCGGACCGCTCCGGCTTCCGATCGGCTTCAGCCGGTTTGCGCGGAAAGCCCGCAGCGGACGCCAGAGACTTCTGGCCGGCGATCAAGTCCATCAATCGGCCCGCCGCATGCGCATAGGAACAACCTTTCGGCAGGCCGAATGCGTCGCAATGTTCCGGCGACATCCGGTCGCTTTCGTCCAACAGTTCGACGGCCGTTCCCCACCACCACGCTGCTGCCGGCGCGCGATCACTCTCCGGGACAGCCCGCCAGGCACGGAATTCCTGCATCAGTCGCTCGAATTGGACGATTTTTCCGGAGTGCACGCGCTGCTCGATCGTTGTTCAGCGCGGTAACCGCGAAGCAGCAAAGAAGTTGCCGATCAGCGCGGGAATTCGGACGCGGGCAGGGAATAGCAGTTGCAGGCTGGAAGCCGTTCTCAGCGGCGACCTGACATGCTAACGATTCGCATATGAACCCGCGTACCGGCATCGATATCCGCCATTCGACCTGCCCGCATGATTGCCCGTCGGCCTGTGCGCTCGACGTCGAGGTGATCGATCGTTCGACAATCGGACGCGTCCGCGGGTCGAAGCGTCAGACCTATACGGCCGGCGTCGTGTGCGCCAAGGTCGCGCGCTACGCCGAGCGCATCCATCATCCCGATCGCCTCACGTTCCCGATGCGGCGCTCGGGTCCCAAGGGCTCCGGTCAGTTCGTCCGCATCAGTTGGGACGAGGCGCTGGACGAGATCGCAGCCCGCTTCAACGCGGCGGAAGCGGAGTTCGGCGCCGAGGCGGTCTGGCCGTATTACTACGCCGGAACGATGGGCCTGGTGATGCGGGACGGCATCAACCGGCTTGCCAACGTCAAGAAGTACTCGCGGTTCTACTCGACGATCTGCTCCAACATCGCCTGGTCCGGCTACGCGGCCGGCACCGGCAAGGTCGCAGGCGTCGATCCCCGCGAGATGGCGAAGTCCGATTTGGTAGTGATCTGGGGGACCAACCCGGTCTCCACCCAGGTCAACGTCATGACCCATGCTGCGCGCGCCCGGAAGGAGCGGGGCGCCCGGATCGCGGCGATCGACATCTACGACAACGAAACCATGAAGCAGGCCGATATCCGGATCATCCTGCGTCCCGGCACGGACGGCGCTTTCGCCTGCGGCGTCATGCATGTGCTGTTTCGCGAGGGCTACGCCGACCGCGCGTATCTGGATCGCTACACCGATTGTCCGGACGAGCTGGAGGCCCACCTCGGGACCCGTACGCCCGAATGGGCGTCGGAGATCTGCGGCGTGCCGGTGGCCGAGATCGAAGCATTTGCCCGGGCGGTCGGCGAAACCAAACGCAGCTTTTTCCGACTCGGCTACGGCTTCACGCGCAGCCGCAACGGCGCCGCGCAGATGCATGCCGCGCTATGTATTCCTGCGGTCACAGGAGCCTGGCAATACGAAGGCGGCGGTGCCTTCTTCAACAATGGGGCGATCTTCGGCTTCGACAAGACGCTAATCGAGGGATTGGATTCGCTCGATCCGACCACCCGGGTGCTCGATCAGTCCAAGATCGGTCGAATCCTGACAGGTGATACCGAGGCACTCTGCGGCGGGCCGCCCGTCAAGGCCATGCTGATCCAGAATACCAATCCGATGACGGTCGCACCGGAGCAGGCCCTCGTCCGCGCCGGTTTCTCGCGCGAAGACCTGTTTGTTGCGGTCCACGAGCAGTTCATGACCGAAACCGCGCAAATGGCCGATCTTGTGCTCCCGGCCACGATGTTTCTGGAGCACGATGATTTGTACTATGGCGGGGGCCATCAGCACATTTCGGTCGGCACCCGCCTGGTCGACCCGCCGGGCGAATGCCGGTCCAACCACGAAGTGCTTCAGGGACTCGCGACGCGGCTCGGCGTGCGTCACCCGGCCTTCGAGATGACGCCGCGCGAAGTGATCGATGCGACGCTGAAGAAAAGCGGGCGCGGCACGATCGAAGAGCTGGAGGCTGATCTCTGGCGCGACCTGCAGCCGGAGTTCAGAACCGCACATTTCCTCGATGGGTTCGGCCATGCCGACGGCAAGTTCCACTTCCGCGCCGATTGGACGAACATCAAGGTGCCGCGGCAGTTGAAATTCGGGCCCTGGCAGCAGATGCCGAGCCTGCCGGACCACTGGGCCGTCACCGAAGAGATCGACGACGAGCACCCGTTCCGCCTGGCGACGAGCCCGGCGCGGAGTTTTCTCAACACGACGTTCAACGAGACGCCGTCATCACGCGAGCGGGAGGGAGCCCCGTCGGTGCTGATACATCCGGCCGATGCCGCCGCGATCGAGGTGGAAGAGGGGGATATCGTCACCCTCGGCAATAAGCGGGGTGAGACCAAATTGATGGCCAAGCTCGACGGTGGACTACGTCGAGGCGTCCTGATCGCCGAATCGGTGTTTCCGAACAGCGCGCATAAGGGTGGGATCGGAATCAACGTGCTGACCAGCGCGGATTCCGTTGCACCGCACGGTGGGGCGGCGTTTCACGATAATAAAGTGTGGATCAGGAAGGCTTTACCGGCGCCCGCGAAGCGCGACTGATATTCGAACCAGCGATCAGGCTGCCGATCGGCGGCCTGAAACGCGCTTCGCGAGGCGGTTTTAAGCTCTCAGCGCTGGTGGCCGAGGCCGATACCGAGCTTGAGCGCCTTCTGACGCAGCGAGCCGACGGTACGCTTGGT
Organism: Rhodopseudomonas telluris; assembly: GCF_042432815.1. NCBI lineage: Bacteria > Pseudomonadati > Pseudomonadota > Alphaproteobacteria > Hyphomicrobiales > Nitrobacteraceae > Rhodopseudomonas > Rhodopseudomonas telluris. Next base: position 832,494 of record NZ_JBHLWM010000001.1, read on the forward strand.
CAGCTTCGCGATCTCGGCGACCGGGGTCCGCGCCTTCGAGTGCGCGCGCAACTCCTTGATGTCTTCCTTGGTGTACTCGCGCCGAGTGATCTTCGTCTTCTTGGCGGGCTTCGCAGCGGTTTTCGCTACGGTCTTCGCCTTCTTCGACTTGGCTGCAGTCTTTGCAGTCTTGGCTTTAGCTTTCTTTGCCACGCGTAGGCTCCTTTAGTGAAGCGCCCTTCTACTACACTCGTTTCGTGTCGACAATTCTCAATTTCACGAAATCTAACTCACCACGGGCACGGCGGTTAGCAATCGCTTAAGTCTGCTTAGTTGAGATTTTGGCGAAAATCAGCACCGTCCAGGTAGTAAATACGGGGCTTGCGCTGATTGTTAGGATGCCGGTCGCGGGAATTGTGTCGATCTATGGCTGCTCATTCGCCCCGGGTGCGCTGATTCGTCACGATTTGCGCTGATAGCATCCGGCAGCGCCCGCGTGTCCGCATCGCGGGATATCCGTCCAACCAAAGACGTAGTCAGACTAACGGGGTGTCCCGAGGGCCTCAGCGGCGCGGCTTCAGCGGCTGCGACAGCAGCGATCGGGCGCGCGCCATGGTCTCGTCGTAGTACTTTTCGCGATCCTGCCGCAGCTTGACCTGCAGATTTCGGAATGCAGCAATGCGTTTTAGAATTTCCGCGCGCTCGGCCGCCTCACGCTTGGAAACGTCCGATCCTGCGGCATCTACGGGCCCGGGTGAGGCCCCGGCGGCCGACGAAATAGTCTCGCTCGCTGCCAAGTGTGTCTCTTCGGCCTGCACGGAAGAATGCGAGTAATGGGCTGATAGCTCAACCGGTTGCTGTTTGATCGATATCTGAGAAGCCGGGACGTGCGGTTGGGTGTCCAACGACGCGGAACGCGCGACGGGCTCGTTATTCAATGATTTCGATGAAGTCATTAGGGTCCTCTATCGGCATCATTCAGTCCGCCATTTGTCGTGCGTCAACCCGAATGCGCCGGTTTTCCTTCTGTCAGTGGATAAAACCGTGGGTCGCTTGCGACGAAAAGCGGTACCCGGTAGCCAAAGTTGCTGAACCGGAGATATGCGATGGCGAAGATTGATCTCGACGCACTCAGCATCGAGGAATTGGCGTCCTTGCGCGATGACGCAGCCCAAAAGTTGACCGAGAAGGTTGCCGCCCGGCAGGCCGAACTCGAAGCAGAGCTCGCAGCGTTGTCCCGATATGGGAAGTCGACCAAGAAACCGGTGGCCGAGCCTCGCAAGGAAACGGCAAGGCAAGCTCCCGCCAAAGATCCCGATCCGGCGGCGCCTTCGCCCAAGACGGCCTGACGCTCTGGCGATCGGAGAGTCTCTGGCCCAATCACCTTGATCAGGGACGGGGGCGAGACTTTGAGCCCGGGCACGTGGTAGCTGCACGACCGTCGTCGTTCGAGCCTGCGCTCATCAACCGACGACGTGACTTGCAATCTTCTGCTTCATCGTTCTTATTCCCAGCGCACGCGGTGTCAGCTTTTCTTGACGCTGCACCGTTCTGAAAAGCTGCGTCACTGGGAAACAGCCATGTCAGCTCATCACGGTCCTTTGCGCGTTGGAATAGGCGGCCCGGTCGGCTCCGGCAAAACCGCGCTGATGGATCTGCTCTGCAAGTCGATGCGGGACCGCTACGACATCGCGGCGATCACCAACGATATCTACACCAAGTGGGACGCCGAGTTTCTGGTGCGATCCGGGTCTCTCACGCCCGACCGCATCGCCGGCGTCGAAACTGGTGGCTGTCCGCACACTGCGATCCGCGAGGACGCCTCGATGAATCTCGCGGCCGTCGCGGACATGCGCAGCAAGTTTCCGGGGCTGGACCTGGTGCTGATCGAATCCGGTGGCGACAATCTCGCCGCCACGTTCTCGCCCGAGCTTGCCGATCTGACGATCTACGTCATCGATGTTTCTGCCGGCGACAAGATCCCCTCTAAAGGCGGTCCCGGGATCACCCGGTCGGATCTGCTGGTGATCAACAAGATCGATCTGGCGCCTCATGTCGGCGCCTCGCTGGAAAAAATGGATACCGACGCCCGCCGGATGCGCGGCGAGCGGCCTTTCATTATGACAAATCTGAAGAAGCAGGACGGGCTCGACCGGATCATCAGCTTCATCGAAGCCAAGGGCGGCCTCTCTCCGCAACCATCGACCGTCTGATGGCGCACCAAGTAACCCGTTGGCTTTTCGGTAAAAACCGCCGAATCCGGAACAATCACGGGTTACTCACGTTGTGCCGCTTCGGACCTGACACTCATGTTGTAAGGATGTCACCAGCAATGGTCCCAGTTGCCTCGTGGCCCGTCGGCTCAGCTGATGGACGCGAGCATCGGCATGTTGGGGCGGAGGGCAACGAAGTCCTGCGTCCGTTGATCGAGTAGAAGCGTTGGTTCGGCTGGGACTCATCATTGCGCTGGTTGCAATCGTCGGGATCCTTCTGTCGGGTTTTGCGGCGTTTCGCATCTATGACCAGGAAGCCGCGGTCGAGCGCATCGCGCTGGGCCGCGCGATCGATGTCCATGCCAGCCAGGTCCAGGATCGGCTGACCGAGCGGGAACTGCTCGGCCGCGTCGCGTCGGGCTTGTTCCGGACTCCGGCGATCATCAAAGCCGATATGTTGAAGCCGCTGCGGTCGTCGATCTATGCGTTCAAGACCGACTTCCTGCTGGCGAGCTGGGTCGTGCGGCTGAAAGGCCCGGAATTTACGGCTGCCGAGACGGAGCTGGCAAATGCCGGCTTCACCGATATCAAGATCCGTCATTCCGACGGATCGTTGATCGATCCGGCCACCCAGGATCAGCCGCTCGACGTGGTGATGGATATCGAGCCGCGAAACGACGAAACCATCAAACTTCTTGGCAGATCGCTGGACGATCATCCGGTGCTCGGCCAGATGTTTGCCCGCTCGCTCGCGGACGGCAAGCCCGAAGCCTCGGATCCGGCGCGTCTCCAGGTCCCCGGCGCGCCGATCGGCATCGTTCTCGCGGCGCCGGTCATGAGCGAAGACGCGACCGAGGCCGTCGGGTTCATCACCTTCTCCTACGACCTGTCCGCGCTGATGCTGACGAACGACGACATGTCGCTGTTCTCGGTGGTGCTCAAGGACCCGCGGCAAGCGAATGTCGAGCTGGTCGCCGACGAACACGGCAAGGTCAGCGAGCGTCACGCCAATCCTGACGGCCCTCAGCCGACCGTCATCAGGACGGTGACATTTGGCGATCGCGACTGGTCGCTGGCTTACTACGCCAAGGTGAGTCCGTATGTCCGCGCCCAGCAGGTCGCCGCGATCGTCGCGGCGATCGGACTGGCGCTGACCTTCATCGTCTGCGGTTTGTTCGGTTATGTGACCAACAGCAATATCCGGCTGCGCCGCGAAATTGAGATCAGGATCGGGTTCGAGCGGCGGTTGACAGCGGTCATCGACGAACTCAATCATCGGGTGAAGAACATCCTGGCCGTCATCCAGTCGATTGTGACGCGGACGCTGCGGCACGGATCGGATATGGACGTCGCCCGGGAGCTGCTGATCGGACGAATTCACGCCATGTCCAACGTGGTTTCGCTGCTGAGCGAAAGTCAGTGGCAGGGCGTGATGCTGAAGGGGTTGTTCGAAGCCCGCGCGATCCCTCATGCCGACCGCATTGCGGTGAACGGGCCGGATATCGCCGTCAGCGCGCGGGCGGCGCAGAGCCTGTCGCTGTTGTTCTTCGAGCTCGCCTCTCACTCCGACGAGGGATTGTCGCTGGTCGGCAAGCATCCGCATATCGTCGCGAGCTGGGAAGTCACGGGAGATGGCGCCGACTCGATGTTCAACTTCCGCTGGGAGGAGTTCAACACCAGCGAAGCGACGCGCCGGCCGGACAGCGAATTCGGGGTGATCCTGCTGGATCGCGTCGCGCCGGAGGCCCTCGGTGGTAGTGCCAAGCGCTACTTCACCGACGTCAGCTATGTGTATGAGCTGACCGCTCCGATGGAAACCGTCGTCGACATGAACGAGCGCGACCGTACCGGCCAGATTTCCGCGCCGCTTCGCCGAAGCTGACTTCCTTATTCCTTGACGCCGATCGTTGGTGGTCCGCCCGGCCCATCGACAATGCGCTAGGCTAGAAACAGCACGCAAGAAACAACGAAGCGGCCCGTAGGCCGCTTCGCGTGTCATGGGGAAAGCGATAAGGATTAGCCGTTGCTGCCGATCACGGCGCGCACCGTGTCGTCCGGCCCGAAGTCTTCGGCTCCGTCGACATAGAGCAGGGCGCTCAGCTTCGATCGGGCACGATTGACGCGGCTCTTGATCGTGCCGACGGCGCAGCCGCAGATCGCGGCGGCATCTTCGTAGGAGAAGCCCGAGGCGCCCACCAGGATCAACGCTTCCCGCTGGTCCTGCGGAAGCTTGTCCAGTGCGGCCCGGAATTCCTCGAACTCCAGATGAGCGTTCTGCCCCGGCTGAGATTTCAGCGTCTTGGCATAGCTTCCATCGGCGTCTTCCACTTCGCGACGACGTTTTCGATAGTCGGAGCGAAACAGATTACGCAGGATCGTGAACAGCCAGGCCGGCAGGTTCGAACCCGGCTGGAAGGAATCGATGTTGGCGAGCGCGCGCAGTAGCGTTTCCTGCACCAGATCGTCCGCACGGTCGCCGTTGCCGCTCAGCGAGATCGCGAAAGCGCGCAAACTCGGAACGGCGGCGAGAATATCGTCTCGCAGAGAGTCTGTGAGAGGCATTAATCCCTCCTCTCGCTGTCGACTGCTGCCGCCTCGCCTTGCTGGGGCTCGTCGAGCCGCTTGATCAGCTCCGCGAACCGATCGGGCACGCCCTGTCGAACGACGTCGTCGTACATCGCGCGCAATTGGTGGCCAATCCGCGCCTGAATCTCTTGGTTCAGGCCGCCTTTACTGCCAGGCGCCGACTTCTTCATGGTGTTAGCCTTGAATTCTGCCATGACTGATCCAATGTTTTCCCCATGGTCAAGTCCCTGAAAATCTAGGGTTTTGCTTGATTTTTGAAGGTTTTGCCGTGTCACTGGGAGCCTAATTCGACAGCGGCTCTAAAGTTCCGCGCACGATGGAACTTTTCGCCATGTCGGGCGTAGGTGATGCTGCAGGGGAGGCCGGCCGCCCCGATGGATCACGGGCCGAGACAAGCTTCGAGATTGGAGTGGGGATGTCGAGATCGCAATTGGTTGCTGAGCATTTGCCTTTGCTGCGCCGTTATGCGCGCGCGTTGACGGGGAGCCAGGCCTCCGGCGACGCTTATGTGGCGGCGATGCTGGAAGCGCTGCTTCAGGACCCGAGCCTGCTGGATGAACGGCATGGACCGCGCGCCGCGCTGTTCCGGCTGTTTGCCCAGATCTGGAATTCGGTGGCTCTCAATGACGATTCGGAGATCCGCTCTCTGCCGATGCCGTCGGAGCGTCGTCTGTCGGCGATCACTCCGCTGCCGCGACAGGCATTCCTGCTGTTGTCGCTCGAAGGCTTTTCCGAAGAGGAAGTCGCCTTCGTTCTGCATACGGACGTCAGCGAGGTTCGGCAGCTTGCCGACGCCGCCGGCCGCGAAATGGCGGAAGAGATCGCGACCGATGTGCTGATCATCGAGGACGAGACCTTCATCGCGATGGATCTCGAGAGCCTCGTCAAGAACCTCGGCCATAACGTGATCGGCGTCGCCCGGACGCATTCCGATGCCATCGCGCTGGCGCGAACCAAGAAGCCGGGTCTGATCCTGGCCGATATCCAGCTTGCCGACGGCAGCTCCGGTCTCGATGCCGTGAACGAACTGCTGAAGACGTTCGAAGTGCCGGTGGTCTTCATCACCGCCTACCCGGAGCGCTTCCTGACCGGCGAGCGCCCCGAACCGGCGTTCCTGATCTCCAAGCCGTTCCAGCCCGCGATGGTGTCGGCGGTCGCAAGTCAGGCGCTGTTCTTCCAGCGCAACTCGCGTAACCGCACGCCGAACGCCGCCGTATCCTAAGCTTCGCGACTCCAACACAGCCGCTCGCGCCCGATAGGCGCGGGCGGCTTGTCTTTTCTGAAGGGCTCAGGCTGCGCCATGTCCTGCGACGGCTGATCGTGCATCGGCGCCGGCAGCGAAAAAGAACAGGGCGCAGCTGGCATCACCACAGCTGCGCCCTGTATCGCCGGTTAATTGGGGCAGGGGGGACTAACCGGCGCGGGGAGAACCTTGGGCCTAAAATTTCGTTCCCGACCGAATGCAAAAAACGCCACACACTTAGTTGATCAACCATGATCGAACCTAAGGCCCGCCCGCGCGATTAATTTGTGCGGCGGGTATTGACAAGCCGCCCAAACAAAGATTGCGGCGATTCTGCCGCGGCGAGATAACAGCGGCTGGATACCATGTCACATATCGTGCGGGGAATTTTAGGCGCCATCGCGGTCACAGGGACCTTGGGCGTCGCACAATTGGCGATCGGCGGGGATCTCGGCGAGCCTCGTCTGCAGCAACAAGCCGCCTCCACGCAGAACGTCAACCGGGACGGCAAGGCCGACCGTGGCGCCGTTTCCCAGCTTCCCGAGCCGGGACAGACTTTTGGCGTGACGCTGGTCGGTCAGTCCGTTCTGGTGCGGGTGCCTGACGCCCAGGTTGGGGAGGCGACGCGCACCCGGGCCCAGCAGCCCTCTGCGGCCCCCCGCCGGATGGTGGCGTGCGAGCCGGTTGTCAGCGTTCTGACCGAGGTCGCCAAACAGCTCCAGCCGGGCCGCTGCATGACCTGAAGTTCGGTACCAAGCATATCTTCTGGATCGAATACCTGCATCCGCCACCTCGTGGCGGATGTTGTCGTTTGAAGTGCTCATCCGCGATGACCTGACCGCGAAACGCTCACTGCTCGCCGCCGCCGGGGAGCTGCGGCGCGTCGCTCGGCAGGAGGTGCTCCTTCATCACCAGGCCGACGATCAGCAACGGTGATGCCAGGAAGCCGCCCATCGGTCCCCACAGCCAGGTCCAGAACGCCAGCGCGATGAACACTGCGAGCGCATTCAGCTCCAGCCGGCGGCCGATGATGGTCGGCGTGATGAAGTGCCCTTCCACGAAGGTCAACGCAGCGAACCCCAAAGGCGCGATCAGCCCCTCGCCAAGCGTCGGCATGCTGACGATTCCCACCAGCGCCAGAACGATGAACATCACCGACGGGCCGATGATCGGGATGAAGTTCAGGATCGCCGCAAGGGCTCCGAGGCCGGCCGGATTGGGCATTCCGGCGAGAGCGCAGATCACCCCGGTGGCTGCGCCGTAGCACAGGTTGATGGTCGTCACCGTGAGCAGATAGCCGCCGAGGCTGAGCTCGATCTCGTTGAGGATGCGCAGGGTCCGCAAACGTGCGTCGCGGGCGCCGAAATTCATCACCAGCGCGCGGCGCAGATCCTTCCAGCTCGCGACGAACAGCACCAGCGTCACGAGAAACAGCAGAAATTCGGTCAGCGTCGGGGACACGAATTCCAGGGTCGGCTGCATCCAGTCGATCTGGGGCATCTGGATCGGCGCCGCGGGCAGCGCCTCGGAGCCGCCGATGGAAGCTTGCAACTGCCGCCACAGCCCGATCGGGCGCTCCAGAAAGCTGAGTTTCTCCCGCAGCAGGCCGCCCAGTTCGGGCAGGCGGCTGCTCCATTCGATCAGCGGCACCGAAATCAGCGCCACCATGAAGCCGACCGTGATCAACGCGAACGAGACGATCAGCACCGCGCAGAGCGCCCGCGGGAGCCGCCAGCGCTCCATGAAGGTCGCAGCCGGCGACAGCATGGTCCCAACCACGAAGGCGGTGACGATCGGCAGGAAGAACGGCTTTGCCACATAGAGCAGGCCGGTGAGCATCACGATCAGCAACGCCACCAGCGCGAAGGCAACCACTTCGGTGCGCCGGATCAGCGGCGGGCGCTCTTCCTTGCTGTCCGGAAGCGGAGTGCTGACGGGCTCGACGGGAAGAGTTCGCACGAGTGCCCACCCAGCTTGTTCGCAGGAGATGAAGGCGCGACGCGCCGGTTGCACCGCCGGGTGAATACGCGGCAGTTCGTTGGCTTCAACCTAAATGGCTGGGGATGGTTCCTCGGCACCGCCATCGCTCCGTCGGCGTGCTTAGTTGCGTGAGCAAGCGTCACGCCCGGAACTGTTATGACGCAGTCGCGTTTCTCCGCGGCATCCAGGACGATGCGTCGACACTGCGGGGATATCATCATGATTACTTCGGAGATCGTATCGCGAACCAACCGTGCCGCGCGCCCGGTCCTGGCCATCGCCGCCGCCTTGCTGATGACCGCTGCGCTTCCGGGAGCTGCGTCGGCTCAGCAGATGATGGGCTACGCGGCAGCGCCGCAGGCCGGTCCGTTCGGCGCCGACGACGAGGTGCTGGCTGTGCCCGCCGCGCCGGAAGCGGACTCCTCCGTGCCGGCTGATGAGGACGCCCAATTGTCCGATCGTCTTCGCCGTCAGGTCGTCGCCTATGACAGCAACCAGCCGGTCGGCACGATCGTGATCGATACGTCGAATACTTATCTGTACTACGTCCTCGGCGGCGGCCGGGCCATTCGGTACGGCGTCGGCGTGGGCCGGGAAGGGTTCACCTGGTCCGGCACCGAGACCATCACCCGCAAGGCGGAGTGGCCGGACTGGCACCCGCCGGCGCAGATGATCGCGCGTCAGCCCTATTTGCCGCGCTTCATGGCCGGCGGCCCGGGCAACCCCTTGGGGGCCCGCGCGATGTATCTCGGCTCGACAGAGTACCGCATCCACGGCACCAACGATCCGTCGACCATCGGAAAGTTCGTGTCGTCGGGATGTATCCGCCTGACCAATGAGGACGTCGAAGACCTGTTCAGTCGCGCCCGGGTCGGCACCCGCGTGGTCGTGCTGCGGAAGTCCGCGCCGAACCTGGAAGCCCGCAAGGCGCGGCCGGGCCGCCAGGCGATGAACGTTTCGGTCTCGTCGGTCGACTAATCTTCTCACGGACCGGAGGTCCACGATGTCCCGCTCTGTCGCTCAATCGACCGCTGCGATCGCCGCAGCCGCGACCCTGCTGGTCGTCGGCGCCAGTTCCGGCGCGCAGGCGCAGGATTTCTTCTCGGCGCTGTTCGGAGGTTACCAGCCGCAGCGCGGTTACGCGCCTCAGATGCCACGTGCGTTCCCGTTCGCCAGCGAGGGTGATTACGGTGTGCGCCAGTCCCGTCCGGCTCAGCGGTCCTACGCGAGCGGCGGCGGCCAGGCTTATTGCGTTCGCACCTGCGACGGCCGTTACTTCCCGATTTCGGCGACGGGCGGTGAGAGCAAGGACGCCACCTGCAACAGCTTCTGCCCGGCCAGCGAAACCAAGGTGGTTTTTGGCTCGAACATCGACGGCGCGCGCACGTCGAGCGGCAAGGCGTATTCCGAGATGCCCAACGCGTTCAAATTCCGCACCGAAATCGTCGATGGCTGCACCTGCAACGGCAAGGATCATTTCGGTCTGGCCAAGGTGAAGATCGAAGATGATCCGACGCTGCGCCGAGGCGACATCGTGGCCAGCGACGACGGTCTGAAGGTCGCTGGTCGCAGCGACCGTCGGCAAGGCGCGATCAATTTCTCCCCCGCGCCGGCCTCGATCCGCGCGCTCTATGGAAACATCCCGGTCGTCGCCGCCAACTGATCGACTGGTCGAAAGGCCTCAAGCCCTCAACACCGCGGCGCATGTAGGACAAGGCGGGACGCGTCCCGAGATTATCCCGCTTTGGACAGCCGAACCGTCTGACCATCCTGAGTTCCGGTTCCTGGCGTGGAACTCTGCTGCCTCCTCGCCGTTAGTGGTGCAGTGCGGGCTGACCGCGGGCTGAAGAGGATTTTGCGATGCTGATCGGTATCCTGATTACGTTTCTCGTCGTTATTCTGGTCTTGTACTTGATCAACCTGCTGCCGCTCGATGGCCGCGCCAAACAGATCGCGCGCGTTGTGGTGATCATCATCGGCATCATTTCGCTGCTGAAGTATCTGGCCGTATTCTAGCGCTCCCGCTCCGGGAGCAGCTCCAAAGGCTTTGAAGGAAAGGCGCGCGCCGCAACGGCGGGCGCCTTTCTCTTTGGTGCGGGGCAGACAGGTAGCGGCCGCCCATACGCAAAGAAAAGCCCCGGATCGATGATCCCGGGCTTCCCCTGTCTGGTCTCTCTGCGCGATCAACGCAGCGTCTTGAACCAGTCGTCGACGTCGCTGCTGACCTTGTCCTTGGCGTAGCCGTAGCGTTCCTGCAGCTTGCCTTCGAGCTGGTCGCGGCGGCCGGCGATCTTGTCGAGATCGTCGTCGGTCAGCTCGCCCCACTTTTCCTTGATGTTGCCCTTGAGCTGCTTCCAGTTGCCTTCAACACGATCCCAGTTCATTGCGTCTCTCCCTCGTTGGATGCCGCGATAACCGGCTCGCGACATCGCAGTTTCCGCCCGGCGATGCGGCAACGCGTCGCTTTCTGGCGCGGTCGGGGAAGCCCAGCGCAGCAGGCAAAGAAAAAGACCTCTCCCTTGCGGGAGAGGTCTCGGATCTCAGTCGCCAGTCGGATCGATCAGCGCAGGTCTTGCAGATGCGCCGCCTTCGCTTCGCGGCGGCGTTCGTGCAGGATGTACTCGGTGTAGCCGTTCGGCTGGGTGCGGCCCTTGAAGATCAGGTCGCAGGCCGCCTCGAACGCGACGCCGTCGAAGTCCGGCGCCATCGGGCGATACAGCGCATCGCCTTCGTTCTGCTTGTCGACGACCACCGCCATCCGCTTCAGCGACTCCATCACCTGCTCCTTGGTGACGACGCCGTGGTGCAGCCAGTTGGCGAGGTGCTGGCTGGAGATGCGCAGCGTGGCGCGGTCTTCCATCAGGCCGACATCGTGGATATCCGGCACCTTGGAGCAGCCGACGCCCTGGTCAATCCAGCGTACCACGTAGCCGAGGATGCCCTGGCAGTTGTTGTCGATCTCCTGGCGGACATCGTCCGGCGCCCAGTTCGAGTTCGACACCGGGATGGTGAGGATGTCCTCGAGCTTGGCGCGCGGGCCGCCCTTGGCGAGTTCCTGCTGCCGCGCGACGACGTCGACCTGGTGATAGTGCAGCGCGTGCAGCGTCGCGGCGGTCGGCGACGGCACCCAGGCGGTAGTCGCGCCGGCCTGCGGGTGGCCGATCTTCTGGGCCAGCATGTCGGCCATCTTGTCCGGGGCCGCCCACATGCCCTTACCGATCTGGGCGTGGCCGGGCAGGCCGTCGACCAGACCGGTGTCGACGTTCCAGTCCTCGTACGCTTTGATCCAGGGCTGCGCCTTCATCTCGTTCTTGCGGATCATCGGACCCGCTTCCATCGAGGTGTGGATCTCGTCGCCGGTGCGGTCGAGGAAGCCGGTGTTGATGAACACGATCCGCTTGCTGGCGTTCTGGATGCAGGCCTTGAGGTTCACCGTGGTGCGGCGCTCCTCGTCCATGATGCCGACCTTCAGGGTGTTCTCCTTGAGGCCGAGCATCTTCTCGACGCGGGCGAACAGCTCGACCGTCAGGGCGACTTCGTCCGGGCCGTGCATCTTCGGCTTGACGATGTAGACCGAGCCGGTGCGGCTGTTGCGGGTCTTGCCGAGCGCCTTGAGGTCGTTGATCGCCAGCAGGCCCGACACCGCGGCGTCGAGGAAGCCTTCCGGAATCTCCTGACCTTCGCTGTCGAGCACCGCATCGGTCCACATGTGGTGGCCGACGTTGCGCATCAGGAGGAGACTACGTCCGTGCAGCGTGAGCTGCTTGCCGTCCGGCGCCGTGTAGGTGCGATCGCCGTTGAGTGCGCGGGTGACAGTCTTGCCGCCTTTGTCGAAGCTCTCCGACAGCGTGCCGTCCATCAGGCCGAGGGTGTTGCGATAGATCAGCACCTTGTCTTCGGCGTCGACGGCGGCGACGGAGTCTTCCATGTCCAGAATGGTCGAGACCGCGGACTCGATGATCAGATCGGCGACGCCCGCCGGATCGTCCTTGCCGATCGTGTTGGCGCGGTCGATCTTGATCTCGATATGCAGGCCGTTGTTGACCACCAGCACGGCGCTGGGCGAGGCGGCGTCGCCGTTGTAGCCGGCGAACTGCGCGGGGGTCTTCAGGCCGGTGGCGTTGCCGTTCTTCAGCTTGGCGGAGAGCTGGCCGGCGATCACGCTGTAGCCGGTCACGTCGCTGTGGCTACCGGTCGCGAGGGGGGCAGCCTGATCGAGAAACGCCTTGGCCTTGGCGATCACCTTGTCGCCGCGGACCTTGTCGTAGCCCTTGGCCTGGGTGGCTTCCTGCGGGATCGCATCGGTGCCGTAGAACGCATCATAAAGCGAGCCCCAGCGCGCGTTCGCGGCGTTCAGCGCGTAGCGCGCGTTCGACAGCGGCACCACCAGCTGCGGGCCGCACAGCTTGCCGATTTCCTCGTCGACATTGGCGGTCTCGACCGGAACGGTCTTGGGCTCGGGCAGCAGATAGCCGATTTCCTTCAGGAACGCGGTGTAGGCCGCCATGTCCTGCTTCTTGCCCTTGTTGGCGAGGTGCCAGGCGTCGATCTTGGCCTGCAGATCGTCGCGCGTCTTCAGCAGCGCACGGGTCTTCGGCGTCAGGTCGCGCAGGATCGCGGCGAGCCCGGCCCAGAACGCGTCGGGGTCTACCCCGGTCTTCGGCACGGCCTCCTTGGCGATGAAGTCGAACAGGACGGGCGCGATTTTCAAGCCGTGGGCGTCAATACGATTCATATGAGGATGTCTCGCGAGAAAGGCGCCGGAGCGGCGGCCGTTTCAGGGTTCGAAATGAGCCGATGCCGCCGAAGGCGGCCCGGGGGCGCCTCTTTTAGCGCCAAAGGCGCGGGTATTGGAAGGGGCCCGCCGCCGGTGCGGGGCTAGGAAGCCGGGTGCTCGTCCGCCGCCAGCCGCTCCAGCACGATCTTGAGCAGGATCGTCAGCAGCGCCACCGCCGTCAGCGTGGTCGCGGCCGCGAACGCACCTGCGACATTGTAGTCCTGGTAGAGCAGCTCGATCTGCAGGGGCAAAGTGGTGGTCTGGCCACGAACGTTGCCGGATACCACTGAGACCGCGCCGAATTCGCCCAGTACGCGGGCGTTGCACAAGATCGCGCCGTACAGCACCGCCCACCGGATGTTCGGCAGGGTGACGCGCAGGAAGGTGGCGAAGCCGCCGGCGCCCAGCGTCACCGCCGCCTCTTCCTCGTCGGTGCCCTGCACCTGCATCAGCGGGATCAGCTCGCGGGCCACATAGGGCGCGGTGACGAACATGCTGGCCAGCACGATACCGGGCAGAGCGAACATCACCTTGAGGCCGAGCGCATCGAGCAGCGGCCCGAACAGCCCCTGGGTGCCATAGACGAACAGATAGGCGACACCGGCGACGATCGGCGAGATCGAATAGGGTAGCTCGATCAGCGCGATCAGCAGCGTCCGGCCGGGGAATTCGAACTTGCTGACGGTCCAGGCCGCGGCGAGGCCGAACACGATGTTGACCGGCACCACGATCAGCGCCGTGATGGTGGTCAGCCACATCGCATGCAGCGTGCCGGTATCGCCGAGGTTGCGCAGGAACACGCCGACGCCTTGCGCGAACGCCGAGCTGAGGATAACTGCCAGCGGCGCGACCAGGATGAACAGCGTGATCACGCCCACAATGCCGAGCACGACCAGGCGGGTCACCCGGCCGGCGCCGACCGGCGTGACCATCCAGTCCTTCTTCGGCGACACGTGAGGGGCTGCGTGCGGTTTGCTCATCACACGCCTCCGCGTCCGAGATAGCGCAGCTGCCAGGCCTGTACCGCATTGGTGACGATCAGCATCGCGAACGCCATCGCCAGCATCACCACGGCGATCGTGGCGGCGGCCGGATAGTCGTATTCCTCGAGCCGGATGAAGGCGAGCAGCGCGACGATCTCGGTCTTCATCGGCTGGTTGCCGGCAATGAAGATCACTGCGCCGAATTCGCCGAGGCTGCGCGCGAACGCCAGCGAGGATCCGGCCAGCAGGGCCGGGAAGATCGACGGGAAGATGATCTTCGCCAAGATCTGCAGGTCATTGGCGCCCAACGAGCGGCTGGCTTCCTCGACGTCGCTGCCGAGATCCTCGATCACCGGCTGCACGGTGCGCACCACGAACGGAATGCTGGTGAACGCCATCGCGATGGCGATGCCGAGCGGGGTGTAGACCACGCTGAAGCCGAGCGGCTCCAGCACGCTGCCGAACCAGCCGGTTTTCGAGAACAACGCGGTAAGCGCCAGGCCGGCCACCGCGGTCGGCAGCGCGAAGGGCACATCGACCAGCGCATCGAGCACGCGCTTGCCCGGAAACGTATAGCGCGCCAGCACCCAGGCCAGCAGCGTGCCGTAGATGGCGTTGAAGATCGTCGCCGCCAGCGCCATCGTCACGGTCAGCCGGATCGCCGCCAGCGTCCGGGGCGAGGACAGGATCGTCCACAGCTGCGCCGCGCCGATATCCGACGCCTTCAGGATCAACGCCGCCAGCGGCAACAGCACGATCGCGCCGAGATACATCAGCGTGATGCCGAGGCCGAGGCCAAAACCGGGAATGACGCTGCGTCGCAAGGTGTGATCCGGGTGAGTGAAGACAGGGCTGTTGGAAGTCGAAGGTAGGGTACTCAAACGACAGATCAGTTAGCAGCGAAGAGTTCGCCCCGTCATTGCGAGGAGCGAAGCGACGAAGCAATCCAGAAGTTGAGTGCACGGAGCCTCTGGATTGCTTCGCTGCGCTCGCAATGACGAACAAATCAGCCTTCGTAATGCCGGGGACGACGACCAACCTCTCGTTCGTCATTCCGGGATGCGCGCTCTTGCGCGCAGGCCCGGAATCCATACTCCCGGCGGTGGTTATGGATTCCGGGCTCGCGCTTCGCGCGCCCCGGAATGACGAACTTAGTTGCAGTGCTCGGAGCTGCAGCGTCCTGCGTGTCCTCACCGCCCCCCGAACAACTGATCGAGCTTCGCCCCGGACGCCAGATGGTCGGCGTTCAGCTTGTCCCAGCCGCCGAACTCGTCCTCGACGCGATACAGCTTCACCTCGGGGAACTTGTCCTTGAACTTCTCGATCACCGCCTTGTCGTGCACGCGGTTATACGCCTTGGCCAGGATGGTCTGGCCCTCGGGCGAGTACAGATATTCGAGATAGGCCGTCGCCAGCGCGCGGGTGCCGTGCTTGTCGGCGTATTTGTCGACGACGGTCACCGGGAATTCGGCCAGCAGGCTGGTCGGCGGCACCACCACTTGATACTTGTCGGCGCCGGCGAGATCGCGGATCGCGCTGGTCTCGGCCTCGAAGGTGATCAGCACATCGCCGGTCTGGCGCTCGACAAATGTCGTCGTCGCGGCGCGGCCGCCGGTGTCGAACACCGGAACGTTGGCGAACAGCTTCTTGATGAAGGCGTCGGCCTCGGCCTCGCTGCCGTATTTATGCTTCGCGAACGCGTAGGCCGCGAGGTAGGTGTAGCGCGCGTTCCCGGATGTCTTCGGGTTGGGGAAGATCACCTTGACGTCCGGCTTCACCAGATCGTCCCAGTCCTTGATGCCCTTCGGATTGCCGGCTCGCACCAGGAAGGCCGGCAGCGAGTAGTAGGGCGATGAATTATTGGGCAGGCGTTTGGCCCAGTCGGCCGGGATCAGCTTGCCCTTGTCGTGCAGCACCTGGACGTCCGTGACCTGATTGAAGGTGACGACGTCGGCCTCGAGCCCTTCGAGGATCGAACGCGCCTGCCGCGACGAGCCGCCGTGCGACTGGTTGATGGTGATGTCCTGCCCGGTCTTCTGCTTCCAATATGGAACGAAGGCGGCGTTGATATCGACATAGAGTTCCCGCGCGATGTCGTAGGAGACATTGAGCAGCGTGGTGGAGTTCTGCGCCTGCGCGGGCCACGCGGTCGCGAGAGCGCCGAGGCCGGCGAGCAGGGCAAGGGCGAAACGGTTCACGAGAACTCCTTATTGCTGGCCTTGAATGCGCATCAGTCACGCGTCCCGTGCAAACGAAGCGAAGTGACGGCTGTGCCAAGGGAACGCGGGTTTCGTGGTCAGATAGTCGAGATAACTGGGAGTGTGAAGCCGTCGCACCTGGGCCTTCGACGGGCTGCCCCAGGTTTGCCTCAAGGATCGAGAGCGGCTCGGAGAATGGTTGTCTCTCTCAACCCGTCAGAAGGGATGGAAATTCCCTCCATCGCCACGGGGTTGCAAAGGATTGGTTTTCTTCCGCCGCGGCTTGTAAGAATTCTACGTAGAAAATAATTCTGGCGGACCCGAAAGGGGCAACGGAGCGGGCATGCGGTTTCTTCCGGTCTTTCTCGATCTCGCGGCAGGGCCAGTGATTCTGGTCGGCGCCGGGGAGATGGCGCGCGCAAAATTGCGATTGCTGCTGTCCGCCGGCGCGACGATCCGCTGGTACGCGGTCGATGGCGATCGCGATCTGTCCGGCTTGAGCGAAGCCGATCGCGCGCGCATCAGCTTTGCCGACGGTGATCCGCTTGAGGCGGATCTCGGCGGCGCGATCGCGCTGCTGTGCGCCGGCGCCGGCGATCTCGCCGCGCCTTTGGCGGCGCGCGCGCGCGAGGTCGGCGTCCCCGTCAACGTCATGGACGAGCTGTCGCATTCCACTTTCATCTTCCCGGCAATCGTCGATCGCGGCGATGTGGTCGTTGCGGTCGGCACCGGCGGTTCGTCGCCGGTGGTGGCGCGGCGCGTGCGCGAGATGATCGAGAAGGTGCTGCCGGCACGGATCGGCGATCTCGCCGGTCTGATCGGGCGCTGGCGTCACCCGATGAAGGCGCGCCTTCCGGAGTTTGCGCTGCGCCGCCGCTTCTGGGAGCGCGTGGTCGACGGCCCTATCGGCGCCGCTGTGCTGGACGGACGAGACGCGGAGGCGGAAGATCAGCTCAAGGCGATCGCCGATCCGGCCGCCTATGCGCGCGCATCCGAAACCGGCCATGCGCAAGGTCACGTCACGCTGGTCGGCGCCGGCCCCGGCGATCCGGACCTCTTGACCATCAAGGCGCTGCGCGCGCTGCAGGATGCCGACGTGGTGTTCTACGATGAGTTGGTGTCGTCCGAGATCCTGGACCGCATCCGCCGCGATGCCGCGCGCGTGCCGGTCGGCCGTCGCGTCAACAAGCCGGGCATCGGCCAGGCTGCGATCAACAAGCTGCTGGTCGAAGCCGCGCAGGCTGGCCAGCGCGCCGTGCGTCTGAAGGGCGGCGATCCGTTCGTGTTCGGCCGCGGCGGCGAGGAAGTCGAAGCGCTGCGCGACGCTGGGGTGTCCTATTCGGTGGTGCCGGGTATCAGCGCCGGCTTCGGGGCCGCCGCGCAGTTCGACGTGCCGCTGACCTATCGGCACGAGGCGCTGCGCATCACCTTCCTCACCGCGCACAAGGCCAAGGACGCCGAGGCGGTCGATTGGTCGGTGCTCACCGACGAGAAGATGACCGTCGTCGTCTATATGGGCATGAGCGCGGCGCCGACGGTGCGCGCCGGCCTGCTACAAGCCGGCCGTTCGCCTCAGACGCCGGTCGGCGTCTTCGCGCGTGTCACGCGGCCGGATTCCAAGGCCGCGGTCGGCGTGCTCGACGATCTGCCGGCGCTGGTCGCGCAGGTCGAAGGCGGCCCGGCGATTCTTGTGATCGGCGACGTCGTCGCGCATTCGGCGCCGTGGCGCCAGCAACAACTTCAGCAACTCGTTTCGACCTATCAGGTGGCCGCCGAATGACGTCTCCGCTGCAACAGAAAATCCGGATCACCGGCCCGTCGGTCGTCACCGCCAACCGCACCTTCGACGGGGTGGTGATCTACCGCACCGGCAACGGAGGCTGGTCGACCGATCTCGCCGATGCCGCGATCGTGCGCGAGGCGGATCCGGCGCGCGCGCTGCTGGCCGAAGCCGTCGCCGACGACATCGGGGCGGTCGGCGCCTACATCGCGCCGGTGAAGATCGACGACGCCGGCACCATCATCCCCGGCAATCTGCGCGAACAGATCCGCAAGACCGGCCTGACCATCGCGCTGACCGCTCAGGCCTAAGGCTGCTTTCATGTATGTTTACGACGATATCGATCAGACGCTGGTCAACGAACGCGTCGCGGAATTTCGCGACCAAGTGCAGCGTCGGCTCTCCGGTGAGCTGACCGAAGACGAATTCAAGCCGCTGCGCCTGATGAACGGCGTCTATCTGCAGTTGCACGCCTACATGTTCCGTGTCGCCATTCCGTACGGCACGCTGTCGTCGGCGCAGCTGCGCAAGCTCGCGCACGTCGCCCGCAAATACGACCGCGGCTACGGCCACTTCACCACGCGGCAGAACATCCAGTTTAACTGGATCGCGCTGAAGGACCTGCCCGACGCGCTCGCCGATCTTGCCGAAGTCGGCATCCACGCGATGCAGACGTCCGGCAATTGCACCCGCAACGTCACTGCCGATCAGTGGGGCGGCGTGGTGCCGGACGAGGTCGAAGACCCGCGGGTATGGGCCGAGATCCTGCGCCAGCACACCGCGCTGCATCCCGAGTTCTCGTTCCTGCCGCGCAAGTTCAAATTCGCCATCACTGCGGCCGATCATGATCGTGCGGCCATCAAGGTGCACGATATCGGCCTGCGGCTCGTCAAGAACGACGCCGGCGAAACCGGCTTCGAGGTGATGGTCGGCGGCGGGCTGGGGCGCTCGCCCTTCATCGCCAAGACCATCAAGCCGTTCGTCCCGGGCCGCGACATCCTCAGCTATGTCGAGGCGATCCTGCGCGTCTACAATCAGTACGGCCGCCGCGACAACATCTACAAGGCGCGAATCAAGATCCTGGTACACGAGCTCGGCATCGAGAAGTTCGCCGCCGAGGTCGAGCAGACTTGGCAGGAGATCGCCGAAGGTCCACTGACCCTCGACGACCAGATGATCGAGGAGATCCGCTCGCGCTTCGTCTATCCGGCCTACGAGAAGCTGACGGATGATCCCGCCGAGCTGCGGGCCGCGGCAGCGGATGCGAAGTTCGAGGCGTGGCGCAAGAACTCGGTCGCGCCGCATCGCCAGCCCGGCTACGCCATCGTCACGCTGTCGCTGAAGCCGGTCGGCGGCCCGCCCGGCGACGCCACCGCCGAGCAGATGGACGCCATCGCGGACCTCGCCGACACCTACTCGTTCGGCGAAATCCGCGTCGGCCACGAGCAAAATCTGGCGCTGCCGCACGTCGCCCAGCGCGATCTGCCGGCGCTGTGGAAGGCGCTCGACGCCATCGGCGTCGCTACGCCGAACGTCAATCTGGTCAGCGACATCATCGCCTGCCCGGGGCTCGATTACTGCTCGCTCGCCAATGCGCGCTCGATCCCGATCGCCCAGGAGCTGACGCGACGTTTCGCCAATCACGAGACCGCCAATCTGATCGGCCGGCTGCACGTGAATATCTCGGGCTGCATCAACGCCTGCGGCCATCACCATGTCGGCCATATCGGCATTCTCGGTGTCGAGAAGAACGATCAGGAAGTCTATCAGATCACCATCGGCGGCCGCGCCGACGAGCACGCCAAGCTCGGTGAGCTGATTGGCCCGGCGGTGCCGTATGCGCAGGTCGCCGACGTGGTCGAGGATATCGTCGAGGCCTATCTGGCGCTGCGCGAGCGGCCGGAGGAGTTGTTCGTCGACACCGTCAAGCGGCTCGGCGTCGAGCCCTTCAAGGAGCGCGTCTATGCCACTCGTTAAGAACGGGCAGATCGTTGCCGACGACTTCGTGACGGTCGCGGACGACGCCGAACTGCCGGCCGACGGCGCCATCCTCGTCTCCGCGGCGCGCTTTCTCGCCGATGCGGAGACGCTGACGAAGAGCAACCGGCCCCTCGGCGTCGTCTGGCCGAACAACCGCGATGTCGTCGAGCTCAAGCCGTGGCTGGATCGTCTGGCGCTGATCGCGCTGGTGTATCCGACCTACAAGGACGGCCGAGCCCACAGTCAGGCGCGCCGGCTGCGCGAGATCTACGGCTATCGCGGCGAATTGCGTGCGACCGGTCAGGTGCTGCGCGATCAGTTCACCTTCCTGGTGCGCAATGGCTTCGACGCGTTCGACGCGAAGAAGGAGACCGACGCCCACGCCTTCCGCGAAGCCACGCATCGCTACACCGAATTCTATCAGCCGACCGGCGACGGCCACCTCAGCGCCCTGCAGTTGCGCAAGCAACGCCACAAGGCGGCGACGACGTAGGCGCTCACCCGTCATTGCGAGGAGCGGAGCGACGAAGCAATCCAGCTCCGTGCACTGCGCTGGATTGCTTCGCTTCGCTCGCAATGACGGGGTGATGCTTCTGTTCACGGCTCCATTGACGTGGCGCACAGCTTGCATCACATCCCGCCAGTATGAAACCTGATCACCTCGACAACATCGTCGCCGAGATCGCCGACGAGATGGCGCAGCGCACGGACCGTGGCGAGGTCGCGAGCTATATCCCCGAACTCGCGAACGTCGATCCGCAGCGCTTCGGCCTTGTCGTGATCGACGCCGACGGTCATGTGGCGGCCGGCGGCGACGCCGACGTGCCGTTCTCGATCCAGAGCATCTCGAAGGTGTTCACGCTGACGCTGGCGCTCGGCAAGGCGGGCGACCGCGTGTGGCGCCGGGTCGGGCGCGAGCCGTCGGGCTCGGCCTTCAACTCGATCGTCCAGCTCGAGCGCGAGCGCGGCATCCCGCGCAATCCCTTTATCAATGCCGGCGCGATCGCGGTGACCGACCTGATCCTGTCCGGCCACCAGCCGCGGGAGGCGCTCGGCGAGATCCTGCGCTTCATGCAGTTTCTCGGCGGCGACGACAGCATCGTGATCGACGAGGCGGTGGCGGCTTCCGAGCAACGCACCGGCTTCCGCAACGCGGCGCTGGCCAATTACATGAAGTCGTTCGGCGTGCTCGACAATCCGGTCGAGTATACGCTCGGCGTCTACTTCCATCATTGCGCGATCGCGATGAGCTGCAGGCAGCTGGCAATGGCCGGGCGCTTTCTCGCTCATAATGGCCGCAACCCCTCGACAGGGCACAATGTCGTGTCGCCCCAGCGCGCGCGGCGCATCAATGCCCTGATGCTGACCTGCGGGCATTACGATGGTTCGGGTGAATTCGCCTACCGGGTCGGTCTGCCGGGCAAGAGCGGGGTCGGGGGAGGGGTGCTGGCGGTGGCGCCGGGAAAAGCCTCGATCGCCGTCTGGTCACCTGGGCTCGATGCCGCGGGCAACTCGCATCTCGGACGGATCGCGCTGGAAGCGCTGACCAAGCGGCTCGGCTGGTCGATCTTCGGCGTCTGAGCTGGAGCTTAAGTCCCGGACAGAACAAAGGGCCGAAACGTTCGCACGCCGGCCCTTCGTCAGATCTGAAATGTCACGCCCCAGGGCGATATCGGCTCGGGGATCATTGCGGCTTTCGCGGCTGCTCGTCGAGCATCGCCGCTTCGTGATACCAGCTCGAGCTGGTCACGACGGCACGGCTGGCGACGTCGGCTGCCGTCTGTTCGCGTCGGGCAAGACCGCCACGGCCACCGACGGGAAACTGGTAGATTTTTGCGGATGTCTGCTCCAGGCTACTCACGTTCTTCTCCTTCTCTCCTTGGTTGATCTTTGGTCCTGCGCCTTGATTTGCACGGTCTGTAAATATCGGGCCCGCCTAGGCGGGGTGCAATATGCTCAAGGAAAAATCATCGTTTGCTTGAAAAATAAGCAAAATTGGCACTGCCCGGCCGATAGCCAGTCGAAATCAGTGCCTGGCGGTGCTTTGTGCCTTCGAAGGGCAGGAGCAACTGCGTCTGCTTAAAGCGTGCGCTTCAACCGTTAAGATTGTCTGCAACCGTCAGGCAGCCAAATCCGGGCTGAATCTCGCCTCTTTGGCAGTCCAAGCCCCTCGAAGCCTCGAAGTTCCCGATTTGCCGTATGGGTCGCGCGATTTGTCGCAGGCATTGTTGGGTTTGGCACGGCAAATGCTTCCGTGACAGCCGGATGTCGGCCGCCGGGGCGCGGTTCCGTATCCGCTTCGGGTTCCCACCCTTTGCATAACAGAGAGAACCGCATGACCAAGTACAAGCTCGAGTACATCTGGCTCGACGGCTACACGCCGGTGCCGAACCTGCGCGGCAAAACGCAGATCAAGGAATTCGAAGTCTATCCGACGCTCGAGCAACTGCCGCTGTGGGGCTTCGACGGCTCGTCGACCAACCAGGCCGAAGGCCGCAGCTCGGATTGTGTGCTGAAGCCGGTCGCGATGTTCCATGACGCCACCCGCAAGAACGGCATCCTGGTGATGTGCGAAGTGATGATGCCGGATGGCGTCACCCCGCACGCGTCGAACACCCGCGCCACCATCCTGGACGACGAAGGCGCCTGGTTCGGCTTCGAGCAGGAATACTTCTTCTACAAGGACGGCCGGCCGCTCGGCTTCCCGGAGGCCGGCTATCCGGCGCCGCAGGGTCCGTACTACACCGGCGTCGGCTTCAAGAACGTCGGTAGCGTTGCGCGCAAGATCGTCGAAGAGCATCTCGACCTCTGCCTCGCCGCCGGCATCAACCACGAAGGCATCAACGCCGAAGTGGCGAAGGGCCAGTGGGAATTCCAGATCTTCGGCAAGGGCTCCCGCACCGCCGCCGACCAGATGTGGATGGCGCGCTATCTGATGCTGCGGCTGTGCGAAAGCTACGGCATCGACATCGAATGGCACTGCAAGCCGCTCGGCGACACCGACTGGAACGGCTCGGGCATGCACGCCAACTTCTCGACCAAGTACATGCGTGAAGTCGGCGGCAAGGACTACTTCGAAGCGCTGATGGGCCAGTTCGAGAAGAACCTGCACGACCACATCGCCGTGTACGGTCCGGACAACCACATGCGCCTGACCGGCAAGCACGAAACCGCGCCGTGGAACAAGTTCTCCTACGGCGTGGCGGACCGCGGCGCCTCGATCCGCGTGCCGCACTCCTTCGTCAACAACGGCTACAAGGGCTATCTGGAAGATCGCCGCCCGAATTCCATGGGCGACCCCTACCAGATCGCGTCGCAGATCCTGAAGACCATCTCGGAAGTCCCCACCTCGAAGGCCGCTGCGGCCTGATGCATCGTTGACCCGCGGACGCCTCCTCCTCCAGGGCGCCC